>NZ_JAJNJE010000003.1:0-376777 GCF_022386035.1 Mammaliicoccus sp. O-M54
CATCTTTGTCAGTTGGTTGATCTGAAGATGGATCAGACTCATCTTTATTTGGAATACCGTCGCTATCGTGGTCTTCGTCACCGTCACTTACGCCATTACCATCAGTATCAGGGTTGTTTGGATCAGTACCAATAAGTTTTTCGTCTTCGTTACTTACGCCGTCACCATCGATGTCATTGTCATCTTTATCTGTGATGCCATCGCCATCAGTATCCTTCGGAGTTGAGATATCAGGTTTACCGTCACCGTCTTTATCAGTAGGTGTATCAGATTTATGATCAGATTCATCTTTGTTCGGAACACCATCACTATCGTGGTCTTCGTCACCATCACTTACACCGTTACCGTCAGTATCAGGGTTGTTTGGATCAGTACCAATAAGTTTTTCATCTTCGTTACTTACACCATCACCATCGATGTCAGTGTCATCTTTGTCAGCAATTCCATCTCCATCAGTATCTTTGTCTGAATCAGAATCAGAGCTAGAATTTGAAGTACTGTTAGAGTCAGAGCTGCTATCAGTGTTGCTATCTGAAGTTGAGCCTGAATTACTGTCACTATCAGAAGAACTGTTGTCATCTGAAGTTGAGTTACTATCAGAGCTGCTGTCTGTAGCTGTATCAGAACCATTGTTAGTGTTAGAGTCAGTACTGCTGTCATTTGCTGAATTAGAATCTTTATCAGATTGACTGTCAGAACTACTATCAGTGTTAGAACCAGAATCGTTATTAGAATCAGAGTTCATGTCAGAGCCACTGTTTGAGTTAGAGTCTGAGTCAGAGCTACTGTCATTAGCTGAATTAGAATCTTTATCAGATTGACTGTCAGAGCTGCTGTCTGTGTTAGAACCTGAATTATTAGCGTCTGAATCAGAACTACTATCAGTGTTAGAACCTGAGTTGTTGTTTGAATCAGAGTTCATGTCAGATCCACTATTAGAGTTAGAGTCTGAGTTAGATGTACTATTGTCACCTGAAGTTGAGTTACTATCAGAGCTGCTGTCTGTAGCTAAATCAGAACCGCTATTTGAATTAGAGTCTGAGCTGCTGTCTGTGTTAGAACCTGAATTATTAGCGTCTGAATCAGAACCGCTATTTGAATTAGAGTCTGAGCCGCTGTCTGTATTAGAACCTGAGTTATTGTTAGAATCAGAGTTCATGTCAGAGCCACTGTTTGAGTTAGAGTCTGAGTCAGAGCTGCTGTCATTAGCTGAATTAGAATCTTTGTCAGATTGACTATCAGAACTACTATCAGTGTTAGAACCTGAGTCATTGTTAGAGTCAGAACTACTATCAGTAGCTGAGTTACTGTCAGTATCAGAGTTAGAATCTTTATCGGATTGACTATCAGAACCGCTGTTAGTGTTACTATCTGAGTTGCTATCTGTAGCAGAACTAGAACCATTATTTGAATCAGGATTTGCATCAGATCCAGTGTTGTCATTAGAGTCCGAACTGCTGTCATTAGCAGAGTTAGAATCTTTGTTAGAATGGTTTTCAGAACTGCTATCAGTGTTAGAATTTGAATTATTGTTAGCGTCAGAGCTTGTGTCAGAACCACTGTTTGAATTAGAGTCTGAATCAGAATTACTGTTAGCATCTGAAGTTGAGCTAGAATCAGAACCGCCATTAGCTTCAGAATCAGAAGAACTATCATTAGCTGAATTACTGTCTGCAGCAGAGTCAGAACCATTGTTCGAATCAGGATTTGCATCAGAACCTGAGTTGTTGTTAGAATCAGAGTTCATGTCAGAACCACTGTTAGAGTTAGAGTCTGAGTTGCTGTCATTAGCTGAGTTAGAATCTTTATCAGATTGACTGTCAGAACTGCTGTCTGTGTTAGAACCTGAATTATTAGCGTCTGAATCAGAAGAACTATCAATGTTAGAACCAGAATCGTTGTTAGAATCAGAGTTCATATCAGAGCCACTGTTTGAGTTAGAGTCTGAGTTGCTGTCTGCAGCAGAGTCAGAACCATTGTTCGAATCAGGGTTCGCATCAGAACCTCCGTTATCATCAGAGCTGTTATTGCTGTCGTCTACTATCACCTTCACAGGTATTAATTCAGAAGTACTATCTGGATACTTAACTAAAACTCCAAAATCTTGTACGGTTCCACTTGGTATATTTGTTGGAGATGTAACAGTTATAGCACCTGTTTCAGGATTAATTGTAGCAGTCCAACCATTAGGTACACTCTTTTCATCTATTTCAAATACACTACCTTTTGGCGCATCATTATCTTTTAGAGAAACCTCAGTAGCTGTACCGCGTTTGACTGGAATTGGTTCTTTTCCATAAGTTGGCTGGTAAGCTGTACTGTTAGGTATTGATAATTCAACTATAAATTCAGTTTCTTCAGAAGTACCATCTGGATATTTAACTAAAACAGTAATTCTTTCTGATTCATCTCCATTAGAATTAGCAGGAGGGGTAACAGTCGCTACACCAGTAATAGGATCAACTGTAGCAATCCAACCATCAGGAACACTATCTTCAGGAATTTCAAACTTAGTACCAGATGGTAACTTTTTATCTCCAGATTGTGATACCTCAAGAGTTTTACCAGGAATAGTAGTTTGATCTTCGTATCCTGGAGTATGATCTTCAGCTTGATTTGTAACTACTTTAATTGGAACAGTTGTATCGTCAGAAGAACCATCTGGATACTTAACTTTTACAGGAATATTAGCTGAATCTCCATTACTTGAGTAATCAGGAGGTGTAACAGTCACAACACCAGTATTAGGATCAACTGTAGCAGTCCAACCGTCAGGAATTTTAGCACCATCAGGAATTTCATAAGTTGTACCAGGAGGCAAAGTATTATCACCAGTTTGAGGCACATTTTTAGCTACACCAGGTTTTGTAGGAACCGGCTCATTACCGTAGTTTGGATTATTACCCTGAGCTTCGTTCGGAACTACTGTAACTTTAGCAGTAGCAGTATCTTTAGTACCATCAGGATAAGTCACTTCAACTGGAATATCAGCAGTAGTACCTGATGCTGCATCAGCTGGAGGTGTAGCTGTTACATTACCATTATCTGGGTTAATAGTAGCCGTCCAACCAGCTGGTACGCGGTCACTAGGAATACTGAATTTAGTACCAGCAGGTAACTCTGTATCATCATTTTGTGGTACATCAACAGCCTTACCAGGTTTAGTTTCTCTTGGTGTGTCACTGTATCCAGGAGTATTTAGGTCAGCATTTGTTCCAATACCACGCTTAACAATTTTTCTAGTTGGCTCTTTTGATATTTCTTCGTTAGTATTTGCTACTGTAGTTCTATTACCTGTTTCAGGATCAATATTATAAATAGTCGTAACAGTTTTCTTACCAGGAATACCTTCATCAGCGACTTCTTCAATGCCACTAGGTAAATTTGGATCATCTTCATATTCAACTGTAGGCTGAATATCTTCTGTTGTTACCTCTTTAGCCCCTACTTTAATAATTTTATCTTGCTTTTCTAAAAGAGTTTCTTCAGTTACAACAGGATTTGTTTGAGTACCATCTTCAGCTGTTTCAACAGTTTCAATTAACTCACCAGTTTCCTCATTCAATTTATATACAGTAGAAACTTTCTTTTTACCATTTATAGCTTCTTGGATTGTTTCATTTGGCTCAGTAGTCAATTTTATAGTATCAGCTTCATAAATTGTCTTGAATTCTATATCTTCTTCTGTTACTTCAAGTGTATTTACATCTACATGTTTTTCAATAGGTGTAATAGGATTTCCATTTTTATCTCTGATATATGAAGAAGTAACATAACCATTACCCTCGTTGTTTTTTAATCTTGTAGTATATTTTGTACGAAGTCCGTCACGTCCTTCTTGAGTAATATTATGTTCGCCTTTTTGCTTAGATTCATCTTGTATTGCTGTAAATACTGTGTTTCTCTCTTCAATTGAAGTTAATTCTACATCATGCCCAATTAAAACAAATCTAGTAATATCACCAGCATTCATGCTTGAAATATTTTTATGATTTGAAGTATTACGATCGATATTACTTAAAGGTGTATTTCTACTACTTGCATCTGGGTTTTTAGGATCACTTAGTGATTCTACAGTAAGTTCATGATTATATAATCTTGCTGTAAAATTATTAATATTGTTCCATACATGATCAGGGTTTGAAGTATCGCCATTAACTAAGTTTTCATAAGTTTTGTTTTTATCACTTAAGTGGTTAGTATTCCACGTCATTACACGGTGGTCACCTTTCCATGTAATAATAGCCTTACCATCACCATAAATCATTGCAGTATTTTTATTTGGATGACGTGTTGTAGCAGTACGTTGAATATTCACGTATTTTGCAGTACCTTCGATTTTTAAACTTGTATCATTAGAAGATAAATTTGGTAAAACTAATACTTCAGAGTGGTCAAAATCAGTATTATCAGTACGTAAATCAAAAGTAGCGTTATTTTTAAGTATAATTTCAGATGCTGCGCCTCTCCATCCTTCCATTACGAAAAGCGCATTATGACTATGAACCTTACCAGTATTTGCATTTCTTAAATGGTTAATTGCATCTAATTTAAAAGTAGCATCTTCTTTAATTATTAGGCGGCTAATTGCTTTGAATCTAACTAAAGTATTGTCACGAGGACTTGGACGTCCTTGATTAATCTTACCGTTTGAAGTAGCTAAAAATTGAGTTCCTCTTCCTAATTCAAAATCCGAATTATCATGCATATTTATAATTTGACCATTACCTCTTTGATCAACATTTACAGTGTTATTTTCTCCAAAGGAAACCATAGCGTATTCGGAATCAAAATTAAAAATATCTTGTCCTTTTAAAGTGATTTTATTATTATCACCAAAAGTTATACGTGAACCTTTGCCTTCAACATAAAAGATATCTTGTGAATTATTACCGTAGTCATAGAACTTAGGATCGTAAGCTTCTATATTAACTTTAGTATTATCTCCAAAAGCAAGTATACCTTTCAGCTTATCTCTTTCGTTAACTTCACGAGTTGTATAAAGTTTGAAGACTTTACCTTCACCTGTCATAGTCATGTTAATAGTACTACCGTTACTAATTCTTATTTCATTGGCTGCAATAGTTAAATTTTCATTAGCACCTAATTTCCCTGTCTGATGACTTGTAAATTCACCGGAAATATTAACTTTTAGATTTTCATCGTTTACTAATGTGACGCCAGTATGACTTATATCTCTAAAATTAATAATTTGGTCATGACTATTTGAACCGTATTGAATAAGTCCTCTTGGTCTTCTACCACTACCTGGTCGATTATCTTGTGTATTAATATGGCCATTACTAAATGTGATATTCCAACCTGGTTGGTTTTTACCATTCGTATCCATTTCAAAATAATTCTTGGCAGTATCAAATAAATGCTTATTTAAATCGATAGTAACTGCTCTAGCAGCATTTAGATTAAGTTTTTGAGAATCATTTTTTACGCCGAAAATATTTTTAGTTGGGTTAGGCATAGTAATATCATTATTAAATACAATTTTCCCTACATTTCTATCGTTGAGTGCAGCTAATAATTGGTTATAATTACTAACATTTCGCGTTTGTAACACTGCTGCTCTAAATACGCTGCTGTAATTTTCACCTGTTCTAGGTGCTTGTCTTGAAGGTTGTTCTAATGTTGTTGCTTCAACTTTGTCTTTGTTTTGGTTGTTAACGATATCTTCAAGTGATTTGGATGATACGCTGTTTGCATCTACATCAGAAATTGTATTTGTAACTGTTGCTTCAACTGTTGGTGTATCTACTGCAGGTGTTTCTTCAACACTTGATGGTTGTACTACATCTTCGGTATTACTTGTTGGAGCTGTAGTTTCTGCTGTTTCTTCAATACTTGTTTCTTCTTTAGCTACTTCGATTGATTCAGCTTTTGGTTGTTCTGCTTTTTCTACAGTTTCAACTTTAGCAGCTTCTGGTGCTACTGTATCAACTTGAGTTGCTTCTTCTGTTGATGCTGTTTCTGTAGTTGATTTATCTTCTGTTGTTGTTTCTTCGTTAGTTGTTGTATCTTGTGTTGTTTCATCAACTGTAGGTGCTTCGGTAATTGCTTCTTCTTTTGGTTGTTCTGCTGGTGTTTCAGCTGTACCGATTTCTTTAGTTCCTTCTACATTTGATGATTCTTCTATTGCAGATGCTTCATCAACTGGATCTGTTGAATTGTCTTCTGCTTTTTCTTCTTGTGCATGTTTTTGAATTACATTTTCCGATGCAAATGCATCATGAGTTGGTAAGCCTAAGAATATAAGCGTACCGATTAGTATCGAACACGTTCCTACTGTGTACTTACGGATACTAAATTTCTGTAATTTCCGTTGCTTATCCATTAGCAAGCCCCTTTACTATAAAATTTCATAAAAGGCAACTTTACTCATGGCTGAGTTCCCCCGTTACTATTTTGTCTCTATCTCATTAGTAATGTGTTCAGTATATATTCTATTAATGAATCTCAGATATATGAGTGAAGTGCACACTATTAATATGTGAATGGTCGTGCGTAATTAACTCTCCTTTCGTTATAATTATTCACACATAAGATATGAACAAAATTAAATTTCGTTCTGAAATAGTATATCACTTTTAATGTCAGTTTCAAATACTATTTATAATAAACTCTATAATTTTTATATACAATTTTTACAACTTACAATATTATGTACAATTTTGATGGAGAATTATTAAGTCGGAATGAAAAGTATTATAACCATTTATTGAAGTCTGTTTATCGTTCGTGTAAATTAGATGAGAAGGTAAATAATTTGAAAGAGTTGATTGAAATGCCGCAAATATATTTTGACGCCGCTTCTAAAGGCAATCCTGGAGAAAGTTGTTGTGCATGCGTCATTATTACGGATGATGCGAGACATCATTTCACATCTTATCTAGGTGAAATGGATAATCATCGTGCTGAATGGGAAGCATTAATCTTCTCTATTCAACATGCAATTGAATTAGAAGTTGGTAATGCATTGATTTATACAGATTCGAAATTAATAGCTGATAGTATTGATAAAGATTATGTCAAAAATCCTACGTTCAAACCCTACTTCGAGCTATTTAAAGAATTAGAACGTCAATTTGATTTAATATTTGTAAAGTGGATTCCACGAGCTCAAAATAAAGAAGCGAATCAATTGGCACAAACTGCCTTAAGAAAACAATTAAAACATAAATAAAAAGCATATCACGACGGCGCGTGATATGCTTTTTGCGTTTAATTATAAGAAGTTTGTTGTTAAATATTTACTTGATACGAATAATTCGTGTTCATTACAGATTTCGATTGATTGTTCGATTTCATGATGATATGTCATTTGATTCAGTAAATCTTCAGTTGCTAATGGTACATCTGTATGAATTTGTGCAAGTTGTTTCGACATAGCTAAGTCATCTCGATATGTGATGATTTTCTTTTGTTGACTTGCTGTTAATTCATTAATGTTTTCAAGAACATTTTCAACAGATTGATATTGTTGTATCAATTTAATCGCCGTTTTCTCACCGATACCTTTAACACCTGGATAACCATCAGCTGTGTCACCCATAAATGCTTTAACATCAACTAATTGATGAGGCTCTAAACCATATTCTTCTCTAAATTTATGAATATCATATTTATTGTAAATATTGAATCCTTTTTTCGTCAGCCATATATTCACATCTGTATTAATACATTGTAATAAGTCACGATCACCACTCACAACATATGTTTCGTGTCCTTTTTCTTGAGCGCGTTTACTAATTGTCCCGATAACATCATCCGCTTCATAATTCGTAATACCTAAATTGAGTAGTCCTAATTTCTCAGCGATTTCTTTCGCTCTATCAAATTGTGGAATCATTTCTTCAGGTGGTGCAACTCTATTTGATTTATATGCTTCAAACATATCATTTCTGAAAGTCTTAGATCCCATATCCCAACATACAGCAACATGTGTCGGTTTAATATCATTGATCACTGTATAAGAATGTCTAATAAATCCTTGTACAGCATTCGTCGGAATCCCTTTAGAATCTCTCATAAATTGTTTATGAATGCTTGTAGCATAAAAATGTCTAAATAATAAAGCCATACCATCTATTAATAATATTTTGTTACTCATATTGTGCTCCTTTATATCTCTTTTAAGACGTTTTCGATTTTTTCTATGACATCATTATCAATATTTACAGATAAGTAATCTTCAATAAGATGAATCGTCTCTTGATTATATTGATCGATGTACGACTCACCTATTGTATCATAATGTGCCAAATTTTTAGTTAACGCTTCATTAAACGTCACGATTGGATGGTCGATAAGCTTCATTGTATCATTTAAAATTGCATTTTGCGTTTCTTTTACTTTAGATGTCTTAATTAAATCTTTCTTACTCACTGAACTAATCGTTTGTTTCGCAATATCTTGAACTTGAATGCTAATCGGTTCTGGATTGATTTCATTTTCAAAGTCATGTTTAAACTTAGAGATTAAAATAGAAGCATCATTTAATTCAACAATTGTTGGTGTTAATAAATCATCAAATGTTCTCGCATAAAAATTCTTCAATCTTTCTACGATAAGCGAGCTTTCTAGACTTAATTTCTGATTTAAATCATCTACATAATATTTCGTACTCATTTGAAGAGATTGTTTAAATTGATCCGTTACAGTTGATGTATTGAAATGTTTTTTGACGATATCATTAAGTTGAATATTCAATCTGTCTTTCAAGTAATACAGTTGATCGTGAATTTCTTTTTCAAGTTGATGATGTGATTTAATCACAATTTGATTAGTGAAGTTCTGTTTATCTTTATAACTGAGTAAAGTTGATTTTCTCTTTTCAAGTTGTGCTTTATCTTGTCTATACGTATGCACCATTTGTTCTAATTCATTCGTCAGTTGTTTAATTCTAGATTCTACTTGCGACTTTAGAACTTGCTTACTTTCAACTTTAACAAAGTGGTCTAACGCGTCCATAAGTCGTTTGAACTCGTCATCATGTGATTTTAGTGCTTGTTTACTTGAAACTGGATAACACTCTGGCTTAATGTTCAATGCATCTAATGATGATTCTACATAAGATATAACAGCTTGTTTATCTTCTTCAGATTCTGCTAAATCAATGGCGTTAATAACAAATTTCAAACCTTGTGATTGTTGTAAATTATTCATATCACGCATGTAAGTTAAGAACTCACCGTCTTTATCAGTAAAGGCGTGATTATAATAACTTACATAAATAATTAAGTCACTTGATGCAATAATTTGTTCAGTCTCTCTCGTATGTCTTTGGTTATTTGAATTAAGTCCTGGTGAATCGATTATAATCTTGTCTTTTAACCATGCTTCTTCAAGTCTTAAATTAATTTTGTGTACAAATGCAGCATGTGTATCATCTGCTGTTAACTTTTCTAATTCTTCTATATCGAAGGTGACAGATTTGCCTTCTTTTAAGATATCATTGTAATGATTAAAGTTCGTCTCAATTGCTTCAAAGAATGCTAAATGATTACTAGATAATGAAGGATGTTGTTTAATATCTTTATCTTCAATAAACGATTCAATTGTTGAGTACTGTTTATTGGCGAACTCTGTTATATGATTAATTTCTTCTAATAATTGCTCATAAGTCTTAAACGTCACTTCTTGTTCAGTACCGTAACTAATTTCAGTAATACTTGCTGTCGTTGGATTCGGTGAACTTAGTAGCACGGGCTTTTGCAAGATAGCATTAATTAAACTACTCTTACCTGCACTAAATGTTCCGAATACAGCAATCTTTGTGATGTTATGCTCTATTCTTTCGACTTGACTTTCGATATTATGAACTTCACCTTCAAATAAAGGTAGTTTCTTTAAATGATTGATTTGTTCTTTAAGTTGTTGCAGATTATTTTCTCGATGTTCCGTTTGAACTTCTTTGAATTGTTGTTTCGTTTCTTTCTTATCTTCTAGGTCAAGGTCATTTATATGAATAAAATGTCTATCTATTAATTTATCGATAGATTCATCAAGATGAATATAATAATGTTGATAATTGTTTGTGATAAGTGATGTTTTTAAATTCTTAAATTCAACATATGTTTCATATTCATTTAATTGATTTGTTTCTTCATTAGACTCGTTATGCACTTCACTCGAATTAACGATTTCCTCTATTAATTGATTTGTTTCATTGCGTATTTTTCGATTAATCATTTCTGTAATGCCTTTAGAATAAATTAACACGTAATCATTTGTAATCGATGTTTGCTCTTGTACTTGACCACTTAATTCTTCTTTACTAATCGTATATTGCTGGTTGATGATTTTCTCGAATAAGTCTGCATCTTGAATGTATTTGTTTAAGTTCTCTAATGATTTAATCCAAACTTTCGTAATTTCATCATGAATTTTGATGTCTAAAGCTTCTTTCACTTGTTCAAGCGTTTCATCTTGAATCATCGCTTTCTTCTTATCTTTATTAAATAGCCCTTTCACTTTATAGTCTTTAGCAGTTGTTTCTAAATAATGTCGAATCGTTTCTCGCATTTCATAAGGCATCAAATAAGCGTTATCTAAAATCTCTTTGCGCTTTTCTTTTAAATTTGAAGTGAATTGATCTTTATCTTGAATTAATGATTGTTCACTTTGGACGTTGAATTTTTCTTTATAAGCTTGATAATCATCATCGAATGTTTCTTCAGTAGAATCAATATCAGAAAGAATCGTTTCCATATGTTGATTAATATATTTCAGCTGTTCTTGTTTAATGTAATTCGTTACACGGTCTATAAACACTTGGTGTTCCGTACGTTGTTGATCAAGCTGATGGATATATTGATTAAATAACTGCTTCTCATTGTTAGGCGTATCATATTTAGATACATAAAATATCTTCTCTAAATTCAATTTCCAATCTGTAACGGCTTTGTTGACACGATTTTTATAAGTATCAAACGAGATTTCATCTTCGTCATGTTTATCCACTTGGTTGACAACCAATATCACCGGAATATCCAGCTTGTTTAAGGATTTAATAAAATTAAAATTCATATCCGACTGCACATGGTTATAGTCGACTGTATAAAATACATAATTAGATGTCAGCAAATATTGAAAAGCACTTTCTCTATGATTGTCACTCATTGAATCGACACCAGGTGTATCTTGGAAAGTAAAGCCTTTATTGAATTTATCTGATGTAAATTCAATTTCAATAGATTCCACTTCTCTATCTTCAGTATTAAGCCTTTTAACATCTTCTTGATTATCTACGACTGTATATTGATTGTTGTTTAAATTAACGGAAATGCTGTTTTTGTCTGAAGAAATCAGTTGCGCTGTGTTACTGGTTGTAGGAACAGGAGAACTTGGTAATATATTTTGTCCGATAACATTGTTAATTAATGTAGATTTCCCTGCTGAAAAATGTCCGACAAAACTCACTGTATATTGTTCGTTATATATTTTTTTAATCATTTCATTGATTTGTTTAATTAATGGTTGGTTAGATGACTTTTCGATTTCTTTTTTTAATTTATAAAGTAAATCTAATGATGCTTGATTACGATCCATTTTAATTCCCCTTTATTTTTACACAAATAATTTAAATAGTGTGATTTACATCACATTAATTTTTTAATCTCTATTCTATTATAAATAATGAAGAGAATATAAGAAAGGATGAATAAAATGACAGTCCAAAATAATGACCTAAACAAGAAGACTGATGACCACTCTCATGATGATCTGGATTTAAGAGGCACACTGTATTCAGTCTTCACATTGGGAGGCATCTTTGCAGTATTATGGGTAATTTGTTTTATTTTATTTTTAGTAAGAATTTAAGGGGTGAAATCTGTGCATAAATACGAAAAGTTATGGCTAAAAGTCGGCATTAGCTCATTAGTCATTTTCTTAACAATTTTGATGATTACAGGTTTGCATAATGGACATACGCCAGCCGCTTCTGGTAGAGACTATGTTAATCCTGATAAAGTCGATCAAATCGAACCTTTCAACAAACCAGGTTTACACAAAGTTAGCGGCAAAGATTATGACTATGAATTAGTTATTCTTGCTTCAGCTTTCAATTATCAGCCGGGTAAAGTCGAAATTCCTAAAGGTTCAAAAGTAAAAATCATTGCGACAAGTAAAGATACTTTGCATGGATTTAGTTTACCAGGCACAAACGTCAACATGATGTTAGAACCTGGACATATTAGTGAATATTACAAGACATTCAATGAGAAACGCGAATATTTAATCATCTGTAATGAATATTGTGGTATCGGACATGCAGATATGAAGTCGATGATAAAGGTTGTGGATAAAAAATGATAACACGATTAAATAAGAATGATAGCAGACTTGTAATGGCGCATATGTATGTAGCTATTGGTTGTTTAGTCCTTGGGGGATTAGCAGGTTTGTTACAAACATTAGTAAGATCAGGATATTTACAATTACCTAAACAAATTTCTTATTATCAAATCTTAACAGTGCACGGTATCGTATTAGCATTGGTACTGACAACTTTCTTTATCTTAGGCTTTCAATTTTCTGCAGTAGCTAAGACATCTGGACATTTAACGTCTGTACAAAGAAAGTTCGGTTGGGTTGGATTTTGGGTAATGATTATTGGTACGCTCATGGCAGCAACAATGGTTCTATTAAACAAAGCCACTGTTTTATATACTTTTTATGCACCATTAAAAGCACATGCTATTTTCTATATTGGTATGGCGCTTGTTGTTGTAGGTAGCTGGATTTCTACAGTTGGACAAATTTTAAAATATGTAGAGTTTAAGAAGAAGAATCCAGGTAAGAAATCTCCCCTACTGAGCTACATGGTAGCAATTAACGGGGTAATGTGGATTGTATGTTCATTAGGTGTTGCTGCAACAGTACTTCTTCAATTAATTCCTTGGTCATTAGGTTTAGTTGAAAGAGTAGACGTAACATTAAGTAGAACATTATTTTGGTATTTTGGTCATGCACTTGTTTATTTTTGGTTATTACCAGCTTATATGTGTTGGTATGCAATTATCCCGAAAATTATTGGTGCAAAAGCATTCTCAGACAATTTAGCAAGAATGTCATTTATGCTATTCTTATTCTTCAGTATTCCTGTTGGGATACATCACCAATTAGTTGAACCAGGTATTGATGATACATGGAAATACTTACAAGTTGTATTAACGTTTATGGTTGTCATTCCTTCATTGATGACAGCATTTAGTTTGTTTGCAACATTTGAAAATTACGGTCGTTCTAAAGGCTATAAAGGATTGTTTACATGGTTTAAATCTTTACCATGGAATGACGCAAGATTCGTATTACCATTCTTAGGTATGTTAGCCTTTATCCCAGGTGGCGCAGGTGGATTAGTAAACGCATCTGCACAAATGAACGGATTAATTCACAATACAATTTGGGTAACTGGACACTTCCATTTAACAATCGCTTCAGCGGTCATCATGACATTCTTTGGAATTATGTACTGGTTAATACCTCATTGTACAGGTAGAAAACTAACTAAATTCACAAATAAATTAGCACTTATGCAAGGTTATACTTGGGCGATCGGTATGACAATTATGAGTGGCGCAATGCACTATGTTGGATTAGTAAAAGGTGCACCAAGAAGATCAACATATTCAGAATATGGCGGTGCTAAACAAGCTGCTGAATGGATACCATATCAAGTACTACAAGCAGTTGGGGGAACAATTTTATTTATTTCTATAATATTAGTCGTAATGGTGTTTATACACTTAGCCTTCTTATCACCTAAAGGCGAAGAAGAATATCCAGTATCAGAAGCATTGGACGAAGAACAACCAGTCATTAAATTTGTTGAGAACTGGAGATTCTTAATCATCGTGACAGTATTGCTTATCTTAATCGCATATACAGTCCCTATCGGACAAATGTTCACAGATCCAGCACCAGGAGCCAAAGGATTAGGAGAAGGCAAACTTTGGTAATACTAAATTAATATATTTAACTAAGAACTTTCATACAATGATGAATAATAGGAAGACTGGCAACAAATCTTTAGAAGATGCGTTGCCAGTCTTCTTTTGTGGGGGTTGGGTGGTGTTTGTAATGAATATCTCTAGTCTAATATGTTGGATAAGTATGGTGATTAGTCGAGAAATAGTACAAGTCATGGCTTAACGTCCATATTAAGCCAAGAGACAGCTCAAGTCATGGCTTAACGCTCTAATTAAGCCAAGAGATGAGCCAAGTCATGGCTTAATGTCCTAATAAAGCCAAGAGATGAGCCAAGTCATGGCTTAATGTCCTAATAAAGCCAAGAGATCGTCTAAGTCGTGGCTTAATGTCTGAATAAAGCCAAGAGATAACCCAAGTCATGGCTTAACGTCCAACTTAAGCCAAGAGATATTAAATCTAGTCCAAACCATACATCCCCACTATTCTCCAAACCAAAAAACCACCTGCTCTGCAGGTGGTTTCCTCTTTCTTACTATCTATTTATTTCGTTTGCCCCAATATTGATAGTACGTACATTCGATATAGCCGTTAAAGAGTTTTCTTCTTTTTGTGGCTTTCTTACCTACTAATGGTTCGAATTCTTTATAGCTTGTAAGCATATATAATGATGCTTGGTCGTTTTGTTTCATGATTTCGCCTAAGTGTTTGTACATTGCTTCTACTTCACTTCGTTCACCGATACGTTCGCCATATGGTGGGTTCCCAATTATTGAAACGGGTCCTTCTGGTACTTCTAGGTTATGAACATCTTGAACTTTAAATTGAATGATGTCCCCTAACCCAACTTCTGTTGCGTTGTCTTTCGCAACTTCAACCATTTTAGGATCGATATCGCTTGCTATGATATTAATTTCTTTATCATATAATGCCGCTTCATCTGCTTCTTGTCTTAATTGGTCATACAACCCTTCTGGTATGATATCCCAATCTTCACTCGCAAACTCACGGTTAAATCCTGGTGCAATATTTTGAGCGATGAGTGCTGCTTCTATTGCAAGTGTACCTGAACCACAGAATGGATCTATAAATGGTGTTTCACCGCTCCAATTTGTTAATCTAACAAGTGCTGCAGCTAATGTTTCTTTCATAGGTGCGTCACCTTGTGCTAAACGGTAACCTCTTTTATGAAGTCCTGAACCTGAAGTGTCGATTGTTAATAAAGCTTCGTCTTTCAGCAATGATACTTCAACTTGGTATTTGCTACCTGTTTCATCGATCCAACCTTTAATTTGATACGCATGTTTCAATCTCTCAACTATCGCTTTTTTAACGATTGCTTGACAGTCGGATACGCTGAATAATTTAGATTTAACACTTTTACCTTGAACTGGGAACATACCTTGAGCGCCAATTACATCTTCCCATGGTAATGATTTCGTCTTTTCGAATAATTCATCAAAAGTTGTTGCATGGAATCGTCCTACTACGATTTTGACTCTGTCAGCAGTTCTTAACCATAAATTTGATTTAACGATTGCTGTTTCATCACCTTCGAAAAGTACGCGACCGTTTTCTACTTTTGTTTCATATCCTAATTCTTGAACTTCTTTAGCAACAATTGATTCTAATCCCATTGGACTAGTAGCGAGTAATTGATACATGCATATACTCCTTTATATTTAAATTATCATTATTTACAAATAAAAAGCTCTCCTACTTGGGAGAGCGACACTAGTAAGTGATAAATCTGTAAGCCATGTTTTGTCCTTTAGTACTGCTAACGTGTACTAGTTACACTCGTACGCCAGTGATAATCATCTGTCTGTATGATTACATACCTTCTTATTCCGTTCATTTCCGTCAAAGAAGTGCTCCTACCAATTTTGGATTGCTCACTCGAGGGGTTTACCGCGTTCCACCTTTTACATTTCTGTAAAAGCTACGTCACTGTGGCACTTTCAAACTACTTTAACCATATTATTACTAACTTAGGTTATTTCATTGCCGTCAATTATTTGCCCTGGCTTATTGTTTCGCCAAGCACGAACACTACATTCATCTCAGAATGTGTGAGCATGGACTTTCCTCTACTTAACGTAGCGATTATCCGAAATACCACTCAACAAAGAATTATAGCATAAACAGCGTTAAATAACTATCATTTATTCGCCAAATACTGCTTTTTCAAGATTAGAAATTCGTTTCAAGATATCTACATTATTAGAATTGTATTGTTGAGAGCCTTGTGGTCTGCCTGACGCGACACGGATTCTTAACTGTTCGATTTCTTTTTTAAGTTTAGAATTTTCTTCTGTCAATTTGATGACTTCATTATTTAAATCAGCCATTTTTTGATAGTCTGAAATAATGTCATCTAAAAAAGCATCTACTTCTTCAGTTTTGAAACCTCTTAAACCTCTTTCGAATTCTTTTTCATAAATATCTTTTGCAGATAGCTTTAATGCTACATCAGCCATTTTTACACCTCATTTAATATGATTCGTTGTCATTATTATAATTAAATTCCATAAAGTCTTGTAAATCCATGAATGTAATAACATTATAAGTATAGTTTGTCTTTTCAGCAAAATCAACTAACTTACTTTTGAAGTATTTAGGTGATGCTTCTTGTTCATCATCATAAAATAATATTGTCTTATCGGTATTATCGAGTATAAATTCATTGGCTTGTTGAAATTGGAACCCACCTTGATACTCACTTTGATGAATCGCATTAACATAGTCTGCTTGTGCAACAATATTTTGATAAGCTTGCTGGTTTGTTTCGTTCCATTTATTATAGTGATTTAAAAATGGTGTCAATATCGCAAGTTTCAATTGAGGGAATTTATTTTTCATTTCAATTGTTACTTCTGCTACCCAAAGTTCAAATCCTAATTGTCCTGAAATAATGACCCACTCCATACCTTCTTCTATTTCTTGCTCAATGATTTCTTTAAGATATGCTTTGATGACTTTCACTTCTGGTTGATCATTTTTAAAAATATTCAGTTCAAACGGTTTGTATCCCGTAAAATATACAGACGTCATGATAAATCACCTATATGGGTATAAATATAATTTAAATCATGTTGTACGGCTTTATGCTTTTCAAAGAAGAGTTTCTTACTTGTACGTTTATAATGGCATTCTACAGACAACTCTTTATAGTTACTAATTAAGAGTTGGAATTTCTGTTCATTCATATATTGTAATTTCAATACGGCATCTTGATGAACAGCAAGTTTGTCTAGCAGAACATCGACTTGTTCTACAAATGGTACGACATCTTTATAAAAGTCGTATTCATGATCGTCTTTCGCGTGTTGAAATATATCTAACATGTTATTTAATTTATTTAAAAGTTCTTGTATCATCGCTACACCTACTATTAATGAAGTTTGTATTTTAAATGTGCTCACGATAAAATGATAACATAACTAGAAAAGTTCTAGAATATTTATGTATCATAAAAAACTTTTGTAACTTATAATGAAATAAGGTATAATATTTAGAGTTTTATGATATGAAGCTAGGTGATGAATTTGAATTATCCAAACGGAAAAAAAGTAACAAAAAATACTTCTAAAGTCTCAATCCAAGATGACCCTAAATATAGTAGAATACAATATGGTAAACGGGGTATGAGATTAGAGGAGGAAATTGATAAATCCAATGAATACTTCAGATTAGAAAATATAGCAGTTATTCATAAGAAACCGACACCTATTCAAATCGTTGATGTTGACTACCCTAAAAGACAAAAAGCTGTCATTAAAGAAGCGTATTTTAGAAAGCCTTCAACAACAGATTATAACGGTGTTTATAATGGATACTATATTGATTTTGAAGCTAAGGAAACGAAAAATAAAACAAGTTTCCCTTTAAATAATATCCACGATCACCAAGTATCACATATGGAACAAGTATTAAACCAAAAAGGTATATGTTTTTTGTTGATAAAATTTAGCTATCATGATAGCGTATTTTTATTGCCTTTTAGGAAGTTTATGGTATATTGGGACAGATATAAATCTGGAGGCAAGAAGTCCATCACGCTTAAAGAGATTGAAACTGATGGTTACTTAATACCAATCCAATTTAAACCAAGAATTAACTACATAACAATAGTTGATCAATTGATAAAAACAGAAAGTGAGGCGCTCAAATGAGTCAATCAAAAGCTTCTAATAGTAAAAATGGTAAAGAACAACCTAAGAAGAAGAGGAATATCAAAAGGACGATAATTAAGGTGTTCGGTATTCTCGTGCTAGCATTCTTAGCAATGGTAATCATAGGTGTTCTCGTATTTGCATATTATGCTTGGAAAGCTCCTGCTTTCAATGAAAGTGCGCTTAAAGACCAATTACCAACTAAAATTTATGACAAAAATAATAAACTTGTCACGACCCTCTATATGGGACAAAAGAGAGAACATGTTAAATTTGACGATGTTCCAGATCAGATGAAAGATGCTGTACTTGCAACTGAAGATAATCGCTTCTACGATCATGGTGCATTAGACTACAAACGTTTATCTGGAGCAGTTATGAAGAACTTTACAGGTGGCTTTGGTTCACAAGGTGCATCTACATTAACACAACAAGTTGTAAAACGTTCATTCTTAACAGATAAGAAATCCATCGAAAGAAAAGCACAAGAAGCTTACCTTTCATATAGATTAGAACAAGAATATTCTAAAGATGAAATCTTTGAAATGTACTTAAACAAAATCTATTACTCAGATGGTATTTACGGTTCTCAAACAGCAGCTAAATATTACTTCAATAAGAAATTAAAAGATTTAAACTTAGCTGAAACAGCTTACTTAGCAGGTTTACCACAAGTGCCAAACCAATATAACATTTATGATAATCCTGAAGCGGCTGAAAAACGTAAAGACACAGTTCTTTATTTAATGGAAAGACACGGTAGAATTACTAAGAAAGAAATGAAAGAAGCACAAGATACACCTATCGATAAGAACTTAGTTAAACGTACAGTTGAAGAAAGAAACGACGCAATGACTGATACACCTGACAATGAGTACGCTTCTTATATTAACTATGTTAAACAAGAAATTACTCAGAATAAAGCGTTCAAAGGTCAATCATTAAATGATATTATGACGAGCGGTCTTAAAATCTACACAAACATGGATAAAGATGTTCAAAAAACATTACAAGAGTCAGTTGATAACGGTACATTCTACAAGAATAAAGACCAAATTACTGGTTCATCTATAGTAGATACGAAGACTGGTAAATTAGTCGGTATTAGTGGTGGTAAAGATTACAAAGATGTAGTTGATAGAAACCAAGCAACAGACGTTCATCCTACTGGTTCGTCACTTAAACCGATATTAGCTTATGGACCAGCAATTGAGAATATGCAATATGCGACAAACCATAAGTTCCAGGATGAAAGTCAATATAATATCAATGGTAGTATTTTCAAGAACTATGATGGTCAAGGTCACGGTTCAGTTACAATGGCTGATGCATTAGCGAGATCATATAACATTCCAGCATTGAAATCTTGGCAAGAAACAAACCAAAACGCTGGCGAAAAAGCAGTTAAAGACTTTGCTTCTAAAGTGAATTTAAATTATAAAGATGAAATTGGACCTTCAGAAGTACTTGGTGGTTCACAATCAGAATTCTCCCCTACTCAATTAGCATCAGCATTTGCGACTATGGGTAATGGCGGAACATATAACGAAGCAAAATCAATTAGAAAAGTTGTCACTCAAGATGATGAAACAATCAAATTCTCAAGCGAAAGCCATAAAGCAATGGAAGACTACACAGCATACATGTTAACTGAAATGCTGAAAGGAACATTCCAAGCATACGGTTCAGCTTATGGATATGGCATTAACGGTGTGAACGTAGCAGCTAAAACGGGTACTGGTACTTATGGTGATGAAGTATATAGTGAATATCAATTACCTGAAAATGCAGCGAAAGACGTTTGGATTACAGGTTATACACCACAATACACTATGTCAGTATGGATGGGCTTCAACAAAGTTAAAGAATACGGTGAGAACTCATTCTTAGGACATGATGAACAAATTAAACCACAAATATTATTCAATGAAGTTATGTCAGAAATCTCTAATTATGACGGTGCAGACTTCGAAAGACCTGATTCAGTAACAGGAAGCGGTAAAAGCTTAAGTGTTGCAGGTAACGAAGACAATAATACAACATCAAGCTCAGCACCTAGCTCTGGTAATAGTCGTAATCAGCAAAATAATTATAACTTCTCAAACAATAATAATAATGTAACAACAAACGAACCACAGACAAATTCAAATACATCTAGAACGCAACAAAACAATACACAACAACAGTCATCTACAAATCAAAACGTAACAACTGAAGAACAAACGACAGAAACACCAACAACAGAAGAATCAGATTCAGACTCTGACAATAGTAGTTCAACCTCAGATGCAGCAAAACAAGCTGCCAAAGAAGAGAAAGATGACTAAGATATAGAAAAAGCATCACATCCCGCAAAGGATGTGATGCTTTTTTGATTATAATATTTTTTATTCTCCACTTTCACGTTGTGCGGCTCTTTTAAGTTGAATCTGATATCTCGCATTCATTCTAATTAATTCTTCTTTCAGTGTTACCATTTGTCTATATCCCATAAAGTGATATATTCTCTCGTTTATATAGTGGTATCGTTCTTCGAAATTCATTGGTATAACTGGATATTCTTCGATATGCCCTATATCAAATGTTTCTATTTGATTGATTTGTTCTATATAAGCGATGATCAAACTATAATATTGATCTAACAATTGATGTGCTTCACTTGTTTTAAGCTTTTTATTTTTTACAAGTGGCTCTATTTGTAGTTCAAGTTCTATGAAATCATTTTTTTGTATCATGCGCCTTCAACCTTTACTAACCCAGCTTTTAATCGTTTTTGCCCTTCTCTACAATCTGCAAATAATGGACATACTTCGCATTTCGGTTTACGTGCTACACAGTGATAGCGCCCAAAGAATATAAGCTGATGGTGACTTTTTGTCCATCTTTCTCTTGGAATGATGCTACATAAACGATCTTCAACTTGGCGCACATTGTCTTTAATTCTACATATTGCGAGACGTTTAGATACGCGCTCTACATGTGTGTCTACTGCTAATGATGGTTCCCCAAATGCTACACTCATTACAACATTCGCTGTTTTACGCCCTACACCAGCTAGTGATTCTAATTCTTGATGTGTACTTGGTACGACACCGTTAAAATTATCTAACAATGACTGACAAAGTTTTTGTATATTTTTAGCTTTATTACGGTATAAACCGATTGAGCGAATGTCATTTTGTAGTTCTTCTAAACTTACATTTAAATAGTCTTCAGGAGTTTTATACTTTACAAAAAGCGATTTCGTCACTTTGTTGACGAGTACGTCTGTACACTGTGCAGAAAGTAATACTGCGATTGTCAGTTCAAATGGATTGTCATGAACGAGTTCACATTCAGCATCTGGAAACATTTCGTCAATAACATCCATCATTTCTAATGCTTTCTTTTTACTTATCATAAGGATTCTCCCCATTTACCCAATCAAAAGTCGGGATTAAATTAACATTTTGTTTTACTTTTTTAGTTTGATTAAACTTTTCACTTTCTTCTTTGGAAGATTCAACAGTCGTGATGTTCTTCTTCTTCCAATTTAATAATATACGGTCGATATATTTGATGCTGAGTTTGTCTAAACTATGCGCTTCGTTAAGCGCGCTCATGATGAGTTCGTTTGAATGTTTATCAGTATCAATCCAGTGGTTTAATGTTTGTACTTCTAATGGTGTTAATGGTCGACCGAAAGTGGATTCGAATTCTTGGAATAATTTCTTGAATTTTAAGTTTTGATCTTCTACTGTACCTTGTTGCATTGCTTCATTTTTAATTAATGCGAGTTGTTCATACATAGGATCAAATGATATGAATTCATTATATTTATGCTGGTCATCTTTTTCAATTTTAATGTCTATAATTTTTAATTGAGAGAGTTGATTGATGATATGACTCACTTCTTGTATAGATAATGTCGTGCCACGTTGGATATCTTCTAATGGAGGCTGTAAGTTACGATCATTCTCTTGGTCCAGCAATTTAATAAGGATAACGAATTGTTTTTCATTTAATCCTAAATTGGCATAATGATCAAACAAAGCTCTTTGAACAACGACTGGCTTTTCTTTTAACATATCACTTGTATACATTTTTTCACCTACTTCATTATAAAAATATAGAGTCTGGGATCACTATTCAGCTCCCAGACTCGCATATTATTATGGATATAATCGATTTAATAAACGTGGGAATGGTGCAGTTTCTCTAACGTGTTCTACGCCACTTAACCATGCTACTGTTCTTTCAAGTCCTAAGCCAAATCCACTATGTGGTACACTTCCGTATTTTCTTAAGTCAGTGTAATAACTATATGCTTCAGGATCTAAACCATGTTCATTAATTCTTTGATTAATTAAATCTAAATCACTAATTCTTTCAGAACCACCAATGATTTCTCCGTAACCTTCTGGTGCGATTAAATCTGCACATAATACAGTGTCTGGATTTTCAGGGTTTGGTTCCATATAGAATGGTTTAATTTTTGTTGGATAATTAATGATAAATACTGGTTTATCATAATGGTTTGCAATTGCAGTTTCATGAGGAGAACCGAAATCGTCGCCCCATTCAATATCATCGAATCCTTCTTGATGTAAGAATTTAATGGCATCATCGTAAGTGATTCTTGGGAATGGTGTTGAAACTTGTTCTAACTTAGAAGTATCTCTTTCAAGAAGTTCTAATTCTAATTTACAATTTGCCAACACAGCTTTAACGATGTGATGAACGTAATTTTCTTGAACTTCTAAGCTTTGGTCATGTTTCATAAATGCCATTTCGCCTTCGATCATCCAGAATTCAATTAAATGTCTTCTTGTTTTTGATTTTTCAGCTCTGAAAGTTGGACCGAAACTAAATACTCTATTGTGCGCCATAGCTGCAGCTTCTAAGTATAATTGACCACTTTGAGATAAGAATGCATCTTCGTCGAAATATTTCGTATGGAACAATTCACTTGTACCTTCAGGAGCACTACCTGTTAAAATTGGTGGATCAATTTTAGTGAATCCACTTTCGTTAAAGAATTCATATGTCGCACGAATAATTTCGTTTCTAATTTTCATAACAGCATGCTGACGTTTAGAACGTAACCATAAATGTCTGTGATCCATTAAGAATTCTGTACCATGATTTTTTGGTGTGATTGGATAATCATGTGATTCTGAAATGACTTCTACACCACTTACTTGCATTTCATAGCCAAATTTAGAACGGTCATCTTCTGTAATTGTACCCGTAACATAAACAGATGTTTCTTGTGTTAATGATTTAGCTAATTGGAAGATGTCTTCTGATACTTCAGCTTTCACAACGACTCCTTGCATAAATCCTGTTCCATCTCTTAATTGTAAAAATGCTATTTTCCCACTTGATCGCTTGTTTGCAATCCAAGCACCGATTGTCACTTCTTGATTGACATAATCTTTAGCTTGTTTAATCGTAATATTCATTATTATTTCTCCTATTCAAATAAATTACCTATAGTTATTTTATCAAATTATGCATACAACTGCTATCTGTTTGGATATTTTCTTAGTTTATCTTGGAATTTATTTAAATCACCTTCGATAACAGGTATTTCACCTAAAGCATTTATGAAATATTTACTGTAATTACTATCTAATATTCTTCTATCAAAACAAATTAATAAACCTTGGTCATGCTTGTTTCGAATTAATCGACCAATGCCTTGTCTGAACTTAGTTACTGCGTCTGGTAAGACAAAGTCTTTAAAGGGATTGTCAAATTCATCTTTCATTAAATGGTATCGTGGATCATCCTGATGTATAAACGGTAATTTCGTCATCATGACACATTTAATACCTGAAGATTGATAATCAAATCCTTCAAAGAATGATAAAGTACCTAGTAAAATCGTTTTATCAAATTGGTTAAACTGTTGTACGAGTTTGTATACGTGTGAATGTTGTTGCTGCATTAAGACGACATAATCATCAAAGATTTCAAGTTCTTCCATGTATCGGTATGCTTGATACAACATCGCATAATTCGTAAACAGTACTAAACATTTTTGATTTGTTTCACTCACAAATGTAGATAAATAACTAACAATCGTTTCAATATAGTCATCTTGTTGATGATATTGATAAGTCGGCATATTTTCCGGTACAAAACATGTTGCTTGATTTTTCAAGTCGTAAATATCATTTAAATAATAAGTGTTAAATTGAATGTCTTCAGGAAACATAGATTTAAATGATGTAAATGAATGATTAACAGTTAATGTCCCTGAAATGAAAATATTGCTATTGAATTGCTCTATAAACACTTCATTCAGTAAATCTTTAACTTCTGCTTTTTTAACAAAAAGTGAAAGTGTAGATTTCTGAGATATTTTCTTAATGGATACGAATGGCACTTGACCAGACTTAATCATGTTATAAATTTTAGTATATTGATGATAAATATAAATTAACTCTTTTTTGAACGCTTTAACATGTGCGTGTGAGTATGATTTAAATCTAGATAATATTTGATTGATTGTACTAATTTGTCGTTTAAATATTTCAGATATATTTGCAACATCAATATCATAGAAGTAATGAATTTGTTTGTCATCTTCATGAGATTCTTGATGCTTATCTGAAATTTGAGCCATTAAATCATCAAATAATTGTTCGTTTTGTTCGTGCAGTAAATCAATATCACGTTTCAGTTGATATATATCAATTGGTTCGATTGGATATTGCTCAATGACTCTTCTATTTTCTAATTTATCTAATCGCTTAAATAATTTTTCTTGCTCATTTTTACCTAATAAACCGAGATGATATTTAATATGTTGATAACTTAAATCATCTGTCACTTGATTAAGTGCGTAATCTTGAATACGATGTGCTTCATCAACAATGATATGTTTGAACAATTGATATACGGTATCTTCGGTACTATGTTGTAATAAGTGTGCGTGGTTTGTTATACCAATCTCTACATGCTGCGCACTCTCTTTAATAAATTGATAGTAATGTATATCATTTTTATACGGAACGTAAGTCGTGCGTTTTTGTTCAAAGAAGACTTTTTGACCACCTTTAAGATGGAGCTCTTCAATGTCACCTGTTTCCGTTTCAAGAATCCATACAAGCAACTGCATTTTTAAAATTGTCGCTTCATAGTTATCTGTATCATCTTGTAAAATATTCAAGATTAAACCAAGCGAAATATAATGATCTTTACTTTTAATAATCATCGCTTTTAAATCTAAATCTAATGCATTTAAGACTTTATTAAATTCTTGTTCTAGAAGTTGATTTTGAAGTAACTTCGTATGTGTTGAAACGAGAATATGTTCACCAGTTTCTAAATAATACAATAATGCAGCGAGCACAAAGCTCATCGATTTCCCACTACCAAGTGGTGCTTCAATTAAAGCATTCTCATTATGCATTAATGAATCAAACAATTGTTGAACGAGTTGATATTGTTCTTTACGATAATCGAAGTTAAATGTTTTAAGAATTCTATCATAAGCTTCATCGAGTGTTATTGATGTACGGTCACTTGAATGACGTATAGGCATTTGCTTTAAATAATGGATGTTCTGGTACTTTTTAATATTGCGATTATGCGTTTCGGCACCTTGATGTGTTCTTACAATTTCAAATAGAACGTCCTTTAAATCATGCTTTAAAGATTTAGATAAATAATAAAGTTGTTTAATCGTATCAATCGGAAGACCATTTATTTTTTCAATGGCTTTGATAAACAATAGTGCAGTTGCTTTAGCATCCTCATAAGCACTATGCGCTTGGTTTAAATCAACTTGTAACGATTGACTCAATTCACTTAACTGATAACTTTCTTCGTTTGGAAATGCGATTTTAAACAATTCCATCGTATCAATTGTTAATTTAGGTTCAAATTGTATTTGATGCTTTTCGAAATGAGATTTGAGAAAGTTTAAATCAAATAGAACATTATGCGCGA
Organism: Mammaliicoccus sp. O-M54; assembly: GCF_022386035.1. Classification (NCBI taxonomy): domain Bacteria; kingdom Bacillati; phylum Bacillota; class Bacilli; order Caryophanales; family Staphylococcaceae; genus Mammaliicoccus; species Mammaliicoccus sp. O-M54. Next base: position 26,061 of record NZ_JAJNJE010000003.1, read on the forward strand.
CAAATACACAATCTTTCAACAAGTTAAATAATGATTGACTGATTTCTTCAAAGTACGGAGCTTCTTCTAAGTCTAATTCATTAATATTGGTTAATGCTTGAATGAAAGATGGAATTTCCAAATCCGTTTTGACATATGAATGATATGTATCGGTAATTTGGTTATTTTCTATAAATGTTATCCCAATTTGAATGATTTCATCATATTGAATTTGGTTTCCGGTTGTTTCTAAATCTACAACAGCGTATCTTTGCGCCATATTATCTCTCCTATATTTCGATATCTGCACTCATAAATTGGTGTAATTGACCATCATCAGATATCACGGTTAAGAACCCATTATCTTGTATATCAATTGCTCGACCAAATACTTGCTTTTTACCTTCTGTATAAGTTAATTTTTTGTCCCAAATCATACTTTTACTTTTATATAAATCTTTAATGTCACTGAATGGTAATTCTAAAAATTGATCATATCTCAGTTCAATAGCTTCTATTAATAATTTCAAAAATCGATAAGGTTCTATAGATTGTTCATTTTCTATTTTTAAACTTGTCGCACGAGATTGACCAGCTTGATCGAAATCTTCTTGTGTTTGGTTTAGGTTAATTCCAATGCCACAAATAATCGCATTGACGCCATCAGTATCTGCAATCATTTCTGTTAAAAAGCCACAAACTTTTTTATCGCCTATATAAATATCATTTGGCCATTTAATTCTACTTTGAATGCCATAATGCTGTTCGATCACTTCTTGAATGGCAAGACTTATAAATAAATTAAATGTCGACATTCTTTGAATTGGAATATCTGGGCGTAATACAACTGACATCCAAAGCCCTTTACTTTTAAGAGATGACCATTCTCTTTGGAAACGCCCTCTCCCATTTGTTTGTTCATCACTCAAAACAATAAAGTCATGATCAATGTCATTAACACGAGATTTAGCTAACAATTGTGTTGAATCTACTTGTGTTTGAACAATTGCGTGATTCAATATTTTTTGATCTTGAAGTGTAATGTTCACAATGTCTTCTTGCCAAATTGAAGGGATTTCTGAGATTTTATACCCCTTATTTGAAATAGACTCAATTTCAAAGCCTTCTTTTCTCAATTGATCGATGACTTTTTTAACTGTTACACGTGAACAATGTAACGTTTCAGCAATATGTTGTCCTGACAAATATTCATTATTTTGATATAAATATTTAATAATTTCACGTTTATATTTTGACATTCTCTCGCACCCATTCTATTAAATCATTTTCTGTGTTATCCACTTTAAGGTTAATAACAGCTTGTTCAACTTTATTTAAAATATCTTTTATCCATGGTCCACCTTTTTTATTAAATGTAGACATCAATATTTGACCGTTAATTTGTAATTCTGATTTATCATATATAGGTAGTTTATCATATATTTCATCAATTACACGGTCATTCATAATTGTAGGATGGATAGAGATATTCAGTTGTGCATCATGCTCAGAAATAAAGTGAATGATTTCTTTCATTTTATCACGATGATACGTATATACGAGATGAATCATATCTTGCTTTGAAATATTATTTTCAGAAAGTGATATCAATAATTGAACGTATGATGAGATATCACGCTTTTCTTGATTACTGATTTTCAAACTGTTCAAGCTTGTTAAATCTAATTCGTATAAATAACATAATGCAGCCACCCATAAATTGAAATGGGCATGTTCCGGCATGAAGATACTAGTTTGATTAATTTCTTTGAAAAATGGAATATATTTAAATATTTCTAGTTCATGAGCGGTCGTTTTTGTATCATGAATATATTGACCTTGTATCATTTTTTTAAGTTCAACAACAATTCTTTCAATTGCGATGGCATTTAAAGAATGTGCTGTTTGATGCATGGCGTCTTTTGTATCGTGATCAAGTGCAAAGCCTGTCTGTGCTTGGAATCTGACACCTCTCATAATGCGTAATGCATCTTCTTCCATTCGATCAATAGGTGTTCCGACAGCTTTTATAATTTTGGATTGTATATCGTTTAACCCATTGAAATAATCATGGAGTTGATACGACTTATCCATAGCGATAGCATTCATTGTGAAATCTCTTCTCGCCACATCTTCATATAAATCCGTTACAAACTGAACAGATGTAGGTCTTCTATGATCAACATAATCCCCATCTTTTCTAAATGTAGTGACTTCAAACTGTTGATTTTCACCCATTACAATCATCGTGCCGTGCTCTTTGCCTATTGGTAAAGTCTTAACAAATAACTGTTCAACTTCATCAGGTACTGCACTCGTTGTAATATCAACGTCTGAAATTTCTTTATCCATTAAATAATCTCTTACTGAACCACCGACAAAATATGCTTGATGCCCATTACGTTCAAGTGTTTCAATTATCCATTTCGCATCTTCAAATACTTGATATTCACGCATATTATTCTCCTAACATATCGTTGTAACAAGATTCGTACTGATCAGCAATCACCTTAGATGAGAATCTTTCACGTACATCTTGAATCATAGCGTTTTGCATTTTGCGATAAAGTTCTGAATCTGTTAATAATTTGACCGCATATTCACTCGCTTTATCTGTATCACCGACGTCAACCGTATAACCAGTTTTACCGTTTTTAATGACTTCTTTAATACCACCTGCATTTGTACCAATCGGCACGACACCTGTAAGCATAGCTTCAAGCAATACAAGTCCAAAGCTTTCTTTTTCACTTAGTAACAACGTTAAATCAGACATTTGATAGAAGATATTCACTTCATCTTGTTTACCTAAAAATAGAACTTGGTCTTCTATATTAAGTTGTTTAATTTGTTCTCTGGCCACTTGTAATTCTGGACCATCACCGATGAGTAATAATTTAGATTTAATTTGTTTATTAATTTTGTAGAATGTATCGACGACATCAGGCACGCGCTTAACTTTTCTAAAATTTGATACAAACGTGATGACTTTTTCATCTTCTTCTATACCATATCGGCTTCTTAAATCCGTATTATAAATTTGTGGGAAACTTTCTTCCTGTACAAAATTGTATATAGTTTTGATTTCTTTATCAGGTTCTATAATGTCATATGTTTCTTGTTTAAGACTATCACTGACACTTGTTACAACGTCACTCTTTTCAATTCCGAATCGAATGGCACTTTGTAATGATGTATCATAACCTAATACTGTAATATCTGTTCCATGCAACGTCGTCATGATTTTAACATCTTTTCCGGATATTTGACGCGCTAAAATACCACAAATTGCATGCGGTACTGCATAGTGCATATGTAATATATCCAAGTCGTAATCGTTAATGACGTCAGCAATTTTAGCACTTAATGTAATATCATATGGTGGATATTGGAATACAGAATATTGATTTACGTCAACTTGATGAAATGTTACGTTTGGAACAGGCTCTCTCATTCTAAAAGGCATATTAGAAGTTATAAAGTGAATTTCATGACCTCTTTTCGCCATTTCCAAACCAAGCTCAGTTGCAACAATACCTGAGCCCCCCATTGATGGATAACAAGTTATACCGATTTTCATATTAATCCTCCATTATGACTTATTTACGTTCAAATCTATCTTTATCTCTTACATTGAATTTATTCATTGTATCTTGGAAACTTTTATTTAAATCTATATCTAAAGAATTCGCTAAACAAATTAAGACGAATAAATTATCGCCTAATTCAGCTTCAATTGTATTGTCTTCTTCTGTTGGTTTCTTTTTCTTTTCACCATGACTATGATTAATTTCTCTAGCTAGTTCTCCAACTTCTTCTGTTAATCTCGCTAAATTTGCTAAAGGCGAAAAATAACCTGCTTTAAACTGAGAAATATATTGATCAACTTCATGTTGCATCTCTTTCATGTCCATAGAAACTCCTCCTCACCTATCTTTTATATCTTTATATAAAAGAACTCACATAATAAAATTATATATGATAATCATGCATAATGACAACGTAATAAGCTTATATCTACAAACCTCATAAATATTTATAAAATAAAAAATACCAACAAAGTCAAAAGACTTTATTGGTATTAAAATGATTTCATTAATTATTACGTGCCATTAGAATAAATCTTGCTAATTCAGCTACGGCTACAGCTGTTGCTGCAACGTATGTCATAGCAGCTGCAGATAATACTTTTTTAGCATGTCTATATTCTTGTTGGTTAACGATATTTAATTTTTCAATTTGTCGCATTGCCCGTTTACTTGCATCGAATTCAACTGGTAATGTGATGATTGAGAATAATACAGCGAATGACATAAATACGATACCAACCCATAATAATGTTGTACCGAATGTACTACTCATTGCTGTTAATACGATACCAGCTAAAATGATAATGTATGATAACGAACTTCCTAAATTAGCAAGCGGTAAAAGCGCTGATCTAAATTTAAGGAATCCATATCCTTGAGCATGTTGAATAGCATGTCCTACTTCATGTGCTGCAATTGCTGTACCCGCAACACTTGGTTGTTGATAGTTTGCCGGTGATAATACAACACGTTTCTTAGTTGGATCAAAATGATCTGATAAGAATCCTTCACCTTGTAACACTTCTACATCATGAATTCCATTTGCAGCTAAAATTTCTTCTGCAACTTGTTTACCCGTCTTCCCACTTGTTGAACGTACTCTTGAGTATTTATTGTATGTTGATTTTACTCTAAATTGGAAGTACATAGGGACAATCATAATGATAATAAAATATATGATATATGAAAACAAATAACTTCCTCCTTTTTATCCCTGTTATTTATTATATTACGGAGTGACGGCTCTTACGTCAAATATTTTGAACGTAATTTGATGTTTTTTTGGAAATATAGTAATAACAGAAAAGCGATAACGCTTAGCCAAAAAGCAAAGTATCCTATATGTGACTCATACTGACTTAACATACTATATACGGGATATTGATGATACACATAATCAATAACATCATTGTGAAATACCCAAATCATTGTTACAACAATATGCCACTTTTTAATATTGAATAAAGGATAGAACATCAATGCTTGAATAGCCATAATGCCGTGTGAAGTCATCAGCATAATTGCCATTGGAACAAGTTGATCGTAATGAATCATTACAAATATATTCATAACAACCGCCCATACACCATATTTAATTAATGTAATAAATGCTAAACATTCAAACAATCCTAAATGTTTATTGAAAATGATTGCAGCTATCGCAATCACTAAGAATAATGTTGCTGTTGGACTGTCGGGTATAAATGGCCAAAAGTACCATTTGCTATCAAGTAATTGACTGCCATACCATATGTATCCATAAATGGTGCCGAGAAGATTTGCGATAAATAGCGTAATGAGAATAGATTTCTGCCCCATTACATATCTCCAAAATTCCATTTTATTACTCCTTTGAAAAGAGCCCAGGGCACGCATATGCCCCAGGCTCAAATTTAATTATTTTTTCAATTCTTTACCGTTTGCATCTGTTTCATGTAAATCTGCAACGTATTTAGCAACTTTGTCAATTTCATCTTTAGAAAGTGTGTCTTTGAAGCTAGGCATTTTACCTGCACCATTTTCTACGAATCCTTTAACGCCCTCTTTAGGTAATTTCGATTCAACTAAGTTTGGACCTTGTCCACCCGTTAACTCACCACCGTGACAACTTGTACAGTTTGACTTGATGATGTCTGTATAAACAGGGTCTGATTTGTCTAAGTTAGAGAAGACGATTTCACCTTGTTTAGCTTGTTGCTTCCAATCATGGTAATAACTTGATTCCCATGTTGTATAGAATAAAATTGCAATTGCGATTAACATAAATCCAGAAGCAAATGGTCTCTTTGTCCATTTACGTTCAGGGCCTCTATCTAACCAAGGCGCTAATAATAAAGCACCGAATGCGATACCTGGTAAGATAATTGCTCCGAATGTGTTATAAGGACCAGATGCGAATGAATATTTAAGTATTTGATATAAGAATAAGAAATACCAGTCTGGTAATGGTGTATAACCAGTATCAGATGGATCTGCCACACGTTCAAGTGGCGATGGATGAGCGACTGTTAAACATAAGTACGCGATTAAGAATACCGCACCAGTCATCCATTCTTTTAGTAGAAAGTCAGGCCAGAAACTTTCTGTACGACCTGGAAATTCTGAATAATCTCGATTTAATTTCGGTTTGTCGTATGACTTTATTCTTGAATCACCAACAAACTTCATCCCTTTACCGCGATGCATGTCGCATGACCTCCTTTTTCATTTATTCACGTTAATTTTATAGTGGACCTGAAATACCTTGTTTTCTGATCATTATAAAGTGTGCTGCTAATAACGCGAATAGTGCAGCTGGTAGGAAGAATACATGTATCGCAAAGAAACGAGTTAGAGTTTGTGCACCAACTATCTCTGCATCCCCTGCTAGTAATGTCTTAACCCACGGCCCAATGATAGGAACAGATTCTGCAATTTGTAAACCTACTTTTGTTGCGAATAGTGCTTTCATATCCCATGGTAATAAATAACCAGTAAAACTTAATCCAAGCATTACGAAGAATATTAATACACCGACAACCCAGTTTAATTCTCTAGGTTGTTTATAAGATCCTGTAAAGAATACACGAAGTGTATGTAAAAACATCATTACTACTACTAAACTTGCTCCCCAATGGTGCATACCACGTACGATAACACCAGCAGCTACATCGTGTTGTAGATAGTAAACTGATTTCCATGCATTAACGATATCTGGAACATAGTACATCGTTAAAAACATACCTGATAAAACTTGTATTACTGTAATGAAAAACGTTAGACCACCAAAACAATAAACGAAAGCTGAAAAGTGATAAGCAGGGTTAACATGCTCTGGCACCTCATGATCAGCAATATCTCGCCAAATTGGTGTAATATCAAGTCTGTCATCGACCCAATCATAGATTTTATCTATCATTGTTAATCCCTCCTTATTTAGCTAATTCGTTCTCGTGCTTTTTACCGATTTGAATAATGCCACCTTTAACTTTTACTTCGTATTGATCAAGTGGTGCTAATGGCGGCGTACCTGGAATATTCTTACCGTTCTTTTCATAACGACCGTTATGACATGGACAATAGAATTGATTTGGATTTGATTTATCGCCATTCCACTGTACTGTACATCCTAAATGTTTACAGACCGGTGATAATGCTACGATTTCATTTCCATCTTTGTACACCCAAGCAAATTCTGTAACTTCACTTGTGTACCAAGCATCTTCTTGCTCGAATTTAAAGTCCACTTTAATAGGCTCTTTACCAAGTTCTGACTCCTTTACGCCTGTAGCAATCAAATCGCCTTGTGCATCAGCTTTGAATACAGGATCAAGCGCAAATCTACCCATAGGTAAAATCATACCAGCAGCCATAAATGACCCAACACCCATCAATGAATAGTTTAAAAATTGGCGTCGTGTGACACGTTGGCTCATTTAGATTCCCCCCTCTATTAATCGTTCTTTTATAACTAGGACAACTTAATTTTAGCCTATTATTTCAAGACGGTCAACGCTTTGTCACAATTTAAATGTTTATTTATTAACCTTTTATCTAGGAATTTTTAAAAAAATGAAAAGGCTTTATTATAAAGGCGGAAATATTGATAAAAAACTGTGAAAACAACCCTATTTTCCACATAGAAAGGACAATTGTATTTTGGAAATAAAAAACCGCAACAAATCTTAACCCAATAAGATTTGTTGCGGTTGTTATGATGTGAAGTTATCTAGAAGTTGGTTATTATCGCACGAAGACTTTGAGATATCGTGCGCTAAGGTATAAAATCAGGGTGTAACGCACGAAGACTTTGAGATATCGTGCGCTAAGGTACAAAATCAGGGCGTATCGCACGAAGACTCCGAGATATCGTGCGCTAAGGTACAAAATCAGGGCGTATCGCACGAAGACTCCAAGATATGGTGCGCTAAGGTACAAAATCAGGGCGTATCGCACGAAGACTCTGAGATAATATTCATCTATCTACTATTTATTCCATGTTCTAATGATAAACTTCATAAATTGTTTGAGGCAATTAATCCATATTTTTTCATTATTCTATAGACACGTTTATGATTAACCTGGAATTTAGTATGTTCCCTCAAATACTTATGCATTCTTCTAGATCCATATTTCCCATCGTGTTCATGATAAATTTTGAATATCAAATCTTTTAATTCATTATTGAATCTCTCGGATTCTGATTCTTCTCTGTTTTTCCATTTATAATAACTTGCCCTTGATATTTCAAGAATGGTACACATTTGATTCGTCGGATATTTATCTATTAATGATTCAATTGTCTGATATGCTACTATTTGTCTGACTTTCGATTCATCAACTGCCTCTCTATTTCTTCCTGCTTTTTAATACCTCATTCTCCATTTGAAGAATTTTATTTTTTTGTTCAAGTGCTTTTATTTTTAATTTGAGTTCTTCTTCAATAGTTAATGCTTCAACTGGTTTTCCTTTACCTCTACCATCTACTAAACCAATATCACCATGTTCTTCATACTTTTTCACCCAATTATAGACTTGTGAATAGCTAACTTGGTACTTTTCAGCTGTCTTATTAAAGTCTCTATTATTTTCAATACAATATTTAGCTATTTCTACTCTTTTTTCAAAAGATGTTTTTCTAGTATTCATAGTGTCTACCTCCAGGTATGGAAAACAAGATTTATTTTCCTTTCTTACAGTATACTTTATCACTCAATTTTTTAAAGTATCGTGATGTGAAATGATTTATTAAGCCCCTACATCTGAATAAATTTATTTAAAGTTATTGTAGATACCTTGATTAAGTTCGACAGGTAGTCTAGCTTTATACATAAAAATATCCCTATAGAGTTTTAGTTTTTAAATACTTACTCTATAGGGATAATACACTATAAGATATAGTGCATCTACCTACTATTTATTCCATGTTCTAATGATAAACTTCATAAATTGTTTGACTTCGTCTTCGATGAGTGTGCGTTTCATATCATCGTCTAAGTCACCCATTGGAATCGTGTTTACTTTATACAATTCGTGATCGACATTCAGTTCTACTTGATCACTGCTTAAAATAATTATATTGTTCAAGCCATATTCTTTTAAACTTTGTATAAAAGATACGACGTGATCGTATTGATTACCACTTGTGAAAAATGTTGGTGTAAGTAGTAATCTACCTTTAAATTGTTTTTCTGCTAACATGCCAACAAGTTGAACTGTTTCATTTTGGTCGCATGATGTTAATAATTGATGATTCATATCAATATTAGATACAGGTATGATGGCTGTATCGATATATTCTAAGTTGTTTTTTAATTCTTTTAAGTCAACATGATTAAATAACATTATCGATGTTCCTCCAACTCATTAATGAATTGTAATATTTTAGACATTTCTATAAACATGTCTTGATCATTATTATCTAAAGATTTATCTATTTCATTAGTGATGAGTTTACGCCAATGTCCTAGACCGTGTGTATTGTTATTATTTAAAGCACGAATATCTTTGTCATCTCCATAATAATCAACAAGCATTTGTAACAACAGCAACTTATTCAGTCGATCATCATTTCTGTTCAAATATAAAAGTACATTTAAATGTGTATTATCGAGTCGAATATCGTGGAAGATTTGTCGACCATCTTCTATACAGAACCGATCTTTACAATAAAGTAAAGGCAGTTGTTTAGATTGTTCAGTACTAATGGACAGTATGCGTTCATCTGAAAATTCATTGACAAATGAAATGTTAGATAAATATTTAGGGCTACTTTTTAATAAATTTAATATCCATACACTTTCAGCAATTTTAAAATCGTATTGATATAGAATATATTCAATAAATCGCTGTTTTTCATAGTTTAACCATGTATGATTCATAATTAACCCTACTTATAATAATCTTTCGTATTCTTGGTCCCAATATGGATTTTCAGGATCAAGTTTGCGAACAGATTCTAATATATTTTTAGCGTTATCGACATGACCGATCTCAATTAAGTAATGGTAATAGTCGTTTAAGAAATCAATATTTTGTGTTAAATCTGGATATGCTAATTCATAGAAGTGTTGAGCTTCTTTATCTCTTTCTTCTTCACCGAATGCATATGCAACGTGCCAAGCTACTACAGGGTCTATATCTTCATGATCAACATATGTTAATAAATTAATAAGACCTGTTATATTATCTTTTTCGCGATAATAATCAGCAAGTATAATGGCAGCTTCAGTATAAGAAGGATCAACTGTTAATGCATCTTGTAACAGAATTGCACCATGTTCATCGTTAGTTGTTAACATTAATCTAGCAGTATCTGTCATCAATTCTTTATAATATGCGTTTAATCGAAGCCCTTCTTTACCAATTTCAATTGCTTTTTCATAATCTTTTTCTGATTCATAAATTTGCAATAAGTAATGGTAAGCTTGCATAAAGTCTGGGTCTTTTTGTAATAACTTTTCAAGTTGCTTAATTGCTTCTCTTGTTAAGTCATTTTTTTGATAACTAATTGCTTGTTTGAAATAATCTTCAGCTGTCATATCCATTTCTGATACATTTTCATAATATTTAATTGCTTCTTCGTATGCACCACTTTGTAAACTTGCGTCTGCCATTCGTGCATAAATCGAAATACCATTAATAATATCTTCACCAGTTTGCGTGATTGTTTCATAGTTAGAAATTGCTTTTAAATATTGACCATCATAATAGTACATTTCAGCTAAAGCGAATGTAATCACAATATCATCTGGTTCCATTTCTTTTGCTTCAAGTAATTTCTCTATACCTACTTCGAATAAGCCTTGTTGTTGGTATAAATCAGCCTCAAGCATTAATTTCTCTGTAGAATGTGGGCTGTTGTACAATACTTCATGCGCTTTATCTAAGTCGTTTTGGTCAATTAGCCCTTCTATATAATAAACAAGCAATTCATTTTCATCAGGATAAAGTAAATAAAGTTCTTCGAATATTTTAACGCCTTTATCGACAATACCATATTTATATAATGTTTCACCTAACATAAATAAAGCGTCGTGATCGTCAGATTGTAGAACTCTGTTTACTTTCTCATCTAAATGTTCAATATTCTTCATGTGAATATCGTCAATTACTTTATATACATCTTCCATGTTAAAGGACTCCTTCTATTCATTTATTAGAGATTTAAGTTCTTTAAATGCATCTAATACTTCTTCTTTAGAAACGGATTCAATTGTAAATGAAGCTTCACCATTTTGTAAAACCATTTGAATCGTTTGTCCAATATTCTTTTTGTCTTTTTTCATATATTCAAAAATTTGTTCAATATCAGCATGATTTAAGACGTTTAATGGGTAACCTAATTCTTTTAAATAATTAATGAACAGATGCACACTTGATGTGTTATCGTACATATTTCTATTTTTATTTATCACTTTCTGGAAAAGAATACCGATCATCACAGCTTCACCGTGAGCAATTTTTGTTAAGTATTCTAGTCCATGTCCAAAAGTGTGTCCTAAATTTAAATGTTTACGTACGCCACCTTCAAATTCATCTTCAATCACAATTTTTAATTTCGTTTCGATGCCCATTTTTAAATAATCTTCTATATTTTTCAATTGCGCTAATTCTTTTATAGAAGGATAAACATCCATTAAATGAAGTGTGTCAGATTCACTATTTAATATGGCATGTTTAAATATTTCACCATAACCACTACGTATTTCAATATGTGGCAATGTTTCTAGGAAATTTATATCATATATAACAGCGCGTGGTCTATGAAATGCACCGATTAAATTTTTACCAACCGATGCATTAATGCCCACTTTTCCACCGATTGCTGAATCGTGTGCCAAAAGTGTTGTAGGAACTTGTATAAAATCAATGCCACGTAACAAAGTTGCAGCTAGAAAACCAACAAAGTCTCCAGTTGCGCCGCCACCGATAGCGATGAGTTGAGATTGTCTTGTGATATTCATTGATAATAGCTTTTCGCTGAGCGATTCAAAATATGACATTTGCTTACAAGATTCACCACTCATAACCGTTAAAAATTTAATATCTTGGTCTTGAAGATGCGACTTAATATAGTCTTTATGAAATCTATAGACATCTTGGTCAATTAATACAATATTTTGTTCATCTGCTTTAAGATATTGATTAAGTTCAGCTAGTGCGTTCTGCTTTAATATTATCGGATAGTTGTTGTTAGTATATGTTGTTTCAAAAATCATTTCATCACCTAGAAGTTTAAGTTCCAATTACGATGATTCTTAATAGCTTCTTGTAATTGGTCAATGTGATTAGATTGGTATTCTTCAGTTAATGCTTTTGCAATTTCAAATGCGATAACATTTTCACAAACAACACTTGCAGCAGGAACAGCACAACTATCTGATCTTTCAATTGTCGCTTTAAAGCTATCTTTAGAATCAATATCTACAGAGTTTAATGGTTTATATAATGTTGGTATTGGCTTCATAACACCATTGATGACGATTGGCATACCATTTGACATACCGCCTTCAAGTCCACCTAAGTGATTTGATAAACGATGGTAGCCGATTTCGCTATCGTAAGCAATTTCGTCTTGTATTTCACTACCTGGTTTTTCAGCAGCTTTAAAGCCTTCACCGAAACTAACACCTTTAAATGCGTTTATACTTACGACTGCTTGAGCTAAACGTCCGTCAAGTTTACGGTCATAATGAACATAACTTCCAATTCCTGCAGGCATATTTTCAACGACTACTTCTACGATACCACCGATTGAATCACCATCTTTTTTAGCTTCATCAATACGATTTCTCATTTTCTCAGCTACGTCATCATTAATACAACGTACGTCATTATGATCAATATTTTGTTTCACTTCTTCAAGTGTATATTCATAATCGTCTTTAACGCCACCGATTTCAATAACTCTTGAATAAATTTCAATATCTAAAGATTTTAATAAAATTTTAGAAACTGCACCAACAGCAACTCTTGCAGCTGTTTCACGTGCAGAAGAACGTTCAAGTACATTTCTTAAATCTCTATGATTATATTTCATACCACCAACAAGATCGGCATGGCCAGGTCTCGGTTTAGTGATAACTCTTTTCATATTTTCTAATTCTTCTTCAGTTAATGGGTCAGCACCCATAATTTTTCTCCAATGTTTAAAATCATCATTCTTAACGATGAGTGTAATAGGGCTACCTAATGTATAACCATGTCTCACACCTGAAACGATTTCTACAGAATCTTTTTCAATTTGCATACGACGACCGCGTCCATATCCACCTTGACGTTTAAACATTTCTTCATTAATCTCGTTTACGTCAATTTTCAAGTTTGCTGGTACACCTTCTATAATGACAGTTAGTTGTGGTCCATGTGATTCACCAGATGTTAAGTAACGCATATTATCTCTCCCTACTGTTAATTAAATATAAAATTAATCATATCATATTTAGCGCGTTAAATTAACAAAAACAGACGAATAGTTTAACAAAGTTTTAGATTTTTTGATTTTAAATAAGTGTGAATTATATGTTGTTCAGAGCATGTCGGATGTGAGGTGGAAATACTGGTGTTGTTATAAGTTTGTTGGTAATACTGGGTTCGTTATTAGCAAGTTTGGCAAGAAGTGCAAATACTGGGGTTGTTATTAGCAGTTTTGGCTAGAAGTGCAAATACTGGGTGTGTTATTAGCAAGTTTGGTGAGAAGTGCAAATACTGGGTGCGTTATTAGCAAGTTTGGTGAGAAGTGCAAATAAGGAGACCAGTAATTACAATTCTCAGTAGTTTTGTAATTAAGGTGGTCCATAGTAACACTTGAGCCGAGTTTTGTAACTAAGGCTGTCCATAGTAACACTTGAGCCGAGTTTTGTAATTAACGCCCTCGTTATGAACGAGTTTGGGCAGAAGTGTTCACAACGCCAGCAAATTCCAGTCACCGACCCGAGAATACTCGTAAACACTACCGTCAACTCCCCACTTCCGCCTCTTAACAAAAAAGTAGTTCAACAATTTCTTGTTGAACTACTTCTCTATTGTATTTATTTTTCGTAAACCCAATTTTCATTGTTTAATTTATAATCATTTAGTTCTGATTGATTAAACCAGAGACCAATTTCACGTTCTGCTGATTCGTTTGAATCTGATCCATGAATAATGTTTCTGCCTAAATCGATACCATAATCCCCTCTTATCGTACCTGGCGCTGCTTTAGTAGGGTTTGTTTCACCAACAAGTGTTCTTGTTACTTCTACTACATTCTTACCTTCTACTACCATTGCAAATACTGGTCCTGATGTAATAAAGCTTACTAAATCGTTGAAGAAAGGTTTCTCAACGTGTTCAGCATAATGTTCTTTAGCTAATTCTTCACTAGCTTGGAATAATTTAGCTGCAACTAATTTTAAGCCTTTTCTTTCTAATCGTGAAACGACTTCACCGATTAAGTTTCTTTGTACTGCATCAGGTTTAATCATTAAAAAAGTTCTTTCCATTGCGTAATCCCTACCTTTGTTTTATGTAAATCCAAGATAAGTTTATCATTGACTACGTATACTTGCAAGCGCTTTCTAATGGTTTCTATCTCTTATTTTCACAATTATTTCCAATAGCATTTTTTTCCCTGATTCATTATTTAATGTATCAATTAAATTTTCTGCTTTTTGTAAATAATGGTTACTCACTTCTTTAGATTTTTGTAATTCTGGTGATTTGATAATTTCTTGAACTAATCTGTCAAATACTTCTGAAGGACTATCTGGTTGTAGTTCATTGATGCTTGCTTTAAAATCTTTAGAATTTTTCATTCTTAATAAGACTGGTAAAGTTAAATGTCCATTTCTTAAATCAGATCCAACTGGTTTACCGAGTTTCTTTTCAGTACTTGTAAAATCTAAGATGTCATCTACTATTTGATAACTCATACCAATGTAATATCCAATTTTAGTTAACTTCTTCACAGTTTCATCATCTGCACGTGAAGCGTACGCACCTAATTCTGTAGATAATGAAATAAGCAATGCGGTCTTACGTTTAATTCTGCGTAGATAATTTGTTATCGATTGATTTGAAACGAATTGATCTTCAAATTGGAATAGTTCACCACGACATACTTCGATTATTCCATTTGCTAATTGTTCATGAAGCTTAGGATGTTCTATTTGGCTTACTGCATTTAAAGATTGTGATAATAAATAGTTACCCGTAATAACTGCAGTTTGCACATCCCACTTCTTTGCTATAGTTGGCTTACCTCTTCTTTTGTCACTTTTATCAATGACATCATCATGAACTAAACTGGCCATATGTATAAGTTCTAATGTAGTTGCTACAGTGATTACATCTCTTGAATAATGCTCGCCAAATTGACTTGCAATTAAAGTGAATAATGGTCGTATACGTTTACCACCAGAAGTTAATAAATATTGGCAAGCTTCGTTGATAGTGTTTTGATCACTATTTATATAACTATTCAATTGTTTTTCTATTTCTTTTACTTCTTTATTTATATGAATTTTAGTTTTGTCATACATGTAATCACCTTGTTATTTAGGTTTGTAAGCTAAATGCATTGCTGAAACGCCGCCAGTGAAGCTTTTCACTTTAATTCTTTCGTAACCAACATCAGCAAACATTTCTGCTAATTCTTTTTTGCCAGGGAAGTTTCCAGCAGATTCTTGTAACCAGTTGTATTCTTTTAAAGATTTCGCAAAAATTTTACCGAATAGTGGCATGATATTTTTGAAATAGAATCTATATAATTGTTTGAATACTGGCATTGTCGGTTGACTTGTTTCTAAACATACAACCATACCGCCTGGTTTAACGACTCTTTTAAGTTCGCTTAAGACATGTTTATAATCGGGTACGTTTCGTAAGCCGAATCCGATTGTTACATAATCAAATTCATTATCTTCGAATGGTAAGTTCATAGCATCCCCATGAATTAAATGAATATTTGCCATGTTATCTGTTTTTTTCTTACCGACTTCTAGCATATTCTCACTAAAGTCGATACCAACTACTTCACCATATGGTCCCACAGCGTGACTTAATTGAATTGTCCAATCTGCAGTTCCACAGCAAACATCTAAAGCTTTAGAACCTGGTTTAACATTCATTTGTTTCATTGTATATTTACGCCATCTTTTATGTTGCTCGAAGCTAATGATATTATTTAATGTATCATATTTACCTGATATATTTTGGAAAACTTCATGTACGTGTTCTGATTTCGATTTATTATCCACTAGTTATTCATTCCTTTAAGTTTAAAAATGTAGTTATTCATTAATAATAATATGCATAAATTTGATCTTTCAAAGTTTCTTTATCCATATTAATTTTGTAGTAATCAATCACTGTTGTAATAAAGATTGATTCTATTTCTTTTATAATAGCTGTATCTTGATTTATTTTATCATGAGCCAACGTTTGTTTTAATTCATTTTGTTTACTAATTGCTTGAGTCATAATATCTAAAAATACGAGGTCTTTATTTAATGTAGCACATTTATAAAAATATGCACTAACAAGATCTCCTATTAAGATATCTTGATTAGAAACATTTGGCTCACCTATTCTATTTAAAAAGCGCATTGAGGCATCAATAGATAATGTAGCTAACTTAGCATTAGTATCGATGTTCATTTCATCTAATACGTCAGCTATGATTGGATTAACTACAGGTACATTACTATTCTCTACACCTTTTAACAAATTAGAAATATCTTTTTTATAAATTTTTTCAATTTTATCCATCTTATCACCTCAACAATATCACCTATATATCTTAACACTAAGTTAAATGAATTGAAAATGCATATATTCATTTCATATAAAGAAATAAGACAAATAAAAAAAGCCCTTAAAAAGGGCTTTGATACAATCAATTATTTAACTGCATCTTTTAATGCTTTACCTGCTTTAAAAGCTGGAACTTTGCTTGCAGGGATATCAATTTCTTTACCAGTTTGTGGGTTACGTCCTTTACGAGCAGCTCTTTCGCGTACTTCAAAGTTACCGAAACCAATTAATTGTACTTTTTCACCGTCAGATAAAGATTTTTGAATTGATTCGAACACTGCATCTACAGCAAGACCAGCTTCTTTTTTAGTTAAATTAGCTTTTTCACTTACTGAGTTGATTAATTCTGTTTTGTTCATTTCAATTTCACCTCCCAAAAGGTTATCTAATGATATGTATAAATACCATTATGATAAGACTTTAACACAACAACCAGTGCCACTGCAACGATTTACAAGCTATAAATGCATAATTTCTATATTTTTATTAATATTTTTTCACTTTTGATTTAAAAACAGGCTCATTTTTACTATTTATTGTAAATTCAGGCGAATATGCCGGTAATATCGGTGAATCTTTGTATAATAAATATCGAATATCTTCACCTGGTTTAGGAAGTGATTTTTCTTTATTAATTGCTTTTGCTAAATCTAATCTATAATCAATAACAAAATCATTTCCGCCATTCATATAGACAGGTAATCTTTCATTACTATATGGACTTGGAACAGTCGGCTGTTTCTTGAAACCATACTTTTTGTATTCAAGTTCATATACATTAGGTGCAACTTTTTTACCTAATTGCAATGGTTTACCTGATGCATCTATTCGAATTCGTATATCTTTTAAAACTTCTGATGTCCTTAAATCGATTAAATGCACTTTAGGGTCTTTGTCGACATCCATGATTACATATTGATAAATACCGCCGTTCTCAAATGAATTACCTGGTAATTGTGATAAGAACTTCGGCTTTAATTTATTAAAGTCAACTGGGTGTTTTAAGTATAATGAATAACTATCATCTCTATCTTTGATAGGTAATAATCCACCACTTGCCTTTTTATATTCATCTACTGCTGTTTGAACCATACTTAATTGGTCTTTCGCTGGCACTTGGTTTTCTGCTTTCTCTTTATTAGGAAAAGCGCATGCTGACAAAATTAAAGTACTCAATATTAATAAGATCGATATTTTTTTGTAATTATGCATGGCTCGATCCACCTAATACAACAATCATAAATATACCAGCAATAATAAGAGAAATGACTGCTAAAAACATTGTTATACTACTGATGATTTTATTTTTTAATTTAAATCTTGATAAATATACGAGTATAATTGCCAAAATCATAAAACCAATAGAATAAAATGACACCCACATTAAATCCATTCTTGATATATCAAACATTTAAATACCCCTCTTGCTTAAATATTCTCTGACTTTTTGTCACGTTCCATAAGATCTTTAACACCTTCAGAAACTGGATAATCTTCGAATAACACTTTATACAAACCTGATGTTATTGGCATTTCAACATCATATTCTTTTGCTAAGTTGTAAGCAGCTTCTGTTGTTCTTACACCTTCGACGACCATATTCATTTCTTCTAATGCTTCGTCTAATGTAGCCCCTTTACCAAGCATATTTCCGCATTTCCAGTTTCGTGAATGTACAGATGTACAAGTAACGATTAAATCACCGATACCACCAAGTCCTAAGAATGTCATAGGGTCAGCGCCCATTTTAACACCTAAACGTGTAATTTCAGCTAAACCTCTCGTCATAAGTGCTGCTTTAGCGTTGTCACCATATCCAATTCCGTCAGTAATGCCTGCAGCAAGTGCAATGATATTTTTTAACGCGCCACCTATTTCAATACCGACAAGATCATTGTTCGTATATACACGGAAGTAATCCGTCATAAATAAATCTTGAGCTAAACGAGCAACTTCTTCGTTTTCTGATGATACTGAAACTGTAGTTGGATGTTTTATCGCAACTTCTTCTGCATGACTTGGTCCTGATAATACAGCAATACCGCCATTTATTTTGCTGTCGATTGATTCATCAATCATTTCAGAAATACGTTTAAAAGTGCCAGGTTCGATACCTTTAGACACATGGATGAATACTTTTTTACCATAAGCGATTTCATTAATATTTTCACATACTTCGCGAATGGCTTTTGTAGGAACAGCAATAATAAAGATAGATGCATGATGGACAGCATCCTTTAAATCAGTTGTTGCTTTAATATTTTTATTTAAAATATTTTCATTTAAATACTTTGTATTCTTATGTTCTTTGTTGATTTCGTTAATTGTTGTTTCAGTCTTACCCCACATTAATACATTATGTTGGTTGTCTGCTAATACATTTGCTAAAGCAGTTCCCCAACTACCTGTACCAAACACAGTTATATTTGTCATAGTTATCAATCCTTTAATATTAGTTTCTTTTTCTTGAGATTAAATGAACTGGTGTACCTTCATACCCGAATGCATCTCTTATACGATTTTCTAAGAAACGTTTGTATGAGAAATGCATTAATTCAACATCGTTAACAAATATTACAAATGTTGGTGGTTGAATCGCTACTTGTGTTGCATAGAAAATATTTAACCTTCTACCATTATCAGTAGGCGTTGGATTCATCGCTACTGCATCTGTAATAACTTCATTAAGTGTAGAACTTTGTACACGTTTACGGTGGTTTTCATCTGCCATTGTAATTAATGGGAATAATGTTTTTAAGCGTGATTTTTCTAAAGCTGATACGAACGCAATTGGTGCATAGTCTAAGAATTGGAAGTTATCTCTAACTTTTTCTTCAAACTTTTTCATTGTTTTCGAATCTTTTTCAACTGTATCCCATTTATTAACAACAATAACAATTGCTTTACCAGCTTCATGCGCATATCCAGCAACTTTTTTGTCTTGTTCAATAATGCCTTCTTCAGCATCAATCACAACAAGTACGACATTAGAACGTTCGATAGCTTTTAAAGCACGTAACACTGAATATTTTTCAGTACTTTCGTATACTTTACCTTTCTTTCTCATACCTGCAGTATCAATTAATACATATTCTTGATCATCATATGTGTATATTGTATCAATCGCATCTCTTGTTGTACCAGCAATTGGTGAAACAATAACACGTTCTTCTCCAAGAATAGCGTTGATTAAACTTGATTTTCCTACGTTTGGTCGACCGATAAGTGAAAGTCTAATTGTTTCATCATCATAATCTGGTTCGTCATCTTCAGGAAAATGTTTAGCCGCTTCATCTAATAAGTCACCTAAACCTAGACCGTGTGAACCTGAAATTGGGAATGGTTCACCAAATCCTAATGAATAAAAGTCATAAATTTCACTACGCATTTCTGGATTATCAATTTTATTGACTGCTAATACGACAGGTTTATTTGATTTGTATAATATTTTAGCGACCATTTCATCAGCTTGTGTTACACCTTCACGGCCATTAACCATAAAGATGATAACATCCGCTTCATCGATTGCAACTTCTGCTTGTGCTCTAATTTGTTGTTGGAAAGGTTCATCACCTAAATCTATTCCGCCTGTATCTATTAAGTTGAAGTCATGTGTTAACCATTCTCCACTTGAATATATTCTATCTCTTGTTATACCAGGTGTATCTTCAACGATAGATACCCTCTCGCCTATAATTCTATTAAAAATTGTAGATTTCCCTACATTTGGTTTACCTACAATTGCTATAATGGGTTTCGTCATAAACCTACTTCCTCTCTTTCATAATCCTTTCTATTTTAACATATGATGACTATTTAGCCTATCGAATTAAAAAACTAAAAAAGACTGAAACATTTCATTATGTTCCAGTCTCTTATATACACACATATTATAATTTAAAATCTTTTAATTTATCTCCGAAGACATCTCCTAAAGTAGGATTGTCATCATCTGTATCTTGTTGGTTTAAATATGATTCATCAAAATCAGTTTCTTGTTCGATTGTATCTTTAATAGATAAAGAAATTCTTTCTTCATCTTTATCGACAGCAAGAATTTTCACTTGTACATCTTGTCCTTTTTCTAATACTTCATCAGGATTACCAATGTGCTCGTGACTAATTTGAGAAATATGAACTAAACCTTGTAAGCCAGGTGCGATTTCTACAAATGCTCCGAATTGAGCTAAACGCACGACTTTACCTGGTACGATATCACCAACAGTGAATTGTGAATCGATTTGTTCAAATGGGCTTGGTAACGTGTCTTTAATAGATAAAGAAATTCTTTCTGCTTCTCTATCGACAGCACGTACTTTAACTTTAACCGTATCGCCAACTTTTACAACTTCGTCAGGTGATTTAACATGATCGTGAGATAACTCAGATACATGTACAAGTCCATCTACGCCACCTAAGTCAATAAATGCACCAAAGTTCGCAATTCTAGCGACAGTACCTTCTAATACATCGCCTTGTGAAATATTATTGAGTAAGTCTTCTTTTTTAGAACTTAATGCTTCTTGTTCAACTTTCTTGTGACTTAAAATGACTCTGTTATTTGTTTGATCTAATTCTTCAACTTTAAGTGTTAATACTTTACCTAAATAGTCAGAGAAATCATCAATATAGTTTACAGAGATTAATGAAGCTGGAATAAAGCCTCTAATACCAGCATCAACAACTAATCCGCCTTTCACAACTTCAGTTACTTCAGCTTCGATTGTTGCGTCATCTTCTAAAATCTTTTGTAACTTTTCGTATGAAAGATTTTCATCTAATTTTCGTTTCGATAATATATAATGTCCACTTTCATCATTTTGTTCGATTTTAGTTACGAATGCTTCGATTTCATCACCAATATTGACGACTTCGTTAGCTGTTTCGATGTGTTGAGTTGACAGTTGGCTAATTGGAATGATGCCATCAAATTTACCACCCACTATATGCACAACTACGTGTTTATCTTCTACTTGTTGTACAGTACCCTTAACTTTGTCACCTTCTTGCACTTCATTTATCATGGATTCGTTGAATTCTTCCGTCATCAAAATTGCCTCCTTTAAATAAATATCATAATAATAACTTCTTATAAAGCGGCTAAATTGTCAAGAAATTCGAACTATTTAGACCATTTTACTTTTTGCAAGTTCGACTATCTTATTTGTCACTTCTTCAATTGACAATCCAGTCGTATCGATACTAATAGCATCTTCTGCTTTCACTAAAGGTGAGATTTCACGATTCATATCATATTGGTCACGACGTTCAATATCAATCTTTAATGATTCGATATCAGATTCGATGCCACGTAATTCATTATCTTTAAATCTTCTAATAGCACGTTCTTCAACTGATGCTATCATGTAAACTTTTAATTCTGCATCAGGCAATACTGTTGTACCAACATCTCTACCATCCATTACGACATTTTTCTCATCTGCTAATCTTTGTTGTTCTTCTACTAAAAATGTTCTTACAGGTTCTTTAGAGGCCACATATGAAACTTTTTCGGTTACATCATTTTCTCTGATTCTTTCTGAAACATCTTTACCGTTTAAAATAACACGTTGCCCGTTATCTAATACGATTTTCAAATCAATTTCTTTAACAAGATGGTCAAAGTCTTCTGATTCTTGCTCAATATAATAAAGTGTAATCGCTCTATACATAGCGCCTGTATCCACATATATCATATTAAAATGTTGTGCTACGAGTTTAGCGATTGTACTTTTACCAGCTGCTGCTGGACCATCTATTGCTATATTTATTTTTTTCATTTGTATAACCTCTCTTGTTCTTTAATCTTATATATTTTATCATAAATTATAATCATATGAATAGGAGGAAAGAAATGAAGAGAATATTAGTTATACATACTGGTGGAACAATTAGTATGTCTGAAGATAAAGATACAGGTAAAGTAGAAACAAATACTGAACATCCGATGCATAGACATCAAGCATTTATACAATCTCTAGGTGATATTACAGAAATAAATCCATTCCAAGTACCTTCCCCACATATGAATAATCAATATATTAATCAATTGAAAGATATTATTACAGAATCAATTGATAAAGATGAATATGATGCGTTTGTGATTACTCATGGAACAGATACTTTAGAAGAAACGGCGTATTTATTAGATTTAACAATAGATACGAAGTTACCTATTATTTTAACAGGTGCCATGAGATCTTCAAATGAAATAGGTTCAGATGGTCTATACAATTATGTTTCAGCTTTAAAAGTAGCATCTACAGATGATGCGCAAAATAAAGGGGTTATGGTTGTATTTAATGATGAAATTCATACAGCTAAAAATGTAACAAAAACACATACGTCAAACACAAGTACTTTCCAAAGTCCAAACTACGGACCAATTGGCAGTGTTACAAAGACGCATGTCATATTCCATCATCAACCTTTTCCATATAAAAAATATCCAAACATCAATCCAAATATCAAAATAGGTATTGTAAAAGCTCATATGGATCTATCAAGCGATTTATTAGATTTCTTTGTAGAAAAACAATATGATGGTCTAATTATAGAAGCCCTTGGTCAAGGCAACATGCCACCAACTGCATTACAAGGAATTCAGAACTTGCTCGATGCTGATATTCCAGTTGTAATGGTTTCACGTTCATTCAATGGAATTGTAGGCGGTATTTACGCATATGAAGGTGGCGGATACCAACTTCAACAAATGGGCATTATTTTATCAAACGGATTAAATGGACAAAAAGCACGTCTTAAACTACTTGTTGGTTTAAGTAATCATTTATCTAAAGAAGATTTAGTTGAATATTTCGCATAAAAAATAACCATGTTACTGGCTAATTGTCCAATAACATGGTTGTTTTTATGATTCTAAAGGTGTTTGCTTTTTTCTTTCAATATCTTGTGCAATTGTGCCACCGTGGAATTTACCATTTTCGATAAATATCGTGTTAGCATCGTTACCAGCAGCTATAACACCAGCGATATATAAATTCTCAACATTTGATTCCATTGTATCTCTGTTATATGAAGGTGCAGTTCCAAATTCATTTGTAATTGTTTCTACACCACAAGATTCTAGGAATTTGTAATCAGGGTGATAACCGATCATTGCAAAGACGAAGTCATTTTTAATTGTATATGACTTACCTTCTTTATTAAATGTAAGTGTGTCTTCATCGATACGTTCTACTTCACTGTTAAAATGCATCGTGATTTTTTCGTGTTTTGCTAATGATTCAAAGTTAGGTAATATCCATGGTTTAATACTTTTAGAGTATTCTGATCCACGGTATAATACTGTTACATTTGCACCAGCTTTTTCTAATTCAATTGCTGCATCGACAGCTGAATTTTTCCCGCCAATAATCACAACGTCTTGATTAAAGTATGGATGTGCTTCTTTGAAATAATGCATTACTTTACTTAACTCTTGACCTTGCACTTCTAATTCGTTTGGCTGACCATAGTAACCAGTAGCAATTGTTAAGAATCTCACTTTATACGTTTGTTTAGTTGTTGATACTAAAAATCTATTATCAACCTTTTTAACAGCTAATACTTCTTCAAAAGTTCTTACATCAAGTTGGTGATGTTTCACGACTTCTCTATAATAAACGAGTGCTTGATTTCTTTTAGGCTTTAAGTCTTCAACGATAAATGGTACATCACCAATACCAAGTTTATCACTAGAAGAAAAGAATGTTTGATGAGTAGGATAATGATAAATAGCATCTACGACATTACCTTTTTCAATCACGACAGCATTAATACCTTTTCTCTTCTGTTCGATTGCTGCACTCAATCCACAAGGGCCACCACCGATTATTAAGCTTTCATATTCTTGCATGTACTTTCACTCCTTATAATATCCTCAATCATTATATCAATAATGCGAGATTAGTAAAATAAAATGAAACTGAATATATGAAAAGATTGGGATTGTAGCGTGGCTAGGCGTTATTAGCAAGTTTGGTTAGAAGTGCAAATAAGGAGGTCGTTATTAGCAGTTTTGGTGAGAAGTGTTCATAACAGCTGCCACTTCACCATATTCAACACTATTAAAATGAAAAGAACCTGAACACATTACGTGTTCAGGTTCTTGCTTTATTTATTCTTCTGATACATCAAGTACTTTGAATCCATTTTTGCCTAAATACTTAATGAATTTTTCTAAGTTGTTTGTTTTCTCAACTTTGATGATCATTCTGCGATACATTTTATCTGTTTCATCAAATGTTACAAATGATATTGTATTAAGTTTGAATTTAGCAATGATACTTGATAAACGTTTAATTCTGCCTTCAGCTTCCACAGAAGTAATCGCAATACGGATTCCTTTTTGTTTCATGCCGAATGCTGATTTAAATTGTTCCATTACATCATATCTTGTTACGATACCAAGAAAATCTTTTTCGTCATTTACAACTGCTAATATTGGAAAGTCTTGCAAGTTAAGTAGTGATTCTTCTACTACTTGGTTTGCATTTAATGAGTGTAAATCTAACGTTAAGATTTCTTCAATTTTAGTACTTTCAATAAATTCATCCCTTGAGACATTTTCTTTTTTGAAGAAGTAATGTCTAAAAATACTATATCTCGTGATCATGCCAATATACTTTCCATCAGCAACTACTGGTAACCCATCAATACCATGATGTTCTAATTTATCAAGTGCTGAGTGAATTGTATCTTTCGGATTCGCGATATAACATTTTTCCTTTGGTATCATAATATTCGTTAAATACATAAAGCCATCCCCTTTTGTTTATGTCTATGGTATTACTAAATTCTGACCTTGAGATATTTCATTGCCAGAAATACCATTTGCTTGTCTAATTTTTTCTACATTTTCTGGTGATCCACTACCATAATATTGAATCGCAATACGGTATAAGTTTTCTTTACCAGTTACAGTATGTGATTCTTGAGACTGATTTTGGTTTTGATTACTTTGTGTATTTTGATTTGTTTGGTTGTTAGCTGCATCATCAGCTGCATTTTGTACATCTTCATTACTTGCGCTATCACTATATTGATTTACGCTATCGTCACTGTTTTGATCTTGGTTGCTTTGGCTATCTTCATTGCTATTTGCATTTGAGTCTGAATCTGAATTACTTTCGTCTGAGCTATTTTCAGAAGCGTTATTTGAGTCGCTGTTTTTGTCAGAGTCTTCATTTGATTCTTTAGCTTTGTCATTTGCTTTATCTTCGTCTTCTTTTTTAGCTCTATCTTTTTCAGCTTGTTCATCAGCTTTTTTCTTAGCGTCACTATTTGTTTGCTCTGTTTTTTCAGCAATTTCTTTACCGTTATCTTTATTTGCGCCATTTAAGTACATACCTAAGAATAAGGCAAGTGCACCAAGTATAAGAATTGCAGCTATTATAGGAACAAGTGCTTTCTTGAATTTATTTGAGTTGCCATCATCGCCGTTTTGTCCACTGCTACCATTACTTGGTGGTGTACCTCCACCGGCTGAACCGCCTCCTGCAGCACCTGCTGCGCCAGCGCCAACTGCTCCGGCACCCGCTGCTGCGGCTGCACCTTTTTTGTTTTTAGATTGGTTGTCTTTGTTATCTTTGTTGTTCGATTCTTGTTTATTGTTTTTATTTGATGAAGCAGATGCTGCTACACCAGCACCAACTGCGCCAGCTCCGGCAGCGGCTGCTGCACCTTTTTTACCTTTTGACTTGTCTTTTTTGTTTTGATCTTTAGCATTATTCTGATTTGCAGAATTACTTGCGGCACTAGCGCCTGCGCCAGTAGCAGCGGCAGCACCTACAGATTTTTTATGATCATTTTGACCTTTAGGTTGTTGATCCTTAGTTTCAGGTTTGTCTGTTAAAGATCTTTTTTGTTTTGGTTTATTATTTTGAGAGTTTTTATTGGCGTTAACTGCACTTGCACCTGCAGCTCCGGCACCAATTGCTCCACCTTTTTTAGAAGACTTATCTTCGTTATTTGGTGTTTCTGAAGCTTTAGGAGTTTCTCGTTTATGTTGTTCTTCTTTTGCTTTCTGTTTATTAGCTTCTTCTTTTCTACGTTGTCTTCTTAGTGCGCCTCTTGGTGGATATTGTTGTTCTTGTTTACTTTGTTGTTTTTCTTCTTTTTTGTTGTCTGTTTCTTTTCGATTTGGCTGACTTTTATCGTTTACCTCTTCGTTGTTGTTTTCTACTTCTTGTGTCTTGTCTTCAGGTCGTTCTATCTTTTGACGACTTTTTTCGAATTCGTCTTTAAAATTATCTTTAGACAATAAACTCACCTCATCATTATCTTTTTGTATATATTGAATTATACTTTATTATATCCTTGTTGAACTTATCAAGTAAAGCAATCCTATTAAAATATTGCATTTAATCTATTTTTATAAGAAGTTTTGAATTTGACTTCTTTTATATTTGGTAATTTTAATAAATTTGCATTCTTACAATTGTCACAACAATGATTATCTTGTGTAACATGTTCATTAAAATAATTCATTAAATACGTACGTCTACATGTATCGATTTGAATATAATTTCTCATAAAACTAAATGCATATTGTTTTTGATTCTGCTCAGCTTGAATTTTCTCTTTTAATTGTTTAAGTGGATATAATTCAAGAAGATACTGGATATTTTTAGATATCTCCTCATTTAGTTGATACCCTTGTTCGAATAAATTAAGCATATCAATATCAATTCCATGTTCATTAGCTAAATGGCTTAAAATATGAATATCACTTGCAGTAAATAAACTAATTGCTTGAGAGGATTCACCATCACGTCCTGCTCGGCCAACTTCTTGTACATATTTAGAAGGTGACGTAGGTAAATGGTAATGAATCACTGTTCTTACATCTTGTTTATTAATACCCATTCCAAAAGCACTTGTAGCGACAATGATTTTAATATCGTTATTGATAAACTGTGTTTGAACAGTTGTTCTTTCTTGATAATTTAAATCCCCATGATAAATCCCTGTTAAAAAGCCTTCTTTATAAATCATTTCTGCTAATTCATGACATTTCTTCTTAGATGACACATAAATAATAGTTGGTCCTGAGTCTTTTATGGTGTCTAATAGGTAATGATCTTTTTCTTCTTCGCTATCAAAATTAACATGATGATACATAATATTTGAACGATTGAGTCCTTCTTTATGTATTTTAAAATGGCGCTTTGTAATCACTTCTATATCTTCCATCATTTTATTTGTCAATGTTGCTGACAGTGCGATAACTTGTGCTTGTTTAAAGTATTGTGTGACTTTTGAAATCAGTGCATAATGCGGTCTAAAATCAAATCCCCATTCACTTAAACAGTGTGCTTCATCTAAGACAATATATTTAAAACCAATAGATTTAAAGCGTTTAAAATTATGTTCTTCATATATAAATTCTGGGCTACAAAATATAAATTGATAGTTCGATAAATTTCTAAATATATCTGACCTTTCATTTGGATCAATAGCAGAATGGATTGCAACAGCATTCTTCTCGCCATTTAATTTCATCTGAACAACTTGATCATCCATTAAAGAAATAAGTGGAGAAATTATGAGCACTCTGCCACCAGTTATATATGCTGGCAATTGGTAACATAAACTTTTTCCAGCGCCGGTTGAAAGGATGCTCAACACATCATGGCCGTCTAATATGTTTTGGACTGTTTCCTCTTGCCCACTTCTAAAATGATCATATCCAAAATACTTTTTAAGTTCTTGTTGTAGCATTTAATCCCTCCATTGCATAGCAAACATACATGAGTTTGATTTCGAAATACGTAAAATCATTTAACGCTTCATAATAAAATTTCAAATTTTGATTAGGTGTTTGTTGAATCACTTCTACAAATCTTGCGTATTGGTCATCACTAACGTATAAATTCTTATCCTTTAAATAACCTTTAATATACATTTCAATAATATGGTCATGAATCGTATGCGTCTTAACACGTTTAATATTCGCTAGTTGATCCATATCATAAGTACGATTTAATAATTCATATGTTGTGAATGTTTGTTGGTTTAACAAAGGTTGATATTTAATCTGAGATAATATTGGATAACGTTCTTTATTTTGTATCGCAACTTGGATAAATTGATATTCTTCTACTAAATGTTCTCTTAAATCCATTATACCAATATCTTCAATCATTGAAATTTGTTCAATTGTATAAGGCGTTTCTCGAAAACCTGCTAATAAATAATGCATATATATTGTTTGAAAGTATGTATTCATATCTTCAAATAGCTGATATATTTCTTCTATAAATTTATCTTCGCCTACTTCTTTAATGTGTACGTAAATTTCTTTAGCTTTAAATTGTATCTCTTTATCATTGATGATTGGTTGATATGTTAAATGGTTATGCTTTTTTTGACTTATCATCTGAGTTAATAATAAGATTGTATTAACAGATTGAATGGCCTGACTATAGAAAAAGTCGCCTATGATAGGTTCATTAATATGTTCCACTGATTCGTTAATGATTTGTTCGAATTGTTCAAATTTTAAATTTGGCAAACAACCATAATACAATTTCAAATGTTCAATCGTTGCATCAAAATATGTTTGATGAGTCTTTTTACCGATTAAAATGTTATAAATACTTTTATCAGTTTTGTTGTCATGCTTCATGGAAAGGGTTTTCAGTATAATCTGTTTCAAATAAGTCACCTCAAATAACATAAAAATGTTGAAATCTCTAAGTGTTATCACTAAAATAAGTATGTATAATAAGTGTAGCATGTTTTTTAAAGGAGGCGAAAATTTTGGCTAAATACACAATAGTAGATATGGATACATGTATAGCATGTGGCGCATGTGGAGCAGCTGCCCCTGATATATACGATTATGATGATGAGGGAATCGCCTACGTAATACTAGACGACAATAAGGGAATCGAAGCTGTCCCAGAAGAATTATTAGAAGATATGGGAGATGCTTTCGAAGGTTGTCCGACAGATTCAATTAAAATAGCAGATGAATCATTCGACGGAGACGCACTTAAATTCGAATAATATATATGAGAAAGGCTAGGACGTGAGGTCCTAGCCTTTCTTTATTTTATAATAGACTTAAGTTTATCAAATATTAAAATGTATATGACAGAAATGACAATACCTTTAATTAAATTAAATGGAATAATACCGGCAGATACGATTAATTTTAAATTATTTGCAATATCTGCAAGATTCATAATTTGTCCGTATAAAGGTAATAGAACAAAGTAATTCATTAAACTCATGAGAATTGTCATTAAGATTGTACCAACTGCTAATCCATATCCCATAAATAATTTTGATTTTTTCATGCGATAGAAATAATAAGTTGGAATGACGAGACATATTGACGCTAAAAAGTTAGCCGTATTTCCAATTGGTTCGTGTGACACAATTAAGAAATTCAATACGTTTTTAAATAATGCGACTAATATACCTGAAACTGGACCGAACGCAAATGTTGCGACAAGTACAGGAATATCACTGAAATCCATTGTTAAATATGGTGGTAAAAATGGCAATGGAAATTTCAAAAACATTAAAATAAAGCTGATTGCGATGAGCATACTTACAGTGAGTAAGCGTTTTGTTTTGTTATCGTTAGACATATAAACTCCTCCTATTCATCTCGTAAGAATAGGAGGAAAAATTATCGCAAAATAAACCTAGTCAAGACTAGATTTTTTCCTCCATCTTCTCCCATCCAGACTTTAACTGTCGGCCTTAGAATTTCACTAAGTCAGCCAATATACATACATATATTGGGTCGCGGGCTTTAACCGCCGGTATGGAATTACACCAAACCCCGAAGATGAATTTTTTTATTTAGTTTTAATTACAAAATATATATTAGCACATTGGTCAGGTATTTTCATCTAAATAACTCAACAATTTAAACTTTTGGTAAAGTTATTGTAAATTGAGTGCCTTCACCCTCTTTACTATCAACTTTAATCGTACCATGATGTGCATCTATAATTTTTTGAACGATAAAGAGACCAAGTCCTGTTCCGTGTTTACCTCTTGTGCGAGAAGCGTCAACTTTATAGAAACGATCAAATATTTGATCTAAATGTTCCTTAGCGATACCTACGCCACTATCTTGAACTGTTATAACAAAGTCTTCTTCATTTGTATCATCAAAGACAACATTAATAGTATCATTTTGATGTGTGTATCTTATCGCGTTATCGATTAAATTCGTTAAAATTTGCTCAACTCGATCACTATCACCATACCAATTCGTAAGACTCCCAATATGTTTAACGGATAAATTCAATCCATTTTCTCTCGCTTGTGGTAAGAATTTAGTATCAATTTTGTTCATTAATGTAGAAATGTTAAAGTCATCTAAATGAACTTTAATGCCTTCAGCGTCCATTTTGGCAACTTCTAATAATTCATTAATTAATCTACTTAATCTCTTTGACTCATCTAAAATAATATATAAGAAATCATCAACGTCTTTCTTCTCAGTTACAATACCGTCAACAATTGCTTCAGTATAACCTTGTAACATAGAAATTGGTGTTCTTAATTCGTGTGAAACACTTGCGATAAAGTCTTTTTTCATTTGGTCCATATGGTGTTCATCGGTCATATCACGAATGATTACAACAATACCTGATGAACCATCATTTTGAATGCTATCGATATACGTTGATATAACGACATAATATTTATGTCCCAATTCGTATTCGAAAAACTGCGTATTCTTTTCTTTAAATGTGTCGTTTCTTTGTGTAGATATATCAACATGATCAAATTCTCTTACTTCTTTTAAGAATGTATCTGCTTTGGAGTTAGAAATAATGATTTCATTCTTGTCATTAATACCTAGCACACCATCGATCATTGAATTAATAAGTTTTTCTTGTATATTATTTTTCGATTTAACATCATCTATGTTTGTACGGATATCTTTACTCATTTTATTAAATGCTAAACCGAGTTCGCCAATTTCATCACGCGTATAAATCGGTACTTTTTCAGTATAATGACCTTTAGCAACTTTAAAGGCTGCATGTTTCAATTGAATTAAAGGTTTCGTAATTCTGTTTGAAAGGAAGAAGGCAAAGATCGTACTCACGATTAATAATATAATGGCTGAAACAAGTATACTCAATGTAACAACATTTTGAGCTTCTTTAATGGAGTTGATATCTTGGAATAAAAAGATACCTGCATCGTCTTCAGGAAAAGCTTGTGAAGGATAGCCTAATAAAATATATTGATGTTTCTCACCGTTATAAGTTAAATTGATTTCTTTTAATACGTGCTTATCTTCATTAAAGACTTTATCGAATGCATGATTAGTTCTGATCTCATTAAGCATGACTTCTTTTAACGGGTCTTCAGATCTTGCTGTCAAATCCTCACTATTTTTAACGATAATGAGTCCAGCAGGATCTTCAACAAGTGCTCTTGCATAATCGATTGCTGACTCTTTTTCGTGTGAACTCAGTAATAATCGTTCTATTTTACTTGCATTATTATATAAATTTTCACCTGTAGTAGATGTATTATTAGATTGTAAAAAAGTTATAAGAAATCCGCTTAATAAAAGTAAAACTGTCGTTACTATTAAAATAATAGATAACCACAGTTTTACAACAACACTATTTAATCGATTCATTATTCAGGAACCTCAAATTTATAACCGACGCCCCATACAGTATGAATCATTTGTGCAGCATCTTCAGAAACTCTATTTAACTTTTCACGCAATCTTTTAACGTGCGTATCAACTGTTCTTAAATCACCATAAAATTCATAGTGCCAAACTTCTTTCAACAGTTGTTCTCTATCAAATACTTTATCAGGTGATTTTGCTAAATATAATAATAATTCATACTCTTTAGGTGTTAAATTTACTTCTTTTTGATCTGCTAATACGCGATGTGCGTCATTATCAATGACTAAGTTTTCAAATACAATTAAATCTTTAGCTGTATTCGTTTGATTAACCATTGAATGATTCGTAGTACGTCTTAGTAATGCTTTTACGCGTAAGACAACTTCTCTAGGCGAAAATGGTTTGACGATATAATCATCTGCCCCAATTTCAAATCCTTCAACGCGATTATTTTCTTCACCTTTAGCTGTTAACATAATAATAGGTGTTGATTTTGTTTCTCTTACTCTCTTACATACTTCGATTCCATCTATTTCAGGTAACATTAAGTCTAACAATATGCAGTCATAATCTTCGTTTAAAGCTTTATCTAAGGCATCTTGGCCATTATCCGCTTCATCAGTTTCATAACCTTCTCTTTCGAGATACATTTTAACTAATTTTCGAATTCTATCTTCATCATCTACTACTAAAATACGATCTGTCATGCTTCGTTGACTCCCTTCTAGCATTTTTTAAGCATAAGAATGTAAACCAGCTACTATTAAGTTAACGGCAATAACATTAAATAGAATGATTGCAAGGCCACCAACAGCTAACCATGCTGATTTTCTGCCTTCCCAACCTTTACCTAATCTTAAATGTAAGAATATCGCATAATATAAGAATGTTATAAGCGCCCAAACTTCTTTAGGATCCCAGCCCCAATATCTACTCCAAGCCATTTGTGCCCAGATACTCGCGAATAATATACCGCCAAGTGCAAATAATGGGAAACCAATGATTACTGAACGATATCCTATTTCATCCATCAAGGATAGATTGACTTTTTTCGTAAGTGGTTTGATAAGACTAAATAAAGTCTTGCCTTTCAAAATCAATCTTAGTATACCATATAAGACTGTACCAACTACAATTGACCAAACGACTGTGTTTAGTTTTTGAGCATTGATAACAGCAGGTAATTCAATCTTGCTCCATTTTAAGATATCAGTTCTTTCTTTTGGTTCATAATCGCTACCAGAAACATGATCTACAAGTAAACTATCTTGTTGTGTCACAAATGCTGGAAGATGATAATGTTGAACAGAGTTATTATCGTTTTTATCGATAAAGAAATAAGTGTCATCGTAACCAACGATATCTTTCATAATGATCGTTGTTAATATAAATCCAATGACAATAACTATGAAATACATAATGACTTCTACAAAGAAACTATGTATCGATTTTTCTTCTGGACTAACAGCTGCGAATAAATAAATTAATCCTGCTATACAGCTGATTGATAAAATACCATATGAGATTGTTACTGTTATAACGTGAATTGCTAACCAACTAGATTGTAACGCAGGAATTAATGGCGAAACATCTCTAGAGAACATACTTGCATATGCAATTAACAACATCGCAATTGGTAATACGAATAGCGCTAAAATAGGTGTCTTATAAATAGAGTAAATAACAAGGAAGCCACCTACCATCATAATGCCAAACATCGTTAAGAATTCATACATATTACTTACCGGTGCATGTCCCGCTGCAATCCATCTTGTAATAAAGTATAGAATTTGTAATACAAAGCCGATGACAGTTAATGTCACCCCTACTTTTTCTGCTCTTTTCTTAGGTGAACGGATTGAGAATGAATATGGGACAATCGCAACTAAGTACAAAATAAAAGCAGAATATAAACTGATATTACTAATATTTAAAAACATATCTTTATCCATTGTTTGCCTCCTTACTTTCGTGAATGTCTTGTTTAGTATCTTCAATATGTGAAATGTGATGTTTATCTAAGACTTGGTTAATCTCTTTTGAGAAACCATAATAATTCTTATTTGTATGTGCAGCGATATTAAACTCACCGTTATCTGTATTAATCCAAATACGTCTATGGTTAATATATGATCCGACTGCTAAACCTAATAAGAAAATAACGAAACCTGTAAATAATATTGGAAGTGTTAAATCTTTCTTCACTGCCAACACTGTTGCCCATTGATTTGTTGCATTGGCAAATTTCACATCGTATTTATTATCTTTAGATATATCTTGTGATTCTTTAATTCTTAAGAAACTAAATTCTGATTGTTTGCCTTTATCAGTTACTTCAAACACAAAAGCTGGATTATTTGGATTTGGTGATTTAGTTGCAAGTACACCATTTTCTATTTTTTCGTAATCTGGTGCATAACTTCTTAACTTAACTGTTAAATCATCTGTAATTTTATAAGTCTTTTTAGGACTTTCCAAATTGACTGTAAATGGTTTCCCGAGTGCTTTACCGTCTTTTGTTTTTAAGTTAAATGTCATATCTTTTAACAACGAGTTATCAAAGCTACTTTGGTAAAATTGTAAGTGATCATATTTCAATGGATGATTGACTTTAATTGAACCTGAAGCGACTTCTTTTAGATTAGCATCTGAACCAATTACTTCTTCTTGACTGTTTTTATATAAAGTAGCTTTTGTTTCATAGTTCTTAGCAATTTTGTTTAAACTTGGGTCAATTGATTCAGGGTTTGTATTGGATTGAGATTTTTGATCATATTCTTCATATATAAAGTCGTTGTTTTTTATATAATAGCCTCTATCTGTACCTGGTACTGGTTTCGTTTCTCCTTCTTTCACATAGACCATATCATCTAAGTAAAAGCCTGGTAAGAATCTTAACATTGCCCCAAATAATAAAATGATTAAACCAGTATGGTTGATATAAGGACCGTATCTTGATAAACGTCCTTTTTCAAGTAAGATATGATTCCCATCTTGTTTAACTTTATATCTTTTTTCTTTAAAAGATTGACTTAATTCATCAAGATTAACTTGATCTTCTGAATGTAAGTTTAATCTTTGACGTTTATAAAATGAACTGTGCTTTTTCGTTCTTTGATTTTTCAAAGATTTATGTAAAGGTATCCCTCTATCAATACTTGATGTAATAATAGAGAACGCTACTAAACCTAACAGAATTAAGAACCACCATGAACTATATAAATTGTGGAATCCAAGTTTATAATATAGTAAACCGAGAGAACCATAATGTTCATAATAATATTGTTCTGGATTCACATTCATTGGAATGAAATATTCTTGTGGGAATATTGTTCCAATTGAAGCTGCAATAACCGTTAATACGAGTAAAGTAACACCTGTTTTGATTGAAGCGAAGAAATTCCAAATGCGATCTAATATTGTTCTATTTTTTGTTTTCGAACGTATCGCTTGCCCATCGTAACGCATAACGTCGGTTGTCTTTTTCTTATCATAGTCGTCATTTATTAAGCGACCACAGTTTAAGCATAATTGAGTTCCTTCTGGGTTCTTATGCCCGCACTCACAAACAATTTGCTTGTTGCTCACTTTAAATCCCCCTCTATTTCACTTTGACCTTTTCCATTTCTTCTATGATTTGCTTTTTAGAAAGTTCACCAGTATGCTTTGTTTTTATTTTACCATCTTTATCAACCGTTATCGTAGTTGGTAATGGATTGATACCGTATGCATCTGTTACTAAATTATCGTTATCCATTGCAACTGTGAATGTTGGTGTTTCTTTTAATGAACTTAAATATTGTTTGATTTGTTGAGGATTATTTCTGACATGTATCGCAACGACTTCAACACCTTTGTCTTTGTAGTTTTGATATTGTCTTTCTAACTCAGGCATTTCGCGTTTACATGGTTCACACCAAGTCCCCCAAAAGTTAATTAAAACACCTTTCCCACGTAAATCTTTTAAATTAACCTTTTTCCCATCAACTGTTTGGAGTTCAAAAAGTGGCGCATCATCTCCAACTTGCGCTACTTTATCCTTATCTTTCGTAAGACTGGACCATACTGTAAATACAATTGCAATTAAGATCACTGCAGTTATAACAATTTGGAGTACAGTCTTCTGTTTTTTCTTCATTTAAAATCCTCCCTAACACAATAAAAAAACCATACATATGCAATGTTATGGTGTTTTGTCTAGTATATCATGACTAAAAAGCAGATTAGTGGCATTATTGTGAACGTTTACAGATTATTTACCATCTTGTGCTAAATGTCTTAAAACTTTGATTTCATGGGGTGATAACGTTCTGCCTTGTCCAGCATTTAAGCCTTTTAAATTAAGTGGACCATATTCTACTCTCGTAAGTTTAACAACTTCATGTCCAAAATGACTAAACATTCTTCTAACCTGTCTATTTCTACCTTCCGTAATCGTAATTTCTACATGTGTTACATTACGCTCTCTGTCTTGACTTTTTACTTTTACAATTGCAGGTTGTGTCAATCCATCTTCTAGCTGTATACCTTTTTCTAATTGTTTAACTTCTTCTCTTAGTAAATAGCCTTTTAATTTTGCTACATATTTCTTTTGAATTTTATAACGAGGATGCGTCATTAAGTTTGTAAACTCACCATCATTCGTTAAAATTAATAAACCTGATGTATCATAATCTAATCTACCAACTGGGAAAATTCTCGTCTTAATATCTTTAAAATAATCCGTTACAACTGCTCTTCCTTTATCATCAGATACACTTGTAATTACTTTTGTTGGTTTATGGAATAAAATATATAGTTTATCTGGCATTTCTAATGGAATACCTTCTACTTCGATATAATCAGAATCTTTCACTTTAGTGCCAAGTTCTGTTACTTGTTTATGATTAACGTATACAAGCCCTTCTTCGATTAATTTTTCCGCTTTTCTACGTGACGTATAGCCACTTTTTGCAATAACTTTTTGTAATCTCTCTAATTCTTCGCTCATTATGATTGCTCCTCATTGTTTTGTTTTTCGTTCATGCTACTAAAAAACAAATCCATTTCTTCTTGTTCATTTTCTTCATTTGTTGATTTCGGTAATTCGTCTAAAGAAGTCAGTCCAAATACATTTAGAAAGTAATCTGTCGTATACAATAATTGACTTCTAGATTGATCGTTATGTTTTGATTCAACGACACCTTTCGCAATTAAAGTCTTAACAGAAGCGTCTGAATTTACACCACGAATCACTTCTATATCACTTCTCGTAACAGGTTGATTATATGCAATAATAGATAATGTTTCTAACGCAGCTTGTGATAATTTTGTATTCATATTATCTATCATTAATTTTTCAAGATATTGATGCATAATTGGCTTTGCTGTAAGAATGCATTTATTACCGTAAAAAATGATTTGTAATGTTTCGCGATCATATTCATTTGCTAAATCTTTTAATTGTGATGGCGTTAATTCTAATAACTCACATAACTGATTAACTTCAATGCCTTCATCACCTAATGAATATAATAATCCTTCTAATAATCCTAATTTACTCACTGACATAATTCACGCCTCGATTTATAGTTATTTCTCCAAATTGATATTGTTGGAATACATCAATTTGTCTTAATTTCATCATTTCCAATATTGCCAAGAACAACGTTACCAATACATTTGTAGATAAATCAGATGGCAATGTCTCGAAAAATTTATAACTCTTATGTTGGGCAAGTTGTGCTTGTATTGAAGCAGTTGCCATTTCAATCGTATAACTATCTTCGTTAACTGTGACATTCTGTGGTTTATTAAATCTCTGTCTACGTTTAGTACGTTGGTATGCAATAATTAAATCCGTCAAATCTAAATCTAAAGGTGCACGTTTGTCATGAACGGCTTCAAATTTGGATAAATCTGCTGGCTTTTTGATGAATATTTGTTCTCTGTCTTGTTTTTTATGAT
Source organism: Mammaliicoccus sp. O-M54 (assembly GCF_022386035.1). Classification (NCBI taxonomy): domain Bacteria; kingdom Bacillati; phylum Bacillota; class Bacilli; order Caryophanales; family Staphylococcaceae; genus Mammaliicoccus; species Mammaliicoccus sp. O-M54. Next base: position 64,479 of record NZ_JAJNJE010000003.1, read on the forward strand.
TTAATAATTCAGCATATTCTTTATAATTTTGGTATTCGATTAATTGTCTAACTAAATCGTCCCTTGGATCATCTTCAAATTCATCAATATCTGATGGTTGTGTAGGTAGTAATAATTTGCTTTTGATCATCAATAACTCTGATGCCATCACTAAATATTCACTCGCTACATTTATTTCTAATATTTTCATTTGATGTATATAACTTAAGTATTGCTCGGTTAGTTCCTTCATTGGAATATCATAAATATCTATTTCGTATTTTTGTATTAAATGAAGTAATAAATCCAAAGGTCCTTCAAAGGCATCAAGTTTTACTTCATACATTTAAAACTTCCTCATTTCTATTCCTTTTACGTGCATAAATCTAAAAATTATTATACCATGATTACGTATAAATATTCTATGCTGAGAGGGATTTTAAATGGAAACACAAATAATGTCATTTCACTATCATTTCCATGTCTTAAGACATTATTTTGAATGTCACGATATATTAGAAGATCATTGGAAAGATCAAACTCAATTTAGTAAGCATGATGCAATTGTAAGTTTAATATTGTTCTCTACAGCGTGTTACCACTATAGACGTGATAATACGAAAGGCGCTCTAAAAACTTATAAAAAAGCATTACAAATTGCTGAATTAAATGATGACTTTAGCCATTTAGGTATTGAAAAAGCATCGTTTCAATCTTTAATTCGTTCACAAATCATGCGCATTGAGCAAGGTCATCCATATGAAAATATTCAACTCCCTTTAACAGATGCAAGCTATCGTGCTTTAGAAAGTTCTTTTGATGACTTTGAATTTAACTATAATACAGATGTATCAGATTATATTAAACATCATCATCTACTAAGGGATCGTACTGAAGTGATAGAAAGTCGTATTTCAGCATATAAACAACGTCACGCTAGACAATAAATAACCAATAAATGAGACCCCAAGCGACAGCAAATGTTAATAAAATTGCTAAAGTGACATATTTTTTTGATTCATTTTGTTGTTGTTTATTGTTCTTCATTTTTCTTCTCCTTCTTGGCTCTAGGGTGATACGTTAAATACATCTCACGTATTTGTTTTTTAGAGATGTGTGTGTAAAGTTGTGTTGTAGAAATGTCGGAATGTCCGAGCATTTCTTGCACTGCCCTCAAGTCTGCACCATTTTCAAGCAAATGCGTCGCAAAAGAATGCCTTAAAGTATGAGGTGTTAAAGTTTTCGTTATCCCTTTTTCTAAGCCGATTTTTTTTAATATTTTCCAAAATCCTTGACGCGTTAAAGCTGTACCACGTGCATTTAAGAATAATATATCTGTAACCTGTTTCTTCAATAAATTTGGTCGAACTTCTTGGATGTAGTTTCTTAATATGCCCATTAAATGTTCACCAAGTGGTACGATGCGTTCTTTATTTCCTTTACCAAACACTCTAATAAATCCCATCGTCAAATTGACGTCTTCTACATTTAATTGAATCAATTCACTTACACGAACGCCCGTGCCATATAAAAGTTCAAGCATCGTTCGGTCTCGTTCATCTCTAGGATTTGTAATATGTGTAAATGTTAAGAGTTGGTTCACTTCATCTTCACTCAATACATCTGGAAGTTTCTGTTCGTATTTAGGTGTTTCAATCAATATTGTTGGATCTTTAACGGCGTATTTCTCTCTAATTGCAAATTGATGAAAGCTTCTAATCGTCGCTGCCAGTCTCGCAATTGTCTTAGCTGATTTACCTTCTTGTTTAAGATGTGCAAAATATTTTTGTATCACAATACGATCAATGTTGTCTATATGACTAATTTTATGTTCAGTTATGTATTGGTTATATTGCTTTAAATCTCTTTGGTACGATTGGATTGTATTTTGACTCAAACCTTTTTCTAATCTTATAAAATCTATAAACTCATTTATGATTTGTTCCATGAATTCACCTCATTGTTGTCATTATTTTACCATAAAAAAAGACATCACTAAAATCAGTATAAAACTTCATTTAGTAACGTCCAGTATAGATTTATTCTTCGTGACATCTATGACAAATACCATGAAAAGTTAATCGATGGTCTAAAATTTTAAAGTTAAATTCTTTTTCAACACGACGTTCTACGTCTTCTAATAAATCTTCTTCGATTTCATCAACTGCGCCACATTCCATGCATACCATATGGTGGTGAAAATGTTTTGCCCCTTCTTTTCTTAAATCGAATCTAGCAACACCATCGCCAAAGTTAATTTTGTCGACTACTTTTAATTCTGCTAATAGTTCTAACGTACGATAGACAGTTGCGAGACCAATCTCAGGTGCCTTATCTTTAACTTTTAGGTAAACGTCCTCTGCACTTAAATGATCGGCTTCATTCTCAAGTAATACTCTAACTGTCGCTTCTCTTTGCGGAGTTAGTTTGTAGGAAGCTTTGTGTAATTGTTCTTTCACACGTTGTATACGTTCTTCCAACTTGACACCTTCTTTCTAAAAAATAATCATTATCAACTAGTAATGTATTCGTATACTAAAATACCAATAATCTTCTCAAAAAGCAAGAAAAAATATCTTTTTATTTAGAATGATTATAATTTAATAATAAGTATTGGAAGGCTATCATTGTTTTTGCATCTTCAATTTTATGTTCTGATAATAAGGACTGTATTTGATCAATTGGAATTTTAGTTAAATTCAAGAACTCATCCTCGTCTAAATTTACTTTTCCTTCTTTTAAATCTTTCGCGATATAAATACTTACTTTCTCGCTACAGAACCCTGGACATCCATATACTTCACCTATGAGTTCGAGTTTATCTGCAACGTATCCTGTTTCTTCTTCTAATTCTCTAAGTGCAGCCGATTCACGTTCCTCCCCTATTTCTAATTTACCAGCAGGAATTTCGATTAATGTCTTTTCCATTGCTTTTCTATATTGTTCCACTACTAATACTTCATTTTCTGGCGTTATTGCTAATACGGATACTGCACCATTATGTAATACGACTTCGCGTTCACTCGTTTGCCCGTCTGGAAGTGTAACTTGATGTTTTTCTAGCTTAATAATACGGCCATCATATATCGTTTCTTTCGAAATAGTTTCTTCAGTTAGTTTCATTATAAGTGTGCCTCTTTTCATAAAAATAATTTATCTGGTAAACTTAATAAATAAAGTGTAGCGAAAGGAGCTTCAATATGCAAAAGAATACATTGAAAAGTGGCATTGAAATTTCAGAAGTCGGATTAGGTTGTATGAGTTTAGGAACAGATATTAACCATGCAGAAACAATTGTTGATGAAGCAATCAAACAAGGTATAACATATTTTGATACAGCTGATTTATATGATTACGGTGAGAATGAAAAAATCGTAGGACAACTTTTGAAAAAATATCAAGATCAACAAGATATTGTCATTGGATCAAAAGTTGGTAATCATTTTGATAAAGAGAAACAAGAACACTTTTGGGACCCTTCTAAAGAACACATTATGAAAAGCATTAAAGAAACTTTACAAAGATTGGATTTAGAACAATTAGATTTATATATGTTACATGGCGGTACGATTGAAGATAACAAAGATGAAACAATAGAAGCATTTGAAAGATTAAAAGAACAAGGTCTTATAAAAGCATATGGTATTTCGTCAATTAGACCTAATGTTATCGATTATTATTTAAAAAACAGTAACATTGAAACAATTATGATGCAGTTTAGTATTTTAGATAACCGCCCTGAAAGTCTTTTAGAAAAGATTGACGAGCATGGTGTTAAAATATTAGCAAGAGGTCCAGTTTCTAAAGGTTTATTAACTCATAAATCAAACGAGGTACTAGATCGTAAATTTAAAGATGGCTTACTAGAATATAATTATAATGATTTATCGGATACCATTTCTCAACTGAATAAAGAATATGATGATTTATCAAGTGTTACATTCAGTTATTTGAAATCATTTGACGCACTTGGCTCTATTATTACAGGTGCAAGTTCACCAGAGCAATTAGCTGAAAGTATGCAAAGTTATAATGGAACATTATCAGAAGATCAAATTAAGCACGCTTGTTCAATCGTTAAAAATATTGAATACACAAATCACTTACAATAAAAGAAAAGAGTCTGGGAGAAGATTAATTTTCCCAGACTCTATTTATATCTTTTTACTCAAAAAACTTTGCTTAAATAATTTTTCAAATGTACGAGGTGCTAATTGATAAAACCTCAATCCTAAATCCATCCATTTCGGTTCGTTTATTTCTATTTTTCTTTTAATCATACTTTTAACAATTTGTTCACTCAAATCTTCAACATTAAGCTGAATTTGAGATGTGAGCTTTTCAAAGTGGCCAGAAGGGTCTGCTTTAGCATGAAATTGTGATTTGAAAGGTCCTGGATTGACATTAAGTACATGTAAATCTTCTCGTTCAAGTCTTAAAGCATTTGTGAAACTACTCAAAGCTGCTTTTGACGCTGCATAATGGCTACCATATGGTGTTGTTACTTTAGAAGAAATCGATGAAATATTAACGATTGATGCCCCTTTTTTTAAATAAGGTAATACACGGTTCAATAGAATTATTAAATTCACGAGATTCGTATGATAAATATCCTTTATTTCATCACTTGAATGTGCCTCATTAGATTTAAAGTAACCTAACCCAGCATTATTAATAATCCCATCATACGTATTGTTCTGTGCAAGATTAAATTGTTCGACTTGCGCGGTGTCATTCATATCTAATATAAAGACTTCTTTAATATTTTTATATGTCGTCATTAAATGATTGGCCTTATCCTTATTTCTTACAATTATAGAAACGTAAGCACCATGATTATTCAATGATTGTATCAAGCTCTCCCCTAGTGAACCTGTGGCACCAGTTAATAAATAATGTTTACCGATCATTTAACTCATCCTTTATTCATTGTTATGTATAATGTATCATAACACTTCAAAAAAACTAAATACGATACAAGCAATTTTGACATAAGATTATATTTCTTTATAATTAAAATGAATTCATATGGAAGTGAGTGATTTTATTATGAAAATTGTGTTTTATGGATCTGGTAATATGGCAAACGCGATATTCACTGGAATTGTTAACAGTAAGTCGATTGAACCTGAAAATATTTATTTAACAAATAAGTCGAACCAAGAAGCATTGGAAAGTTATCATGAAGCTTTAGGCGTTAGCTATAGTTATGATGATGAAGAATTGTTAAAAGATGCAGATTATGTATTCTTAAGTACAAAACCTTATGATTTCTTAAAATTAGCTGAACGCATTAAACCTTTCATAACGAGTGATAATAAATTCATTTCAATTATGGCTGGTTTACCGATTAGTTATATTAGAGATAATTTACAAGTTGATAATCCAATTGCTAGAATTATGCCGAATACGAATGCGCACGTTGGGCATTCAGTAACGGGTATTAGTTTCTCTACAAACTTCGATCCTAATTCTAAACAAGAAGTATTAACGCTTATTGAAGCTTTCGGTACAGCGTTAGAAGTTAAAGAAGATCACTTACATCAAGTGACAGCTATTACTGGTAGTGGACCTGCATTCTTATATCACGTATTTGAACAATATGTAAATGCTGGTACTAAATTAGGCATCGAGCAATCTCAAGTTGAAGAGTCTATTAAAGAGTTGATTATTGGTACTGGTAAAATGATTGAACGTTCTGATTTAAAAATGGATCAATTACGAAAAAATATTACGTCTAAAGGTGGTACAACGCAAGCTGGTTTAAATGCGTTAAGCAACCATGACATTGAAGCTATTTTCTTAGATTGTTTAAACGCAGCTGTTAAGAGAAGTATCGAACTTGCAGAAGCGGATGAAGATTAATTGAATAAGTTACAAAAAAACATCTCATCTTAAAATACATATAAGATGAGATGTTTTTTTATATTTGAAATTGGTCATAATCTTTTACAAATTTAAAGTCATGAGTTACAGCTGAACGCAATGTGGCTTCAACTGTTTGAATATCTTCTAATTCATATCGATTAGATAAATGTGTGAATAGACCTTTTTTTACATTAACATCAGTCATTAATTGAAAGACATCTTCAATATGACTATGATAATAAGAATTGGCTAATTTTTTATCGCCTTCGATATACGTTGTTTCATGAACAATAACGTCTGCATCTTGAGCAAGGATATGTTCATTTTGACATGGCATCGTATCACCAAAGATTGTAATCACTTTCCCCTTTTTCTTAGGACCTTTGAAATCTTTAGATTGATAAGTTTGATTTTCATATTCAAAAGTTTCGTTTGCTTTTACTTCTTGATATTTTGGTCCAGGCTCTATTCCGATTGCTTTAAGTTTTTCAACATCAAGCTTCCCTTCAATATCAGGTGCTGTGATGCGATAACCGACAGATAATATACCATGTTTTAAAGGTAAAGCTTTAATATGAAAGCCATCGATATTAAGTTCGGTTTCCGTGTTGAATTCATTTACAGTTATCGGATAATTTAAATTTGATTGAGAAATTTCTAATGCCGTTTGTATAAACTTTGCTATACCTTTAGGGCCAATTATTGTTAAAGGTTTATCTTTACCACCTTGGAAGGAACGACTTGTTAATAATCCAGGTAATCCAAATATATGGTCACCATGTAAGTGCGTAATAAATATATGACTTATTTTGCCAAGTTTAATGCCAGTATGTAATATGCGATGTTGAGTTGCTTCACCAACATCAAATAACCATAGTTGATTGACGTGAGGTAGGCAATTAAAGGCAATTGATTGTGTATTTCTTTCTTTAGTCGGTAATCCGGCACTTGTGCCTAAAAATGTGAGTTCCATCGTCTTCCTCCTTACGATATTATTATAACATGTATCATACAATGATTTATAAAAATACATAAAAATGATGATGATTATACAACTTACTGAATAAATCGAAAATTTAACAGTTCAAATGGAAGAATATCAATCACTAACATGTTATAATAATTAATATTGTAAATTGTGAAAAAGTTAGAGAATCGAGGTAAATAAATGACAACCGAAACTAGAAATATTCCATGCTTAATTACAATATTTGGGGCTACAGGTGATTTAAGTCACCGTAAATTATTCCCATCTATTTTTCATTTATATCAACAAAATCAATTAGACGAGCACATCGCAATAATTGGTGTTGGTCGAAGAGATTGGACTACTGAAAAGTTCAGAAATGAAATTAAAGCTTCAGTAGAGAAACATGTACAGAATACAGACAAGTTAGATGAATTTATGGAACATGTGTTTTATCAATCGCACGATGTTAGTGACCCTTCTAGTTATGAAGAATTATTAGCTTTTTCAAATGAGTTAAATGAACAATATCAATTAGAAGGTAATCGATTATTTTATTTAGCAATGGCACCTCAATTCTTTGGAACTGTTACAGATTTCTTAAAATCTTCAGGTTTAACAGATACTGACGGTTTCAAACGTTTAATTATTGAAAAACCTTTCGGCACAGATTTAGCATCTGCTGAAGAATTAAATGAACAAATTAGACGTTCATTTAAAGAAGAAGAAATTTACAGAATCGACCATTATTTAGGTAAAGATATGGTACAGAATATCGAAGTGTTAAGATTTGCGAATGCGATGTTCGAACCATTATGGAATAATAAATATATTTCAAATATCCAAGTAACATCTTCTGAAATATTAGGTGTAGAAGATCGTGGTGGATACTATGAAAATAGTGGTGCATTAAAAGATATGTTCCAAAACCATATGTTACAAATGGTTGCTTTATTAGCAATGGAACCGCCTATTAGTTTAAACAGTGAAGATGTTAGAAATGAAAAAGTAAAAGTATTGCGTTCAATTAGAGCTTTAGATGAGTCAGAAGTTAAACAGAACTTTGTTAGAGGACAATATGATAAAGGTCAAATTGAAGGCGAAGAAGTTAGAAGCTATAGAGAAGAAGATAAAGTAGCAGATGACTCTAATACCCCTACTTTCGTTGCAGGTAAAGTATTGATAGATAATTTCAGATGGGCTGGTGTACCATTCTTTATTAGAACTGGTAAAAGAATGAAGAAAAAAGGTATTCAAGTCGTTGTTGAATTCAAAGAAGTACCAATGAATTTATATTATCAACGTGATTCAGAACTAGAATCAAATTTACTTGTCATTAATATTCAACCTAATGAAGGTCTTTCACTACATTTAAATGCTAAAAAACAAGTTCAAGGCATAGAAACAGAACCTGTTCAATTATCATACGCAATGAGTGCACAAGATAAAATGAATACAGTTGATGCATATGAGAACTTAATCTTCGACTGTCTTAAAGGTGATTCAACAAACTTTACGCATTGGGAAGAATTAAAAGCAACTTGGAAATATGTAGATGTGATACAAAATGTGTGGGACAATGATAAAGCACCGTTCCCTAATTATAGAGCGGGTACTAATGGACCGATTAAGAGTCAATTATTATTGTCTATTGATGGATTTAAATGGTGGGACGATATTAACTAATCTTTCCGCCAACAGGAGTGACTGAACATTGGAAGTAATTAAAGATTTACAAAGAGCAATTGTGTACATTGAAGATCATCTATTGAGCGATATCGATTTACAAACTTTGAGCGATCACGTTGAAAAGTCCCCTTTTCACTTGAATCAATCATTTACGATGGTTATTGGTATGACACCTATTGAATATCAACTTGCTAGAAGAATGACAGAAGCGGCATTTGATATATTAAGTGGTCATACACGTATTTTAGATATTGCTTTAAAGTATGGATACAGAGATGCACATGCATTCGCTCATGATTTTAATGCATATCATGGCATAAGTCCGCTACAAACGAAGACACATCAATCTATGCTTAAAATTAAAAAAAGAGTCTCTATTAAATTAACTTCTACAGAAACAGAACCGTTAAATTATTCATTACAATACAAAGATGATTTAAAGTTAGTAGGAAAAAATCATCATTATCATTCAAATGAACTAGATAATCATTTTTTAATACCTGACTTATTAGAAATGTTATTAGAGAATAATTACATAGAAGACTTTATTAAATATAATGATGTTAAACCTAATCAACTATTCGTTATTCGAAGACCACTTGTAGATGGACTCGAAGTATTTGTAGGTGTTCCTAGTGAAAGATATCCAGGTCATTTAGATAATTACTATTTACCTGGACATCATTTCGCGACGTTTAATTTACAAGGTGAATTAGATTTTGTAGTGAGTGAAGCTTGGCACCATATTGAAAATCAATGGCAACTTAAAATGCCTTATTTACATGATGATTTTTATGTTGAGGTATACCCTCTTGATGTTAATTTTGATCAAGAAACTTCTAAAGTACAACTTTGGATACCTATTGATCATAAAAGTATGAATTAAAAACAACCCGCTATCTCTTGGAGATAACGGGTTGTTTTGTTATATCAAATTATTTAGTCCATTCAGTATGGAAAATACCTTCTTTGTCTTTACGTTCATAAGTATGCGCACCAAAGTAATCGCGTTGTGCTTGAATTAAGTTGGCAGGTAAATCTTCTGAACGGTAACTATCAAAGTAATTGATTGCTGAAGAAAAACCAGGTGTTGCAATTCCTGCTTTGATTGCAGTCGCTGATACTTCTCTTAATGAACCTTGATATTTTGCAACGATATCGTTGAAGTAAGGATCTAATAATAAGTTTGTTAATGATGAATCATTATCGTAAGCGTCTTTGATTTTTTGTAAGAATTGCGCACGGATGATACAACCCTCTCTCCAAATCATAGCTAACTCACCTAATTTTAAGTTCCAGTTATTTGTTTCACTAGCAGTTTTCATTTGAGCAAATCCTTGTGCATAACTACAGATTTTACTCATATAAAGTGCTTGTCTGATTTGTTCTAAGAATGCTTCTTTGTCACCATCAAACTCAGTTACTTCTGGATTAAACGCTGTGCTTGCTTTAACTCTTTCATCTTTGAATGAAGAAATAAATCTAGCAAATACAGACTCAGTAATAATTGTTAATGGAATACCTAATTCTAAAGCATTGATTGAAGTCCATTTACCAGTACCTTTTTGTCCAGCTTTATCCATAATTTTTTCAACTAATGGTGTACCATCTTCGTCTAATTTATTAAAGATTTCGCCTGTGATTTCAATTAAATAACTTTCTAATTCGCCAGCGTTCCATGATTTAAACGTTTCAGCGATTTCTTTATGATCCATGTGTAATACACGTTTCATTAAGTCATAACTTTCAGCGATTAATTGCATATCTGCGTATTCAATACCGTTATGCACCATTTTTACATAGTGACCTGCACCGTCTGGACCAACATATGTTACACATGGAGAACCATCGCTTGCTTTTGCAGAAATGCTTTCTAAAATTGGAGCTACCAATTCATAAGCTTCTTTCTGACCACCAGGCATAATTGAAGGACCAGTTAAAGCACCTTCTTCTCCACCTGAAACACCTGTTCCAATGAAGTTTATTCCACTTTCATCTAAGTATTGATTTCTACGAATCGTATCTAAATAGTTAGTGTTTCCGCCATCGATAAGGATGTCGCCTTTATCTAATAATGGTAATAAGCTATCGATTGTTTTATCTGTTGCTTCACCAGCTTTTACCATAAGTAAAATTTTTCTTGGTTTTTCTAATGAATCTACAAACTCTTCGATTGAATAGTTTGGATGTATATTTTTACCCTGTGACTCTTCAACCATTTGGTCGACTTTCTCTTTTGAACGGTTATACACTGAAACTGAGTAACCACGTGATTCAATATTCCAAGCTAAGTTTTTACCCATTACAGCTAAACCAACTACACCTATTTGTTGTGTCATGAAATTAACCTCACTTTTTTTCATTTTCTAGTACATTTTAACATAGTTTGAATACGTTTTTCGTCTATAAAGTCTTTAATTTCAAATGAATACGTTTACATACTGAATTTTTATGCAAGTTCAGCAATTGCAACGATTTGTTCTGTAATTTTTTGTAATTCTTCAACTGGCATACGTTCATTTGTTGTATGAATATATTCATATCCAACACCTAAAATAACAGTAGGAATTCCGAATCCACTAATAACATTTCCGTCAGATCCGCCACCTAGTTTAACAAGGTCTGCTTTACGTCCAATTTTTTCAGAAGATTTAACGGCTAATTGAACAACATCGTCTTCTTCAGTTAAGTTAAAGCTTGGGTACATAATTTGTACATTAACTTCAGCAGAACATCCGAATTCTTCAGCAGTTTTCTCGAATGCTTCTTTCATATGTGTAACTTGTTGATTCATTTTTTCGTCATCTAAAGATCTAGCTTCTGCTAAAATATATACATGATCACTTACGATATTTGTTGCTGTTCCACCTTCGAATCTACCGATATTAGCAGTCGTTTCTTCATCGATACGTCCTAAGTTCATATGACTAACAGCTTTAGCAGCAATATTAATAGCAGAAACACCTTTTTCAGGTTCTAAACCAGCGTGTGCTGTTTTACCTTTAATAATAGCCTCTATTTTAGCTTGAGTAGGAGCTGCTACAACAGTTGTACCTACTTTACCAGGCGCATCAATAGCAAAACCATATTTCGCTTGAATATCATCAGGATTTAAAGCTTTAGCACCAACTAAACCAGATTCTTCACCTACTGTAATGATAAATTCGATATCACCATGTTGAATATTGTTATCTTTAATAACTTGAATAGCTTCTAAAATTGCAGCTAAACCAGCTTTATCATCAGAACCTAAGATTGTTTCACCTTTAGAATAAATGTAACCATCTTCACGTAATTCAGGTTCGATATTATTACCAGGCGTAACAGTATCCATATGGCTTGTAAAATAAATCGGTGTCTTGCTAGAATCTTCACCTTTTAATTTACAAATTAAATTTCCAGCACCATAACCAGTTTCGCTTTGAGAGTCATCCTCTTTAACATCTAAACCTAAATCAGTAAACTTTTGCTTTAATAAGTCAGCAATCTTTCTTTCATTTTTAGATTCAGAATCTACCTTTACAAGTTCCATAAAAGTATTTAATAATCTTTCTTCATTAATCATGATTGTCCCTCTTTTCATTTATTTAAATATCTCATAATCTAGTGTATAATAGTTGATAAATATATACAAAACTAATGTTTAAAGAGAGGGTTATCATGGGAAATAAGAATGTACGTAAAATCATAATCATCGTAATGTTAGTAGCAATCGTAGCTGCACTTGTATTATCAGGTATCTTACCATTCCTATTAAATTAATAATATAGTTCAAAAGCGCTTGCTCATGATGAGTAGCGCTTTTTTTGGGGTGAGAGATACAAATTTTAATTAGGTAATATTAGAATATGTGGAACTCGTGAGTTAAAGACAGAATAAACTCACGAGATTGTGAAAGATGTGAGTTAAAGACAGAATTAACTCACGAGATTGTGAAACATGTGAGTTAAAAGCTACATTAACTCACGAGATTAAGAAACATGTGAGTTAAAGCCCACATTAACTCACGAGATTGGAAAAGATGTGAGTTAAAGGCAATATTAACTCACAAGATTAGGAAACATGTGAGTTAAAGTCAACATTAACTCACGAGATTGGAAAAGATGTGAGTTAAATGCAACATAAACTCACGAGATTAGGAAAGATGTGAGTTAAAGCCAATATTAACTCACGAGATTGGAAAAGATGTGAGTTAAAGCCAACATTAACTCACAAGATTAGGAAACATGTGAGTTAAAGACAATATTAACTCACGAGATTGGAAAAGATGTGAGTTAAAGGCAATATTAACTCACAAGATTGTGAAAGATGTGAGTTAAAGCCAACATTAACTCACGAGATTGAAAAACATGTGAGTTAAAGGTAACATAAACTCACGAGATTGTGAAAGATGTGAGTTAAAGTCAACATAAACTCACATCTCCCCCCACTATATACACAAAAAACGCAATGCCATATAGCATTGCGTTTTTACTTCTTAAGGCTACCGAATTGTGATTTGATTAGTAAGTATTCTTCTACTTCGTTTAATAGTTGAAATAGTGCTGCGATACTTTCTAATTCTTGATGTGTTTTTGGTAGCTCGATAGATTGTAATTTTATTTTAATGTCATATAGATTATGCAATCTCATGAGTGAGTAATCGTTACCTTGTACGTTTTGTGATACTTCTAATAACAATTGACTACATAAATGATGTGCATGTTGACTGTGTTGCATGGATTCGATTAATTTTTTCATTCTTTTTAATAAAGTTAATTGTTCTTCTCTCATATCAAAATAATGATAGTAAGAGTTCTCATTTCTCACAAAATGATTTTTAACTTCTCTAAATGCTAATGATTTAGCTTTTCTAATATTTTCCGAAACGATATCAAATGACGGTACATTAATTTTCTTATTTGGATCTTGTAAGCATTGACTATAAATAAAGGTTATTAATATAAAGTCGTCTTCTATTTTGCGTTTATAATTGTTAAGTTTATAATCTAAACTTGGCATAAACATATTCATGATTAAAGCTATACCTATACCAATTACAAGTAATAAAATTTCATTTACGACAACATTCATATCAATCGTTTTAGCCATATACAGATGAAGTATTATAACACAGCTTGTTACAATTCCTTCTTGTACACCAATCATGACTGTTACGGGTATAAATAAAAGCACCATAATACCAAGTATAATAGGTGTACTTCCTAAATAAGTGAAAAATACTGAACCTATCAAAATTGCTATAAAACATGCTACAAATCTATATATTGCAGCTTCAAATGATTTAACTCTTGTATCCTTAATGCATAATACAACAAGAATAGCACTGGATGCATAATTATCTAAGCCGATTAACCTAGAAAGGATGACAGCTAATGTCATCCCTAGGGCAGTTTTTAATGTTCTATATCCTATTCTGTACGGTTTTATTTGCATAAGAAATGAACCGTTCCTTTACACTTCTTCGCAATACTCTTCGAATAGTGCTTGAATGTTTGTAATAACACTCATTGGATCGTGACCTTCGATTTCATGTCTTTCAATCATTTTGACAATTTTGCCATCTTTAAGAAAAGCAAATGATGGACTTGATGGTGGGTAACCTTCGAAATAATCACGTGCTGTTTCTGTTGCTTCTTTGTCTTGACCAGCAAATACAGTTACTAATTGATCTGGTAATTTATCATAGTGTAACGCATGTTGTGCTGCTGGTCTTGCGATACCGCCTGCACATCCACAAACTGAATTAACCATAACAAATGTTGTACCTGGTTTGTTGAAAGTTTCTTCAACTTCTTCTTTAGTTGTTAATTGTTTGTATCCAGCCGCTTCTATTTCATTTCTCGCAGAATTGACTACGTCGTTCATATATAAATTGAAATCCATTTCCATAAAAAAAGCCTCCTGTAATAATAGATAAGTCTATTTTACAGGAGATTTAAGGGTAAAACAATGACAAGGTTTTATTAATATATAGATGTGTTCTCGATTGTCATACTTTGTAATCTTTCTTTTACATATTTTAAGAATTCACCGGCCATTAAACCATCTAATATTCTATGATCAATGGATAATGATAAATTAACCATATCACGAATACCGATCATATCATTGACAACTACAGGTCGTTTCACAATTGATTCAACTTGTAAAATAGCAGCTTGTGGATGATTGATAATACCCATTGATGATACTGAGCCAAATGAACCTGTATTATTGACAGTGAATGTACCGCCTTGCATATCTTGAGAAGTTAACTTATGCTTTCTTCCTCTAGTTGCAAGATCATTAATTTCACGAGCGATACCTTTGATTGATTTATCATCAGCATTTTTAATAACAGGTACATATAATTTATCTTCACTTGCTACTGCGATTGAAATATTAATATCTTTATGAATTTTAATTTCATCGCCTGCCCAAGTACTATTTAACATCGGATATTTTTTCAATCCTTCTGCAACAGCTTTTACGAAAAATGCGAAGAATGTTAAGTTATATCCTTCATTTTGTTTAAAAGATGATTTATGATGTTGTCTTGTTTTAACAAGGTCTGTAGCATCAACTTCGACCATCATCCAAGCATGTGGAATTTCATGAACACTTTGCAACATTTTATTCGCAATTGCTCTTCTTACACCATTGACTGGAATTGAATCGCCAGGTAAAGAAGTTGTTTCTGGTTGAACTGTATTTTCAGCCACTTCTTGAACTGGTGCATCTACTTGTTTAGATGATGCATCTTCAGTTGGCACACCATTTTCAATCGCATTTAAAATGTCTTTTTTAGTCACTCTTCCTAAATTACCAGTACCTTTAACTTTATTTAAATCAATATTATTTTCACTTGCTAATTTAAATACAACTGGTGAATATTGACCGTTATTCATTGGACCTACTTGTGGTTTATTAGAAACAGGTGTTTCAGCTTTTGCAGGTTGCTCTTCTTTAGTTACTTCTGGTTCAGTTTGTTCATCGGCACTATTATTGTTTTCCTCTGATGTTTCACCTTCAACTTCCATTGTACAAATAACTGTTCCAACATCTACTGTTTCACCGGCTTCTACAACAATTTCTTTAATTGTTCCATTAAATGTTGAAGGGACTTCAGCTGTTACTTTATCTGTTATCACTTCGCACAGTGCATCGTACTCTTCAATTGTGTCACCTGGTTTAACAAGCCATTGTTCGATTGTACCTTCATGAACACTTTCTCCAAGTTTCGGCATCTTTACGTCCATAATTTAACCTCCTAAAATTCAGCTAATGTTCTCATTTTTTCTTCTATTTTCACAGGATTCATCATAAAGAAATCTTCCATAGGTGGTGAAAATGGCATAGCTGGTACGTCTGGACCTGCAAGTCTTGCAATTGGTGCGTCTAAATCAAATAAGCAATTTTCAGCTATTATGGCAGATACTTCACTCATAACACTACCTTCTAGATTATCTTCAGTTACAACCAATACTTTGCCAGTCTTTTTCGCACAATTAATAATTGTTTCTTTATCTAGTGGATATAATGAACGTAAATCTACTATTTCTGCATCTATACCTTCAGTTGATAATATTTCAGCTGCTTGAAGTGCGTAATTTACACATAATCCATAAGTGAATACTGTAATATCTGAACCTTCTCGTTTAACATCTGCTTTATCGATTGGTACAGTATAATATTCTTCAGGAACTTCTTCTTTTAATAGTCTGTATGCTTTTTTATGTTCAAAGTATAATACAGGATCATTATCTTCAATTGCCGCAAGAAGTAAGCCTTTAGCATCGTATGGTGATGATGGAATGACTACTCTTAAGCCTGGTGTTGAACAGAATATACTCTCAATACTTTGAGAATGATATAATGCGCCATGAATTCCGCCACCAAATGGACTTCTAATTGTTAAAGGACAATCCCAATCATTATTAGAACGGTATCTTATTTTAGCTGCTTCATTGATAATTTGGTTTGTTGCCGGAACGATATACTCTGCAAATTGAATTTCAGATACCGGTCTTTTACCCATCATAGCAGCACCAATTGAAGCACCCACTATATTTGATTCTGCTAATGGTGAATCGATTACACGCCCTTCACCATATTTGTTGTATAAATTTTTAGTTGCGCCAAATACGCCGCCTTTTAGACCAACATCTTCGCCGATAACAAATACATTATTGTCTTTTTCCATAGCTTGGTCCATAGCTTGATTAATCGCGTCAAGATAGGATAACTTAGGCATTCTTTTCGCCTCCTTGATCATATACATGTGTTAAAGCTTCTTCCGGTAATGGATAAGGTGCTTTTTCTGCATTTTTAGTAGCCGTATTGATTTCTTGTTTAATTTCATCTTCAATTTGGCTGAACCATTCATCATTTGTAACTTGATGTTCAACTAAATATTCTTTGAATTTAATCATACAATCATTTTCTTTTTCTTCTTTCATCTCTTCTGCCGGACGATAATTATCATCATCATCTGAAGAATGAGGTGTTAAACGGCTACATAATGCTTCAATGAGTGTAGGTCCTTCACCATTAATTGCACGTTCTCTTGCGCGTTTTACTGCTTCATAAACAGCTATCGGATCATTTCCATCCACTTGTTCACCAAATGCACCGTAACCTGCAGCTCTAGATGATAAATCATCTGTTGCATACTGTAAGTGACTTGGTACCGAAATGGCATATTTATTGTTTTCGATAATACAAATAAATGGCAACTTATGAACACCAGCAAAGTTCATTGCTTCGTGGAAATCACCTTGACTCGTACTACCTTCACCTAAAGTAGCAAGTGCAATCGCTTCTTTGCCATCCATTTTAAGTGATAAACTTGCGCCAACTGCATGTAACACTTGAGTTGTTACACAAGAACCTTGCGTTAAAATAGATAAATCTTTTTTACTAAAGTGAGATGGCATTTGCTTACCACCACTTGAAGTATCACCTTGTTTTGCAAATGCAGCTAACATAGATTCTTCTGCAGAAATACCACGAGCTGTAACTAAAGCTAAATCTCTATAGTAAGGTGCTAATACGTCTTCGTCTTTTAGTGCATAATATGTGCCAATTTGTGTTGCTTCTTGACCTTGACAACTAATAACAAACGGTAGTTTACCTGCTCGGTTAAGTAGCCACATTCTTTCGTCAATTTTTCTACCTAATAACATCCATTTATAAATTTCTTTTAAGTCTTCATGCGTTAATCCGACAGTCTTATAATCTAACATCTAATCTCTCCTCTTTAGACGTGAATAGCACGATTCTCAGATTTTAACCCTAGTTCCATGAGCACTTCTCCAATTGAAGGATGTGCATGTACAGTAGTTGCTAGTTCTTCAGTAGAGCCATTCATAAATGTAAATAGAGCTGCTTCATTAATTAATTCAGTCACTTTTGCACCAATCATATGAATGCCAAGCACTTTTTCATTGTCTATATCTTTAATTAATATACATTCACCAAGTCCATTATTTTCGATGACGGATTTGCCAATCGCTTTAAATGGTACTTTAAATTTTTTGAAATTAATATTTTGCGCTTTTGCATCTTGTTCAGTCATCCCTATCGATGCAATTTCAGGATTTGTATATATACATCTTGGTACTGTTAAGTAATCTAATGTGATAGGATTTTTATCAAACATATGCTCTACAGCAATTGTGCCTTCTTTTGTTGCAACATGTGCTAATTGATAATTGCCGATGACATCTCCAACCGCATAAATATGTTTATCATCAGTTTGATAAACATCATTTGTTAGTATATAGCCTTTATAATCGGTCTTTATTTTTGTGTTGTTCAATCCTAAATCTTCAGTATTCGGTGTTCTACCAACTGCGACTAATACTTTTTCAAAAGTTTGTTGCTCATTTTGAAGTGTGACATCTACATGTTTATCATGTATGTTGACATCTTGTTCAGATAAAGGACAATTCTCATGAATGGTTATGCCATTTTCTTCAAAGCTACGTTTAATCGTTTTACTGATTTCTCGTTGTTCGTTAGGGATAATGGATTGCCCAGCTTCAACAACTGTTACTTTTACACCTAAATCATTTAGTAAAGATGCAAACTCAAGTCCAATTACACCGCCACCGATAATTAACATGCTTTCAGGCAACGTTTCTAATTGCATCATATCATCACTTGAAATGATGGTCTGATGGTTAAACTTTAAGAATGGTAATTCAATTGGTCTTGATCCTGTTGCAATTAATACATGTTGATTAACGAGTAGTTCTGATTCGCCATTTTCAAATTCAACAGATACAGTTCCAGCTTGAGGCGAGAACAATGAAGGTCCTAGAATTCTGCCATTACCTTCGTAAATGTCAATTTTGTATTTTTTCATCAAACTTTGTACACCATTGTACATCGTAGTAACTGTTTCATCTTTCTTAGCAACAACATCCGTCATTTCAAAATCAGCTGAAGCAGTTTTAATACCATATTCGTTTGAATGTTGTATGTATCTTAAAATTTCTGCAGTTTTTAAATATGATTTTGTAGGTATACAACCTTTATGTAAACAAGTTCCACCTAACTTAAATTTCTCTACAATTGCGACTTTTTTTCCTAGTTGTGAAGCACGAATTGCTGATACATAGCCTGCCGTACCGCCACCTAGAACGACTAAATCATATTCTTTAGACATAGTATTACTCCTTATTCATATGACTTGGTACTAATTTTACCGTGTAAGAGGTCCATTACGCCAATATTTAAGGCGTGCATTTCTTTTTCTCCTTTATATATAGTAACATTTTGTAGCCAAGATACATATTGTTTTACTTTATTTGTGATATATTTTGAATAACTTAATCCGCCAGTTATGATAATTTGATCGATTTGACCTTCTAAAACGACCGCGCAAGACCCTATTGATTTAGCAATTTGATAACACATAGCATCTAAGACAAGTTTAGCAGTTTTATCGCCATTTTCCATCATTTGTTCTACTTTTAAACAATCATTTGTACCAAAATATGATAATAACCCAGAATTTTTACTTAATTCATTATTAGCTTCTTTAGCATTTAAATCGTGATCAATAACCCATTTAATTAACGCATCATTTGGAATGGAGCCAGCTCTTTCAGGACTAAATGGACCCTCGCCTAACAAGCCGTCATTAACTTCGATGACTCTTCCTTTTCTATGAGCACCTACACTTATACCGCCTCCAAGATGTGCGACGATGACATTAATATCTTCATATGCTTTGTTCATATCAGCTGCATATTGTTTAGCGACTGATTTCTGGTTTAATGCATGGAAGATACTGCGTCTTTCAATACCTTTAATGCCAGTAATTCTTGCTTCAGGTATTAATTCATCTACGACGACTGGATCAACAATATAAGCCTGTATATTTAATTCTTTAGCAAATGTATAGCCGATAATACCACTTAAATTTGAGGCATGATATCCATATTTAAAAGATTTCAAGTCTTGATACATGATGTTATTAACAAGATATGTTCCACCTTGTATAGGCTTTAAAACACCACCCCTACAAGCAATAGCATCTATTGCTTGTAGTGAGATATGATGTTGGTTTAATGAGTTCTTGATACTTTCAAGTCGAAATGGGACTTGATCAATTAATGGAAGATTAGTTTGATCGATATCATGTCTGATAACATCTTCAAATAACATATCATAGTTATTAAATACTGCAACTTTAGATGATGTGCTTCCTAAATTAAGTACAAGAATTTTTTTCATTATTTTTTACCTCTAGAAATGATAGATCTTTCAGTTTTCAAGAAATTACTTCTTACATTCATAAGTTGTTCAATGCGTTCTTCAGCTAAAATTTCAGCTGCACGTGCAGTAGTAATTTGATCTCGCTTACTAATTTCAAATACTTTATCCATTTGGTCATAGATTTTTTCAATGTTTGAGATAGCACGTACTTCATTGTATCCATCTAATTCATCCGCAACGTTGATAACACCACCAGAGTTAGCAACGAAGTCAGGCGCATATACAATACCTTTATCTTCTAATTGAGCACCGTGTACATCTATGTCTTGTAATTGGTTGTTTGCACTACCACATACGACTTTCACTTTTAAGCGTGCAATAGTATCGTCATTTAATACGCCACCTAAAGCACAAGGTGCAAAGATATCAGCATCTACATCATAAATATCATTAATACCGACACTTTGAGCGTTGAAGTCATTTACAACTCTATCAACAGCTTCTTGGTTAATATCCGTTACAACTAATTGAGCACCTGCTTCATGTAAATAACGACATAGTTCGTAAGCAACGTGTCCAACACCTTGAACAGCAACTGTTTTCCCGTTTAAGTCATCTGTTCCAAATGCTTCTTTAGCTGCGCGTTTCATAGAAACAAATACACCTAATGAAGTTTTAGGACTTGGGTTACCACTAGATTGGTGGCTTTCAGATAAACCAACTACGTAATCAGTTTCTTCAAAGATAATATCCATATCGTCTTCAGTCGTTCCTACATCTTCAGCAGTAATATAACGACCATTTAAACTTTCTACATATCTACCTAAAGCTCTAAATAAAGCTTCTGATTTATCTTTTTTAGGATCTCCGATAATAACTGTTTTACCGCCACCTAAGTTTAAACCAGCTGCAGCATTTTTATATGTCATACCTCTTGATAAGCGTAATGCGTCATTAATAGCTTCTTCTTCACTTTCATATGGCCACATTCTACAACCACCAAGCGCTGGTCCTAATGTTGTATCATGAATCGCAATGATTGCTTTTAATCCTGAACTTTTATCGTGACAAAATACGATTTGCTCATAGTCATATTTTTCTATCGTTTCGAATAACATAATAATCCCCTTTTCAACTTTTATATAATAACTTCATTTCTAATTTTACATGAAATGTTTTATTTATCAAATAAATTGACGAAAAATGATAGCGCTTACAAAAAGTAAAAATTTTTAGAAAATTCAATCTTTATTGATATAAAAGCATTGTAAGCTCTTTCAATACTTTGAAATAAAGAGTATAGTTATTAATTTGTTATTATAATATACTAAATAAGCATTAACGCACTACAAATAGAATGAAATTTATCTTGTGATGAATCTGATCTAGAAGTTAAAATTATGGGTATTTTTGCACCAATTATAACAGATGCTACATCAGCGTTCGATAAATATACGAGAGATTTATATAAAATATTGCCACTTTCAATTTGAGGGACGATTAAACCATCAACATTACCTGATATTTTTGAATCTATTTTTTTAATAATGGATGCCTTTTTATTAATTGCAGCATCAAATGCAATTGGACCTTCTATTTCAAGGTCTGGTTTTTCTTGATTGAGATAAGATACCACTTCTTTCGCATCAACCGACGACTGCATTTTCGAATTTACATTTTCAATTGCAGAAAGCACCCCTATTTTAGGTGAGTCGATACCAATTTTTTTGAGTGAATAAACTAAATTCGATGTGATTTCAATTTTTTGTTCGATATTTGGTGCAATGTTCATTGCAACATCTGATACGGTTAACATCTTGTGATACTCAGGTATATTAAATATTGCGATATGACTCATTCTATAGTTGGTCTTCAAGTTATATTTATCTTTTAAAACTTCTTTCAATAATTCTGAAGTTGAAATTAATCCTTTCATTATTAAGTCTGCTTTTCCATCTGCTACAGCTTGTACACATTGCGATACAGTATGTTCTTCGTTAAGTGTTTGAATAATTTCTATTCTATTTAATTCTTCATGTGTTAAATTAAATGACCTGATCAACTCATCTTGTGGTCGTTCATCAAACAACATGAATCTAGCTTTTGTATGTTTAATCGCTTTTACAATTGCTTTAATGACACCTTCATCATTTGATTTACATACAGCAATTGTAGCTGATATATTTTGACCATTTTTTATCATATCTTTAAAAAGCATTTAATCCCCTCCTATTACTATCATAATCAAATTGTACCGTTTATTCCATTTTTTCAATGTTTACTTTTACTCATTATCTCATATATAATATAAGTTATTAATTAATAGGAGTTTTAACTTATGCAAAAGTATATTGCATTACTCATTTTGGTCATACCAGGTATCATTGCAGGACTAGGTATTAAATGGATGAGAGATGCTGTTTTTGGACAACTTGTTCCACAATTACATTTTATTTGGTTACAGTTTTTATTAGGCTTTATCTTCTTTGTATTTGGTGTAGTGTTCATTGGGGGTTATATACTGCATCGTGAAAAGAAAAATAAACGCGCACAAGAACATTTTATGAAGAAACAAAATGCCAAAAAAAGAGACTAGGCTTACCTAGTCTCTTTTTTAAACTTTTCATATAGATGTAATAAAAACTCACCATTTGTAGGTCGTACATACAATTTTTCGCTATTATACCAATAGGACTTTAATTCTTTATCCCAAGCTAATTTAATAGCATGCCTGATAGACCTTTCCACATTATTCGCTTGAATATTATAATTTTGAGAAATTAAAGGATATAGTTCTTTAGTTAACGGCATCTTACGATTATATTGAAGCATAAGGTGTACACCATACTTAATATATTCGTACCCGTTTAAATTTGATGAAAATCCAATCTTCTCTAGTAATAAATCTAAAGCGTCCATTTCTTCTATATTAGAATCTGTTGTTGTTAATACACGTTGTATCGTATCTAACAAGACATCAAACTCAACAGGTTTAATTAAGAAGTAATCTACTCCTAATGAAACAGATTCTTTTAAGACATCATCACTTACAAAAGCACTCATACATATCACTTTAAATTGCTTATTTTGTTTTATATATTTTTTAAGCAAAGTCATGCCATCAATGTGTGGCAAGATTAAGTCTAATAGAAGAACATCGAAAACTTCTCCATTTAAAATGTCGAGTGCCTCTTTACCGTTGTATCCAATATTAACAATTTCAATATCGTGTTTCTTTAAATATTGTGCCATTTCACTAACATATGCTTTCGAGTCTTCTATTATTGCTACCTTAATTACCATGCTTAACACCCTAACGAATCATTCTATTTTAAATTTTTGTTTTGTATAATCATTTCTTTAGCGTGTTGTCGTGTTAATTCTGTAACTTCAACACCTGATATCATTCTTGCTATTTCATCTATCTTATCTTCACCATCTAATTGTTTTATAGAAGTCGTTGTTCTATCATTTACGGTTTCTTTAGCAATATACAAATGATTATCACTTATTGCAGCGACTTGAGGTAAATGAGAAATACATATCACTTGAAGTGTTTGCGCTATTTGATGCATTTTTTCAGCCATTTTTTGTGCGACTCTTCCAGATACACCTGTATCTACTTCATCGAATAAAATTGCTGTTTGTCCTTTTGAAGAAACAAATATACTTTTCAACGCAAGCATTATTCTTGAAAGTTCGCCGCCAGAAGCTATTTTATTTAAGCTTTTTAATGGTTCGCCTTTATTTGGACTGATTAAGAATTCTACTTCTTCTAAGCCATATTGAGTAGGCTTCGTTTTAGTAAATGTAATTTCAATATTCGCATCTTGCATGTGTAAATTCTGTACTTCTTCAACTAATCTATCTCTCAGGTTCAACGCAACTTGTCTTCTTTTAGCTGATAGTGCTTCACCGTATTTTACAACGTTTGTATGAAGATCATTAATTTCTTCACGTAATTGAGAAGTACTTTGTTCATAGTTCTCAATTTTATAAATTTCATCGTCAATTTTATCTCTATATTTGATTAATTCAGGTATGCTTTTGCCATATTTACGGTTGAGATCTGTGAGTACATTTAATCTAGACTCATACTCATTTAGTAAAGATTCATCAAAGTCATTAGACGTTAACTCATTATATAGTTCATGTTTATAGTCTTCTAAAGTGTAATACATTTGATCTAATTCTTCACTAAAAGCAGTGTATTTATCTGGAATTATATCGTTTATATGTTGAATTTCTTGATTAAGCTCATAAATTTTATCAGTAATGTTTTCTTCACTACTCAATAACATATGCGCTTTATTAAGACTTTCGTTTATTTTTTCGTGATTTTGAAGTTTCTTAATTTCTTGATTCAAAAAGTCAATTTCGTCTTCTTTTAAATTCGCGTCTTGTAATTCATCTCGTTGGAATTTTATTAAATCTAATCTTTGTAATAATGCTTGGTCTTGAGATTCTAACTTTTCAAGTTCTTGTTTCTTTAAGCGATAAGATTGAAAAGTTTCGTCGTATTGATCAATTTCAGCTTGATAAGTACCATCAGCATAATCATCTAACAATGATAAATGATATTTAGGTTTAAGTAATATTTGTGTTTCATGTTGTCCATGAATATCAAGTAATTCTTGCATAACAATTTTCAAATCAGATAGCGTTACATTCTGATTATTTAATTTACATATACTTTTCCCTGAAGCAAAGATTTCTCTTTTTACAAATAAGAAATCTTCGTCAAAGTCGATATCTAACTCACTTAAGATCTTATTGACGTTAGGTACATTATCAATATCAAATACGCCTTCAATTATCGCCTTCTGTTCGCCATGTCTCACGAAACTTTGTGAGGCTCTTGCACCTACTAACTGACCAATAGCATCTATAATAATAGATTTACCAGCACCAGTTTCACCGCTTAAAACAGTTAGTCCACCCGAAAAATTAATTTCTAAAGATTCAATTATAGCGAATTGTTTAATTGTAAGTGCTTGTAACATTGTATATTAAATCTCCTTTAAAGCATATTAAAAATTCTATCCGTTATCACTTCAGCTGCTTCTGTATCTTTACAAATAATTAAGCAAGTGTCATCACCGCATATCGTCCCAATTACTTCTGTCCAATCGATTTGGTCAATTATTGCACCGATTGATTGCGCATTACCTGGTAATGTTTTAAGTACTAATAAATTATCTGCTCCGTCAATTTTTACAAATGAATCCATTAAATATCTACCTAATTTATCAATCGGGTGATATTTACGGTCTCTAGGTAAACTATAGATATACTGACCAGAAGGTGCAGGAACTTTAATTAATTGAAGTTCTTTAATATCACGAGATATAGTAGCTTGTGTGATATTCAAATCATATTCATTTAGCCTTTTGACTAATTCTTCTTGTGTTTCAATTTGTTCGTTAGAAATTATTTCTCTTATCTTAATCTGACGCATTGTTTTGTTCGCCATTACATACACCTCTGTTAATGAATATTTATACACTTATAATAGCATAAAATTGAAAAAAATAGTAATGTAAGCGCTATAAACATTTAAATGACGCTTTAGATATACTAAAGCGCCTTTTTCAACATAAATATTCATATATTTCTCTTAACTACTTAATTAAAGATTTGACGGTAGATATAATATTTGATTTAGAGATACCAATATCTTCTAATAATAAACCTACATCACCGTGCTCAATGTACGTGTCATTTATGCCTATTCTACGCATAGTATTATGATAATCATTGTCATTCATAAAAGTAGCAATTTGACTTCCTAAACCACCAGTCAACATAGCTTCTTCAACTGTCAGGATCGGTTTAGACGCTTTACCGAGATTATGAAGCATGTCATAGTCCATAGGTTTTATAAACCGAGCATTAATGATATTGATATGGATATCTTCTTTTAATAGTTCGTCTGCTACATCTTTTACAAGTGATACTGTTGGCCCATAACTTATAATTGTTAAATCATCACCATTTCTTTCAACATTCCAAGATCCTATTTTGAGTAATTCGCTATTTTTAGAATCATCAAGTAAAGGCGCATTGCCTCTTGGATATCTAATCGCCATTGGACCATGGTCAGTTTCAAAAGCAGTTTTGATCATATTTTTCGCTTCATTTCCGTCTTTAGGCATCATAATTGTAAAGTTAGGAAATTGACTTAAAAAGCCAACATCAAAGACACCTTGGTGTGTCTCTCCATCTGCTCCAACAAGGCCTGCCCGATCAACACCAAATAATACGTTTAAGTTTTGACGGTCTACATCATGTAACAATTGATCGTAAGCACGTTGCATAAAAGTTGAATAGATTGCGACATATGGTTTCATGCCTTGTGTTGCTAGTCCTGCTGCCATCGTAACAGCATGCTGTTCAGCAATACCTACATCAAAAAATTGTTCAGGTAATGTTTGTTGAAATTTTGTTAATTTTGATCCTACAGGCATAGCTGGCGTGATTGCAACAATTCGTTTGTCTTGTTGCGCATATGCTAATACTTCATCACTCATTAAAGCACTCCATGCAGGACCTTCAGCATTTCCTTTTATCACTTCACCCGTTTCAAGCTTATATGGTCCTAAACCATGCCAAGTTCCAATTATATCTTTCTCAGCAGGTTTATAACCTTTCCCTTTCTTAGTCACAACGTGTATGAGAACAGGTTTGTCCATTTGTTTAGAAACGGTGATCGCTTCATCTAATGCTTTAAAATTATGTCCATCTACAGGTCCAATATATTTAATGCCGAGTTCTTCAAAGAAAATGCCATCTACGACTAAATATTTTAAACTGTCTTTAATTTTATCCGCAGAGTCTTTTAACAAATCTCCACCAGGTAGTCTATTAATTAAACTTTCAGCATCAAATTTAAAGCGATTATAATTTTGGTTTGATCGTATTCTTGCAAACATATTGTGCATTGCACCGACATTTGGTGCGATACTCATTTCGTTATCATTTAAAATAATCGTTAAATTTGTTTTGTCATGGCCTATGTGGTTTAATGCTTCTAGTGCCATACCACCTGTTAGAGCACCATCACCAATTACAGGTACAACATGATGATCTTGTCCTAATATATCTCTCGCTTTTGCCATCCCCACAGCTGCAGATAAAGAAGTTGAACTATGTCCAGCTTCCCACACATCATGTTCGGATTCTTTCATTTTAGGAAAACCACATAATCCTTTATATTGTCGCAAAGAATTAAATTCGTGGCCTCTTCCGGTTAATATTTTATGAATGTATGTTTGATGTCCAACATCCCATAATATCTTATCTACAGGGCTATTAAAATGTTTATGTAGACTCAATGTTAATTCAACCACACCTAAATTTGCCCCAATATGTCCGCCAGTTACTGAACAAGTTTCAATTAAAAATTTCCTAATGTCACTGCTCAGTTGTTCAAGTTCTTGATGAGAAAAATCTTTGAGGAAGGATGGGTTTTTTATTTTTGAAACATCCATTTTTTAACCACCTTTAGCCCGATTCTTGTGACCAGTCATCTTAATTATTAGATAGATTAATTTTCTCTATTTGCAAATAATTTTGTGAGAGACTTGAGTTCTTCAGTGTTATATTGATCTTCTAATTGTTCAAGTAAATATAACGCTTGATTCACATGTTGTTCTAAAGCAACTTTAGTATTCGTCTTACCTAATAGTGACACATAAGTACTCTTATGATTCGCAACGTCACTACCAACTGACTTACCTATTTTATCGAAATCCCCTTCAATATCTAGTAAATCGTCTTTAATTTGGAATATTAATCCTAATTCTTGGCTAAATGAATCAAGTAATAAGAATGTCTTACTATTAACTTTAGCGATTGTGCAAGCTGCAACAACAGAAAAACGGATCAGTGCACCAGTTTTATATCTATGGATTTTGCGTAATGTATCTAGCGAAATTTCTTTGTTTTCACTTTCCATATCTAACACTTGTCCACCTACCATACCTTGATGGCCTGCTGATTCAGAAAGCAATCTGATTAATTTCACTTTGTCGTCAGCTTCTATATATGTATCTTTAGTTATCAGTTCAAAAGCTTTTGTTAATAGTGCATCACCAGCTAAGATTGCAGTCGCATCACCATAGATTTTATGATTCGTTTTCATTCCACGTCTATAATCATCGTTATCCATAGCTGGTAAATCATCATGTATAAGGGAATATGTATGTATCATTTCAAGTGCTTTTGCAGTTTCCATTCCTTTATTAATATCTGTCTTTAACATCGATAAAGTCATTAATAATAGTACAGGACGAATACGTTTACCACCTGCTAATAAAGAATAGCGCATACTTTCTTCTAATTGTGTATTTACAACTGAATCTAGTTTCGTTTGATTAAGTGATTCAGTGAACTTGTCTACATAACTATTCATGATTTGACTCATCTGAATCACCTTCTTTTTGAACAAGTTTATTTACTTTATCTTCAGCTGCTTTAAGTTTCGTTTCACATTTACTACTTAATTCAATACCTCTTTGATAAAGTTCAATTGATTCCTCAAGAGAAATATTTTCTTCGTCTAATTTACCGACGACTTTTTCTAATTCTTCCATCATTTCTTCAAAAGTTTGTTCTTTAGCCACATTTGTCACCTAATTTCCTTAACATTAGCATTTATTTTACCATCTTTTAAATTGATTGTAATATCATCGTCAATTTTTAAATCATTTTTGCTTGTAATGATTTTATCATCTTTTTCGATGATTGAATAACCTCTTAACATGATTTGAGTCGGACTTAACGCATCTAATTGCGCTAACTTGCTAGTCAGAGCTTGTCTTTTTTGACTGATAATACGATTAACGAGCTGAGTTTGAAGCATATTTAAACGATCAAAATCTTGTCTAAATTGAAAAGTCTTACTATAAATTGGTGTGATTCGCAATTTATTTTGTAAGATATCTAGCTTATGATTATTACGCGTAACAGTCTGTTCTAAATTTCTAGATAATTGTTTTTGTAATTCATCTAACTTCTGTGTTTCTTGATCATATAGCAACGAAGGCGTCTTCAATTTATAATATGATGAAAGTTGTTTTAATTTATGTTTATCTTGCAGTATAGATTGCGTGATATGTTTTGTTAAATACTGTCTAGCATTTGAAATCAGTTGATACAGCGCGTTAATATCTGGTGTTGCAATGACTGCAGCTTGTGTTGGCGTTGCAGCTCTTACATCACTGACAAAATCACTTAATGTCGTATCAGTTTCATGACCAACTGCTGAAATAACAGGCGTCTTACAATGATAAATGGCTTCTACAACTTCTCTTTCATTGAAGCTCCATAAATCTTCAATAGATCCACCACCACGACCAACGATAATAACATCAACGCCCATGGAATCAGCTTCTTTGATGTTGTTAATGATATTATCCTTAGCTCCTTTACCTTGAACTAACGTGCTCATTAACACTTGTTCTGCAAGTGGATATCGCTTATCTAAAGTAGAACATATATCTCTTATTGCAGCGCCAGTCGATGCTGTCAACACAGCGATTTTCTTAGGATATTTAGGTATACTTAATTTATGTTCTTGGTCAAAGTAGCCTTTTTCTGCTAATTCTTTTTTGAGTGCTTCAAATTTTTCATAAAGAAGACCAACACCATCTAATTGCATAGATTGAACATAAATTTGGTATGCACCTCTTGATTCATAAACCCCAATTCTACCTTCAACAAGTACTTGGTCACCTTCTTTAGGATTAAATGACAATTGATTCGCACTCGATTTAAACATCATTGCACTGAGTACACCTTTATCGTCTTTTAAGGCAAAGTAAAGATGACCACTTGAATGTCTTTTAAAGTTTGATATTTCACCTTTAATAAAGACATTAAGTAGATGTGGATCTTGATCAAATTTATATTTGATATATTTAGTTATTGCTGTAACTGATAAATACTTATCCATTTATATCACTCTTTAACTTTTTGATAAACTGCTTAATACACCATTAATAAATTTATAGTGATCATCATCACTGTATACTTTCGCAATTTCTACTGCTTCATTAAATATAACTTTCTCTGGTGTATCTGTATATTTTAATTCATAAGTTGCCATTCTCAAGATGATTCTATCAGTCTTAAGTAAACGGTCTAATGTCCAGTTTTTTAAATGTGGACTTACAATTTCATCTAATTCGTCTTTTTTCTCTATCACTTCTTTAACAAAGTTCTTCACGTATAAATATTGTTCACCTTTAAAATCTTCTACTAAATATTGAATCGCTTCTTCTACTGTTAAATCAGTTTTGTTATTTTCTAATTGATATAGTGATTTAAAGACAATCTCTCTTAGTTCTGTTCTTTTCATATTCTTCTCCTTCAAAGAATAAGAGGATGCACGCATCCTCTTAATTAATCATTTTATTATTGGAAATGTATATTAACGATATGTACATTAACTTCTTTTGGTGTTAATGCCGTCATCGTATTTAATGCTTGTTTAATTTCTGATTGTACTTTACGTGCTGTTTCAGAAATTTTTGTACCGTAGTCAAATGTACAGTAGACATTAATGTAGATGCCGTCTTCTTTAATATCGACTTTAATACCTTTACCAAAATTCTTTTTCCCGAATTTTTCTAAGGAATTCTTATTAAAAACGGATTGCATATGAGATACACCTTTAATGTCAGTAGTCGCAATGCTCGCAATGACCTCAATAACTTCTGGCGCAATCTCTATTTTACCTAAAGAAGGCTTTTTATTTTCAATTGTTTTAGCCATTTGAATCCCTCCCTATTTGTCTTCATTATTTATAATATCATGAATCTCTAGGAAATTGGTATTAAAATCACCTGATTCAAATACATCATTTTCTAACAATCTTAAATGGAATGGGATCGTTGTATCTATGCCAGCAACTAAAAATTCTGATAAAGCTCTTTTACCGATTTGAATTGCATCTGTTCTATCTTTACCATGAACAATAAGCTTCGCAACCATTGAATCGTAATAAGGCGGAATCGTATATCCTGTATAACAAGCTGAATCAATACGCACACCAAATCCACCTGGTGTTAAATATTGATTAATTTTACCTGGTGATGGCATGAAATTTTTAAATGGGCTTTCTGCGTTGATTCTAAATTCAATCGCATGTCCACTCAAGTCAACTTCTTCTTGTGTAACAGGTAAAGTTTCACCACTTGCTACTTTTAGTTGAAGTTTAACTAAATCCATTCCAGTTACCATCTCAGTAACAGGATGTTCTACTTGAATACGCGTATTCATTTCCATGAAATAGAACGTTTCAGCATCTAAATCATAAATAAATTCAATTGTACCAGCATTTTCATAATTAACGGCTTTAGCTGCTCTAATAGCCGCTTCACCCATTTCTTTACGCATTTCTTCAGAAAGGACTGGTGATGGCGATTCTTCTACTAATTTTTGCATACGTCTTTGGATCGTACAATCACGTTCACCAAGATGTATAACATTACCTTCTGAATCACCCATTACTTGAATTTCAATATGTCTAAAGTTTTCGATGAACTTTTCTAAATACAAACCTTTATTTCCGAATGCTGTTTCAGCTTCTTGTTGTGTCATTCTAAATCCTGTTACAAGCTCTTCTTCATTACGTGCAATTCGGATACCTTTACCGCCACCACCGGCAGTAGCTTTAATAATAACGGGGTAACCAATTTTCTTCGCACATTTCTTTGCAATTCTTACTGTATCTACTAAACCATCACTACCAGGCACAACAGGTACGTTCGCTTTGATCATTTCTTCTTTCGCAACGTCTTTAATACCCATCTTCTGGATAGATTGATAACTAGGTCCAATAAATTTAATTTGGCATGCTTCACACATTTCAGCAAAATCACTATTTTCGGCTAAGAAACCATATCCAGGATGGATACCGTCACAACCTGTTGATTTTGCAATTGAAATAATATTAGGAACGTGAAGGTATGAATCTTTAGATTGTGTCGGTCCAACACAATAAGCTTCATCTGCTATTTGAGTATGTAATGCATCTTTATCAGCTTCTGAATAAATTGCGACCGTTTGTATGTCTAATTCTCTACAAGCTCTAATGATTCTTACTGCAATTTCCCCTCTATTTGCAATTAATACTTTTTTCATATTACTTCACCTTGAATAACGGTTGGCCATACTCTACCATTTGTCCGTCTTCAACTAATATTTCAGTGATTTCACCAGAAACTTCTGCTTGAATTTCATTAAATAATTTCATTGCTTCTAAAATACATACAGTTGTATCAGCTTCTACACGTGAACCTACTTGAACATATGGACCTTCATCAGGAGATGGTGATTTATAGAATGTACCAACCATTGGCGCATTAATTGTTAAACCACTAGGTGCTTCTTGTTCAACATTTTGTTGTGGTGCTGATTGAGTTGCTTGTTGTGGTTGTTCTGCAACGACATTTGTTGCCCCTTGGCTATAAATGACTTCTTGTTTAATATCTTTTTTTAAAGTTAGTTTAAAATCTTTATCATTAATATCAATTTCAGTTAAAGAAGAATTATCTAACACATCAACTAGTTCTTTAATTTGTTTTAAGTTCATTTGAAAAACTCCTTTTAAATTCTAATACGTTACACTTCATACATTTTACTTTAGTGGTCATACCAATTCAAGAGATTTTAATATTTAATTATAATTGTAAATAAGATACATTCCTAATTTAACCAAAATGATTGAGGCCAGGACACAAGTTACTGTCCCGGCCTCATTTTAATGTTTAATATTAACCTCTTGATACGTAGCTTCCATCAGTAGTATTAATGACAAGTAAATCACCTTCATTAACAAATAACGGTACGTTTAAACTATAACCTGTTTCAACTGTAGCTTGTTTAGTTGCACCAGTTGCTGTATCACCTTTAATACCAGGTTCAGTTTCTGTTACTTGAAGTGTAACTGTATTTGGTAATTCAATACCAATTGTTTCACCTTCGTAAGATTGGATTTGAACTTCCATATTTTCTTTAATAAATTTAAGTTCATATTCTAGTTTATCACCAGGTAACTCTAGTTGATCGTAAGTTTCGTTATCCATGAACACATGGCTATCACCATTAGCATATAGATATTGCATACGACGATTATCGATTTGAGCTTTTTCAACTTTTTCACCGGCTCTAAAAGTTTTCTCTTGGATTGCACCAGTTCTTAAGTTTCTTAATTTAGAACGTACGAATGCCGCACCTTTACCTGGTTTTACGTGTTGGAAGTCCATAACTTTCCAAATACCATTATCAACTTTAATTGTTAAACCTGTTTTAAAATCATTAACTGAAATCATTCATTTTCCTCCTATTTATACCTTCTTATAAAATAATAAGGTCTTTTGAAGATTTAGTAAAGCGCTGTAAGCCATTTTTTGTAACTAATACGTCATCTTCTATTCTAACGCCACCTAAACCATCTACATAAATACCTGGTTCTAATGTGATACACATATTTTCTTCAAGTACGATATCGGATTTTTGAGATAGTGCTGGACCTTCATGTACTTCTAACCCAATACCATGTCCTAATGAATGACCAAATTGTTCACCGTAGCCATAACTTTTAATAACATCTCTTGCAATTGTATCTGCTTCTTTACCTGTCATACCCGGTTTAATTTGTTCTAAAGCTGCTAATTGTGCTTCTAAAACAATATTATAGATTTTCTTCATTTCTTCTTTAGGTTCACCAATAGCAAATGTTCTCGTAACATCACTCACGTAACCTTCATATAATGCACCGAAGTCTAAAGTAATCATATCTCCTTCTTCGATAACTTTATTACTTGCTACACCATGCGGTAATGCACCACGGTGACCTGAAGCAACAATCGTATCAAATGAAGAACATGTTGCACCTTTACTTCTCATGAACATTTCCATTTCATTATTCACTTCATTTTCAGTCATGCCTGGTTTAACCCATTTTAAAATGTGTTCATATGTTTCATCTACAATGTCAGCTGCTTTTTGAATTTGTTTAATTTCAAATTCGTCTTTAATCATTCTGATTGTTTCAATAACATCTTCAATAGAAGAAAGTTCAACTGCATCTGTATTTAATGCTTGATATTCATTAAAAGTAATTAAATGTGCTTCAACGCCAACTTTTTTATATTGACCTTCTTTAATCAGTTCATTAATCTTACCTAACATTGGTCCTTCTTGATTAATAACTTCAAAATCTTGAGCTTGATCATTCGCTTGTTGAATGTATCTAAAGTCTGTAATTAAAAGGGATTTATCTTGTGTAATTAGTAGACTACCACTTGTCCCTGTAAATCCAGAAAGATATCTTCTGTTATACGGTGATAGAATTACAACTGCTTCAAGACCTTTTTCATTCATGACTTCTCTTAATTTATTAATTTTCATAATTATCCCCTTTCTATTTGTACAATAAATCTATATACATTAAAATAATATCATACATATCGAAATTTTTTCACAGTAAAACATTGGGAGTAAATAAACATGAGAAAAACAATTATAACAATCATGGCAAGTACAGTTGTCTTATCTGCGTGTGGAAATGATAAAGTTCAACAACTTGAAGAAAAGAAGTCTTCATTAAAAAGTGATAATCGAAAATTAAAACAAGAAGTATTAGACTTAGAAGATAAAAACAAAACATATAAACAAAAAGAAAATAGTGTTAAAAGCAAAATTAAAAAAAATGAACAAGAGTCGTCTAGCCAGTTTACAACTCAATATTTAAAGTCATCTACAAAATTTGTAAATGAAACGAAAACGAATATAGCGAGTTATAACAAAATCAAGAAAAATGTAACTTCAAAATTCGACGATGAACATACTAAAAATGAATTAGAAAATATTTATCATAATCAAGAAAATATTACTGATAGATATAAAAATGAAATGAAAGGTAAATCTATTCCTAAAGATTATAAATCTCTTCATAAAAGCATGTTAAAGTTATCAACAAGTTTTGAAAAAGTGTTTAAAGATTTAAATGATGCCTACAATAAAAAGGATAAAAAAGATGTTCAAAAAGCTATTGATGAACTTCATGGATTAGACAAAGAGATAGGTCAAATTGAGTGAGATTATACATAAAATGTGCTATATTAAATAGACTAATAATTTAAGGTGAGATTTTATGAAAAATGTTTTATTCTATTTAATTATTGCTATAGCAGTTTTTGGATTAATTATGAATCTTGATTTCTTTATCATGGGCTTCATTCGTATGATTGTCTCATTTATCATATTCGGATTAATCATCTATCTAATTTACTATTTCTTCTTTTTAACGCCAGATCAACGAAAATATAAAAAAGCCATGCGCAAACAAAAGCGTAGAAATAGATAAAAAAAGAGACTTCAATAGTCTCTTTTTTTTACTTTCTATAAGTCCATTCTTCTGATTTATATTTTTCTTCTAATTGTTTAATTTCAGCAAGTTGTTCTTCAGTAAATTCAAGTGGTTTATATTCAATATCTAAACCTTTCTTGAATCCTTCAAAAAACGCTGTTTCCATTTCTTCTAAAGTGATGTATTTATCTGATAAATCATTGATAGCAACTGCTTTATCTGTAAATGCAGCTTTCATTTTATCTTTTAGACGATCATTTCTATATATAAACATATCGAACAATTCATCAACATCTATATCTTGTAAAATTGAACCATGTTGCAAGATAACGCCTTTTTGACGTGTTTGTGCACTGCCTGCTATTTTTCTATCTTCTACAACAAGTTCATACCAACTTGGCGCATCAAAACAAACTGAACTACGTGGTGCCTTAAGTTTATCTCTTTCTTCTTTTGTCTTTGGAATTGAAAAATATGCATCAAACCCTAACGACTTGAATCCTTCTAACAATCCTTCTGAAATGACTCTATATGCTTCAGTTACCGTTTTAGGCATATTGGGATGCGATTCTGGAACGATGACGCTATAAGTTAACTCTTTATCGTGTAAGACACCTCTACCTCCTGTAGCACGTCTTACAAGTCCAAAACCTTTTTCTTTTACTTTTTCAATATCAATTTCTTTAGTTAGTTTTTGAAAATATCCAATTGATAACGTAGCTGGACCCCATGTGTAAAATCTAATAACCGGATCGATTTCTCCTCTACTCACAAAATTCATAAGTGCTTCATCAACTGCCATATTATAATATGGATTATTCGATTTCGTGTTTATAAAGTGCCAAGTTTCTTTCACAATTAAAACTCCTATTCAATTAATTCTTATGTACTTTTCTATTTTAGCAAAAAAATTTTGATAAATCTCACAAGAAATCTTATAATAAGGGTATCGACTTGAATTGGGAGGAATCAGACCATGAATTATTGGTATATCGCGCTCATAGTCCTAGTCTTGATTATCATTTATATGGCAATTAACTATTCATTAAATAAGCGCGCAGTAAAAGAATTAGATCAAAATGAATTCCATAAGGGATTAAGAAAGGCACAAGTTATAGACTTGCGTGAAAAGGCTGATTTTGACTATGGTCATATTATCGGGGCAAGAAATATACCGATGAGTGTATTTCGTACAAGATATCAAGGTTTACGTAAAGACCAACCTATATATTTTTGTGACGCAAATGGCGTAGCAAGTTATAGAGCTGCTAGAATGATGAAGAAAAAAGGTTACACTGAATTATTCATGCTTAAAGGCGGCTATAAAAAATGGACTGGTAAAGTTAAATCTAAATAAAATTAAAGCGTCTTGGT
Source organism: Mammaliicoccus sp. O-M54 (assembly GCF_022386035.1). Classification (NCBI taxonomy): domain Bacteria; kingdom Bacillati; phylum Bacillota; class Bacilli; order Caryophanales; family Staphylococcaceae; genus Mammaliicoccus; species Mammaliicoccus sp. O-M54. The sequence goes on from NZ_JAJNJE010000003.1 coordinate 101,444, forward strand.
CGTTAAATGCGACCAAGACGCTTTTTATTATGCTTTTTCTTCTTTTAGTAATTCAAATTTAAGTACTGGTTTTCTTGCTGCTTGTGTTTCATCTAATCGACCAATGACAGTTGTATGTGGTGCTTCTAATACAACTTCTGGTGTTTCTTCTGCTTCTTTAGCAATTTGAATAAGCGTATCGCAGAATGCATCTAATGTTTCTTTAGATTCTGTTTCTGTTGGCTCAATCATCATACATTCTTCCACGTTGATTGGGAAGTAAATTGTTGGTGGATGGAAGTTAAAGTCTAAGAGACGTTTAGCAATATCCAATGTTCTTACACCAAGTTTTTTCTGTCTTGAACCACTGATTACGAATTCGTGTTTACAGTGTTGTGTATATGGTGTATCAAAGTGATCTTGTAATCTTCTCAACATGTAATTAGCGTTTAATACTGCTGTTTCTGAAACTGCTTTTAATCCATCTGGGCCCATCGTTCTAATATAAGTGTAAGCTCTTAAATAGATACCGAAGTTACCGAAGAATGGTTTAACTCTTCCGATAGATTGTGGCATATCATGTTCGAATTTAAATGTATCATTTTCTTTTACTACTGTTGGTTTAGGTAAAAATGGTACTAAATCTGCTTTAACACCAACTGGTCCTGAACCAGGTCCACCGCCTCCATGAGGTCCTGTGAATGTTTTGTGTAAGTTTAAGTGAACAGCGTCAAATCCCATATCACCAGGTCTAACTTTACTCATAATTGCATTTAAGTTAGCACCATCGTAATACAATTTACCACCTGCTTGGTGTACGATTTCTCTGATTTCTAAAATATCTTCTTCGAATAAACCTAATGTGTTAGGGTTCGTTAACATAATAGCGGCTGTGTCATCTCCAACTACACGTTTTAAGTCTTCGATATCAACTAATCCTTTTTCATTAGATTTTACAGTTACTGTATCGAAACCTGCTACTTTTGCAGAAGCTGGATTCGTACCGTGAGCTGAGTCTGGAACAATAACTTTCGTTCTATTGAAATCGCCATTTGCTTCGTGGAAAGCTTTAATCATTAATAATGCTGTCCATTCACCGTGCGCACCTGCTGCAGGTTGAAGTGTTACTTCATCCATACCCGTAATTTCTTTTAAATGTTCTTGTAAATCATAAATGATTTCTAATGAACCTTGTACAGTTGAAACATCTTGTAATGGATGTGCGTTTGCAAAGCCAGACATTCTAGCGACTTTTTCATTAATTTTAGGATTGTATTTCATCGTACATGAACCTAAAGGATAGAATCCTGTATCTACACCATGGTTTTTATTAGATAATTCAGTGTAATGGCGCATTAAATCTAATTCACTAACTTCTGGTAATTCTGCTTTTTGTTTTCTTGTAAATTTATCTCCTAAAAGATCTTGAACATCTTGTGTTTCAACATCTTTTTCAGGTAAAGAATATGCAAATCTATCTTTTCTAGATCTTTCAAATATTAATTCGCTTGATGGTTTACGCACTGTATTCACCTACTTTTTTGATAAATGTGTCGATTTCTTCTTTTGTTCTTAATTCTGTTACTGCAATTAACATATGATTGTTGAATGCTTCGTCGATGAAACCTAAGTCAAATCCACCAATAATACCTTCTTCAAGTAATTCAGCGTTGATTTCACTTATCGGTTTGTTAAATTTAACAACAAATTCGTTGAATGAAATACCTTCTAACACATCAAATCCAGCTTCTTGCATTTTTTGCTTCATGTAAGTTGTCTTTTCCATGTTAAGTTTAGCCATTTCAAACACACCATTTTTACCTAATGCACTCATACAAACTGATGCTGCTAATGCATTTAGAGCTTGGTTAGAACAAATATTTGATGTCGCTTTATCTCTTCTAATATGTTGTTCACGTGCTTGTAGCGTTAGAACAAAGCCTCTATTGCCATCTTCATCTTGAGTTTGACCAACTAAACGTCCTGGTAGTTTTCTCATAAGTTTCTTGGTAGATGCAAAATAACCACAGTGAGGTCCACCATATTGTGCTGGAATACCGAATACTTGTGCATCACCAACAACAATATCAGCACCGAATTCACCAGGAGGTGTAATTAATCCAAGTGATAAAGGATTGCTTGATACGATAAATAAAGCTTTTTTATCTTCAATTAATTGTTTAATTGCCTCTAAGTCTTCTAAAGAACCAAAGAAGTTAGGATATTGAACACATACTGCTGCTGTATCGTCATCGATAACTGCTTTTAACTTTTCTAAGTCCGTAACAGTTCCGTCTAAATCAACTTCAACTACTTCAATGTCTTGAGCTTTTGTATAAGTTTTAAGTACTTCTATAGATTGATAATGTACAGATTTAGATACAATTACTTTTGATTTCTTAGTATGACCTGCTGCAAGAACAGCAGCCTCAGCAAAAGCAGTTCCACCATCATACATAGATGAATTGGCTACATCCATACCAGTTAATTCGCAAATTAAAGTTTGAAATTCAAAAATAGCTTGTAATTCACCTTGTGAAATTTCTGGTTGATAAGGTGTGTAAGCAGTATAAAATTCTGAACGAGATATAACATGATCTACAACAGTTGGAATATAGTGATCATAAACACCTGCACCTAAAAATGAAGCATGTGTTTCACTTGTAATATTTTTGTTCGCAATTTGAGATAGTTCACGTAATAAAGGCGTTTCAGCTTTCTTTTCTTTAATATTTAACGGTTTATTAAACCTTACAGATTCAGGTATATCCGTAAATAATTCATCTACAGATTGAATACCAATGACATCTAACATTTCAGATTTATCTTTTTCAGTTAAAGGTATATAGCGGTGACCCATTTTATTCACTCCTATGATTTAAATGATGATTTTTTAACAATTTTAGCTTTTACTTGTCTTTTTCTAACTTGTATTAAAATTTCTTTATCTAATTCAAATGCACCCTTCTCAATTAATCCCATAGCAATTGATTTGCCAGTTGATGGAGACTGAGTTCCAGAAGTTACATAACCAATTTCATTACCATCAGTATCTAGAATTGCATAATCTGTTCTCGGTATGCCTTTATCAATCATTTCTATACCGATTGATTTTCTTGGCGCACCATTTTCTTTTTGAGCTTTCAATACATCTTTGCCAATAAAGTCATCTTCAATTAATGGTTTAACTGCAAAGCCAATGCCAGCTTCATATGGTGTGATTTGTTCAGATAAATCTTGACCATGTAATGGTAAAGCAGCTTCAAGTCTTAAAGTATCACGTGCACCAAGACCACATGGAACAACATTTTCGTTTATAAATCCATCCCAAATTGCTTTAGTGTCTGCAGCATCACAATAAACTTCGAAACCATCTTCACCTGTGTAACCAGATTGAGATAATATAACTTCTTTCCCGAATAGTGTTACATTTTGTTTAAATTCAAACATTTTCATTTCTGATACATCATCACTGACTAATTTTTGAATTAGTTCGCGTGCTTCTGGACCTTGGATTGCTAATTGGCCATATTCAGAAGATTTATTTTCAACATTTACATTAAAATCTTTAATTGATTTTAACCATTCGAAGTCTTTATCTGTATTACCTGCATTGACAACTAAGAAATAAACTTTGTCGTCTAATTTATAAACAACTAAATCATCAATTACACCGCCATCTTGGTTACATAGCGTTGTATATTGAGCTTTACTATCCGTTAATAATGTTGAATCATTCGTTAAAGTGTATTGAATAAACTGATCCGCTTCTTCACCTGTAACGAGAATTTCACCCATGTGACTCACATCAAAAATACCAACATTATTTCTTACTGCATTGTGTTCCTCTTTAATACTTGAAAATTGGACTGGTAAAGCCCATCCAGAAAAATCAATTACTTTAGCACCTTGATCTATATAAGTTTGATACAAAGGTGTTTGTTTTAAATCTGTCGTCATCATAACTCTCCCCTTCTGAATATGTATAATAAAAAAACAGGGTAGCTTTCGCTACCCTGTTGAAGTGCTCTTCAGGAATGCGTCACAAAGTTATCCTTTTGCCTGAGAGATTCACTCAAATCTGGCTTGCTCCTTCGGCGATGAATATATCATTCATTCTCTCTAACTTTGATCATTCGCAAATATTTAAGCTTATAGAGATTCAATAATCTCACTTGCAACTACTTCTCTAGGTCTGTTAGCATCAATATGCTTGAATGCGATTTCATTATAACTTAATTCTCGTTTTGAATACAAGGTTTTTAATTCATTTAATGACTTTCCGTTAGCATTTGGTCTGTTGTTATCATGATTAATTCTATTAAATAGAATTTCGACATCACATTTTAACCAAAAAGTATTGTCATTTTGCTTTAATAATTCTTTGCATAATTCCGATTCTACAATACCGCCACCAGTTGAAATAATCACATCTTGGTCAATCCATTTTTTTAAAGCTTGATACTCTAAATCTCTAAAATGTTTTTCACCATATTTTTCAAAAATTTGTGGGATTGGTAATTGAGTTGTTTCAACGATATAAGTATCTATATCTACTAAACTTTTATCATAATGTTCGCTCAACAAATTTCCGATAGTTGTTTTGCCAACACCCATAAATCCAATTAATACGATTGACATTAAATCTACTCCTCAGTTGTTTCATTTCAACTTAAACTTTATTCTATCTCATTATTCAGAAAATAAAAAGCTTAAAATTATTTATTTATCATTATTTTTATTTCACGTATATAGTATTGTTCTAAATTGTGATAAGTATTAAGCTTAAAGCTATATTGTACTAAGTAAAATGACAAAAAGGAACTATAAATAAATAATATCCCAAGTAGTAACGGTAAAATAAAACCAGCATCGTTAGAAATAAATTTCTTCATGTAATTCTTTATCGCCTTTTCTTATTATAATAAATACTTTAAATGTTTCGTTAGATATCTTATCTACTTGAAAAGTCTTCACATTATTAATTAAAGTGATGTTTCCGCGACCATTTATAGTTTTTATTATCTTTCCATTTAATAATGTGAATTCTGTAGAACGTGTTTCATTTATGAATTTAATCCTGTTTTGAGCATTGTCTAATTTTATAGTACTTTCTTTTATTTCATCGGAGAGTTCTTTTCTAAACATCATCAATTCAAAATGCGTATGATCCATTGCATTATCTTTAAACAAATAAAGACTCTTAATGAGCAATGGAATTAATGCCAATATAATTAATAAAAATGATAACGACAGTAGCATTTCTATCATCGTAAAGCCTTTACTATTTTTCAATACATATTTTTTCATTTTTTAATTCATCTTTCATACAAACTTTTGTATTAAACTCTAAATATTTATATCTCTTTACATCATATTTTGGTTCGTTAGATTTTGATTGTACTGTTTGATAAAGCATTTGATAAAGCTTTATTCTATAGTGTTCACGAGTGATATTTTCATTTAATGTTGAAACTAAAGGAAGTAATGTCCCACTCAGTAACATTATGATAAAAATTGACAACATAAAATCTATAAACACATACCCATCATGTCGTTTCAACAATTCTATATCTCCCTTTCTCGATGCGAAAAATAACATGATACTTTCTTTCATTAAATTCCACTTTTAAAGTACCAAATTGGTTAATATTCCCCTCTCCATCAAAAACTAATGTCGTAAACTCATTATTTTTAGAAATACGACCTTTATAGAGTGAAATGGTTTGAATCTGATTCTTCTCAATTTGATAAAATATTTTATCTGAATTAGGTTTAAACCAAACTAATATAGGTTGCTTTTGAGATAGAGATTTCGTTTCTAAAAACTCTAGCTTCGTTTCAAAATCATCTATGCCATTATTTAATCCACTACTTGCCAATGCGTTTACAGATAAATACATTGTCACCATAAAGATAATACTGATGATCGATAGAACAATAATCATTTCCACCAGCGTAAAACCTTTATTATCATTAATGTGCAACAACTTCACCATTTTCAAGTGTAATTGTCTCACCTGATTTACATGTCAGTTGCTTTTGATTAATATAACCATCACTTACTAAATCATTTATAGAATTTGGTTTAGCGTCGTGTTTCAATGTATAAGCTTCTACTTGTCCAGCAACCATTTTCACTTGAGCTTGGCATCCAGTACTTTTTACCGTCTCTGATTGCTTACTTATGTTTGGTATGATGATCACCAATAATATACTTATGATTAAAAGGACAATTAGCATCTCAACCAATGTAAATCCTTCTTTTTTACTTAAAAATTTAAATCTTTTCATTTTAAAACATTCCTTTCACTTTATACCTTCTACCATTTGCAGCATCGGTAGAATAATTATTAGATATAGCGTTACGATTAATAAAGCTAGAACACCAAATACTACTGGTTGTATCCATTTGAGATGTTTTAAAAAAGTCTTCTCTAATGTGTCTAGCATAAAAAGACTGTAATAATAAAGTTCTAAATCTAATTTAGATTTATTTTCTCCGTGATTGATATAGTGTATAAAATTAGATTCAAAGCACCCTAACTTCTTAATTGAATTTGGAAATGTCATACCAGAAACTAATGATTGATTGATGGAATGTCCAATATATTTCAAAAAGTCATCTTTAGTTTGCAACATATATATTTCAATAATTTTAGTAAGGGTAATACCATTTTGAATAAAAAAGGAAAAATCTCTAGATATACGATATGAGTTATACATCGTAATGTAACGATTGATGATTGGAATTTTCTTATATATAGCTAATTTACGAGCCATTTCTTTATCCATAAAATTCATATAACTGATAAGATAAACGAGGAATAAAATGAGGACTAACGCTAAAATGGTTATTGGTAAATAAGAAAATATTGTCGTGATAATACGTAACGAAGTAGAAATTTCTACATTCATTGAAGCATAAATTTCTGTGAATTGAGGAATAATGGTTTGATTCACAACAGCGAGTAACATAAAAAAGATGCTGAATAATAAAGCGGGATATTGAATTGTTTTTATAAATCTTTGTTTAACTTGTTCAATCTTTTTTAAATATAGAATAGAGTGTTCTAACGTTTCATTCAAATTACCATATTGTTCACCAAAGTATATTTGAGTAATAATGACTTGCGGATAATTAAACAGTTTAAGTATTTCATGTAATTGACCAGTCTCTTTAACAATTTCACAAGCAGTCGTATTTAAATTATGCTTTTTAAGTTGTATGAATTGATCAGACAGTAATTGAATAGCTTCTAGTAAAGTGAAACCTTGTTTCAACATATCTAACAGTCGTGTTAAATATAATACTTGGTCTTTTTTTAATACATTTTTCTTACGTTTCATAATCATTCTCCATATATTTAATAATGTCATCTTTAAAAATATAAGACATAACTAATGTTCTTGTTTCATCATTTTTCTTCACAAGACGTTGGTTCGTGATACATGAAATACCTTGTTTAATTTGTTCGACTGTTACACCTAGTTCAATTAGTCGGTGGATTGCCCCGATTGTATCACTCACATGCATAGTTGAAAGAACTAAATGACCACTTAAACTTGCCTGAATAACTTGCTTAGCAGTAACATCATCTCTTATCTCCCCAATCATAATAACGTCAGGATCACATCTTAAAATAGCTTTAAAGGATTGTTGATAAGTTATGTTAGCTTTTTCATTGACTGAAACTTGGACAATGCCATTTAATGTTTGTTCTACAGGATCTTCAATCGTAATAATATGTTTATTCTTCTCTCTCTTTAACGCATACATCAATTCATACATTAATGTCGTCTTACCTGATCCTGTTGGCCCCGTAAATAGAAATAACCCCTCTGATTGATACATTCTATTTTGTAGAACGATATATGATTGATCTTCTAATTTTCCATGTGAGTGATTAAAATGTTGAGGGGTTATTCTAATGGAACTAGATTCTATTCCTAAACTTATTGGTATTGTAGAAATTCTTAAGTAATAATGAATGTCATGTTCATATAGATATTGACCGCTTTGTGCTTTATTACGTTCACTTACATCAAGATGCGCGATAAATTTCATATAAATGAGTAGCCTACTATACAATTTAAAGTCTAGATTTAAATCATAAGGTGTATTATCGCCATTTATCCTCATTTGAACAAAGACTTTATCATCGTTTAAAGGTACAAAGTGAATATCACTCGCATTTGAATTAACAGCATCGTTAATAATTGACTTAAATAATTTCTCCATAATCTCCTCCTAATATATATAAACGCTTCCAATTAGCTAAATTACTTGTTTAATGCTTATGAATTTGCGTTAAAATGCTATTTACTTTTGTATAGAGTAACTTTATAATTAAATATGAATAAGAAAGTAAACACAGAGGGGGTTCTTAAGAAGATGGATAAAGTTTATAAAACTCTAGGCTTCTGGACTGCTATTTTTGCTACGATGTTTTATGTCGGTGGTATGGACATGATGGCATATTTCTTCTTAGCACAAACTGGATTTTTCGTATTGTTGGGATACTTAAAATTAACAGAAAGAATGTATATGTATATATTCGCAATTTATTTAGTATTATGTTTTGTTGGATTTACATATTATTCTACATTCTTATTAGAGCCAAGTTTTGGAGCACATCATTAAAAAAAGCATTACACAAACGTGTAATGCTTTTTTTAATTAAATCCATTTAAATACGGATTTGTCATTTCTTCATCTGCTATTGTTGTCTCCGGTCCGTGACCTGGGAAAATAGTTGTATTTGGATCTAGTTCTAACAACTTATCTTCAATTGAATTCAATAATGTTTTTGTATCACCTTTATATAAGTCCGTTCTGCCAATTCCACCTTTAAATAAAGTATCACCTACTATAGCAAAGTCGCCAAATACAAATGATAAACTACCCGGTGAATGTCCTGGTGTATGGATCGCTTCAAATTTAAATTCGCCAATCTCATATTCTCCAGGTTCCATTATTTGTGGAACAGTATGTTGAACCACTTGTGGCAATTGATACATTGCAAATTTTTTAGAACCATTTTTCTCTGTATCTGTTAGCCACGATTTTTCTTCAGGATGTACATATACTTTCACATCAAATTCATTTGCGACATCATCTACTGCACCTATATGATCAAAATGAGCGTGTGTTAATAATACAGCACTCACCTTTTTATTATATTGTTTAATTTGTTTATTTAAAAACTCGCCATTATCTCCCGGATCTATCACGAGTAATTCGTTTTCACCTTCGAGAATATAACAATTTGTTTCTACAATTCCTAATGAAAAACTATGTACTTGCATTTTATTTCCTCCTCTTTTAAAAAGTATCTCGACAAAACCACATATTAATTATACAATTAATATGATAATAAAAGAAATTTGTATTGGGGGTATTGGAATGCCATTTATCGACACAGGGGAACTATTTGAGTTATTTGGAGTAAAAATCCATATCGGTGTTAATATTTTCTCATTATTAATGCTAGCTGTTTTTATTCTAGCTATATTTGGTTTAATTTCAGCATTCAAAAACAAAAATATTTTGGGCATTCTTTTTGGTGCAATAACTGTAGTATCTTTTGGGTTCTTCTCATTAGCTACAATCTTTACATACGGTTATCCAATTTTACATCATTAAAGAAAAGACGAGTTTACACTCGTCTTTTTTTATTTGTTCAAATGTTTATTAACAGAATCTAATTTATCGTTCATTTTTCTAGACTTATCTCTTCTATCATCAATTCGGATATTTGTACAAACTCTGTCTAATCCTTTATTGAATGGACTTTCATGAATTTCTTGAATAATTTCAAGTAAATCTTTTAAATCACCTTCAATAAGCGTATTCATTGGTGTTAATTGATAATCAATTGTACCTGCTTCTTTATGCTTTTCTAAGATCAATTGAATATCTGCAATATATTCACTCACACTAGGTCCTTCTGTTCCCACTGGTATTACGACTACGTCAACTATTGCCATTATTCATTCTCCTTTTCTATTACATATGTCTTAATTAGACCAGCTGCACCGATGATACCTGCGTCGTTACCTAGTTGTGCTACTACGATGCTTGTACCATCTTGTGCAGGTTTAAATGTCATTTTTTCATAATGCTTTTTAATAAATTGGATAAGAATATCACCGGCTTTACTAACGCCACCACCAATTATAATATATTTAGGGTTAGTCATGACGCTAACAACACTTGCAGCATAAGCTATGTAACCAGCAACTTTATCAATGATAAATAAACTGAATTCATCTCCTGATTTTGCAGCATCAAATACGTCTTTAGCTGTTACATTTTTACCTGTTATTAAGTCATGAATACTTGATTTCATATTGATATTTGGATAATAATGATGCACTAAATTAATGACACCTGTAGCAGAAGCAACCGTTTCAAGACAGCCCTTCATACCACAATTACATTGAAATCTCTTCTTTTGGTCTACTAAGAAATGACCTATTTCAGCGCCTGAACCATTATGGCCATGAATTAATTCCCCATTTGAAACAATGCCGCCGCCTACACCTGTTCCTAGCGTCATACAAACAACATCACTTTCATTTTGGCCAGCGCCTTTAAATTTTTCTCCTAAAGTTGCCACATTCGCATCATTATCTACGTAAATTGGTCCATCAAAATATTGTTGCATATGTTTTCTAACTTCAATGTTACCAGTCCAATTTAAATTCACAGCACCGTTGACGATACCATTTTCAAAATCAATTGGGCCAGGTACACCGATTCCCATACCGATAATGTTCTTGATATCGATATCTTTTCTATTCAGATGGACAACGAATGAATCATATATATTCTCTAATATGCCTTCTCCAGTTTTATTCGTTGAAATTTCCCATTTCTCTTCGATATTTAGTGAACGATCAAAAATACCTAATTTACAAGTCGTACCACCAATATCAGCTGATAAAATATGTGTCATTTTTTCTCAATCCTTCTCTGATTTATAATAAGTCTTGCTTGTAAAAATGTTTCTTTATCAATAAGCATAGATTGATACATAGCTTTTATTTCTTGTTCCATCATTTCTAGTTGATCTTCTTCATCTTTAAAATAAATAATATAACCAAATTTTTTAAGTAATTGTTGTACGTCGTATAAATTATTCATAAAATTAACTCCTAAACGCATCAATTTCATCTTTTAATGCTGCATAATGTTTATTCTTTTTATCAAGCTTTATGGCCTTATTAATAAACTTATTTGCTTTATCATAGTCATCTTTTGCTCTATAACCTAAAGCTAATTGGTAATTTAATTTAGCTGAATTAGGAAAAACTTTTAAGCCTCTTTCCCATTCTAGTATCGCTTCATTCAAAGATGTATTATTCGCTACGATTAAGCCACTTAAAATATATGTCTCATCCGACTCGAAGTTCTTTTCTTTAATTTGCTTTACCATAGTTTCTGCTCTATCAAAATCACCGTTATTCATAGCATCTTTCGTTAATTCATCATATATATAATGTTGTTGTCTGTTAAAGATGATAACGATCAAAATGATGATGATCACTATAAAGGCAGTAATATAATAAAGTTTGAATTTATCATGTTCCATCCATTTGTACATGATAAACATTAAGATTGCCCCGCCAACAAATCCACCTAAATGGGCAAAGTGGTTCACATTATTAATAAACAATGCTAATAACGAAATAATCACAATACCGATAAATGTTTGTAATACAAATTGTTTATTAATATTTTTACGTGTAAATAAATACACAATAAATGCACCAATTAATCCGAAAATGGCACCACTTGCACCAATTGAAATAGATTGTGTATCTATACTAAGCGATACAATACCTGTAAATAGACCTGATATGAAATAAATGGTGAACATTTTAATGGACCCTAATGCACCTTCAATCAGTTTACCGAATATAATAAGCGAAAATACATTCATCATTAAGTGTGTAAAATTCGCGTGTATAAACATGGACGTTAATAAACGGTACCATTCACCGTGTACTACATTGAAGTGCACAAGTCCGCCGTAATCGACTAAATTAATTTGGCCAAAATGATTAAAAATTAAAACTAAAGACAGCCATACAATTACATTAGCAGCTACTAAAAAGTATGTTACCGGTGAAAACTTAAGCATAAAGCTATCAATAAAGCTCGCATTCAATAATTTGTTTTTATATGTCGTAACAGGATTTGTTCTATTACGTTTAATTTGATGTTTCGTTACGAAGTGATGAGATACTTTCTCAAAATCACCAAGCTCATATAAAGCATGATATCTAATTTTAGGTCGTTTAGTATGATTAAATTCAGTGAAATCTATCTCTTTTTCGGTAATATAAAAAACATCTAATTGTTCAAAACTAAACCCTATACTATCAATTAAGTCACCTAAATGGTCAGTGATTTTTTCTAAGTCAAAATCAACTTCTTGATGTGTAGGCGTCTTATGTATAAATCTTTTGACAATTTTTTTAGATTCATGGGTCAACCATATTTCTGCTTCTTCTTCATCAATCGATATTATTTTGTAGCCTTCAGTGTAGACTAAATAATATATCGACTTCCACATTTGTTTTGTTTTATCCATCTATTCTTCTCCATATATATCATTTGGTGTCAACATTTCATCAACTGGTATATCATGTGATTCAGCATCAAAGTTTCTTAACTGAAAAGGATATAACAAACTTATTGTATGTCCATTATAACGAGATAAATATTTATCATAATACCCTCCACCATAGCCTATTCGATAACCAGCTTGATTAAATACAACACCAGGTACAATAATTAAATCAATATCATCACTAATTTCAGTTTCTTGATTAACATACTTAATGCCTTTTTGATCAATTGCAATGGAATTCAAATCAAGTATTCGCTGAAATTCCATTTGTTTCGTTTCGTAATTGGTTCTCGGTACGAATACTTTCTTACCTATATTTAAAAGATGTTCAATAATAGGTATCGTATTGACTTCATGATCCATACTCATAACGATAGCAATTGAATTGGCTTGCTTAAAATTGTTATGTTCAAATAATTGTTCTTTTAAATTTAAATCATATTGTTCTTTTTGAGATATGTCTTGATTTCTCATTAAATTCAATATTTCTTTTCTTAAATTTTTCTTGTTTGACATGAATTTAACACTTCCAAATATTGATTAAATTTTTATCAGTTACACATAATATGATAACACAAGAATTATTGTGATAGGTAGTCGTACAACCTTTAAAGGTATTAAAAAAACACATTCCCGTATAATGGAATGTGTTTTTATTCGTTTTATTATTTTGTTTCTCTATGAAGAGTGTGTTTACCGTCACGAGCACAATATTTTTTCATTTCAATACGCTCTGGGTTGTTACGTTTATTCTTTTTAGAGATGTAGTTTCTTTCACCACAATCAGTACATGCTAAAGTTACATTTACGCGCATGATGAACCCTCCTATTCTTATTTCAATTAATATACGACCTTATTATAATACCATCTATGCTTATATAATTCCAGTACTATTTTTCAATAGGTTCATAGTGTTCACCAGTTATATAATAATAGCAACTTTCACTGATATTCGTGATGTGGTCTCCTATTCTTTCTAAGTATCTTGCAGCAAGATGTGCTTGACCAGAAATAAATGGATCGTTATCGATTAAATATGTCGTGTTATTAATCTCACGATATAAATCATCAATATCATTGTCGCGATCGATAATTTCTTTTATCAACAATATATCTTTATCATTAACTGCCGCTTCTAAATCTTTTAACATTAGCATAGCCAATTTACCCATCGTTTTTAATCTCGTTAGTATAAAGTAATCTGTTATTTTAACTCTTTTTCTGATTTGAGCAATATTAGTAGAATTGTCTGCCATTCGCTCTAATTCAGAAGCTATTTTTAAACCTGAAATCATAACACGAAGGTCTGTCGCTATAGGTTGTTGCTTTGTAATTAGCATAACTACTTTTTCATTAATGTCATATTCCATTTGGTTAATTTTTTTATCGTATTTGATTAAATTACGAGCATTGTTTCTATCTTCATCACTCAATACAGATATTGATTGTTCTATCATAAAGTATACTTCTTTACCCAACACAAATAAATCATTAATGAGTGAATTTAATTCATCTTCATATTTTTCTCTAATAACCATATTATCCAAATCTCCCAGAAATATAGTCTTCTGTTTTCTTATCTGTTGGGTTAGAGAAGATTTTATCTGTTTGATCGAACTCATTTACATAACCGTTTAAGAAGAACGCTGTTTTATCAGAAATTCTAGCTGCTTGCTGCATGTTATGTGTCACGATAATGATTGAGTATTTAGTTTTTAATTCTTGCACTAATTCTTCAACTTTTAATGTTGAAATAGGATCAAGTGCTGAAGTTGGCTCATCCATTAAAATAACATCTGGTTCAATTGCTAAACATCTCGCTATACAAATTCTTTGCTGTTGTCCACCAGATAATCCATATGCATTCTTATCTAGTCTGTCTTTACATTCATCCCAGATTGCTGCACCTTTTAATGAACGTTCAACGATTTCATCTAGTACCTTTTTATCTGTAATACCATGAATTCTAGGTCCATAAGTAATATTGTCATATATTGATTTCGGGAATGGGTTTGGTTTTTGAAACACCATACCAACATTCGTTCTTAATTCTTCAACACTGTATTTTTTGTCGAAAATGTTTTTATCTCTATAAATGATCTCACCAGATGTTTTAACACTTGGAATTAATTCAATCATTCTATTTAATGTTTTAATATAAGTTGATTTACCACATCCAGATGGTCCAATAATTGCCGTCACTTCATTTTCTGCAATATCTAAATTTATATTTTTAAGCGCATGAAAATCTCCATACCATAAATCTAAATTATTCGTTTTATAAACAATATTTTTATCTTCTACTGCTATTTGTTGATTTGCTGTCATTTCATTTGAAGGTATATTTTGAGATAAATCTCTAATTTTTACGTCTGTCATAGTCATGACCCCTCTTCATTTTGATTATTATAATTTTCTTTGATATTTATTTCTAATATAGATTGCGATTGAGTTCATAAGAATTAAAATTACGAGTAATACGATAATTGCTGCTGATGAAACGAACTGAAATTCTGCTTGTGGCAACTTAGCCCAGTTGTATATTTGCATTGGTAAAGCTTGGAAAGATTCAAATATACTATTAGGTGTTTTCATCAATATGGCAGGAATACCGATTACAACAAGTGGAGCTGTTTCTCCAAGTGCTCTTGATAGTGCAAGAATTGTCCCTGTTAAAATACCAGGTATTGAAGCTGGTAATACGATGTTTTTAATCGTTTGCCATTTAGTACCACCTAATCCTAATGATGCTTCTCTAATAGATGATGGAACAGCTTTAATTGCTTCCTGACTTGCTACGATAATAATTGGTAAAATCATAAGTGACATCGTTAATGCTGCTGCAATAACTGTCTTACCTAGAGATAAGTTTTCAATACCTGCACCACGTACAAATATTGTTAATCCTAATAAACCAAATACGACTGATGGCACACCTGCTAAATTTGAAATATTAACTCTTATAAATTTCGTAAACCAGTTTTCTTTTGCGTATTCAACCATGTATATCGCTGTACCAACACCAAGAATGATAGATATAGGTGCTATTGTCATCATGAGCCAAAGTGTCCCAATTAAAGCACCTTTAATACCTGCACGTTCAGGTGATGTTGATGAGAAGTTTGTGAAGAAATCTGTACTTAGATAAGGAATACCTTTTCTAAATATGTCAAATAGCAAAATAGCTAATACGATTAAGCCAATTAATGTACAAACGAAAAATATTGATTTTATGACTTTATTTTTCATTAGTCTTGTCGGTAGCTTTTTACGAACGACGGTTTGATCAACTAAATTAACTTCTGACATATTAATACTCCTCTCTAAATCGTTTTGTAATCCATTGTGAAATGATATTCATAATAAATGTGAATATAAACAATGTGAAACCTACAGCATAAATACTGTAATAAATATCAGATCCGTAAGTCGCATCTCCAGTTGCAACTTGGACAATGAATCCTGTCATTGTTTGGATAGATCCTATTAAACTAAAGCTTGAATCCGGTGTACTACCTGCCGCTAAAGATACGATCATTGTTTCACCAATAGCTCTTGATATCGCTAATACAACAGATGCGATGATACCAGATAAAGCCGCTGGAAATACGATTTTAGTTGCAAGTTCAAACTTTGTTGCACCTAATCCCAGTGCGCCTTCTTTAATTGAATCAGGTACCGAACTCATTGCGTCTTCACTCATACTCGTAATCATCGGTATAATCATGACCCCCACGACTAAACCTGGACTAATTGAGTTAAAGCTTCCTAAATCAGGGAATATACCTCTTAAAATTGGCGTTACAAATGTTAACGCAAAAAATCCGTAAACAATTGTCGGAATACCTGCTAATATTTCAAGAATGGGTTTAATAATTCTTCTTGATCTATCAGAAGCATACTCACTCAAATATAGTGCTGCACCTAATCCAACTGGAACAGCAAAGATTGTCGCTACTGCTGTAACTTTCAACGTTCCTAAAATCAGTGCGAAAATACCGTATTTAGGATCAGATGAAAATGGTGCCCAGTCTTTCGTAAATAAAAATTCAAATGGATTCACTCTCGTGAAAAATGTTGCTGTTTCAGTTACAAGTGTGAATAATATCCCGATTGTTGTAAGTACAGAAACTGAAGCGATTAACAATAAAATAATGGGAACAGCTTTATCCGCAAAAACTTTACCTTTATTATTGCTATTTTGCTTAATCAATTCTTGTACTGAAGTTTGTTGTTTCATAAAAATAACTCCTTCATTTTGAAAAAGGGCGATTACTGACCGCCCTCTGCTTAAATTTATTAATGATTATTTTTTAAATTTTTCTAACGTTTCTTTATCTTCTTTATACTCATCATCTTTCAACGGAACATAACCAGCATCTTTAGCAGCATCAGCTGAGTTATCAATTACATATTCCATAAATCCGTAAAACGCATCATTATCTTCTAGTGATTTATTTTTCGCATATACGAATAATGGTCTACTTAAAGGATAGCTACCATCATTTACTGTTTTATCTGTAGGTTCTATTGCTTTTCCATCATCTTTAATCTTCACAGCTTTAAGTGAATCTTTATTTTCTTGATAGAAGTTATATCCAAAGAATCCGATCGAATCTTTATTATCTTGGACAGATTTAACGATGACATTCGTGTCAGCATTTTTCTCAGATTGTAAATCTTTTTCATCTAATACTTCTTCACTAAAGAAGTCGTAAGTACCATGTGATTGGTCTGGTGAAAATGCTTTGATCTTTTTATCAGGGAATTTTGAATTAACATCTTTCCACGTTTTTGCTTTGCCGCTATAAATTTTTGCTAATTCATCCATACTCAACTCATCAACAAAGTCATTATCTTTGTTAACAGCTACTGTTAAGCCGTCTTGAGCAACTTTAAACTCAGTGTATTCTATTTTAGCTTTTTTCAATTTTTCTTTTTCTTCATCTTTAATATCTCTAGAAGCATTTGAAAAGTCTGTTTCTCCCGCTATGAACTTTTCAAATCCACCACCAGTTCCTGATACACCAATTGAAACTGAAACATCAGGTTGCTCGGCTGAGAAGTCTTCGTTTATTTTTTCCATAACTGGTGCAACAGTTGATGAACCATCACCTTTAACTTCACCACTTAATTTTTTATCATCTGAAGATTTAGTATCCCCGGAACTAGATTTTTCAGCTGCCCCACCACAAGCTCCTAATAAAAGTACAGAACTTAAAGCTGTTGTTGATCCGATTAATTGCCACTTTTTCATGTTAAATCCTCCTAATTAATATCGCCTTAATCTTTATTACATCTTTACTTTACAATTTCTTTATTAAGTACAAATAAATTGAATGTAAATTTTGTGTTAACTTCGTATGAAAACGTTTTAAAATGTAAAAAATGAAGAGAATGGTGTTTTATTATGGGGATATTAGTTACAAAAGTCGCAAGAACTGTAAATAAGAGCCCCCATAGTTACAAAAGTCGGGAGAACTGTAAATAAGAGCCCCCATAGTTACAAAAGTCGGGAGAACTGTTAATATAGACCCCTTAGTTACAAAAGTCCGGAGAACTGTAATTATGCATGCACAAACAAAATCGTAATCTACTCGAAAAACAAATTCACAAACAAAAAAATAACACCTCATTTCTACTGAATTAATCAGTAAAATGAGATGTTATATTGATTCAATCTTTATATTGAGTTATTTTCTATCTTTAAAGTAATAGTTAATAATATCTCGACCTAAATCCCCACCTGGTAACCATGGTTCTGGTACGGGTTGGTTTGTATATGTGATAGAGAATGATAATTCAGGATTTTTAGCAGGTGCATATCCAATATATGTTGAGTTTACTTTCGGTTTACCATCTTTGAATACTTCTGCTGTACCTGTTTTACCAGCTGATCTTACGACCGTTTTATTAAAACTAGAATAACCTGTTCCTTCTGGCTTATTAAATGCCATATCGAAACCTTTTTGTACTTGTTTTATTTCTGCATCACTATTATTAACCTTATTCATCACTTCACCTTTAAATGTCTTTTTAATAGGTCCAAGTGAATCTTCATTTGTAGAATTTCTAATTTCTTTTGCTAAATGTGGTTTCAATCTATATCCATCGTTCGCAATAGTTGCGACATATTGTGATAACTGTATAGGTGTATAAGTATCAAATTGTCCGATTGCTAAATCAATGTAGTTACCTGGGTTATCTTTAATTGGTTCAATTTGACCTGCTGATTCATTTGGTAAATCAATGCCTGTTTTAACACCTAAACCAACTTGATTTAAACCTTTACGTAATTTGATACCTGCTTGTTCTACATCAGATGGTAGTGACATACCACTACTGTATGGAGATCCAGCTAATAACAATGCTGTCTTATACATAAATACGTTTGATGAATGCATTAAAGCTTCAGCATCTGTAATTGTTTTTCTGCCATTTTGGTTAAAGTATGATCGTTTTGTTAAACCACCACTAAATTTTAATGGTTCATCGACCATTGTATCGCCAACATTTAATACGCCGTTTTGGTAGCCAGTAAGTAATGTAGCACCTTTAACAGATGAACCTACTGTATATTGACTCGTGAAGTTACCTATATGGTTATCCGTAATCTTGCCATTTTTGTCAATATCACGTCCGGCCATTGCTAATACATCACCATTTCTAGGATCTTGGACAACAACCATAACTCTGTCCATATCTGTAGCGCCTTTACTTCTTAATGATTCAATGTGTTTATCAATATATTCTTCAACTTTTTTCTGTAAATCTATATCGATTGTTAACACTAAATCGTTACCACGTGAACCTTGTGAAATAACTTCAGAACTTGTTATTTTCCCAGATTTATCAGTGACATATTTCATTTTCTTCTTAGAGCCTTTTAAAATATCTTCATATTGATATTCTAAGTAAGATTTACCAACTCTATCATTTCTAGAATATCCTTTCGCGAGATAGTCATTCACTAACTCTTTAGGCAAACCTTCTTCTTTACTTGAAACATTTCCAAATAAAGTTCTTAAAGTGTCACCATAAGGATAACGTCTTTCCCAGTCCATTGTTGTATTAACGCCAGGCAGTTCAGATAAATGTTGAGATACAGCTGCATACTCATCATTTTTAACACCTTCATTTTTTATAACAACAGGACTCAGCTGAGATCCAGAATTCATTTCTCTAAATATCGCAAGGATTTGTAAATCCTTTTTAGATAATTTATCTGTATATTTAGATGTCACTTTGTCGTACAAAGCTTTATCATAATCATCTTGACTAATATTGCCATCTGAGAATAAAGCTTGTTCATCTTTCATTAACTTATGAACTTCATCTTGATTTCTCAATATCCAAAAATCTTGCTTATCACGTTCTGTAATCTTTGAAGTATCCATCTTCATTAAGTGAGATAGTTTTTCAGCGATTTTTAAAATATCATCTTGGCTCGTTCTTCTATCTCTCGTGTATGTAATTGCCTTTTTAGACTCATTGTCTACTAATACTTTACCGTTTCTATCATATATACGGCCTCTAGGCACCGATTCATTAACTGTAATAGATTCTGTACTATCTATCGCACGCTTGTATTCTCCGCCTTTTACAATTTGTAAATAACCTAACCGCATAATGAGCACAGAGAATAAAATGACGACTACTGCCAATATTAGGCTTACGCGTTTATTCATTAATAGGCGAAATGCTTCTTCTTTTGATTTCTTTTTTACTCGTTTCAACAACTAAACCTACCTTTTTAACTCTATTATAATAATTTCATCATATATTATTATGACTTACATTGCTATTGATATAGGTAAATTTTTATAAAAAAAGAGTGGAGCTGAAATCTCGTTTAAATAAAAAGATTTCATTGCTCCACCCCATCAGGATGATTGTTTTATTAATCAGTCATCCAAATTTAAAGTCGAATTATTTTGCAGCTTGGTATAATTCGTTTACTTTATCCCAATTTACAACGTTCCAGAATGCATTAATGTAATCTGGGCGTCTGTTTTGGTAGTTTAAGTAGTAAGCATGTTCCCAAACATCTAAACCTAAAATTGGAAGTTTACCTTCTGAAATTGGGTTATCTTGGTTTGGAGTTGAAACAATCGCTAATTCGCCATTATCTACAACTAACCATGCCCATCCTGAACCAAAACGGCCAGCTGCTGCAGCTGCAAATTCTTCTTTGAATTTGTCTAATGAACCAAATGTAGAACTAATTGCATCTACAACTTCTCCTGAAGGCTCAGAAGCATTTGGAGTTAATAGTTCCCAGAATAATGAATGATTATAATGTCCGCCACCATTGTTTTGAACTGCAGTACGGATATCATCAGGAACAGAGTTTAAGTTTTTAACAATATCTTCAATAGATTTGCTTTCTAAATCTGTACCTTTCACTGCATCATTTAATTTTGTTACATAAGTGTTATGGTGTTTCGTATGATGAATCTCCATAGTTTCTTTATCGATGTGTGGTTCTAATGCATCATACGCATATGGTAATTTTGGTAATTCAAAAGCCATAAAAAATCATCCTCCTCATTTGTTTTACATACCTATCTTATCAAGATTAAAGTTTTATAACAAATAATTTGTTTAATAAATAATCAAAAAATTTTTAATTCTTATGTATCGCCTTGCAAC
The DNA here is from genome assembly GCF_022386035.1 of Mammaliicoccus sp. O-M54. Taxonomy (NCBI): domain Bacteria; kingdom Bacillati; phylum Bacillota; class Bacilli; order Caryophanales; family Staphylococcaceae; genus Mammaliicoccus; species Mammaliicoccus sp. O-M54. The sequence goes on from NZ_JAJNJE010000003.1 coordinate 122,717, forward strand.
AGGTGTTTTTAAACATTATTATTAAGTGAAGAAGAGGTGAATTTATGCAGTATATAAAAGAGCTTAAAAGGTTATTTAAGCATCCTAGTAAGTATCCAATGTTTAGAATTACGAAGTTAAGATACATATTCCTTCATATATTATTATTAAGTTGGATATTAATCATACCTAATTCTATTCAATACATACAAATCACTCAAAATTTATCAACGTTAGTCAATGATGAAGTGACAGAGATACCTGATTTTGAAATCAATCAGAACAAAATGATTTTATCACAAGATAAATCTATCCAATTAAATCATCATCAAACGGTAGAATTTACTAAATCTAATGATTTCGAGATGAAAGATCACCATTTAATCGTGTTTAAACCAAATCATATTGAGATTTCAAATTATAGTGACTACACAGAAATTAGCTATGGTTCCCTATCTTCCCTTGTTACCAATCAAGACGATTTAATTAAGTTTATTGAAACGATAAATGATTCTAAATATTTTTACTTAAGTTTGATTGTTGTCTTTCTATTATTTATTCAATTTTTAAGCTTATCTATCAAAATTGGTATTCTAGCATTTGCTGGACATTTATTGGGAATGATTTTACGAAGAAAGACTCGCTTTATGACTTGGTTCAAAATGATGACATTTGTGATAACGCTTCCGACTTTAGTCCTATTATTAGGAATGATTACAGTGATTCCTTTATTAATAATTGCTTCATGGTGTATAATCATTTTAAGCATTGTTATGATTGCTATGTATTTACCTAAAGGAAAAAGACCTGCTAAAGTGTAAAGATTAGCAAATTTAAACAAAGGAGTCTTATCATGTCAGAAATCATTCATCGCACTAAAACGAGACCTGTTAAAGTTGGGGATTTAACGATTGGCGGTTCAGATGAAGTTATTATTCAAAGTATGACGACTACAAAAACATATGATGTTGATGCAACTGTAGCTGAAATCAAACGATTAGAAGAAGCTGGTTGCCAAATTGTTAGAGTAGCTTGTCCAAATGAAGAAGACGCATATGCAATTAAAGATATTAAAGCGCAAATCAATATACCTTTAGTTGTAGATATTCATTTCAATTACAAATTAGCTTTAATTGCAATTGAAAATGGCGCAGATAAGATTCGAATCAATCCAGGAAACATTGGTAGACGTGAAAAAGTTGAAGCAGTTGTCAAAGCATGTAAAGAAAAAGGTATTCCTATTCGAATAGGTGTTAATGCAGGATCATTAGAAAAACATATTATTAAAAAATATGGCTACCCTACTGCTGATGGTATGGTTGAAAGTGCATTACATCATATTAAAATACTCGAAGATTTAGATTTTCATGACATTATCGTATCAATGAAAGCAAGTGACGTAAATTTAGCTATTGAAGCATACACGAAAGCAGCTCAAGCTTTTGACTATCCACTACATTTAGGTATAACAGAAAGTGGCACACTATTTAATGGAACGGTTAAATCGTCTGCAGGATTAGGCGCAATACTAAGCTTAGGGATTGGAAATACGTGTAGAATTTCCTTATCAGCTGATCCAGTCGAAGAAGTTAAAGTAGCGAAATCTTTGCTTAAAGCATTTGGTTTAGCGAGTAATGCTGCTACATTAATTGCTTGCCCTACTTGTGGACGAATAGAAATTGATTTAATCTCGATAGCAAATGAAGTAGAAGAATATATTTCAAACCTTCAAGTCCCATTAAAAGTAGCTGTACTTGGTTGTGCAGTTAACGGTCCTGGTGAAGCAAGAGAAGCTGATATCGGTATTGCTGGTGCACGTGGTGAAGGATTACTGTTTATGAAAGGCAAAACCGTTCGTAAAGTACCTGAAAAAACAATGGTTGAAGAATTAAAAAAAGAGATAGATAAATTAGCAATTGAAATGGAACAAAATAAAGAAGCTCAAAAAGCATAAAGTAAAAGGTGAATTTTTATGAATCAAAAGCCAAGATTAGGTATAGATATTGACGGCACAGTTACATGTCCAAAAACATTTGTACCTTATTTACAAAGAGATTTTAATCAACAACTTAAATATGAAGATATTACAGAATACAATTTAGCAAATGTCTTAAACTGTAAAGAAGAAGAAATGTTGAGTTGGTTTAAAAATAATGAATCACATATATACCAACATTCCCCTGTTGCAGAAGGTGCAAAAGACATTTTGAATCAATTAAAAGATGACTACGAACTTTATTATATAAGTGCAAGACATCATTATTTAGAAGATATTACGAAAGAATGGTTCCAATCTCATCATATACCATTTGATCAAATTACATTAACAGGCAGTCATAATAAATTAGAAGTAACAAAAGAACAGAATATTGATATTTTCTTTGAAGATAAATTAGATAACGCAGAAGATATCAATCATTATTTAAATATCCCTGTTTTCTTGTTTGACACACCATATAACCAGAAAGATTTACAAAATGATATATATAGAATTAAAAATTGGCATGAAGTATCAACGTTACTTAATAGAATATAGTTAAAACCTGGCCCATATGTGAGATGGACCAGGTTTTTTCATGTATTGTGTAATTAAATGGTCGGCTAACGATCTTGTTTTGTTTTCTTGAACGTTAGATTTTCTAACGATCTTGTTTTTGAGTCTTGATCGTTAGCGTACATAATTTTTTATTTTTTGCATATAAAGTGTCGGCTAACGATCTTGTTTTGTTTTCTTGAACGTTAGAATTTCTAACGATCTTGTTTTTGAGTCTTGATCGTTAGCGCACATAATTTTTTATTTTTTTGCGTATAAATTGCCGGCTAACGATCTTGTTTTCCATTCTTGAACGTTAGAATTTCTAACGATCTTGTTTTTGAGTCTTGATCGTTAGCGCATATTCAATTCTACCTGTTTCCCTCCAAATAAAAAAATGGTAGCTCCTCAAGCTACCATTTTTCTCTTATTATACTGTTTTGCATTGTTCACATTTACCGTATACTTCTAATTTATGTGATGCTATTTCTACATTTGGTAATTGTTGTTTAATTGAATCCATTGGGCAAAAGTCTATTACTTTTGTTGTACCACATGATTCACAAATAAAATGATGATGATGGTGACTTTGACATGCAATTCTAAATTTCATTTCGCCGTCTATTTCAGTACTTTCGATAATATTCAAGTCTTTAAATAAGTATAAATTACGATAAATTGTATCGAAAGATAATCCATTATAATCATCTTTCAATGCTTCTTGAATATATTTAGCTGTGATATATTTATCTTCATCTACAAATAATGAGATGATATCACGACGTTTATTTGTGTACTTATGTCCATCATTTTTCAATATTTGAATGGCTTCCTCTACTTTCAAGATGATAGCCTCCTTTTTTAATCAATACTTTACTATACGCAATACTAGCAAGTAATTCTATAATCAATAATCCTACTATAATACCTCCTGGTGAAATATTCAAATAGAAGGATAATATCAATCCTAGTACTACTGAGATTTCACCGAATAAAATACTTAATGCGATTAACTGTTTAAATCCTTTAGCTAATCTCATACTTGTAGCGACTGGCAATGTCATTAAACTACTCACTAACAAGATACCAACGACTCTCATTGAAGCTGAAATAACAAGTGCGACAATGACAATAAATAATAATTGGATCCACTTTGGCATGCCAATAACTTTTGAGTACTCTTCATCGAATGATAATACAAATAATGACTTGTACAATAACATAACAAAGATTAAGACAATGACCGTAATGACGATAATTGTAAATAAATCACTTAAGTTTACGGCACTAATTGAACCGAATAAATATCCAAATAAATCTTGGTTAAATCCATTTGCTAAAGAAATAAATATAACACTAATACCAATACCACCACTCATAATAATGGGTATCGCGATTTCTTGGTAATGTTTATATTCAGTTCTTAATTGTTCTATTAATAACGCGCCTGCTATTGAAAAAATAATACCAAACCATATCGGATTTATAGTAGCAAACAATGGACTAACACTCATTAAGAACAGTCCCATTGATATACCACCTAACGTCACATGGCTTAAAGCATCCGCAATGAGCGATAGCCTTCTAACTACAATAAATGCCCCTATTAAAGGTGCAATCAATCCTACTAAAATTCCACTTATAAATGAATATCTTATAAAATCAAAATTTAAAAACGCATCAATCACGATATAACACTCCTTCATTCAGGAGCATAAATCTATCTCTCGTTTCAACTGACATATCCAATCTCCTTATTTAAAATCTATTTATTTATTCTGCTCGACGTTAACTTTGTACTAATTCTTCAACTTCTTCATGTGCACAACAGTCACGATCATGTTGATGATCGACAAATTGTACGGGATGTCCATAGATTTTAGATATTGAGACTTCATCTAATGATTTAAATGACTCACTTGTACCATGGAAATGTATATGTTGATTTAAGCAAGCTACTTTACTTGCCGTATCAGCTACAACACCAATATCATGCGTTACAAGAATGATTGTAATCCCTTCTTGTTTTAATTGCGTCAGTAATTGATAAAATTCTGAAACATGTCTCGCATCAATACCTACAGTAGGTTCATCTAATATTAAAATACTCGGTTTAGAAATTAATGCTCTAGCAATAAACGTTCTTTGCTGCTGACCACCTGACAACTGTGCAATATTTTCATTCTTAAGATCACTTATATTTAATCTTTCTAATATGGCATCTACTTGTGCAGCATCTTCTTTATTAAACCATTTGAAAAGACTTTTATTTTTAGTTAAGCCACTCATGACAACTTCTTTTACTGTCGCTGGAAAGCCAGAACTAAAAGCATTAGATTTTTGTGATACGTAACTAATTTTTTCCCAAGATTTATATTGATTAATTTTTTTACCACTTATTAAGATATCACCTTTTTGTAAAGGTAATAAGCCTAATATCAGTTTCAGTAAAGTCGATTTCCCAGAGCCATTTGGGCCAACTATTGCCAAGAAATCTCCTTTATAAATTTGTATATTAATATGGCTAAGTGCCAATTTATTTGGATAGCTATAACTGATATCTTTTAACTCGAAAATCGGTGTTTCTTTTTCCATCTTCATCACCTCGTCAATAGAATACTATACAATGAATATGAAAGAATGTAAATAGTAATGTTTACGAACAAAAAAAGTCTGGGACATAATGTAATGTCTCAGACTTTTCTAGTATCTTGGCAGTAGATGTCTGAATTGAAAATGCGCTTGTACCAAGCTTTTTTCAACTCTAGTCATCCTTGCCGGGGCGGGACTACGAAATCTTTTTATACAAATTAGATTTCTGTCCCGCTCCCTGAATAATGTTATTGATTAAAGATTTTTTCTTTTAAATCTGGATCGAATGTACCATTTTTAATCATTTCGATTTCATATTTATATGGTGGTTTTTTATTCTTTTTGTCATCACCAACATATGGTGTTTCTAAGATTTTAGGTACTTCTTTAAATGCATCATGATTGACGATATAGTGCAATGCATCATAACCAATTGATCCAAAACCAATATTTTCGTGTCTATCTTTTCTTGCACCTTGTGGATTCTTACTGTCGTTTACGTGAAGTACTTTAATACGATCGATACCAACGATTTTATCAAACTCATTTAATACACCATCAAAGTCTTCTTTAACGTTGTAACCAGCATCATTTGTATGACAAGTATCGAAACATACAGATAATCTTTCATTATGGTTAACACCATCAATGATTTGAGCAAGTTCTTCGAATGTTTTACCACATTCAGAACCTTTACCTGCCATTGTTTCCAATGCGATACGTACATCATTATTATTTGTTAATACTTCATTTAAACCTTCAATAATTTTTTGAATACCTTTTTCTTCACCAGCACCAACATGAGCACCTGGATGAAGAACGATGTCTTTAGCACCTAGTGCTTCAGTACGTTCAATTTCTGATTGTAAGAATTCAACACCTAAATTAAATACTTCTGGTTTAGTTGTATTTGCAATATTAATGATATATGGTGCATGCACAACAATGTTAGATAAACCATATTCTTTCATTGCTGCTTTACCATTTTCAATATTTAAATCTTCAATCTTTTTACGTCTTGTGTTTTGTGGAGCACCTGTATAAATCATAAATGTAGAAGCATTATAACTTGCCGCTTCTTCTGCTGCTTGTAATAGCATCTTCTTACCACTCATTGAAACGTGTGATCCAATTAACATATTTGACACCTATCCTTTTCTACTTTGTCTTTTAGTTCTCTTAGAATGAGCTTTCTTCTCTTTAAATTTCAACTCATCTAATTCTCGTTTGAATTTCTTCTTATATCCAGGTTTTACTTTATTTTTATTGTTTCTTTTAATTTTTTGTTTTAGTGATTTTTCAATATTATCTTCTTTTTTTACACGTTTCGTACGCTTTTGACGATCTTTAATTTCTACAAATTCATCGTTTTTAATATCGACATGTTTAAACTTGTAATTATGCTTCTCAATTTGTGTAATTAAATCATCTTCATCTGGTGTATATAATGTAATTGCGATACCTTTATAATCACCACGACCTGTACGACCAACTCTATGTGTAAAGAAGTCTATTTCTTTAGGTAAATCATAGTTGATAACGTGACTTACGCCTTCAATATCAATACCACGTGATGCTAAATCACTTGCGACAACAAATTCAAAGTCTAATTGTTTAATACGCTTCATTTGTTGTGTTCTTTCTCTAGGTGATAAACCACCATGGATAACCCCAACTTTATATCCCTCTTCTGATAAATACGCAACTAATTCATCTGCTCTATCACGGCTATTAGCAAATATAATTGCTAAATAAGGATTAATCACATTCATAACTTTTAAGACTTTTTCTTTTTTCTCAACACCTTTAGTCGGTATTAAGTAAAAGTCGATATTGTCTTTGTTAGATGATGCTGTTTCAATTTCAACAAATTCAGGATTACTTAAATATTTATTTAAGAATGGATGTAATGCTTTAGGAATCGTTGCACTAAATACTGAAATTTGTGCGTTTTCATCTAATCTACTCGCAATACTATCTACTTTAGGCATAAATCCTAAATCAATCATTAAATCTGCTTCATCTACAACTACTGACTTCGCTAGATGTAAATCTAAAGCACGCTCTACAGCCATATCATCAATTCTATTCGGTGTTCCTACAACAACATGTGGTGTATTTTTAGATTTATCAATATCTCTTGATTTATCTGTTCCACCAATGTATAAGCTAACTTTTACACCTTTTTTAAATTGAGTTAAATGTGAAGCTGCATCATATAATTGCTTTGCTAATTCTCTTGTTGGTGCCAAAATAATCACTTGTGGTTCTTTTATATCGACGTCAATTTTATCAAATAATGGTAATAGAAATGCGTGTGATTTCCCAGTACCAGTTTGAGATTGTCCTATTATATTAGATCCTTTTTTAATTTTGGGTATAACTCTTCGCTGTATTTCTGTTGGCTGGTTAAAATGTAAATCTTTAACGGCCTCTACTAATTCATTTTCAAGTTGAAAATGTTCAAACGGATGCTTAGACATAAGCGACCCTCCTCGTTTCTTTTTCACTTCATACATTATATAGTAAATGCGCACTTTATGATAGGCTAAAAGATTTATTTTGAATTTTTATTTCGTTTCTTTAAGACTTGTGTGTTTGTTATAATAGACATTAATAAGGAGGGCAATTTATGGAAATTATAAAGATTACCCCTAGAGGCTATTGTTACGGTGTTGTAGACGCTATGGTTATTGCTAGAAATGCATCTTTAGATAAGTCACTTCCAAGACCCATTTATATACTAGGCATGATTGTTCATAATAAACATGTGACTGATGCTTTTGAATCTGATGGCATTATTACGTTAGATGGTCCGAACAGATTGAAGATTTTAGAACAAATTGATGAAGGTACCGTTATATTTACTGCGCATGGTGTGTCACCTGAAGTCAAAAGACGTGCTAAAGAAAAAGGACTCGTTTGTATAGATGCGACATGTCCAGATGTAGATAATACACATCAGTTAATACGTGACGTTAAATCAAATGGTTATCACGTCATTTATATTGGTAAAAAAGGACACCCAGAACCTGAAGGCGCAGTTGGTGTGGCACCTGATATCGTACATCTCGTTCAAACTTTAGAAGATATCGATGCCTTGCCTGAAGCATTAATGAACCAAAAACTCATCGTAACGAATCAAACAACTATGTCACAATGGGATGTTAAACATCTTATTGATGAATTAAAAGTTAAATATCCTCATATTGAAGTACATGAAGAAATTTGTTTAGCAACACAAGTTAGACAAGAAGCTGTTGCCACACAAGCAGATAAAGCAGATTTACTCATTGTCGTTGGTGATCCTAAAAGTAATAATTCAAATAGATTAGCCCAAGTTTCTAAAGAAATCGCACATACAAACGCATATCGAATTGCTGATTTAAGTGAATTAAAATTAGAATGGCTACAAGACATCGAAAGTGTAGCTGTAACGGCAGGTGCTTCAACTCCAACACCTATCGTTAAAGAAGTCATAGATTATATTAAAAATTATGACCCAACAGAAGTAAATGACGCAAACTTAACCAGTAATGTACCTGTTGAAAAAATATTACCAAAAATCAAAAAGCCTAAACCTGTAAAAATAATGGACTAAAAAAACTGCCGAGTGAATTCGGCAGTTTTTTACATATATTGATAAGGATCTGTATTAATAGAAGATGTTAACACTTTAATCGTTCCATTTGTCCATTCTTCTAATAATGACTTTAATCCTTCTTTCATAACATACTCACTATAATGATTAACATCTAAGACGTTTATACCGTCCATTAGTGCATCTAATGCTTCGTGATGTTTAACGTCTCCAGTAATAAATAAATCAGCTTGTTGTGCTTTAGCTAAATTTGCATATTCAATACCCGCACCACCAACAATTGCGACGCGTTTTATTTGCGCTGATTGGTCTCCTATAAATCTAACTGCTGGTATAGCGAGCTTTTCTTTATAGTTTTGCACAAATTCATTTACTGATTGCGTTACATTTAATTCTCCGATAATTCCTAAGCCTACAGAAGATGTTCTCGACATTTTGATGAAATCATAAACGGGTTCTTCATATGGATGCGTTTGAATAATGAGTTCTTTAGCAAGTGCTAAATCTTTATCATCAACCATTAATTCTAATTTCGTTTCATAAACTGTCTCAGTCTTATCAGCTTGTCCAAGGTGTGGATTAGCTGTTGCGCTCGGTTTAAATTGGCCTTTACCTTGAGACTGGAAAAATACTTCGCTGTATTCTTCTGTTTGAGCTAAATGATGTTCATTAAATGCAGCTTTCATTGCTTCAACATCTTGATCAGGTAAGAAAATTTGTACTTTATAATATGATTCTTGTTGTTCTTCTAATACTTTCATATTACTTAATCCTATTTGTTGTCCAATCATGTAACTAACGCCTTTAGGATGTACATCAAGATTTGTATGAAGTGCTATCAAATTGATGTCATGCTGAATCAATTTACGAATAATTGGACCATAGCTTTTATCCGTAATATTTTTAACACCTTTAAAAATAAGTGGATGATGTGCAATTATCGTATTGATATTGTTTTGAATGGCTTCATCTACAACTTCTAACGTACAATCTAATGTTGTTAATACACCGTTCACTTCACTTTTTTCTGAACCAATTAATAAACCAACATTATCCCAAGATTCACTCGTAGAAAATGGAACTTGTTTATCAATTTCGTGTAATAGCTCTTGAATAATCATTAAAGCACCTCTTTTATTTGAAGTATTTGTTGATTAATTTCATTATACCTATTTTTATCCTCATGATGTTCTAATTGTTTACTAATTTTATTAAGTGACTCTAACTCTCTTTCCCATTTTTCATAGAATAAATCATTTTTATTGGCTAATAATTTAGGACCAAATTTTAATTCTAATTCATTTAGGTCCATCTCACCTTTTTTAGCCACTATGATTTCATATATATGTTTTTTATCTTTAATAAGTTGTTCATCAACGATTTGATAACCAATGCTTTGTAATACTTTTCTAATTGGTAACGCATGTATATTAGCTTGTAAAATTAGATCAGGATGCCCAGTTAACTTATGCTTTCCTTCTTCAATAATTTGAGCAATTAATGGACCACCCATGCCACAAATCGTGATGGCATCGATCGTATCGTCTACTACTTCTAAACCGTCGCCCAGTTTAACTTCAATAAGTTCATTCATACCATATAATTTAGTATTCTTTTGAGCAGCAAGAAAAGGTCCTTTAACAACTTCTCCAGCAATCGCTTCTTTAATTAATCCATTTTGAATTGCGTATATAGGTAAATATGCATGATCGGAACCGATATCTGCTAATTTATGATGATTTAAATATTCACTTACCTTCATTAAACGTTTATTTATTTGGATCATTATTTTTCCCTTTCATTAAAAAAATCTTTTGCAATAGCAAAAGATTTTTTTGTGTTATTTAGCGCCATCTTTTAAGTACTTGACAAGTGTGTCTAAATCTTTATTTGAAATAGTAGCTTCGTCATGTGCAGGCATTGAACCTTTACCTTCACGAATGATTTTTTTCATTTCATCGGCACCTTTTTTGCTTCCAGCTAATTTAGGTCCCATTCCACCTTCAAGATTTTGTCCATGACAACTTGTACAATTGTCCTTAGCGAATGTAGCTGCATCAAACTTTTCAGTTTTTGCACCGCCACCGCCTTCTTTTTCTTCCTCTTTGTTAGCACCATGTGCTGACATGAAGAATATTAATCCTACACCGAGTAGTAAAATCAGAATAAACGGGATAACAGGATTACGATTCATTCATACAACCTCCCTTTTGTTAAACCTTCATACAATTATATTTTATATTAAAACAAGGCATTGTCAAAGGCTTTTTGGGATTAATATAAACTTTTCATGTTTAATCCATAAAATCTTTCAAACGCTTACTTCTAGATGGGTGTCTTAACTTGCGTAATGCCTTCGCTTCTATTTGACGAATACGTTCTCTTGTAACACCAAATACTTTACCAACTTCTTCAAGAGTTCTTGTTCTACCATCATCAAGACCAAATCTTAATCTTAATACATTTTCTTCTCTGTCAGTTAATGTATCTAATACATCTTCTAATTGTTCTTTAAGCAATTCATATGCAGCATGATCTGATGGACTTTGTGCATCTTGGTCTTCAATAAAGTCGCCTAAGTGACTGTCATCTTCTTCACCAATTGGCGTTTCTAATGATACTGGTTCTTGAGCAATTTTCAGAATTTCACGAACTTTTTCTGGTGGTAAGTCCATTTCTTCACCAATTTCTTCAGGAGATGGGTCTCTGCCTAAATCTTGTAGTAATTGACGTTGAACACGAATCAATTTATTGATTGTTTCAACCATATGAACTGGGATACGGATTGTACGTGCTTGGTCAGCAATCGCTCTTGTAATTGCTTGACGAATCCACCATGTTGCATATGTTGAGAATTTGAAACCTTTGTTAAAGTCGAATTTTTCTACGGCTTTGATTAGACCCATATTACCTTCTTGAATAAGATCTAGGAATAACATACCTCTACCTACATAACGTTTAGCGATACTTACAACAAGTCTTAAGTTCGCTTCAGCAAGACGTGATTTCGCAACTTCGTCACCTTGCTCGATACGTTTAGCTAATTCGATTTCTTCTTGTGCAGTTAATAAATTGACGCGTCCGATTTCTTTTAAGTACATTCTTACTGGGTCGTTTATTTTAACACCTGGAGGAGCACTTAAGTCATTTAAATTTAGTTTGTCATTTGTATCACTTGAATCTTTTTCATTAATAAGATTGATTTCATTCTCATTAATTAAATCAAAGAAATCATCCATTTGATCTGGATCCATTTCGAAGTTTTGCAATTTATCTGCAATTTCTTCGTGACTCAAATGTCCTGCTTTTTTACCTTGTTCAATTAATTGGTGCTTAACTTGTTCAATTGTAAGCACTTCTTCATTATTAGCGCTATTAATTTTGTTTAATTCTTTATCAGACATGAATAGGCCTCCCGGGTTATTAACTCTTACATTCTATTCCGATTATATTGTACAATTTGTTCTAAATATTGCCTTTGCAGTGCGATATCGCCTGCTTGCATTGCTTTATTCAATTGTTGATTCAAATATTCTATGGAATTTTCTTTGTGTTCGTTAGGACTGATAATCCTAATGTAGTCTTCGATTTCTTCTGTCTCTGGTTCATCATTGATGAGCAATGAATCTAGATACATAACCGTTTCAATGATTTGATGTTCTTCAATGTAACTTGAAAAATCACTTATGTTAAAAACATCGTTATTCTTATAATACCCATTTAAACGTGAAAAAATCACTCTATTATTCAATGAAGTGAAGTCTTCTTGATTAATCCTAGAATGATATTCTAAAAATAGCTGTTTATGATTCATAAAATGTTTTAACAACGCTTGCTCTGCTCTACCGACTTTATCAAGTTTTTTTTCCTTCATTTCAGGAACGAAATTATTATAATCGGTATAATTTTGAACAATATTAGGCGAAAGTCGATTTTTTAGACTGTTAACATCTACTTTATACAAATCTGCTACTTGTTGCAATACTTTTTTTCTTAAAAATTCCGATTGAATCAGATTGATGTCATGAATCAACTCTTCAATATGTTGTTCATGTTTTAAATCATTATTTTCGTTGGCATAATATAATTGTTGCGCTTTATATGCAACATATGATTGTTTTTGCCCTTCAACAAATGATTTGAAAGCATCACTTCCGTATTCTGTAATATAATCATCAGGGTCCATCGTTTTTGGTAAATTGACAACAAAGACATTTAATCCTTCATTTAATAAGTCTTTACCAACATTTATGGCAGCTTCTTTTCCTGCGAAATCTCCATCATACAGTAAAGTTACATTAGATGCCAGTTTTTTGACCATCGTAACGTGTTCTCTAGATAATGCTGTACCCATTGTTGCTACAACTTGTTTAATATCCGCTTCGAATGATTTTATGACATCCATAAATCCTTCTAATAGAATAACTTCATCATTTTGTCTTATAAATTTCCTTGCGCGATCAATGTTGTATAACATTTTTCTTTTTTGGAATATAGGTGTTTCTGGACTGTTTAAATATTTCGGCGATTGATCGGTATACGTTCGACCAGAGAAACCAACTGTCTTACCTTGGAAATTTAACAATGGAAAGATGATTCTGTCTCTGAATCGGTCAAAGTAATCAAACGTTTCATCATTTCGGCTTAACAAACCTGCTTCATAAGCAAGTACAGCATCATAACCATTTTTCTCTAAAAAGTCATGCGTGAATTTCGAATGGTTTGGTGCATATCCAATTTTTCTATCATTAATCAATTCTTCAGTGAAACCTCTTGATTTTAAATAGTTTAAAGCTGCCTCACCTTCTTCAGTATGCTTCAATATATAATGGTAGTTATTTGCCATCAACTCATGCATTTCAATCATTTTGATATGGTCATCCACAATACCTTCAGTTGGTGCTGTTTCTTGCTGTTCTATATGAATATCTACTTTATCACCCAATTCTCTGACTGCATCGACAAATGATATTCCTTTAATTTCTTGAATAAATTGAAAAACATTGCCGCCTTTCTTACAACCAAAGCAATGACAAATTTGTTTATCTTCAGATACTGAAAACGACGGTGTCTTTTCATCATGGAAAGGACATAATCCAATGTAATTACGTCCTCTCTTTTCTAGTTTCACATATTCACTTACGACATCTAATATGTCATTCTTCTCACGTATTTCATTAATGAGTTCTTGTTCTATACGCATCCTGTCACCCTTTAACGGTTTTGTTGTGTAATGATTTTAATAATGTCATTTGCTGTTTCTTCTATAGCTTTGTCAGAAACATCTAGTACAGGACAGCCAATTTTCTCAACAATTTCCTCGAAGTATCTTAATTCTTCTTCGATTCTGTCATCTTTCGCATAATTAGCATCATCACTTAAACCTAATTGAATTAATCTTGCTCTTCTAATCGCATTAAGGTTTTTTTGATTAATTTTTAAAGCGATACATTTCTTAGGATCTATTTCAAATAATCCTTCTGGTGGTGCAACTTCAGGCACTAATGGTACATTCATTACTTTATAACGTTTATGTGCCAAGTATTGTGACAATGGTGTTTTTGAAGTTCTAGATACACCAATAAGAATGATATCAGCTTTTGGTAAGCCACGTGGATCTCTACCATCATCATATTTAACCGCAAATTCGATTGCTTCAATTTTCTTGAAATAATCTTCATCTAATTTATGGATATTGCCTGGCTCATTAAGTGGGGCTTCATTAAGTTCATTGCTTAATATGCTCATCAATGGACCCATAATGTCTACATTTTCTATATTATTTTCTTCTAATTTTTCTTTTAAGTATAATCGCATTTCTGGTTTAACCAATGTATAAACGACTATTGATTTTTGTTCTAATGCTAATGATACAACTTCATTAATATTACTTTCATTCTCTATATACGGTAATCTGACAATATCTAAAGCATTTCCTTCTGTCTTATATTGAGACGTACATGCTTTCGTAACAAGCTCTGCCGTTTCTCCTACTGAATCGGATGCTATAATTATTCTTATCTCTTCCATTTAACTAATTCCTCCTACTCATCTTCAATAAGTGAAACAAATGCTCTTGTGATCGTTGTTTTTGTAATTCTGCCTTTAACTTTCATTTTGTCGCCTTTAAGTTTTTTGACAACTGGTATTGCATCTATTTGTTTATCAATTAATAATTTAGCTGCATAAATCAATAAGTCATCTTCTAAACATACTGTTATGTTTGGCATTCTACTCATATTAATACTAACAGGTGTATCTTTTAAGCTTTGACCACCTATTGCTGCTCTCAGTAAATCTTTTCTCGAACAAACGCCGATTAAATTCCCTTCATTATTTATAACAAATAATGTGCCAACATCTTCTAAAAACATCTTACATATTGCTTCATATACAGAAATACTTTCTTCTATTACGACTGGTATCGCCATCGATTCTTTTACGGTCATTTTTTTAATTGAATCACTTAATAATTGTGTACTTGATTTCCCTGTATAAAAATATCCTACTCTAGGTCTTGCATCAAGATAACCTGCCATTGTTAAAATTGCTAAATCTGGTCTTAAAGTTGCTCTTGTTAAACTTAATCGTTCAGCTATTTTTTCTCCTGTAATGGGTCCATTGTTCTTAACAATTTGTACAATTTGTTCTTGTCTTTGATTTAATTCGATTGCTCTCACCCCTTCGAACACAATTCAGATAGATTAATTATAACATGTAACGCAAATATTGCTCAATTTGAATATCTGTTTTCACTTGATAACTCTCCCATACCGTGCTATATTTTAATTAACTTTGAAATAAAAGCGAGTTAAGGATGGTGAAAGCTTAACATTAAAGTTTTGGCTTACAAAATTTTATAAAAAGTGAGTGGCTACACTAATTTGGGTGGAACCGCGGGTAATATACTCGTCCCAAGGCATTATTTGATGATGTCTTGGGGCTTTTTTAATTTAATTGAGGAGTGAATTTTTATGGCAAAAGATATGGATAAGGTAGTAACATTAGCAAAACATAGAGGGTTTGTATTCCCTGGTAGTGAAATTTATGGTGGTTTAGCAAACACTTGGGACTATGGTCCACTTGGTGTTGAACTAAAAAATAACATTAAAAAAGCATGGTGGCAAAAGTTTGTTCAACAATCTCCATACAACGTTGGACTAGATGCAGCTATTTTAATGAACCCAAGAACTTGGGAAGCTTCAGGTCACTTATCAAACTTTAACGATCCAATGATAGACAACAAAGATTCTAAAATTCGTTACAGAGCAGATAAATTAATTGAAGATTACATGCATAATGTTGAAGGTGATGAGAACTTTATCGCTGACGGTATGAGCTTTGATGAAATGAAACAATTAATTGATGATAAAGGCATCACTTGTCCTGAAAGTGGTACAGCAAACTGGACAGACATTCGTCAATTCAACTTAATGTTCAAAACATTCCAAGGTGTTACTGAATCTTCAACAAACGAAATTTTCTTACGTCCTGAAACTGCACAAGGTATTTTCGTAAACTATAAAAACGTTCAACGTTCTATGCGTAAAAAATTACCATTCGGTATTGCGCAAGTTGGTAAATCATTCAGAAACGAAATTACACCTGGTAACTTCATTTTCAGAACAAGAGAATTCGAACAAATGGAACTTGAATTCTTCTGTAAACCTGGTACTGAAATTGAATGGCAAAATTACTGGAAAGACTTTGCTGCAAAATGGTTAAAAGATTTAGGTATTAAAGAAGAAAATACAAAATTACGTGACCATGACGAAGACGAATTAAGTCACTACTCAAATGCAACAACAGATATCGAATATAAATTCCCATTTGGTTGGGGAGAACTTTGGGGTATCGCTTCACGAACAGATTACGACTTAAAACAACATAGTGAATTCAGTGGTGAAGACTTCAAATATCACGATCAAGAAACAAATGAAAAATTCATCCCTTACTGTATCGAACCATCATTAGGTGCTGACCGTGTAACATTAGCATTCTTATGTGACGCATACGAAGAAGAAAATGAAGGTGAGAAAGACCAACGTACAGTATTGCATTTCCACCCTGCTTTAGCACCTTATAAAGCAGCAATCTTACCATTAAGCAAAAAACTTTCACCAGATGCTATTAAAGTATATGAAAAATTAAGTGAAAGATTTGCAATCGACTTTGATGAGTCACAATCAATCGGTAAACGTTACCGTAGACAAGATGAAATTGGTACACCATACTGTATCACATTTGACTTCGATTCATTAGAAGACAACCAAGTTACAGTACGTGACAGAGACACAATGGAACAAGTACGTATGCCAATTGATGAAGTTGAAAACTTCTTAGCTGAAAAAATTAGATTCTAATACTAAACAAAAAACAGAGCAAAAACTTATAAATTAAGTTTAGCTCTGTTTTTTTATAATTAAGTTGTTAAGAAACCATTACGAAACACTTCACATAAGACTTTTACATTTTTAAGTTTTCGAGTTGGTTGAGTAATTTTTTGGTTCTAAATACAACTCCAACGTATTCGTCATACATATTATCGATTAAAGTTTGTATTTCTTTTTTGACTTGTTCGTTTATTTTAAAACTGTTTAAATGTTTGATCGGTAATTGATACATAAGATTCATAAAATATAATGCTCTATTAGATATTCGATATGCATGTTCATCGTGTATTAATGCTTGATTGCTAAGTGGTCCGTTATATTTGAAACTATAGGCATTTAGTTGCTGTTGATCCATATCTCCTGTTACGACGCACGCATTAAAAGTTGGTTCATAACCATATTTAGGCATACATTTCAACGCAACAATCATGCTCATCGTATCTGCATCAACGCCTCTTTCTACTGCTTGAAATACACCTAACAATAAATCATAAAAGAATACATCATGTTCTTCCGCTTCTAACGCCTTATCTACGACTTCTATACAATATGCACCATATGCACTTTTAAAAATATCGGATTGCATCGTTCTATGACTGTTTATAATATCAGCAGATGATAGTGTGCCCATTCCTTTAAACTTCGAAAAAATAAACAAGCCATGTACAAAGGGCTGAGTAGCACCTTGTAGTGGATGACTTGTTTTTTTAGCACCACGTGCCATTAATGGAACTTTATGACCGTGTTCATTTAATATAGTGATGATTTTATTGTTTTCACCATAATCTACAGAGCGAATGACAAATCCTTCTTGTTTATAAAGCATTATATCATCGCCTCCATTCTACTTAATACTCGTCTTCTCTATAACCAATTTGTTTAATGAAATTAGGTTTATTACGCCAATCTTTTTGTACTTTAACCCATAAATCCAAGTATACTTTTGAGCCAAGTAGCATTTCAATATCTCTTCTTGCACGTTTACCTATTTCTTTAAGCATTTTACCGCCTTTACCAATGACAATGCCTTTTTGTGAGTCTCTTTCAACATAAATTGTTGCTTCTACTTGGACTTTCTCACCTTCTGCTTTAGTCATTTTATCAACGTTCACACCGATAGCATGCGGAATTTCTTGATTCGTAAGGTGTAATGCTTTCTCTCTTATCAACTCAGCTACAACAAATTGTTCTGGGTGATCAGAAATTTGGTCTTTAGGATAATACATTGGACCTTCTTCAAGGTACTTTTTAAATTGTTCTAGTAGTGTCTCAATGTTTAATCCTTCTAATGCTGAAATTGGAATAATTTCTGCAAAATCCATTGTTTTTTGATACTTTTCAATTTCAACTAATAGTTGATCAGGGTGAATTAAATCTATTTTATTTAACACTAAAAATACTGGTGTTTTCGTTTGTTTCAACAATTCGATAATGTATTCGTCGCCTTTACCGATGCTTTCATCAACATTAACCATAAACATGATTAAGTCTACTTCTTTTAAAGTATTTTTAGCGATTTTCATCATGTAATCACCTAAAGCATGTTTAGGTTTATGAATACCAGGTGTATCAATAAATATCATTTGAGCATCATTTGTTGTTAATACACCTTGCACTTTGTTTCGAGTCGTTTGTGCTTTATCAGACATTATCGCTACTTTATGACCAATAACTTTATTCATAAAAGTAGATTTACCAACATTAGGTCTACCTATTATAGATATAAACCCTGATTTAAATTCATTCATTTATTCTAGATCCTTTCCTGAGAAACCTAAAGGTAATAATTCATTAACTGTAGTTTCAATTCTTTCATTTGTTTGATGTGTTAAAAATACTGGCATGTCATCATCACATAACTCTTTTAACACTTGTCTGCATGTGCCACATGGAGATGATGGTTTATCAGCATCTACTGTAACTGTAATACATTTGAAGTCTCCCGGTCTATACCCATCTGACATTGCTGCAACGAGTGCAGATCTCTCAGCACAAATTGTTGATGGGTAAGCTGCATTTTCAATGTTAGCACCATAATAAGCTTTACCATCTTTCGTTACTAAATATGCACCTACATTAAATTTAGAATATGGTGTATATGCTCTCTTTTGTGCTTCTCTTGCACCTTCATACCACTCTTGTTTGAATTCCATACCATTTCCCCCTATATGTTTATATTATTTTTGGTAAAAATATGATTATCCCGATTATTGCAGCCATTATTGATGTTAATAAAACGGCTAAAGCGGCTGTATCTTTAGCATGTTTAGCAAGTAAGTTATATTCATCCGTAAACATATCTACTACATACTCTATAGAAGTATTAATAACCTCTACAATGAGTACACTAAATATTGCAAATAAAATCCATAACCATTCAAATGTATTGAGATTTAATATTAAACTAACAATCAATACAAGTACAGCGAATATAAGATGTAATAAAAAGTTTTTATCTTTTTTTAGAATCGTCACTAAACCTGCTAAAGGAAATTTAAAGCGATTTACAAATTTATTCACGTGTTAATCCAAATTCATTTAATATTTCATCTTGTCGAGAAAACATTTCTTTTTCATCTTCTTCAGTCATATGATCATAACCTAGTAAATGTAAAAATCCATGTAATGCTAAAAATCCTAATTCTCTACTCAAACTATGATTATAAGACTCAGCTTGCTCTTTAGCAACTTCAAGACAGATGATAATATCACCTAACACTCTAGGCATATCTAAGCCTTCTATTTCAGGCTCATCTTCTTCTAACGAAAATGAAATAACATCTGTTACTTTATCTTTATCGCGATAATCACGATTGATAGCTTGAATCTCTTCTTCATCGACAAATGAAATTGAAAGTTCTGCTTCTTCAGTAATATTTTCCTTTTTAGCAGCAAAAGTGAGCAATGATTCAATTTGATTTTTTGTATCTTCATCAATTACTTGTTGCTCATCTATAAAATCCATTGTTAGCATATTATTTCTCCTCTTCGTATGCGTTTATTATTTTACCTACTAATGGGTGTCTCACAACGTCTGTTTGTTCTAAGTATGTCATTGCTATACCTTTTACACCACTTAATCGTTGATCAGCTTCAATTAATCCACTTTTCACACCTTTAGGTAAATCGATTTGTGTACGGTCACCTGTTACAACCATTTTTGAACCGAAACCTAATCTTGTTAAGAACATCTTCATCTGTGGGTGTGTTGTATTCTGAGCTTCATCTAGGATTACAAACGCATCATCTAATGTACGACCTCGCATATAAGCAAGTGGTGCGATTTCTATCGTACCTCTTTCAATTAAGCGTGATGTTTGCTCAGTTCCTAACACTGTATGAAGCCCATCATATAAAGGTCTTAAATAAGGGTCTACTTTTTCTTTTAAATCACCTGGTAAGAAACCTAATGATTCACCTGCTTCAACTGCAGGACGCGTTAATACGATACGTTTCACTTGTCCTAGGCGCAATGCCCTTGCAGCCATTACAACAGCTAAGAAGGTCTTCCCTGTACCTGCTGGACCTATACCGAATACTAAGTCATTGTTCTTTATATTATTGATATATACTCTTTGACCCATTGTTTTAGCTCTTATTATTTTGCCATTACTATCTTTAGTGATTTCTTCATCATATAAATTAATGAGTTGATCGATTGTTCCTTTGTCAGCCATTTTAACAGCTGCTTGGACATCATTAATCGTTATACTCGCACCACTCTCGATTACTTTTAATAAGTTCAATAATACTTTTTCAGCTTTTTCAACATTTTCTATACGTTTACCACGGACAGCAATTTCTTGTCCACGTGTTAATATATCCACCTCGAGTTCATTTTCAATATACTTTATGTGCTCATCTCCGTTACCCAACAGAGCTTGAGCTTGATCCATATTCTCGATTTGAATTAATGTAGGCATTAAATATCTCCTTTATAAGTTGAATTGTTGACACTTTAAATGTACCAAACCTTATTGTAACGTGCAATCTTATGCACTTTATTTTGTATATTATTTAGTTTTTCACGTGCAATAATGAGATTTCTAACTTTTTCATATTCATGTAGTCTATTGCTATTATTTAATTTAATTTTAGGATTAATTCGAATTAATGTAATAATAAACTCACGTTCTTCAATTGGACTCACTTTTTCGACCAATTCACCTTTTGAAACAATTTCTAACATACTGTTGCCTTCTATGGATTTAGTCATATTAATTTGATCGATATCAAAGATATTGTAACGATTTTTGAATAATCCTCTTCTTATGGATAAAAAATGCTCTTTTATTGTGTATCTTTCAAAAAGAATGTTTAAAATTATAAGAAAAACGAGAATAAAAGTAATGACTATTAAATACTTATTACTAATAAAAAGCGGTATTAAAGCAATAAAAAATAATAAAATCGAAATGATAATAGATAATATACTCTGTTTTTTCTTAAATACCATTTTCATCACACCCTCTTGAATCCTACCTTTATTGTAAGTCTAAATGGTATTTTTGTGAATAAAAAACAAGCTGAGACATTACATTATGTCCCAGCTTGTTTATATTCGTTATTTTAATTCATTTGGTCTTTTTAAAATTTCTGACCAAATGATACCATTTACGACTTGGTTTTCATCAACATTGATTGCTTCATCGTTAAACTTATGTTTACTGTTTAAATAGAGTTGTTTAACCATCGCTCTTCTCGTTCTTTCTGAAAGTTGCGTGTTGTTGATAATTTGCTCTGCTTCTTTTTCAACATCAGCTATACTTTCACGCTGTACATTCATTAAAGACTTTTTCTCTTCTTGGCTGTATGCCAATAGCTGTTTGATTGCTTCTTGTTGTTTTTTAGGTCTATTTTTATGAATTTGTTCTTTCTTCTGATTGATATAAGCATTCTCATGCTCATTAGATGTTTGCTCTGGTTGTTGTTCTACTTTATGTGTTTGAACAACAGGTCTTTCAACATCTATATTATATTGTTTAAGATGATTGGCAAGTTGATCTGCTAAGTTTTTATAATGGCCAGACATTCGTTCAGTTGAACTTGTTTCTGCTTTTTGTTTATAAGTTTCATACTTATTAACTAACTCTTTTAATTCTTGCTCAGCAGATTTTTTCTTATCTTCAGCTTGTCTATTTACTGGATTTTGTCTTTGTCTTGTTTGAGGTTGCTTATTTTTCTTTTTATTTTTAGAAGCGCCTTCGATTATACCGCTCACGACACTAAAAATAACCCAAATAACAAAGATGATAATGCCTATTTCCATTTTAAATCACCTCTCTTATTGGTTCGGTGAATTAGAATCTTGTGGCTTTGTACTCTTATTGATTGCTTCTCTCATGCCAGTGTCAGCTTCTATATTTTTTAAATTATAGTAGTCTTTAACACCTAAATTGCCTGATTTAAGTGCTTCTGCCATTGCAAGTGGTACTTCTGCTTCTGATTCAACAACTTTAGAACGCATTTCTTGTACTCTTGCTTTCATTTCTTGCTCAGTAGCAACGGCCATTGCACGACGTTCTTCGGCTTTAGCTTGTGCAATATTTTTATCAGCAAGTGCTTGTTCAGTTTGCAAGTCTGCACCAATGTTTTTACCGATATCCACATCAGCAATATCAATTGATAGAATTTCAAATGCTGTACCTGAATCTAAACCTTTACTTAATACTGTTTGTGAAATACTATCTGGATTTTCAAGTACTTTAGTGTGATGTTGACTTGAACCAATAGTTGATACAATACCTTCACCAACACGTGCGATGATTGTATCTTCACCAGCACCACCGACTAATCGATCAATGTTCGCTCTAACTGTAATTCTAGCTTTTGCTTTAACTTCGATACCATTCATCGCAACACCTGAGATAAATGGTGTTTCAATTACTTTAGGGTTAACGGACATTTGAACAGCTTCTAAAACGTCACGACCAGCTAAATCAATCGCTGCCCCTCTTTCAAATACTAAGTTGATTTCTGCTCTTTGAGCCGCAATAATTGCATCAACTACTCTATCAACATTACCTCCTGCAAGATAATGAGATTCTAACTGGTTCGTTGTTAATGCTAAACCAGCTTTGTGCGCTTTGATTAATGGGTTAATAACACGTCTAGGTGATACACGTCTCAAACGCATACCAACTAAAGTACCAATACCTACTTTTACGCCTGCTGCAATAGCTGAAATCCATAATCCTACTGGTACAAATGAGAATAAAATCATAAGTAGTACGATTAATATGACAGCAATAATTACAAAAGCAATTAAACCTGATAACATATGCATTTCTCTCCTTGTCTAAATTAAATTTCTCTTACGACAACTCTTGTACCTTCAACCTGTACAATTTTAACTTGCTTATCCTTCTGAATAAAACTACCATCTGAAACAGCATCTATTCTTTCGTCATCAACAAGTATAATTCCTGAGGGCCTCAATGCAGTGTATGTTGTACATATTTTGCCAATCAAATGACTTCTATCATCATGAGATGTATAGCCAGATTCTTTATTTGTAGAGTCTCTAAGAATGACTTTATCAAAGAATGGTATTTTACGATTGAATCCTTTCACTAATATCACCCACTCTATCGTTGTTAGAATTAATGCTACAGCAATAATCATACCCATAGTTAAGATATTTTCTCCAACTAATACGAAACTACCAATAATGGCAATAAAACCAAGGATACCTAGTACTGCTCCTATAACAAATAATTCAATTATTACTAACAATGCACCGATCCCAAAAAGTAAAACAGAAATCAAACTAATTTCATCAATTAAAACGTAGCCGATGAAAAAGATAAGTGTACAAATAAAGCTTAAAATTCCCGCAAAATTAATACGTTCTGAATATAATTGATATAGTGCACCTAGAAAAATAATACAAGTCAGTATCAATGTGACTAATGGCGTTGTAATAAACTCACCAATAGACGACATACTTTGACTTGAAACAATACCTAAATTCAAGTTGTTCTGAAAATAAGCAAATATGTATTCATACCCTGATGTCAATAATCTCACCCCTCATATTTATTATACAATAAAATAGCCGTGAACTAAAACGTATATACATAATATTCTAAATTTATAAACTTAAATGTTTTTCAAATAAATAAAAGAACACATAAACGATATCGTTTATGTGTTCTTTATGACGTTCAACGTTAAATATTGTTCATTATAATTAATTAATATTCATTGAGGGAGTTCAATAAAAAATTAATTATTTAAATTTACGTTTACGTGCTGCTTCTGATTTCTTCTTACGCTTAACACTTGGTTTTTCATAGAACTCACGTTTACGCACTTCTTGAATCGTACCGCTTTTTGAAACTGTACGTTTGAAGCGACGTAATGCATCTTCGATTGATTCGTTTTTACGAACTACTGTTTTAGACATCTGTATTTCCCTCCCTCCAAATATCAACAAAGCTTTATATGTCATTTACATAGTATATATTACTATGTACTTAAACATTATAAAATAAGTCATTTTTTAAGTCAATAATCATTTGTTATGAATATTAATATGCAACTAATCTTTCGTCTTTATTTGTTGCATGATCCACAACTTTTACAAGTTTACCTTTATTGATAGGATAACCTGGTGTTATAACTTTCACTTTCACTAATTCTCCAATTAGTGATTCATCGCCTTCAAATTCAATCTTCATGTAATTATCTGCATATCCGACTAGTTTACCATCAGTTGAACCTTTTTCTTCAGGTATCACTTCTAATACAGTTTGATCAAATTTAGAAGCATAATCTTTAGCTAATTGATTTGATAATTCAATTAAACGATGTACGCGTTCATTTTTAACTTCTTCATCAATTTGATCTGTCATTCTAGCTGCTGGTGTTCCTGTTCTCATAGAATAAGGGAACACGTGTAATTCAGAAAATTGATGTTTAACAATGAAGTCATATGTTTCTTGGAATTCTTCTTCAGTTTCACCGGGGAATCCAACAATTACATCACTTGTAACAGCTAAACCTGGTAAAGCTTTATGCAATTTTTGTAATCTTTCAGAGAAGTGTGCCATCGTATATTTTCTTCTCATACGTTTCAATACAGTATCAGAACCTGATTGTAATGGTATATGAAGATGTCTTACAACTTTAGTTGATTTATCGATAACATCAATAACTTCATCTGTAAGCTGACTCGCTTCTATAGATGAAATACGAATTCTTTCAAGATTTTCAACTTGTTCTAGATCTCTTAATAATTGCGCTAAGTTATAATCTTTTAAATCTTCACCATATCCACCTGTATGAATACCTGTTAAAACAATTTCTTTATATCCTGAGTTTACAAGTGTTGTTGCTTGGCTTACTACTTGTTCAGGATCTCTTGATCTCATTAACCCTCTTGCCCATGGAATGATACAGAAAGTACAGAAATTATTACAGCCTTCTTGAATTTTTAATGATGCACGTGTTCTGTCAGTAAAGTATGGAACTTCTAATTCTTCATACTTTCTGTTTTTCATAATATTACCTACACCATTAATAGGTTGTCTGCTTTGTTTATAGTCCTCAATATAAGAAATAAGTTTATGTCTATCTTGAGTACCTACAACAATATCAACGCCCGGAATTGCCATAATTTCAGCAGGAGATGTTTGAGCATAACAACCTGTTACACAAACAACTGCATCTGGATTTTTACGTATTGCTCTTCTAATCACTTGTCTACTCTTCTTGTCGCCTGTATTTGTTACAGTACAAGTATTAATGATAAAGACGTCAGCATTCGTTTCAAAATCCACTCTTTCGTAATCATTTTCCTTAAATAATTGCCAAATTGCTTCAGTTTCATAATGGTTTACTTTACAACCTAACGTATGGAACGCTACTGTAGCCAATTTTATTCACCTCATTAATTCTAATTGATAGCTTAAAGCAGCTAAAGCATACAATGGAGCGGTTTCAGCTCTTAATATTCTAGGTCCTAAACTCACCTTAATAGCATCATCATAAAGATTAACTTCATTTTCAGTTAATCCACCTTCTGGTCCAAATATCATTAAAACCTTTTGTCCATGTTTAAGGTTAGAACCAATTTGATGAAATTTGCTTGTTCCCCCACTTTTAGCTTCTTCTTCATAAGCTATTATTACATAATCATATTCATTCATATTATCATAAATTGATTTAAAATTCGACTTATACTTTATACTTGGTATAGTAAGTCTCATACTTTGTTCACTAGCTTCTTTAACAATTTTTTGCCATCTATCTAATTTTTTAGATATTTTTTTCTCGTCTAATTTGACAATAGATCTTTCGGATTGGACAGCAATAAAATGATGCGCACCCATTTCAGTTGCTTTTTGAAGCAACCATTCATATTTATCGCCTTTAATAAGCCCACTCGCAATCGTTATATCAACAGGTAGTTCCGTTTGTCTTGTAATGTCTTCTACCGTTTCTAACTCAATGCTATCGTCATGAAAAGCAATGATTTTTGAAATTAACGACTTTTGATCTTCAAAAGTTAATATAATTTCTTGATCGATACTTTTGCGCATCACATTTTTAATATGATGTATATCATCTGTATTATGTATAAAAAAACGCTGATTTAACTCAGCGTTTTCTTGTAAGAAATATCTTTGCATCATTTCTCCTACTTTCTAGCTCGTATTGAAACCCAACCATCTTCACGTAGTACTTTTTCGATAGTATAACCAGTATTTTGTAGTTTTTCAATTATTTCATCGGATTTTTCTTCAATAATGCCTGAAGTAATAAAGTAGCCATTATCATTCAATCTTTCATAACTATCTTCTATCATTAAATCAATAATATGCGCTAATATATTTGCAATAACCACGTCATATTGTTCTGTTTCTTCAGTAAGCAAATTGCCAGTATCTGCGACGATATCTTTTTCACAATCATTGATTTCAAAGTTTTCTTTAGCAACTTTAATTGCTAAATCATCTAAATCCACCGCTTTAATGTCGTTTACCCCTAGTAAATGACAAGCTATGCTTAGAATACCTGAACCTGTACCAACATCAATCACTTTGTGTTGAGGTTGTACAACCTCTTCTATATGTCTTAAACACATACTTGTTGTGGGGTGGTCACCTGTACCAAAAGCCATACCTGGATCCAGTTTGATGCAAAGATCACCTTCGTTATTTTGATATCCTTCTTGTTCCCAACTTGGAACAATCGCAAATCTTTCAGAAGCTTTAAACGGATGGAAATAATTTTTCCATTCATTTTCCCAATCTGATTCTTTAATAATCGTTTTCTCAAACGATAAAATTTCTGACTGAATGCCATTTACATTTGCAATTGTTTCTTGAATTTCTTGTTCTAATTGATCCGTAAATACTAATTCATTAAAATAACATTTAACCCTAATATCATGATCAGGATAATCTGCGGGATTTAATTCATAAATCTCACCGTATACATCTGTATGTTCTTTCTCTAATTCTGCTGAATCTTCAATTACGACACCATTTGCACCTAATTCATTTAACAATGCTGTAACTTCTGGTTCTGCTTCGCTATTTATCATGATAGAATACTCAATCCAATTCACAGGCTATTCTCCTTTAAAAAACTTTTTGGCTCTGTCTTTAAAGCTAGATGGTTGTTCTGTAATAGTTTCTCCACCTATTTCAGCAAACTCACGTAATAGTTCTTCTTGTCTTTCAGTCATTTTATCTGGTGTTACAACTTTAACAGTTACAAAGTAATCACCTTTACCGTAACCATGAACGTTTTGAACACCTTTTTCTCTCAATCTAAATTGTTTACCAGTTTGTGTACCTGCTGGAACGGTTAATGATACATTACCAGTCAATGTAGGAACAGTAATTTCATCACCTAATGCTGCTTGAGGAAATGATAGATTTAGATCATAGAAGATATTGTCTCCATCACGTCTAAATTTACTGTGTGGTTTCACTCTGAACACAACATATAAATCGCCTGCAGGTCCACCATTTACACCTGGTCCACCTTTACCAGCTAAGCGAATTTGTTGGTCATTATCAACACCTTCAGGTACTTTCACTTTGATTGTAACTTTTTTGTTTTGAGTACCTTTACCATGACAATCTGAACATTTTTCTTCAAATACTTGTCCAGAACCTTCACATTCAGGACAAACTTTTTGCGTTTGCATTCTGCCTAGAATAGTATTTTGTTCAACTGTTACATGACCTTGTCCGTTACAGTACGTACAAGTTTTTTTCTTAGTGCCAGGTTTAGCACCATTACCATGACATGTATCACATTCTACATCTTTACGAACTGTAATATCTTTTTCAGTACCAAATACAGCTTCTTCAAATGTTAATGTCATGCTATATTGTAAGTCATCACCTTGTCTTGGAGCGTTAGGATCTCTTCTAGCGCCACCGCCACCAAAGAATGAACCGAAAATATCTTCAAAGCCACCGAATCCAGAGAAGTCTTGTCCTCCAAATCCTTGTGATCCACCGAATCCTTGTTGCGGACCACTATGACCGAATCTGTCGTATTGCGCACGTTTGTTTTCATCACTTAGCACTTCATATGCTTCTGAAATTTCTTTAAACTTTGCGTCAGCACCTTCTTCTTGATTGATATCAGGATGGTACTTTTTTGATAATTTACGATAAGCTTTTTTTATTTCATCTTTAGAAGCATCTTTGGATACGCCAAGTACTTCATAATAGTCTCTTTTTGCCAATGTAATCTCTCCTTTACACACTGATTTATAATACGTATATGAATTAAAAAAGTCAAAGCCAATCACATTGACTTTGACTTTTTAATGATTAGTATTATTTTTTATCGTCTTCGTTGACTTCTGTATATTCAGCATCAACTACGTCATCATCGTTTGAAGTAGATTGGCCTTCAGCGCCTTCCGCACCTTGTTGTGCTTGTGCAGCTTGTTCATACATTTTAACAGATAATTGTTGTACGATTTCTTGAAGTGCATCTTTTTTAGTTCTGATATCTTCTATATCAGTACCTTCAAGTGCTTTTTTCAATTCTTCTTTAGCTTCTTCAGCTTTAGCTTTTTCGCTTTCATCAACGTTATCGCCAAGATCATTTAAAGTTTTTTCAACAGTAAATACCATTTGGTCTGCTTCATTTCTTAAATCGATTTCTTCACGACGTTTTTTGTCTGCTTCAGCATTTTTCTCTGCATCTTGAACCATACGATCGATTTCTTCATCTGATAATGATGAGCTTGATTCAATCGTAATTTTTTGTTCTTTGTTTGTACCTAAATCTTTAGCTGTTACATTAACGATACCATTTTTATCGATATCAAATGATACTTCGATTTGTGGCACACCACGTGGAGCTGGTGGAATATCCGTTAATTGGAATCGACCAAGTGTTTTGTTATCTGCTGCTAATTGACGTTCACCTTGTAATACGTGAATATCAACTGCTGGTTGGTTGTCAGCTGCAGTAGAGAATACTTGAGATTTAGATGTTGGAATTGTTGTATTTCTTTCGATTAATACTGTAGATACGCCACCCATAGTTTCGATACCTAATGATAATGGTGTAACGTCAAGTAATACTACATCTTTAACATCACCAGTGATTACGCCACCTTGAATTGCAGCACCCATTGCTACTACTTCATCAGGGTTAACACCTTTGTTAGGTTCTTTACCGATTTCTTTTTTGATTGCTTCTTGAACAGCTGGGATACGAGTTGAACCACCAACTAAAATAACTTCATCGATATCAGAATTAGATAATCCTGCATCTTTCATTGCTTGGCGAGTTGGACCCATTGTTCTTTCTACTAAATCGCTTGTTAATGATTCAAATTTAGCTCTTGAAAGTGTTGTTTCTAAGTGTAATGGACCATTTGCGCCACCAGAGATGAATGGTAATGAAATTTGAGTTGAAGATACGCCTGATAAGTCTTTTTTAGCTTTTTCAGCAGCATCTTTAAGACGTTGTAATGCCATTTTATCTTGTGATAAATCTATGCCATTTTCTTTTTTGAATTCTTCAACTAAATATTTAATGATAACGTCATCGAAATCGTCACCACCAAGTTTATTGTCACCTGCAGTTGCTAATACTTCGAATACACCGTCACCTAATTCAAGGATAGATACGTCGAAAGTACCACCACCAAGGTCAAATACTAATACTTTTTGATCTGTTTCAGTTTTATCTAAACCGTAAGCTAATGCTGCTGCAGTTGGTTCGTTAATAATACGTTCTACTTCTAAACCAGCGATTCTACCAGCATCTTTAGTTGCTTGACGTTCTGAGTCATTGAAATAAGCTGGAACTGTAATAACAGCTTTAGTTACTTTTTCACCTAAATAACTTTCAGCAGTTGATTTTAAGTTTTGTAAAATCATAGCTGAGATTTCTTGTGGTGTATATTCTTTATCTTCAACTTTCTCTTTATAATCAGTACCCATGTGACGTTTAACTGATTGAATTGTATTTGGGTTAGTTACTGCTTGACGTTTAGCAACTTCACCAACTTGTGTTTCACCATCTTTAAATGCAACAACTGATGGTGTTGTTCTGTTACCTTCTGGATTTTGGATTACTTTAGGTTCTCCACCTTCTAATACTGAAACTACTGAATTTGTTGTACCTAAGTCTATACCTATTACTTTACTCATAAGAATTATTCCTCCAATTTATAATTAATTAATCATCGAGTTCATTATTCGTTTACTTTAACCATTGCTGGTCTTAAAACACGATCTTTCAATTTATATCCTCTTTGTAACTCTTCAGTTACAACACCTGATTCAAAGTCAGGATTGTTATCTTGCATTACTGCTTGATGTACATTTGGATCGAATGGTTGGTTGTAAGATTCGATTTCTTCTAAACCATTATCTTTTAATGATTTAAGTAAATCGTTATAAACCATGTCTACACCTTTTTTGAAAGTTAAGAAGTCTTCAGACTCACCTTCTTGTTTAAGTGCACGATCCATATTATCTAGCGCAGGTAAAACATCTGTAAGTACACGCTGTGCTTGATAATCTTTAATAATGCTTGCTTCTTGTTTCATTCTACGTTTATAGTTTTCAAACTCAGCGTATAAACGTAAGTATTTTTCTTCTTCTTCATTTGCTTTTTGTTTAAGTTGTTCGAGTTCAGCTTCCGGAATTTCGACTACTTTATCTTGCTCAACCTCTTCAACATTTTCTTCAGTTTCATTTGCTTCTACTTCTTCAGTAGCGACAGATTGAGTTTGATCATTAGTTTCATCGAATTGTTCATTTTGCTTTTCTTCCGTCATTTCATGCCCTCCATTTTCTTTCCTTATTTAAAAATGATTCAAAAGTTGAATCACTTTGTTATAATGCATTGCAGTTGGACCAATAACGGCTAAATGACCAGTTATATCACCAGAAATTTCATAATTGGTACTTATAATCGAAATACCATGTAAATCTTTATTAATTTCTTGTCCAATTTTGACACTTATCGAATCATTAGAAGTTTCATTTAAAAATTGAGCGATACGTTCAGATTCAAGATACTTTAAAATCGATTGAATCATAGATACATTTGTTACATCTAACGCGTCAATTAGGTGCATCTTACCACCTAGAAACATT
Organism: Mammaliicoccus sp. O-M54; assembly: GCF_022386035.1. Taxonomy (NCBI): domain Bacteria; kingdom Bacillati; phylum Bacillota; class Bacilli; order Caryophanales; family Staphylococcaceae; genus Mammaliicoccus; species Mammaliicoccus sp. O-M54. The sequence continues at coordinate 154,412 of NZ_JAJNJE010000003.1, forward strand.
TCTTCATTATGATCATTAATTTGCGTTAATAATGCTTGTTTAAAATTATTAATAAATTCTTGATCAATGAATGACAACGATAATGATTCTAACGTTTTTATCATTGTAGTTAAAGTATTTTGCTTAAAATATTGGTTTAAGTAGTTCATAAATTTCTCAATCTGTAATTGATTTAAAGATTCATGAATTTGAATATGAACTTTCTCTACATAACCATCTGTAAATACAATGACGCCCATGAGATGAGTTGGGCTGACTCTCACAAAATGAATTTCAAATATAAATCTTGAAAATTTATTCGGTCCGAGTACTACAGTTGTATAATGTGAACGATTTGAAATTTCTAATGCTAACCATTTAAGCATTGCGTTGACATCATATTGATTTTTATCTTGAAAATGTTCAAACCAATTTAAACTTTTCTTACTTTGAGATTTAGTCTCAAGTAATTGATTAACATAATACTTAATCCCTTGTTCAGAAGGAATACGACCTGATGACGTATGTGTCTTCTCAAGAAGGTTCAAATCTTCTAATTGTTTCATTTCATTTCTAACTGTCGCTGGACTAATCGGCAATTGATGCCTTTCAATAATCGACTTAGAACCAATTGGTTGTCCTAACTCAACATAATCCTCAACAATTACATTCAAAATTTGTAATTGCCTCTCAGTAATCATGTCATCACCTCGATTAGCACTCTATCTTCCCAAGTGCTAATTATAATTTATCAAATTGGTCAAAGAAAGTCAACGTTAAAGCATTCAATTTTTATATCTTTTTTTAATACATATTTTTAGCTTAATAAAAACTTCTCAAACACTTCATTCCCGATTATTTGTCCGCGATTACTTAAGCGTAAATAATCTTGTTCATCTAGTAATAATTCTTGTTCAATGAGTTCTTTCACATGTTGACCAAATACATCTTCTATTGATTGGTCAAACTTATTTTTGAATTTTGATTTAGAAACACCTTTTGTCATTCTTAATCCAAGAAACATTTCTTCTTCCATTTGTTCTTTCAATGACACTTCTGTACTTTGCAATACAGGCATTTCACCATTCTTTAATTTCTTAATATATTGATTAACCGGATTAATATTGCCATAGCGTACACCATTAATATAACCATGAGCACCTGCACCGAAACCATAATATTCTTCATTTTTCCAATATACTTTATTATGAAGAGATTCATGCCCTTCTTTCGAGAAGTTTGAGATTTCATATTGATTTAGGTTAGAATCTGCTAATTTCTTTTTCAAATGTTGATACATTTCTTCACCTAAATCTTCATTAGGTAACTTCAAACGCCCTTTTCTATATAAATTATAGAATTGCGTCTTAGGTTCAAGTATAAGTGCATAACTTGAAATATGATCTACATCAAGTGATAGTGCCTTATTAAGTGAATCATCAAATTGTTCTAATGTTTGACCTGGTAAATGAAACATAAGATCTAAACTTACAGAAGGAATTTTGTGTTTTCTAGATAATGTAACGGCTTTTTCAATATCGTCACTATGATGAGTTCTTCCTAACACTTTTAACAATTCATCATCAAATGTTTGAACACCTAATGACAATCTGTTCACACCATATTGTTTGAGTAATTTTATTTTTGCTTCTGTTAATTCATCTGGATTAGCTTCAAATGTATACTCTTTTGTAATCACAAATAAATCGTTAATAGCTTGCAGTAATCTTTCAAGTTGTGCTTCAGATAATGCTGTAGGTGTACCTCCACCAACAAAGACAGTCTCAACTTCTTTATCTTTTCTCGTTGACATCTCTTTTATCAAACAATCTAAGTACTCATCTACCGGCTGATTAGCAATATAGAACTTATTAAAATCGCAATAAGTACAAATTCTCACACAGAAAGGTATATGAATATATACACTTTTTGCCATATAAACGCTCCTTTAAAAATAGAAACAGCTACATATTATGCAGCTGTTTCAAAATTATTCTTCATCCATTTTAAGCACGGCTAAGAAAGCATCTTGTGGAATTTCCACATTACCTACTGATTTCATCTTAGCTTTACCTGCTTTTTGTTTTTCAAGTAATTTACGTTTACGGCTAATATCCCCACCGTAACATTTTGCTAAAACATTTTTACCCATAGATTTAATGTTTGTTCGAGCTACTATTTTATTACCAATTGCTGCTTGAACTGGTACTTCAAATTGTTGTCTAGGGATTAATGTTTTTAATTTATCTACTATTGCTTTACCTCTATCATATGCAAACTCTTTATGGACGATAAAGCTTAATGCATCTACTTTATCACCATTTAATAAAATATCCATTTTAACAAGTTTACTCTCTTGATATCCAATTAATTCATAATCAAACGATGCATAACCTTTCGTATTAGATTTCAACTGATCAAAGAAATCAAATACGACTTCAGATAATGGAAGTTCATAAATAATATTGACACGAATATCATCTAAATAATCCATCGTCTTAAAGTTACCACGTTTTTTCTGACAAAGTTCCATTACAGCACCCACATAATCATTCGGAACCATCATTGTTGCTTTAACGTATGGTTCATATATTCTGTTGATTTTTTGTGGGTCTGGGAATTGTGATGGGTTATCAATTTGTAATTTTTCGCCATCTGTTAATTCACATTCATAAATAACTGAAGGTGCCGTCGCAATCAGTTCAATATTAAATTCTCTTTCAATTCTTTCTTGAATAATTTCCATGTGTAGTAAACCTAAGAATCCTGTTCTGAAACCAAAGCCTAAAGCTTGAGAAGTTTCAGCTTCAAATTCTAAAGATGCATCATTAAGTTGAAGCTTTTCAAGTGCTTCTCTTAAATCATTGTATTTACTATTATCGATTGGATATAATCCACAGAATACCATTGGATTCATCTTTTTATATCCTTTTAAAGGTTTCTCAGCAGGTCTGTCAGCTAAAGTGATTGTATCACCAACATTGGAATCTCCAACATTTTTAATTGAAGCTACAATGTATCCTACATCTCCGACAGATAACGTATCAACTGGAAGTTGTTTCGGTGTATTAATCCCCACTTCAGTAACTTCAAATGTCTTACCTGTAGACATCATTTGAATTTTGTCTCCAGCTTTAACTGAACCTTCAACAACACGTATAGAAGAAATTACACCTCTATAAGCATCAAAAGAAGAATCAAAAATAAGTGCTTGTAATGGGTTATCTGGATCACCTTCTGGAGGTGGTACCATCTCTACAACTTTCTCTAATATGTCTTCAATTCCAATATTAGATTTAGCGCTTGCAAGTACAGCATCACTTGCATCTAAACCAATTACGTCTTCAATTTCTTGTTTAACACGCTCTGGTTCAGCTGCAGGTAAATCAATTTTATTGACTACAGGTATTAATTCTAAGTCATTGTCTAATGCTAAATATACGTTTGCTAACGTTTGAGCTTCGATACCTTGTGCAGCATCTACAACTAAAATCGCACCTTCACATGCTGCTAGTGATCTTGAAACTTCATATGTAAAATCGACATGCCCCGGTGTATCAATTAAATGTAAGATATATGTTTCCCCATCTTTAGCAGTATAATTTAATCGAACAGCATTAAGTTTGATTGTTATACCACGTTCTCTTTCAAGATCCATAGAATCTAATAATTGTTCTTTCATTTCACGTGATTCTACACTTTTTGTATTTTCCAAAATTCTATCAGCTAACGTAGATTTACCATGGTCAATATGAGCAATGATAGAAAAGTTTCTAATTTTATTTTGGCGCTCTAGGCGTTTAGTTCTGTCCATTTGAACTCCAACTTTCTCGTTAATTTTACATGTATTAAATGTAAGTCGCATCTTTGATATGATACCGTCTTTATGAAATAAATGCAAACGTATTATCAAACTATCAATAAAGTGTTATGCTTTATAAGGAATGTGTAAATAATCATTGCACTTATGCCCTACATTTGATAAAATATTTTTTGTTGCAATCAAAAATTCTTTGATCACGGACAACATATTTAGGAGGTGACTCTCATGCCAAACATTAAATCTGCTATTAAACGCGTTGCTGTTACAGAAAAGAAAGACGCTGCTAACATTTCACAAAAAAATGATATGCGTTCAGCTGTAAAAGCTGCTAAAACTGCAATCGAAAACAATGCTGAAAACAAAGCTGAATTAGTTTCATTAGCTGTTAAAAAAGTTGATAAAGCTTCTAAAAACAATCTAATTCATTCAAATAAAGCTGATAGAATTAAATCAAGCTTAATGTCAAAAGCTAACTAATTATGTGAGAGCGTGACACAGAACATTCTGTGTCACGCCCTTTTTTTATGGAATGAAATACCAACCTCACATCTTATATTTTTAAAATGAAAAGTTCTAATATGAGTACTTTATCCATATATGAAGATTTCAATTGGTAATCTGTATCAGCACAAATATCAATAGTCGATAATAAACGATCGAGTGATAGCTTTCTCGTAATACGAAGTGCCAGTTTAACCCTATATGGATGTACACCAATCGTTTTGGCTATTTGTTGTTCGCTATAATGTTTACCAGCAAGAATCTTACATTGATAATACAAGCGATAATTACTTGTGATTAACGCTAATAGCTTAATCGGCTCTTCTTTCATATTGATTAAGTCTTTCAGTAAATTAATAGACTTTTCTTTTTGACCCTTCTGAATATATTCCGTTAATAAAAATACATTCTGTTCTAGAGAACGACTCACAATTTCTTTAACGTCTTGTTTATTAATAACCGCTTCATCACCAATAAATAACACTAATTTATCTAATTCTGCTTTAATAATATTAAATTGAATACCTGTCAGTTCTAAAAATTCTATTAGTGCATCTTCTTTTATATCTTTATATTGTTCATGCAAATAAGATTTAATCCATTGTTTTATTTCTTGTTCAGTCATTTGGTCAATTTTATTGAGCCTTGCATTTTTCTTAACTGTTTTAACGAGTTTCTTTCTTTCATCTAATTTCTCATTAAATACATCAAATACGACTAACGTTTCACCATCATATTGTTCAATAAATTGAATTAATTGATCGATATTTTGATTGATTTGAGTACTAACTTTTTCTCCTGTAAATAAATAAGCATTCTTAATATGTACGACTTTTTTGTCTGAGAGGAATGGTAAAGTTAATGATTCTTCTATCGCGCTTGAAATAGGTGTTTCATATAAATCAAATTTAACATAATTGAAATCGTCTCTTTCTCCACCTAAATATTGATTTATAATTTCGTCAGATTTTTTCTCAATAAGTGCATTTACTGCACCATAATTCAATACAATATTGTCTTCCAAAATAAGTCTCCCTCTCTTATAAAGTTCTAATTAAGTATAGCATTTTTAAGTTTAATATCATATAATGAAAGTAAGTATAGGAGGGAGTCATATGAACAGATTTGAAGGTGAAAATACTCAAGGGCGTAACAATGATGTTAAAGACTCTGGATTTGGATTTATAATTGGTTTCGTATTCTTAGCAGCAATTTATATTATTGCACAAGTATTCAGTTTACTACCAAACTAATATATCAAATCCATTTATATAAGCTTACAAACGACTACTGTCGATTGTAAGCTTTTTTATTATGTTCTTGTAGTCCATTTGTCATCATCATGTTGTCTTTATTGATTTCAAATTGCACCATTCCGTAATCTTGTGTATTGAACACTTTACAATTGTTTTGTTTAAGTTTATTTACAATAGCCTCTTTCGGAAGTCCATGCCTATTATGTCGACCAGAACTTATGACACAAATATGTGGCTTTGCTTTGAATAAAAAGCGATCACTTGTACTTGTCAAACTACCATGATGCGCTACTTTTAAAATATCATAATTCCCTTTAAGTTGACTCAATATACTTTCCTCTACCTTTGCTGTTGCATCACCTGTTGTTAATATTGCTCTGCCAAACGTAGTGATTTCAGTAACGATTGATGTATCATTCTTATCTTCATAATTCGGACTATTTTGGTTAAAAAACTTATATGTCGATTCTCCAATCTTTAATTCGCTCAAATATGAGCTATCTACAATTTGTGTGTTCGTTTCTTTAACCTCTTCTAACAAATGTTTTAATTCAAGGCTATCCCAAGTCTTCTTATTAATAATTAAATGTTTGATTGATACTTGTTTACTCAAAGTACCTAATTCTCCCATATGATCTGCATATGGATGTGTAATGATTAAATAATCAATCTTTTGAAATCCCTTTTCTTTAAGTTCGGGCACAATAATTGAATCTGTATAATTTGATATTTTACTTCTAGTTTGCCATGGTTTCTTCTTCAATTTATCTTTACCACCAGTATCTATCATCACAACTTGATTCACATCATGATGATAAGCAATCATTGCATCTCCTTGACCAATATCAAGAAATTTTAAAACAACCTCGTTATGATTAAAATGGTATGTGATTCCAATGACTAACATTGCGAAAAGGAGTAACGATGTTATATATTTCTTTTTAATAAATAACATTAAAACTAGTACTACAATAATGAGAATGATTAAATATATCCATTCTGAGAGATTTCTTACAACCAACTCATTTATTGGAATATGACTCATAACATCTATTAATTTAAAAGTTTGATTCATACAGATTTCTATTAGTGTTGTAAATAAATTGGGAACTTTACCAAAAGTGGCAAACATTAACATGAATAACATAACAAGTGGAAAAATAATTAATTCAAAAAGTGGGATAAAGATGAAGTTTGTTATAAACCCTAACCATTGAAAAGTATTAAAGTGAATCAGTAATATGACAAATGAGGATAATTGAGATACGACATTGATCGTAATGATTTTGTGGATTGTATTAAAAGACTTTATAAGTGGTACACATAAAATGATAAACGTGGAGACGATATAGGATAATTGGAAACCATAATCGAAAATAATGTGAGGATTATAAATTGTATAAACAATAAAAGTGATAGATAGTATTTGTAAAGCGTCTATTTTCATGATTTTATTCAAAATCATATAAACCATTACTACCCCTACTGCTCTAAGAACACTCGGACTTAAGCCAGTTAAGACAGCATATATTGGCAACAATATAAATATCATATTCTCGGCATGATGATATTTGATATTCATTCTAAGTAATAATTTAAATAAAAATATATTTAACAATGCGACATGTGATCCACTTACAGCATACAAATGATATATACCTAATTTCTTAAGTTGATCTATTCTTTCTTCACTTAAATAACTTGTATCACCTAACGTGAGCGCAATAATATCATCAACACCATCTATATCAAGTTGTTTCATCTCATAAATTAAATTCGTTCGATATAGTTGAATACGTTCGATAATAGATAATGACCGATTCGAACAAGTATTTAAAAATAAGTGTTCTATCTTAATAACACCTTTAATATCATGATTTTGCAAAAACTCAAAGTATTGAAATTTTAATGCGTTAGTATTAGGTAAAGTTTGATTAACAGAGTATGTAATACGGCAATTTTTTAAATAAGGCATTTTCTTCAAAAATTTAAGCTTTTCTTTTTCATTTTTAATCGTATAAAATGCTTTATACGTTTGATTATGGATTTGTCCTTCAGCTTGAAAGCCGTCTCCATCAATCGTTATCTTATCTCCAAACTGAATCATTTCAGTATAATTTTTATGATTTTTTGAAACTTTAAATGATTCGTAATATTGTATTGGATCATTCGGATAAATTAAGCAACCTATCATAAAAAATATAAAGCTCATCACCAAAATTTTTAATGATTGCCATTTAATATAGCAACTTATAACTAAGATAATGAGCATGACTATACTTACATAGGGATGTACAAAGAAAATTAAACCGGACAATAAATAAAGTGCAAAATAAAACCACATCTTATATATTAGTCCTTACTTCAAATATTTAATAATGTCTTCTGGATGGAAATTAATTTTTTCATAGTGTACACCAGACTGTTCTAGCAATTGTATTGCATATGTATGATTATGATAATCGTCAGCATAATAAATTTGTTTAATACCAGCTTGTATAATTGATTTCGTGCAATTTAGACAAGGAAAATGTGTAACATAAATAGTTGCACCTTCTGAGGAAACACCTAACTTAGCACATTGTATAATTGCATTCATTTCAGCATGAATGGTTCTTATACAATGACCGTCCACTACAAGGCAGCCATTATCTATACAATGTTCTTCTCCTGAAACAGACCCATTATATCCACCAGCAATTACTCTATTATCTTTAACAATTGTTGCACCAACAGATAATCTTTCACATGTTGACCTTAATGATAATAGATGACTTTGAGCCATAAAATATTCTTTCCATTCAATTCTATCCATTACACATCGACCTACCTTTCATATATTCTTATTGTAAAATTTAACAAGTATAAATGCAATTCAATTTAAAACGATAAAGTCTTTTAAACTTTCTACTGTTTTATCTCCAAATCCTTTAACATTCTTCAAATCATCCACAGTTTTAAATTCTCCATTTGTTTCTCTATATTGTAAAATGGCATCTGCTTTACTCGGACCGATACCAGGTAATTTTTCAATTTCTGATTTATCTCCTGTGTTGATATTAACTTCTACTTTATCATTAGAAGGTTGGTTTGTATTAACACTTGGCACATGTTCTCCAGTTATTGGAACATATATATACATTTGATCTTTAAGTCGTTCTGATAGATTGATTTTAGACAAATCTGCATTATGCTTTGTTTGAGCTTTCTTTAATACATCATGTACGCGATCCTTTGAAGACATTGAATATGTATTTGGATAATTAACAGCTCCTTTCACATCTACTACTACGTTTCTATTAACTTCTTTAGTAGATTTAGATTCATCCATCTTATCAACTGACTTCTCTTCTGAAGACTGTTGTTTAACTTCATTTATAGTATCTTGTTGATGAATAATAGCTTCATGATCATCATTACCAGTGAAAAGGCTATTACAAATAAAAAACAATACAACAATCATGATGATTGCAAGTTGATAATTCTCTATTATCCATTCTTTTATTTTATGAATGTATTTCAAAAAAACACCTCCTACATAATTAAACGTAGGAAGTGTTCTAAATTACTTTCGTGCAACTATAAAATGTCTATCGCCTTTTTCATCAAATTGTTCAATATTGAAATCAGTAAATACATTTTCAACTTTAAATCCAGCAAAGTCTAAAAGTTGTTTATAAAGGTCGATTTCATATGTGACTTGATAATGTTCTTCATCGAATCGTTCGTAAAGTCCATCTTCTCTTTCAATGAAAAATGACATTTGATGATATACACTATTTGGTTCTTCACCAGCAATAGCTTGCCAGGCTAAAGTTAATTGTTCGGTTTCATCAATATAGTTACGGTTATTAAATTGGTGATTCATCTTATATAGTGAATGCACATCAAATATAAGTAATCCACCATCATTTAAAAATTGATTAACATAGTTAAATACTTGAAGAACTTCTTCAGGGTCGGTTATATAGTTCAAGCTGTCACAAAAGATGGTAATTACATTGTAACTTTGAGGTAAGTCTAAATCTCTCATATCTTGACAATACCAATTAATATTAGGATTACGACTTTCAGCTACTTCTAACATCTCTTCACTTAAATCAAGACCACTTACGCGACCATATTCTAATAATTGCTCTGTTAAGCGTCCTGTCCCACAACCAATATCCAAAATATCGTTATCATTACCTGTAACATAATGACCGACGATGTGTTTCCATTTATCATATGGTTGATCTTCAGTTAGAAGGTCATAATAATGACTCATACGATTGTATGCCATTATTGTGCTACCTCATTTAGTGTAATAATTGGTGCGTCTTTATATAATCTTTCTAAATCGTAGTAATCACGTTCTTCTCTATGGAATACGTGTACAACAACATCGCCTAAATCAATTAATACCCATCTTGCTTCATTAAAGCCTTCTAGTCTTTTTACTAATACATCATTAATTTCCGCTTCGTCTTTAACATTTCTTGCAATAGCTTGAACTTGCTTGTCACTGTTACCATGACATACAACAAAATAATCAGCTATATCGCTAATACCTTTCATATCAATTGCAATAATATCTTCAGCACGTTTATCATCACATGCAAGTAACGTTTGTTTCATTAAATCATTTGAATTCATTTAACCATTCCTTTATTGTTCTGAATGCATATTATAATAATTTAAGCATTCTATAGTTTTTAAATGTACTGTTTTATCCTTATTAATTAAGTGTAACACTGTACGTTTTGATATTTCATAAACTGCTTTATCCAAGTTGCGTTCTTTAAAGACAATATCTCTAATTTCATCTACACCTGGAGTTGTTCTTTTAGGTTCAATATAGTCAGCAATAAAAATTATTTTTTCAGTCTTATTCATTTGTGCTCTACCAGTCGTATGATTATAAATTGCATAATAAATATCTTCGTCATTTATATCATATTGATCTTTAAGCCTTGCAGCAGCAACTGGTCCATGTAGTATTTCTGAGCCATAACTTAATAAATCTTGCCCTAGATCATACTGCGTTACACTTTGGTATAACGCTGAAAGTTCTTCATATTTACATAAATCATGCAGTATACCTGCTAATTCAACTTTTTTCATATCACCATCAAAGATTTCTGCCATTTTCTTACCTGTTTCGGCAACTCTCATAGAGTGATTATATCTTTTTGTTGGTAACGTTTCTTCAACCAATTTGACTGCTTTTTTAATTTTCATACAATCGTCCCCTTTTGATATATCTTTCAATTCGTGGCGTAACGAGCATCTTTATAGATTGACGATTTTTACATCTATTGCGAATGTCTGTTGAGCTTACATCAATTCTAGGAATGTGTAATGCTAACATCCCTTCTTTTACATCTTGTTTATCAACTTCTCTATTAACTACGACAAATGTTAATAATTCTTTCAATTCCGCAATGTTTCTCCATTTATGCAAATTCTCGTATTGATCTGAACCGATTACAAAATATATTTGATAATCAGGAAATTCTTGTTTAAATTCTTTAATTGTATCAAATGTGTAACTCGTACCTTTTCTATTAAGTTCTCTCTCATCAACTTCACCGAATTGCAAATCTTCAATAGCTAATTCTAACATTTTTACACGTTCTGATTCTATTAAATAAGATTCGTTATGTTCTTTAAGTGGTGATTGATAACTTGGTAAGAAAATGAATTTATCAGGTTGAACAAATTGATATGCTTCACTCGCAACTAACATATGTCCAATATGAATTGGATTAAATTGACCTCCATAGATCATGAGCTTTTTCATAATATTATGGTAGTTCTAATCTTTTATTTTCTTTAGATTCTTTATATAAGACAATAATATTACCGATAAGTTGTACGAGTTCAGCACCTGCTTGTTCAGCGATTGATTCAGCTACTTCTTTATGATCATCCATATTGTTTTGTAAGATATGAATTTTGATCAATTCTCTTTTTTCAAGTACGTCTTGCACTTGTTCTATCATATTGTCATTTAATCCACCTTTACCAATTTGGAAAATTGGATCTAAATGATGCGCTTCTTTTCTTAAATATCTCTTTTGTTTACCTGTTAACATAATGATCTCCTTTTAAGTTCCTCTTGTACTTTATTTCTCATTGATTCTATATGAGCTTCTTGGCCCGTCCATATTTTAAAACTTTCTGCGCCTTGATAAACGAACATATCCAATCCGTTATATATTGCAATACCTGCTTGTTCACATGCTTTGAGTAGCGGTGTCTTGTCAGGAATATAGATAATATCACAAACTAAACTACTTTTACTTATCTTCTCCACAGGAATAATGAATTCACTATGCTGAGTATTCATGCCTACCGGTGTAGTATTAATAATAATATCAAATGTATGAAGAATAGATTGAACATCTGTAAGACTTATTGTATTTATATCAATTTGCCAATTATCAAATCTAGACATTGTTCTATTTGCTACTGTTATTTTATGATTCGTGAACTTCTGCATTTCCGAAACAATACCTTTACTCGCACCACCAGCACCGAGCACTAAAATTTTACGTTCTTGAATACTACCATAATGTTCAATTAAACCTTTAACAAAACCAATACCATCTGTATTATACCCAATCCATTTATTATCATGTATTAGAACGGTGTTAACAGCACCAATATGCTTAGCATTTGATGATACTTCATCTAAATAAGGCAAGATGGATTCTTTATGCGGTATTGTAATATTAAATCCATCTAAAGCTTTTTCATTTATAATTTCTTTAATTTGTTTAAATTGTTCTGGTGGGATATCTAAAGCACCATATTCATCTTCTCTACCTAATGCTTCAAAATTTGCTGCATGCATAATCGGTGAAAGTGAATGGCTAATAGGATGTCCGATAACTCCAAACTTCATTTAATTCACCTCTTATAAAATAGATGTTCTTAATGTAACTTCAACTTCTTTAGGTGCCGTAACATGTATTTCTGCACCTGCATCTACAGTTACAAATCCTAATCCAGAAATCATAACATCTTTTCTTTCAGCTTCAGTTGTAATCTTAGTTGTTTTTAAGTTGTCGAAGTTAAAGTTCGTTGGATCATATGGAGGTTTAAGCAGTTCACCAATTTGACGTTTCCATAAATCATCAGCGTTTGATAACTTTGTTCTATGAATGTGTACGTCGTTTGATACAAAACATGTTAAAGAACGTCTACCGCCACTTACATAATCTACTCTAACTAAACCACCTAAGAATAAGCTTTGTTCTTCGTTTAATTGATACACTTTAGGCTTAATTTCTTTTTTAGGCATAACAACTTTTAATTCTTTATCTGTAACGTAATGTGTCATTTGATGACTTTGAATAATACCTGGTGTATCAAACATATATGAATCATCATCTAATGGAATATCAATCATGTCTAATGTTGTACCTGGAAAATGACTTGTTGTAATCACTTCTTTTTCGCCAACACTCTTTTCAATCAATCTATTGATTAATGTAGATTTACCTACGTTTGTTGTACCCACTACATAAACATCTTTACCATCTCTAACTTTCTCGATAGTTGATAATAAATCATCAATTCCTTGATTTTTATATGCAGAAATCAGTACAACTTCGTCTGGATTAAGTCCAAAGTCTTTCGCACGATTTCTTAACCAAATTTCAACTCTTCTTTTATTAATGGCTTTAGGTAAGATATCCATTTTATTCGCGACAAGTACAACTTTTTTCTTACCTACTATATCTTTTAAGCGATGTATCATTGATCCTTCTAAATCAAATACATCCACAACATTGACGATTAGACCATCTTCATTGTGAAGAGATTTCAACATATTTAGAAAATCTTCACTTGTTAAATCAACATCTTGGACTTCATTATAATTTTTAAGTCTAAAACATCTTTTACAAATGACATCTTCTTTATTCAAACTTGATTGTGGAACGTATCCAGCTTCATTCGGATTTTCAGATTGAAGTGTTGCACCACAACCAATACATTTAGCAAACTCTGTCAAATTTATTCCTCCCAGTTAATTAAACCTTTTCTCTTAAAGTAATTTAAAAATCTTCTTTCAATTAATCGATTGAATTTCGTAACGAAACCGTCTGTCTTTTTCACAGGTACGACCATAATTGTATATAATCCGTTTCTATTTCCACCAAACACATCTGTTAACATTTGATCACCAATAACAACTACTTCAGACTTATTGACGTTCATTAATTTAGCTGCTTGTCTAAAAGCTTTACCACGTGGTTTACGCGCTTTAAAAATATAATCAATATTTAATGTTGATGAAAATGACGCAACACGTTCTTGATTATTATTAGAAACAATCGTAACTGTTATACCATTATCTTTCATATTTTCAAACCAATTTCTCACTTCATCTGTTGGATCTTTAACATCCCAACCAACTAATGTATTATCTAAGTCTGTGATAATTGCTTTTATATTTTTAGATTTTAAATGTTCAGGTTCGATTTTAAATACTGATTGAACATATTCATTTGGTAAAAAATATTTTGTAAATAATCCCATTATTACACCTCAATATTATCTTTTATTTTAACATAAATTATATTTACATTCCTTTAGTTCAATACAAAATAAAAGTGTTGCAAATCACTTACGATTCGCAACACTAAATATTATTCTGTAATTTCACGGTCAGAAGATTTTTCAACTTCTGTATTCGCATAAATCACATAACCAACAAGTGCTGTAGCAATGACAGCGATAGCCATTAATATTAACATGAAACTGCCTCCTTATGCCACTCTATTTAATAATAATTTTACAATTTTACTAGAATTGACGCAAGCTACTTTTAAAAATTCTTCAAAAGTAACATCAGATTCTTTATCTGCTAAATCTGAAACAGCTCTCGTAACAATAATAGGCACATTATATTGGTAACAAGTTTGCGCAATTGCACCAGCTTCCATCTCTACGACACTTGCAGTAGGAAAGTTAGATTTAATCACTTTACGCTGATCAATTGAGCCAATGAAACTATCACCTGTAGCAACTTCACCAACAATACCATTTAAATCAAGTTGTTCTATTGATGATTTAGCTAAGTCAATTAATTCCTTATCAGTTTCATAAACTTCTGGCATACTTGGTACTTGTCCCAATTTGTAGCCAAATGCCGTTGCATTGACATCATGATAATAAACTTTATTACTAATAATGATATCACCAATATTTAATTCGCTATCAACAGAACCTGCTGATCCCGTATTGATGATTAAATCTGGTTTAAATTCATTGATTAGTAATGTTGCTGTAATTGCAGCATTTACTTTACCAATACCACTTTGTGCTAATACAACTTGTTTATCTTCTATATTACCTTTATAAAAAATAACATGTGCAATTTGGATTGTTTCTCTATTTTCAATAGATGACTTTAATATTTCTACTTCTTCTTCCATTGCTCCAATAATACCAATCATGCTTTATCACTCCATCATATTCATTCAATATTTATATTAACATAATTAGTATACTTTGAAATAAGTTTTTAACTATTCCACAAACTTTGTAAGCCTTGTAATGATAATACCCCTGCTATTAATGTTGTAACAACAGCAACAACACCAATTACAATCATCCAAGTTGGGTGTTTATAGTCACCAACGATACTTTTCTTCTTAGAAGCAATTAAAATTGTTCCTAAAGTTACTGGTAAAATTAAACCGTTCAATGCACCAGCAATAATCAACAATTTAACTGGCTTACCAATTGTTAAGAATACAATAGATGAAACAACTATAAAGATAATAATAACTAAGTTTCTATGATTTTTAATAGATGGATGTAATGATTGAATAAATGTTGTACTTGTATATGCACAGCCAATTACGGATGATAATGCAGCTGCAAATAATACAACACCGAATACTTGTTTACCGACAGGTCCTAATACATGTTCAAATACAGAAGCTGGTGGATTGTCTGGATTTAAAGTGAATCCTGTAACAACAACACCAAGTACTGCTAAGAATAAAAATGTTCTCATTATACCCGTTGTTAAAATACCTGAAATGGCCGCTCTATTTACAAATGGAATATAGCCTTTTCCAGTGATACCCGCTTCTAACAATCTATGAGCACCTGCAAATGTAATATAACCACCAACAGTTCCACCAACCAATGTGATGATTGGTACGATGAGTTTACTAATATCATCAGGTACAATCATTTTTTGTGCCGCTTCGACAACTGGTGGTTTCGTTAATACCATTACATAAGCAACAATGGCAATCATGAGCACACCTAAAATTTGTGTAATAATATCTACGACTTTTTGTGCGTTTTTAACAACAAATATTAAAATCGCTAATACGCCTGTAATACCTGCACCAATTCTTACATCTAAACCGAATATCGCATTAAGTCCTAGTCCAGCACCTGCAACGTTACCGATGTTAAATGCTAGCCCACCAATAGCGATTAATATTGCGATAAATGTACCTAACCCCTTAAACACATCATTCGCGATATCTTGTCCACCTTTACCGACAACTGTGATAACGCGCCAAATATTAATTTGCGCACCGATATCAATCAGAATAGATGCAAGTATTGCAAATGCAAAGCTTGCAAGAAATTGCTCAGTAAAAACTGCCGTTTGAGTTAAAAATGCTGGTCCAATAGATGAAGTAGCCATTAAGAATACTGCACCCCATAGAATTCTTCTATGTTTATTTGTTATTTCAAACGGTTGATTTAACTCCTCATACCCTTTATTTTGCTTCATACGCTTTCCTCCTATTTCATTGCACTAATTTCTATGCCTTCAGCTTTAAACTGTCGAATAATTTCTTGAACAAAATCTAAAGCATGTTGTCCGTCTCCATGTACACAGATTGTATCTGCTTCAATCGGAATTTCATTTCCATTTATCGTCATAACTTTAGATTCTTTTACCATTTTAATAACTTGTGCGACAGCTTGGTTAGTATCTTTTATAAGCGCGCCTTCTTTTTTTCTTGAAACTAATTGGCCATTATCTTCGTATGCACGATCAGCAAATACTTCGCTCTTATACGTTAAATTATGACGTTTACATGATTCGATTAGTTCACTGTTAGATAAACCAACAAATAATAATTGATCATCAAAATCTTTCACTGCTTTAACAATTGCATCGGCAATTACTGGATCTTTAGCACCCATTTGATACAACGCACCATGTGGCTTAACATGGTGTATTTTTGTTTGATGTATTTTACAAAATCCAGATAATGCACCTAATTGATAAATGACTAAATCATAAACTTCTTCTGGTGTAACATCTATGTTTCTACGACCAAATCCAATTAAATCTTGAAATCCTGGATGAGCACCAATATGTACATCATGTTGAACTGCCAATTTAACTGTTTCATTCATAACGTGCTGATCTCCTGCATGAAAACCACAAGCGACATTTGCAGAAGTAATTAAAGGTAATATACTTTCATCATTACCAAGTTTATAGTTACCAAAGCTTTCTCCTAAATCACAATTCAAATCAACTTGTACCATAATACCCTCTCCTTAAACGATTTTATGTTCATGTAGAAATTTAATGGTTATATCATTTTTAATATATGGTTCATAGCTCAACACGCGATATAAAAAGTCTAACGTTGTCGGAAAACCATCAATGACCGTTTCTTCTAACGTACCTTTCATTTTTTCAATTGCTTCAAGTCTATCTTCACCTTTAACAAGTATTTTAGCGACTAATGAATCGTAGTATGGTGGAATTTGATAGCCATCATATAACATACTGTCTACTCTCGTATTAAATCCATTAGGTAAATGTAATGCTTGAACAACACCTGCTGCTGGGCGGAATTGTTTTTCTGGATTTTCAGCATTTATACGACATTCAATCACATGCCCATCAAAATGGATATCCTCTTGATTAATAGATAACTTCTCACCATTAGCTACTAATATTTGTTGCTTAATTAAATCAACACCTGTTAATAATTCTGTGACTGTATGTTCAACTTGAATGCGCGTATTCATTTCTAAGAAATAATAGCCGTCATCAGTTAGTAAAAATTCAATTGTTCCAGCACTTTCATAATTACAAGCTTTAGCAGCTTTAACAGCATCAGCATGTAGTGAATTTCGCGTTTCTTGATCTAATGCTGCACAAGGTGCTTCTTCGATTAACTTTTGGTTCTTTCTTTGAATTGAACAATCTCGTTCACCGAGATGAATTGCTTCTCCATGTTTACTCGCGAGTATTTGAACTTCCACATGTCTAGCTTCATCAATAAATGTTTCAATATATACACGTTTATCTCCAAAGTATTTTTCGCCTTCAGATTGAGCTTCTTTAAAGAATTGTTCAAGTTGGTCAGGTTCTTGTACGATTCGAATCCCTTTACCACCACCGCCACTAGCAGCTTTTAATACAAATGGATACCCTACTTTTTGAGCAACTTCTTCTGCTTCTTTAACTGTCTTTACTTCTCCAATAGACCCAGGAATAATAGGTACGTTCGCGTTGTACATCGTTTCTCTTGCTTTTATTTTATCTCCCATTAAATCCATCGTGTTATAACTAGGACCAACAAAAATAATATTTTCTTCATCTACTCTTTTTCTAAAAGTCGTAGATTCTGATAAAAATCCATAACCAGGATGAATCGCGTCAGCTTTACTCATCTTACAAGCTTCTAAAATGCGTTCAATATCTAAATAACTATCACTTGATTGACTTGGTCCAATACAAATGGCTTCATCTGCTAATTGCACATGTAAACTATCTTTATCTGCTTTGGAATATATTGCGATTGTAGTGATATTCATCATTCTACATGTTCTAATAATTCTTACCGCAATTTCACCTCTGTTTGCAATCAGTAAACGCTTAATCATATAAATCCCCCTTATTTCAATGTGATAATCGTTTGTCCGTATTCAACAGGATCCCCATGATTAATTTGAATATCATTAACGATACCGTCATACTCACTTATAACTTCATTGAGCACTTTCATTGATTCGATATATCCGACAACTTGACCTTTTTTCACTTCATCTCCAACTTTGACAAGTGGATTTTGTAATGTTTCTTCATCTTGTAAATAAAATGTTCCAAGAATTTCCGCTTCAATTGTATTAAGCTGTTCTTCTTGTTTTGAAGTTGGCGTGCTTTCTTCAATATTATTGGCTGGTGTTGTAGTCACGTTATTTGAAGTTGATTTTAAATCTAACTCAACTTCGACAGTTTCATCTTTATACTTCATATAATTCACTTGATTTTGTTTCATGAGTTTAATAAGTTCTTCTATCTTTTCTATATTCATGATTGATTCCCCTTTATAAGTTTTGCTATTTTTTTAGATTTAGGACGAATATTGCTTAAATCTTTATATTTTTTCAGTTTAATATCATCTATATCTGCTTCTAATTGTTTAATATATGTTTGATATTCAACAGTTGCTTCCTCAAACGAAATCCATTTAAAAGTAATGCTGTCATTTGCTTTTAATTGAGAGAGCTTTTCTCTACCTACAAAACTAACTGTAGCAATCTTTGTATAACCACCTATCGTCTGACGATCATTAAGTAATATAATTGGTTGACCATTAATAGGAACTTGTACACTACCTGGTGCAATCGGTTCAGATATAATATCTGCGTTATGCTTATGTACAAGTGGTTCTTCACCATTAAGTCGATAGCCCATACGATCTGACATTTCTGATATCGTATATGATTGATTAACAAGTTGGTCATGTGCTTCTGATGTAAATTCATCAAATTGTAGACCTTCCATAATTGGAATGATATTTGCATCTTCTAATTGATTGATATTAAACGTATTACCTATAATGTCATGGTTGATTGTTTTATCTTTGAATTTCAAAACATCATTTCTGTTTAATGTTCTTCCATTCATGCCACCTATCCCACTTCTAGTATGTGTTGATACACTGTCTAATATGGGTTCAATATTTAAAGACTTATGAAAAGCTAAATAGCCTCTCGCCCCAGATAAAATAGTCTTTATATTGAGCACTTGCCCTTTTTCTACATAAATTGCTGTATTTACTGGTATTGTTTGATCATCAAGCTGTATATCAGCATCATACGCAACAAATGCAACTATGTTCGATTCTTCAAATTTCAATGTGGGACCATTTAAAGTCACTTCTAAAACAGGTGCATTGTCATTATCCACTAAAGCATTGGCGATATTGTATAAATATTGATTCATAACACCCGCTTCAGAAAATCCATCTTTTTCAAACTTTGATCGACCAATATCTTGAACAGTCGTAAACAAACCGGGTTTTATACATTTCATTTCAATTCACCTACTAACTGACTATAATCAAATGTGCCATTTGCAATTTCGTCTTCGATTCTTGTAAATTCTTCTTGATGAATTGCTTTAAAAGCAATATAGTCTCCAGCTTCGTATAAAATCATAGGCTCTCGATCTAAGTTAAAAACATCTATCGGCGTGCGACCAATAATTTGCCATCCGCCTGGTGATGATTTCGGATAAAGGCCTGTTTGATTATTTGCAATTCCAACAGATCCTTGGACGATTTTACTTCTTGGCGTTTCCTTTCTAGGTGTATGTATTTTCTCATTTAGTCCTCCTAAAAATGGAAAGCCAGGTAAAAATCCAATTGCATAAATTAAATAATTTTCTTCAGTATGTATTTGAATCACATCTTCTTCTGATAATTGTGCATGGTCAGCAACAATATTTAAGTCTGGTCCAAATTCACCACCATATACAACTGGTAGTGTTATCAATTTCTTTGAACGTGATGCATTTTCTTGATTAAGATTTAAATGATGTAAGTCTAGTTCATCAAGGACTGTTTCGTATGTATAATGTTTAACATCAAATGCGACCATGATGGATCGATATGATGATGTCACACTTATAACAGCTGGATGCTGCAATGATTCAATATGTAATGCGATTGTCGAAATTTTATTCCTTATTTCTGGACTGATTTCATTTTGTTCATAAATCATAAAATGCGTCTCACTCACTTGCTTAATATCCAATTTTACCACCCCTTTGTTAACGCTTTTAATAATCAGATAATTAAATCAATTATACTTTATCATAATACCATGATTTATATATAAAAAAAAAGCTGTAAAAACGTTTGTTTAATACGTTTCTACAGCTCTTCTATTAAATTATTATACGATTAATCGATTTTTACGATTTTAACTTTCATTTCGTTACCATTTGGTAATGGAACATTTACTTCTTCGTTTAATTTTTTACCAATTAAAGCTTTAGCAATTGGAGATTCATTAGAAATTTTACCTTCAAATGGATCTGCTTCTGCTGAACCTACAATTTTGTAGCTTTCTTCTTCGTTACCTGGAATTTCAGTAAATGTTACAGTTCTACCGATTTGCACGTCATTTTTTGAACCATTATCTTCAATAATTTGAGCATGACGAATCATGTTTTCAATTTTTTGAATTTCTTGCTCAATGAAACCTTGCTCATCTTTAGCTGCATCATATTCAGAGTTCTCAGATAAGTCACCAAAACTACGTGCTACTTTTATTTTTTCAACGACTTCTGGTCGCTTAACTGTTTTTAATTCTTCAAGTTCTTTTTCTAATTTGTTAAAACCTTCCTGTGTCATAGGAAATTCTTTTTGTGTTTCCATTCTTCCATCTTCCTTTACTTTATAATTATTTAAATATTTTTAACTAACGATTGAATTTTCGTAGTCATAATATCAATAGCTACCTTATTACTACCACCTTCAGGGATGATGATATCCGCATATTTCTTCGTTGGTTCAATAAACTGGATATGCATCGGTCTTACAACTGATAAGTATTGATCAATTACTGACTCCATCGTACGTCCTCTTTCTTTAATATCTCTCGTTAAACGACGTAAAATTCTTAAGTCAGCATCAGTATCAACATAAATCTTAACATCCATTAAATTACGTAAATCTTCATTTTCAAGCGCGAATATACCTTCAAGTATAATAACATCTTTAGGTTCGAATCTAATCGTCTTATCGCTTCTCGTGTGATTTGAATAATCATACGTAGGCACTTCAATTGCATGTCCATCTTTAATTCTTGTTAAATCTTGTTTCAATCTTTCATTATCGAAAGCGAATGGATGATCATAGTTAGTCTTCAATCTATCTTCAAAAGACATATGTGATTGATCTTTATAATAGTAATCTTGTTCTATTAATGCAACACTATATCCATCTAAATTTTTCATAATTTCGGATGTTACAGAAGTCTTACCTGAACCAGAACCCCCTGCAATACCTATAATTGTAGTCTTTCCCATCAAACGATTCCCTTTCTCATCATGTTATTTGGATAAATCTGACGATCCACTTTTATTTGAATGACTTGAAGTGGATGTCTGGCTGCGTCTAGCTCTTCACCATTTTCATCATATATCTTATCAATGACTTGAGTGAAGTTTTCAATCTCAGGTCCAAAAAATTCAATTTCTTGTCCTGGCTTGAAATAATTTCTTTGTTGGATGGTAGCTATTTGTGATACTTCGTCATAGTCTAACACTAATCCACAAAAATCAAAAGGTGTTTTTTTATTTGATTCGTGTCCAAACATTTGTTCTTCGTAATGTGGTACACCTTCGAAGAACGCTGGTGCAGTGTCTCTATTCGCACATTTATCTAATTCAATCAACCATCTAGGATCAATTTTAAAGTTTTCTGGATCCTCAGCATAGCGATCAATTACTTTACGATATACAGATACAACAGTAGCAATATAATGAATAGATTTCATTCGACCTTCAATTTTTAGAGAATCTATACCGATGTCCATCATTTTAGGTATTGATTCGATTAATTTCAAGTCTTTTGGACTCATTGCAAAAGGTGTGATCTCATTACCATCGAAATATGGCTCTAATTCTCCATCTTCTTCTACTGAAATTAAATCATAATCCCATCTACAACTTTGACAACAGCCACCTCTATTTGAGTCTCTAGCTGTCATATGATTACTTAATGTACATCTACCAGAATATGCAATACACATTGCACCATGTATAAATGTTTCTATTTCAATATCAACTTTTTCTTTCATTTCGCGCATTTCTTCAGCACTCGTTTCACGAGCTAGAACGACTCTCTCAAGCCCTTCTTCTTTCCAATATTGAACTGCGCGATAATTTGATAAAGATTGTTGTGTACTTAAATGGATTTCTAAATTAGGTGCAACACGTTTACACGTTTCTATAATAAGTGGATCGGCAACTATAATTCCGTGTGCACCAGTTTCATTTAGATTTTTTAAATATTCTTCTAGTCCTGGAATATTTTCATCATGAGCAAAAATATTTGTTGTAACATAAATTTTTGCGCCATATTTTGCTGCAAACTGAACGCCTTCTTTTATTTCTTCCATCGTAAAGTTATCAGCATTTGACCTTAAACCATATTCTTGTCCACCTAGGAACACTGCATCCGCACCATAATGAACAGCAATTTTGAGTTTTTCTAAATTTCCTGCAGGCGCTAGAAGTTCTGGTTTTTTTATCTTTGTTTGACGACTTGCGCCAATAGGTTCTAGAACTTTCATATATATCATTCCTTTAATATAACTTAATAAACTGTTTGTTTGAACATAAATCCTTGATCCATTGGACGATGATCTTTTTGAACCGCTTCAATTGGTTCAACTAACATAAATTTTTCATCTTCATATAACTCTGGATCTTCGTTATATAAGTCAATCGCTTGTCTATATTGCTCAGTCGCGATATTAATATATTCTTCTGTTTGAAGTACGCCGTCAATCTTAAACGCATCAATTTGTGCTTCTAATAAGTCCTCTAAGTCTTCGATTAAGCAAATATCATTCGGACTCATAATGTGTGTACCATTATAATCTTCATAAATTGGATATTTATTACTTCTTTCTTCATCATATAAAAGCATGTCTTTATTTTCTTTACGATTTTCAATTTTCATGACTTTATCTTGATACATAAAGTAATTACCAAGTAATTTTCTTTTAGACTGGAACATACAAGTCATGCCATGTACTTGAACTTCTATTTCGACATTACTTTTTTCTTTAATTTCTAGTACTTCTTCAATACTTAACTCACGAGCCAACACTGCTCTAGCTGAACCTCTATCACCCCAATAATTACATTGAAAATGATTTGTCACGATTGTTTCAGCATTCCAATTTAAAGGTATAGGATTCTCACGATTTTTCATTGCCATAACTACTGCTGGATCGCCAAAAATGATTCTATCTGCCTTTAATTCATGTAACAGATCAATATAAGATTCCAAATCATCAATATGTTCATTATGAAAAATACCATTTACCGCTACGTATGCTTTTTTACCATGATCATGGATAAGCTTAATGGCTTCACGAAGTTCTGGTTCTTTAAATTCACCAGCAAGTCTTAATCCAAATTTTTCTTCACCAATGACAAATGCATCAGCACCTAATTTGATTAATTGTTCAATATGTTCAACGGACTTAGGGGTCACTAGTAATTCTGTCATTACAATTTCTCCTTTTTAGAAATGGCCATTCCATCACCAATATTAATCAATGTCGTTTTATAATTTTCATGATTCATTAACCAATGATTATATTTTTGAACTTTCTTAACCATTTGTTTAACGTTTCTGTTTCTTACAATTTCAATATTACTTACAAAACCATGGTATAAAATATTGTCTGTAATAATGATGCCATCATCTTTAAGCAGTGGTTCATAAAGCTCAAAAAACTTTTGTGATTGTGCTTTAGCAGCATCGATAAAAATCATATCAAATGACTGGTCGGTAGGTAATAATTCAAAAGCTTCTAATGCATCAGAAAAGATAACATTAACTTGGCTTTCATAACCAAAGTCTTTAATATTTGAAATAGCTTGTTCATACATTTCTTCTTTTCTTTCAATCGTCCACACATTAATACTCGGATCACATGAAGCAAAATGCATCGCGCTATATCCAATTGCCGTTCCAATCTCTAGAATACTTTTCACATCTTTAATTCTAATTAATTGTTTAACAAACTCTGTGGAGATTTTGTCCATTATTGGAACATTATATTGTTCAGCATAATGCCTTAATTCATCGATATTTGATGAATTTTGAAACAACAATTGTTCGATATATTCTATATCTTTTTCCATGTCATTACTTCCTTACACTCGAATATAATAAAAAACCCAACTAGTCTCCTGACTAGTTAGTATGTATCAGTCATATCTACAATATGATTTCATAAACATTAGATATTTTACCATATTTTCGAATAAAAAGTAAGTATATATAAACAAGAACGCTTTTAAAATTTAAAAGCGTTCTTGTTATATTATTTATCTCTATTCTTTTCTTGTTCTTTTAAGTTCTCTGCAAATAATACTTTACCCTTTTTGGTTGTTGTATAGTAAAAATAATCTGTTTCAGGTGGGTTTACCGTTGTTCTAGCTGTTTCATCAGATATGTTGCATATTGGACCTATAGGTAATCCTTTATGTGCATATGTGTTATATTTTGAATCATTTTTATAATCTTTATCTGATAATGCTTCAGTTGTCTCTTTTTTATTTGCATATCTTACAGTCGCATCTGAATTCAAAGCAATTTGTGGATTGTTTTCAATTCTGTTTAACAGTACTGAAATATATCTCGATTTATCTGTAACGTTTTTCATTTCTGATTCTACAATAGATGATAATGTTAAATACTCATGGAAAGTAATCTTCTTTTCTTCATAGTTAGTCGTATATTTAAAGCCACCATTTTCTTTATATATTTTATAAGTTGTATGGTAAGTTTCATTCAGCATTTCATTTGTAACGTCATCAATCGTCACATCTTTTTTTGAAAACTGATACGTATTTGGTGCTAAATAGCCTTCTAATGGGTATCTTAAGTTTTTATTTAATACTTCGTCCGTTAACATATCGGGATATTTTTTTTGATATTTTTTCACAAAATCTTGATCTCTCATTTTCTTCAAAAAGCTTTCGCGACTAATAGAAGTATTCTCTTCTAAAATACCTGCAATTAATTCTATATTCGAACCTTCTTTTACATCATATTGGACCGCTGTTTTTAAATACACTTTTCCAGTTTCTAAACTTTTGGCAATATCTCTAGGTGACATTGAAGGAGAAAACTTATATTCTCCAGCTTGAAAGCTAGAAATATTATTGAGTTTTAAATAATATTTGAAAATAGTAGCATTTCTAATTATTTTTTTATCGGATAACTCTTGGCTTAACATTTCAGTATTCGTGTTTGGATTAACATTGACAATAACTTGCTCATTGCTATCGGCGTTAACAGGTTTCACATTAATACCTACTACAATCAAGCCTATTAAAGTAATTAATATAAGTAATAAAAAGAGGATGCTTATGATTGTTAAACTAATATACTTAGATAATAATCTCGCATCTTTATATATACTATTTTTTTCCATATGTAACTCCTTATGTAAAATAAATACCCCTAATGATTATATCACATTAGGGGTAAAGTGTACTATTACATATTAAATTTTAAACATCGTCCATTTCAGTATTAACGATTTCTTCAATCATATCCCACTCTTCGTCAGTTTCAACTGGTAATAATTTACCACCTTCACCGTCGTCATTTGCTTCATTGATCATTGGGATTAATTCAATTTCTTCATCATCTGCTGTACCTTCTTCAGCTAAGATGATGTATTCTTTCTTGAATTCTGGGTGATAGAATTCTAATACTTTACGGTATAAGACTTCGTTATTATTTTCGTCTATTAATGTTAATAATTCTTCCTCATTGTTAATTTCTAAATGTCCTTCGTGATTATGTTCAGTCATTATTCATTCTCCTCATCAATTATTTAATAGAATCTAGGTAACCCTGTAATATAAATACAGCTGCCATTTTGTCTATTACTTTTTTTCTTTTTTTTCGAGAAACATCTGCTTCTAATAATGTGCGTTCAGCACCAACTGTGCTTAATCTTTCATCCCACATTACCATTTTTAATTCTGGTCTTTCTTGTTGAAGTAAATCTTTGAATTGAATGGATGCCTCTCCGCGAGGACCAATAGAATTGTTCATGTTTTTTGGCAATCCTATAATGACAGTATCAACATCATATTCATCAATGATTTTTATAAGTTGGTCAATTCCAAAATCTTCGTTTTCTTCGTTAATGCGGAGTGTATCTATACCTTGAGCTGTCCAACCCATCGCATCACTTACAGCTACACCTATTGTTTTACTACCGACGTCTAAACCTATTATCCTGTTTTTAAGCATTGAATTCATTTTCTTGCTTTAAATAGTGTGATACAAGCTCTTCCATAATATCATCTCTATCTAAACGTCTTATTTGATTTCTTGCTTCGTTGTGTCTAGGTATATAAGCTGGATCGCCAGAAAGTAAATAACCGACTATTTGATTTACTGGATTATAGCCTCTTTCTTCTAAAGTTCGATAAACATTTTGTAGTACTGTTTTGACATTTTCTTTTGGAAAATCATCATAGTTAAATTTCATAGTTTTATCAAAATTATTCATCTTTATTTACACTCCCTAACTCCATTAACTTAATATTAATTATATCATATTCTAATTACACGTAAAATTATAGCGTTTTAATGTAGTCTTTAACAAACTGTAATGCTTCTGTTACTTTAGATGGATCTGTTCCGCCACCTTGAGCCATATCAGGACGACCGCCACCTTTACCGTTTGTAATTTGAGCAGCTTCTCTAATAATGTCACCAGCTTTAACTTTATCCGTTAAATCTTTAGGTACTGAAGACACAAGTGAAACTTTATCTCCGTTGACACTAGCTAATAATAGAACTGTATCTTGCATTTTAGATTTGAAATCATCCATGATTGATCTTAATACTTTTGGATTTTCAGCTTCAACTAATTGTGAAAGTACTTTAATGCCATTAATTTCTTCAACGCTATCTTCAATATTGCCTGATTTTAATTCAGTAATTGTTTTGTTCTTTTGTTGAACTTCTTTTTCTAAGTCTTTATTATGTTGTTGAATTTGTTCGATTTTTTCAATTGTTCTTGCTTGGTCTTTAATTTTGACATGTTGCATAACATCTTTAAGGATTGTTTCTGTTTCTTTTAATGTTTCATATGCCTTTCTACCTGTTACAGCTTCGATTCTTCGAACACCTGCACCTGTACCAGATTCTGAAACAATTTTGAAGATACCAATTTCACTTGTGTTACGTACGTGTATACCACCACATAACTCGATTGAGTATGATGACATTTCAACAACTCTTACAACATCACCATATTTTTCTCCGAATAATGCCATAGCGCCTTTTTCTTTAGCTTGTTCTATTGGCATTTCTTCGATTACTACAGGAATGTTTTGCCAAATTTTTTCGTTAACAATTTTTTCGATTGTTTCTAATTCTTCTTGTGTAACTTGACCAAAGTGTGAGAAGTCAAATCGTAATCTATCACTTTCAACTAATGAACCTGCTTGATTAACATGCGTACCTAAAACTTCTTTTAAAGCTGCATGTAATAAGTGAGTTGCTGAGTGGTTTTTGATAATTGATTTACGATCATCTTTATTAACAATAGCTTCTACAGTTTCACCAACATGAACTTGTCCAAATGTCACATGTCCAGCATGTAAATTTTGACCATTAGGTGCTTTTATAACTTCTGTCACTTCAATTTCAAATTGATCATGACGAATGATACCTTTATCCGCTACTTGACCACCTGATACTGCATAAAATGGTGTTTCTCTTAAAATAAATTGGATGTTTTCTCCACTTTCTACTTCATCAACTAATTCACCATTAAATATAATATCTGTAATTTCTGTTTGTGCTTCTGTTACGTCATAGCCAACGAATTTACTTGGTGTATTAATGCTACCAAGTACTTCATTTTGAACTTGCATTGATTGCGTCTTTTGACGTGCAGCTCTCGCTCTTTCACGTTGTTGATGCATTTCATTTTCAAAACCTTCATTATCTATTGAAATGCCTTCTTGTGCAGTGATTTCTTCTGTTAACTCGATTGGGAAACCATACGTATCATATAATTTAAATGCATCTGATCCAGATAATACATTATCCTGTTGCTTAGCTGATGCCATCATTGTGTTTAAAATTGCTAAACCTTCTTCAAGTGTTTCATGGAAACGTTCTTCTTCAGATTTTACAACTTTTTTAATGAAGTCACTTTGCGCTTTAACATTTGGATAATAAGGTTCCATAATATCTGCTACGATATCAACTAATTTATATAAGAATGGCTCGTTAATATTAAGTGATTGACTGAAACGAACAGCTCTTCTTAGTAATCTTCTTAATACATATCCTCTACC
Source organism: Mammaliicoccus sp. O-M54 (assembly GCF_022386035.1). Taxonomy (NCBI): domain Bacteria; kingdom Bacillati; phylum Bacillota; class Bacilli; order Caryophanales; family Staphylococcaceae; genus Mammaliicoccus; species Mammaliicoccus sp. O-M54. Next base: position 183,339 of record NZ_JAJNJE010000003.1, read on the forward strand.
TTCATTTGCAGGTAACGCACCGTCACCAATCGCAAAACTGATCGTTCTAATATGGTCTGAAATAACTTTAAATGCGATATCTTGTTCTTTATTCTCTAAGTATTTTAATCCACTAACCGCTTCAACTTGTTCAATAATTGGAATAAATAAATCTGTATCATAGTTCGTTGGCACATCTTGAGAAATAGATGTCATACGCTCAAGACCCATACCTGTATCAATATTTTGATTTGGAAGTGGCGTATAAGTATGGTCAGCATTATGGTTAAATTCACTAAATACTAGATTCCACACTTCTAAATAACGTTCATTTTCTCCACCTGGATACATTTCTTCAGCTGGATCTTCTTTCCCGTATGTGTCGCCTCTGTCGTAGAATATTTCAGTATTAGGTCCAGAAGGTCCTTCACCGATATCCCAGAAGTTACCTTCGATTCTAATAATTCTACTTTCTTCAAGACCAATCAAATCATGCCATAAATCATATGCTTCTGTATCTTCAGGATGAATCGTTACATATAATTTCTCTGGATCCATTGCCATCCATTTATCACTCGTTAAAAATTCCCAAGCATATTCAATTGCTTCACGTTTAAAGTAATCACCAATTGAAAAGTTTCCTAACATTTCAAAGAATGTATGGTGTCTTGCAGTAAAACCAACATTTTCAATATCATTTGTTCTAATTGCTTTTTGAGCATTTACAATTTTAGGATTTTTAGGGATTTCTCGACCATCAAAATATTTTTTTAAAGTCGCAACACCTGAGTTTATCCATAATAAAGTATCGTCATCAATTGGCACTAAAGGTGCAGATGGTTCAACCATATGTCCTTTTTCAACAAAAAAGTCAATATACATTTGTCTGATTTCACTAGCTTTTAATTTTTTCATTGTCTTCACTCCTCAATTAAAATAAAAAAACGTCCATCCCCTAAAAAAGGGACGAACGTATCGCGGTACCACCCTAGTTATGACTAAAAGTCATCACTTTAAGTTTATTAAACTTTTATAAAAGAAGTAGCGTTCAATAATCATTGTCATGTTTCTCACCAACCAACATGTCTCTTAAACAATCAATTATTTACTCGGTTTCTTTTTTGTATTCTATTTGATTATAATCACTCGATTTTTAGATGTCAATTATTTCATAAAATCATATGGTGTTTTATCATTCATATTAATCATCGGATCGATTTCAAACATATTATCTTCAGTTAAAATAATATGTTTCGTTTGAATAGATTCTGTTTCAGACTCCGTATCTTCTTCAACATCAGTATCGAAATACATTTTTAATTTCGTATCAAACGATGTCATTCTCTCATGACCTAGCGTTTGAATACCTTGGTTAAAGGCTTGTTCTTCACCGCACACAACAAGCGACTGTTTCGCACGTGTAAGTCCAGTATATAGAATGTTCTTTTGTAACATTCTAAAGTATTGTCTGACAATAGGCATGATGACTATCGGGAATTCTGACCCTTGTGATTTATGAATTGAACAACAATAAGCATGTGTAATTTCTGATAAATCTTGTTTAGTGTATGTTATGTCATTCCCTTCATAATCTACAATGACGACATCTTTGCCAAGTGCATTTTCTTCTGCTTTGTAAACACCTGTTACTACACCAATATCACCATTAAATACATTATCATCTGGACGATTAATAAGTTGTAGTACTTTATCATTTTCTCGATATTCAATATCACCATATTGAAGGAATCTTGTATCTTCATCTTTCGGATTTAATATATCTTGCAATAATTCATTTAATTTATTAATACCAGCTGGTCCTCGGTATATTGGAGCTAGCACTTGAATATCTTGCATATTATATCCTTTATTAACAGCACCTTGAACGACCTTTTCTACAACTGTCGCAATTTGATTACTACTGCACGGAATAAATGAGCGGTCGTGATGTTTTTCATTAATAGAAACAGGCAATCCATTTTTTATTTTATGCGCTAAATCTATGATAGATGATCCTTCTTGTTGTCTATATACTTCTGTTAAGTTCACTCTCGGTATAACTTTAGAATCAATCAAATCTTTAAAAATCTGACCTGGACCAACAGATGGTAATTGATCTTCATCCCCTACAAATATGATTTGGGCATAATCAGGAACTGCTCTTAAAAATTGGTACATTAACCATGTATCTACCATAGACATTTCATCTAGAATGATTAAATGAGCATGTATGTCATTATCTAACACATCATCCGGTTGCGTATCTTTACTCCATCCAATTAATCTATGAATTGTCATCGCTTCTAGTCCAGTTGATTCACTTAAACGCTTTGCTGCACGTCCAGTCGGTGCTGCTAATACAATTGGAAAGTCTGTTCCTTCTTGATAATCATCATAATTCAAACTCACACCATGTATTTCAGAATACAACTCACAAATGCCTCGAATAACGGTCGTCTTACCTGTTCCAGGTCCACCTGTTAAAAGCATCATTTTATGATTAATAGCTGTTTCTAACGCTAATTTTTGTCCATCTGCATATGAAACATCATTCATATCTTCAATTTGACCAATGTGTAATTGAAGATCACTTTTCTCAATTTCTTTAAGTTCATCTTGATGTTGATAAAGTCTATGAATAATTTGCACACTTTTTGCTTCTGAATAATAAAGTGAAGGTAAAAAACAATTATCATTTTCGATAATAAGTTTATTTTCTTCACTCATTTCGATAATGACACCATTTATTTGATCTTTATTTACAACTTCAGGTTGATTATGATTTAACAATTCATACGCCCCGTTGACCAAAATATCAACAGGTAAAAATGTGTGACCATTCTGTAATGATTGCTGGTCTAAAAAGTAACTCACACCTGCTACAAGTCGATCATGATGATCTTTAGATATCCCAACTTGTTCAGCTATTTGGTCAGCTCTTTGAAAACCTATACCATTTATATCCATCACTAAACGATAAGGAGATTGCTTAATAATATTAAGTGTTTCATCTTTATAAAATTGATAAATTGCCATCGCGAGTTTCGGTCCGAATCCAAGTTCATTAAGTTTTATCATAATGCGTTCAATGGCTTGATTTTCACGTATGGATTCTGCAATCGTGTCTCTTTTTTGCTTATTGAGTTTAGGTATTTCTTTAAGGACATCCGGGTCATCTATAATTTTCTGAAGTGCATCTTCACCAAGTTTGTCCACGATTGTTTCTGCTGTTTTCTTACCAATACCTTTAAATAAATCACTCGATAAGTAATGAATAACACCTTGTTTTGTTTGTGGCAATTCTTTTTCAAATGTTTCAGCTTGTAGTTGTTTACCGTATTTTGGATGGTTTGTTACTTTACCTTTGAAAAGGTACGTTTCTCCTTCAACTATTTGAGGTAAGTAACCAACAATTGTGACTTCTTGATCAAAATCTTCATTTGAATCCATCACATCGACTTTAATAACGGTATAATAGTTATCACTGTTTTGAAAAAGAATTCTAATAACTTCACCTTTTACATGTGAAAGATCAAATAAAGATAAGTTTTCCAATGTTAGTCCTCCTCTTCTAATAATTGTTCAAACATGTTGATAGCATGACCACTTAATAAATGATCTGGTTGAATGTCGACCGCTTTTCTAAAATAAACAAGTGCTTCTTCAGCATTTTCATTTTTCATATATTTAGCCAATCCTAAATTGTATAATGCGTCTACATGTTTAGAATCTTTTTCTAATACTTTTTCTAGTTGTACAATGGCCTCATCGAACATTTCTAATTGGCATAATGTTAATCCGTATTGGAATCCAATTTCTACATCATCTTCATTTAGCTCATGAGCTCTCATTACATACGGTATAGCTTCAGTATGTGCACCTAATTCGTTGAAACTCATTCCTAACATAAAATTAGTATCTGCATCATTAAGCCCTCTTTTAATCGCATGTTGATATAATTTAATCGCTTCTTCAAAGCGCTGTTGGTTGTAGTATAAATTTGCAAGACTATAATAAGCACCACCATGACTTTCGTTTACAGTAATGGCTTTTTGGAAGAATTTCTCAGCTCTTTCAATATCATTTGCTTCTGCTAATATTGTCCCTGCGTTGATATAATTGGTTACTTCTTTTGGATCTTCTTCTATATTTTCAAATAAATGCGACAATGCTTCGTCGAATTTTTTATTTTGAATTAATTTAACAATTTGTTCTTCACTATGCATGTTGTGACTCCTTTAAATATCATTACTTGCTATTATAACAAAAATAAAAATAGACTGAGACATAAATTTATCTCAGTCTATATATTTTATACCATATAATCTAATTGCTTTTCTGTTTTATATACTTCATCGATTGTTGCGCCACCTAAACAAACATCACCGTCATATAATACGACAGCTTGACCAGGTGTAATTGCACGCACTGGTTCGTCAAATATCACTTTAATTTGATTGTCAGAAATTTTTTCTACAGTTACTTGTGTATCTTTTTGTCTATATCTGAATTTTGCTGAACATTTAACCGGTTGTGAAAAATCAAGATCATTCACAAATGAAATATCAGAAGCGATTAAATAGTCACTATATAATGCTTCGTGGTGGAAACCTTGTTCAACATATAGGATGTTTTCTTTTAAATTTTTACCGACTACAAACCAAGGATCTCCGTCTCCGCCAATACCAAGACCGTGTCTTTGGCCAATAGTGTAATACATTAAGCCACTATGTTCACCCATGTCAACACCGTCTAATGTTTGCATTTTACCGTTTTGAGCAGGTAAATATTGAGATAAGAATGTTTTAAAGTTTTTCTCACCAATAAAACAGATACCAGTAGAGTCTTTCTTTTTAGCAGTTGCTAAGTTTTGTTCTTCGGCAATTTTTCTTACTTCACTTTTTTCTAATTCACCAATTGGGAACATCACTTTAGATAATTGATCTTTTGTAAGTTGATTTAAGAAATAAGTTTGGTCTTTGTTGTTATCAACACCACGTAGCATTTCAACTTTATCACCATCACGATTAACACGTGCGTAATGACCTGTAGCAACATAGTCCGCACCTAGTTTAAGTGCATGATTTAAAAATGCTTTAAATTTAATTTCTTTATTACACATTACATCTGGGTTAGGTGTTCTACCTTTTTTATATTCGTCTAAGAAATACGTAAATACTTTATCCCAATATTCTTGTTCAAAGTTAACTGCATAATAAGGTATATCTAATTGGTTACATACTTCGATGACATCATTATAGTCTTCAGTAGCTGTACATACACCATTTTCGTCTGTGTCATCCCAATTTTTCATAAAAATTCCAACTACATCATAACCTTGTTCTTTTAATATATGTGCAGTTACCGAGCTATCTACGCCCCCGCTCATCCCAACGACAACGCGGGTAGATTGATTATTCATTTTCTTCCTCCTTAAATTGTTGATATATTTTCATTATCGTACTTACGATATAATTAATTTCTTCTTCAGTCGTTAATGAGCTGAAACTAAATCTTACAGATTGCTTCACTCTATTATCTTCACCGAACATCGCTTCTAGAACGTGAGATGGTAATGTTGAACCGGCTGTACATGCAGATCCACTTGAAACATATATATTTGCCATATCTAGTAACGTTAACATCGTTTCAACTTCAATAAATGGGAAATATAAATTTGTAATATGACCAGTCGTATCTGTCATACTACCATTCAATTCAAACGGAATTGCACGTTGTTGTAAACCTACAATGAGCTTTTCTTTCAAGTTCATTAAATGAATATTACTTTCATTCATGTGTTCATAAGCGTCTTTCAGTGCTGTTGCCATACCACAAATATATGGAACATTCTCTGTACCCGCTCTTCGCTTTACTTCTTGTTCGCCACCTTGAATAAACGTTTCGAACTGGACACCTTGTTTAACCAACAATGCACCTATTCCTTTTGGACCGCCAAATTTATGCGCAGTTATGCTTAACATATCAACTGGCATTTCATCGAATTCTATTGGCATATGACCGATAGCTTGAACTGCATCAACATGAAATACGATATCCGTATTCTCTATGACTTCTGCAATATCATACATAGGTTGAACTGTGCCGACTTCATTATTCACTAACATAATTGACACCAATGTCGTGTCAGGTCTGATTGCTTGTCTCAAAGCATCAATATCGACAATACCTTCTGAATTTACATCTATATACGAAACATCGAAACCTTCACGTTCAAGTTCTTCAAAGACATGCAGTACAGAATGATGCTCTATTCTACTCGTTATAATATGTTGACCTATATGTTTTCGTTTTCGTGCTATACCTTTTATTGCTGTATTATTAGACTCTGTTGCCCCACTTGTAAAAATAACTTCTTGAGGCTTTGCACCTAATAATGTAGCAATCTCTCGTCTTGAATGATCTAAATACTTTCTGCCGTCTCTCCCTATTGAATGAATAGATGACGGGTTTCCAAAGTGTTCAGATAATATTTCTGTTATTTTTTCAGTTACAACGGGCTTAACTGGAGTAGTTGCTGCATAATCTGCATATACTTTCATGTTGGACGTCCTTTCTTAGTTTTCAATGTACCTATTCTAGCACCATTTTTATGAAAAGACTAGAACTCTGTTTCACGATTTCTTTCTTCTGTATATTGTTCTAATTCTTTTAATTGATGTTTCATAGATTCTGTATTAATTGGATCTTTAACTTGAACATTTTCATGCGTCATTTGATGATTTTTGATCGTCCATATTTGGTCTTTAATTTGTGATTTAAAATAATCATCATGAGATACAATAAGGACCGATCCTTGAAATGATTGTATTAATTGGATGATTTTTTCTTGCATGCCAATATCAAAATAGTTTGTCGGCTCATCTAAAATCATAATATGAGGATTTGAAAAATATAATTTCACAAATTGTAACCTACACTTTTCACCCATCGACAATGTTTCAACGACATCATTTATTCTATCTTTATCAAAATAAAAGCTTGCTAAAATGGTTCTAGCATCTGCTTCTTTCATCTCAGGAATTTCTAATATTTCATCTAAGACATTATGATGCATATTTAAGTTTTCAAAATCTTGAGAGAAATATCCAATTTCTAATTCTGGATGAACAGTTATATCACCTTTAGTCGGCTCGAGTTCACCGAGTATCAATTTGATTAAAGTTGATTTTCCTGTTCCATTTCTGCCTTCTATAATCACATTTTGATTTCGCTTAATATAGAATGATACATCTTCGAATATCTTCCTATTATCATATGCAAACGACACATGGTTAAATTGAACTAAATAATGTGATTTAAAATCATGATGTTGTATTGAAAAATTTTTCTCTTTTTTATTTGGATTAGCGATGTGCTCTTGATCAAGTTTACGATTTAATTGTTGTTCTTTTGATTTGAATCGTTTCGCTAACTTACTTAATTGTTTTTGTTGATACGGGTTTCTCACAGAAGCACTTTGTTCTGCTTTTTGATACCACGCTTTATATTTTTTGATCGTTTCTTCAATAGCCGCTTGTTCTTTTTGTTGCTTTTCATATTGTAGCTTTAATGTTTCATGCTCTATATCTTTTTGTTGTTTGTATTTATCGTATTTACCGATATATTTCTTAGCACCATCAGGACTCAATTCTAATATAGCATCTGGTGTTTCATTTAAGAATGTTCTGTCATGAGATACAAATAATATAGCACGTTGTTCTTGTTTAAAAGCTTTCGTCAACCATTCCTTCATTTCTAAATCCATATGATTTGTTGGCTCATCGATTAATAATAACGATGCCTTAGACATTTTTACTTTTAAAAATGAAACTTTTGTCTGTTCTCCACCACTTAAAGTAGAAATTTTCTGTTCTAGTTGTTCCTCTTTTATGCCGAGCTTTTTTGCTTCTGTTACGATTTCTCCTTCTATAAGGTATCCATCTAACTCAATATATTTATTAATCATATCTGTATGATTAAGTTGCGATCTAACCTTGGCGATTTCTGGGTAAGATTCAATTATATAATCCATAACTGTCCAATCATTATAAGGTGTTAAATCTTGTTCCATCATCGCTGAATCAACTGTTTGATCTTGGTGAATCACTTTTAATAATGTAGACTTTCCAACACCATTAACACCAACGATTGCTAAATGTTCATGGTCCTCTATTGAAAAAGTCAACTCGGGTATTAATACTTTATGTTCAACTTCTAATGCTTTTTCTTCAAATAAAAATAGCATAATGTAGCCTCCTATACCCATGTATTACACATGAAGACGCACCATTACACTATTCTCAGTTTGTAACGGCAACATCATATTATAGACATACTTATCCATTCATCATTGCGTAATACAATGGTTTTTTTACGATATTTACTATTAGCGCAAAAAATTATTGGATATCCATGCCTATTGTTGATGCCACCTCTCTGTAAATTTGCATTAATTATAACTTTTAGTTACATATTAGTCAAATGTTGTTGAGCAATTAAATAGTACAACATAAATACAGTTGATATACTTCCAATATATAATTATGTAAGGAGCGTCACAAAATGAAATCAAAATTCCCAGTTTCTGCATTAAATCTAGTTCCACTTAGAAAAGGTGAAACGGAACAAGATGCTATTAAGAATATGGTATCACTTGCTCAAAATGTAGAAAAATTAGGCTACGAACGTTACTGGATTGCAGAACATCATAATGCACCAAATTTAGTAAGTTCTGCAACTGCTTTACTCATTCAACATACACTTGAACATACAGAGTCTATTCAAGTAGGTTCAGGCGGTATCATGTTACCAAACCATGCGCCTCTTATTGTTGCTGAGCAATTTGGAACAATGGCTACAATGTTTCCTAATCGATTAAATCTTGGCTTAGGACGAGCACCAGGTACCGATATGATGACCGCTTCTGCACTAAGAAGAGATTCACATAAAGGTGTATATACATTTGGTGACGATATTAAACAATTACTACAATATTTTGGTCCTGAAGAACAACAATCATATGTAAGACCATATCCAGGTGTAGATACAAATATACCGATATATGTGTTAGGATCTTCAACGGACTCTGCACATTTAGCTGCTCGATTAGGTTTACCATACGTCTTTGCAGCACACTTTGCACCAGATCAAATGGCTCAAGCAATCGAAATATATAGAGACTTATTTGAGCCATCAGAATATTTAGATGAGCCATACATGACCGTTTGTTTAAATGTCATTGTCGGCGAAACAGATGAAGAAGCGACTTATTTATCTTCAACTATGCACTTAATGTTCTTAAGTATTGTAAGAAATGCGCGCATGCCATTACAACCCCCTACTGATCAACTTGAAAACATTTGGTCACCACAAGAAAAATATATGGCGCAGTCTAAAACAAACACATCTTTCATTGGTAGTGAAGAAACTGTAAAACAACAATTGATAGATTTCCAAAACAAATACAATGTAGATGAAATTATGGCAGTGAGCTATATTTATGATTTAGATAAACAATACCAATCATATGAATCATTCAAGAAAATTGTAGATGATGTATACGGGGAAGCATAAAAAACGATCATAAAGTGATGAGTCATCACTTTATGATCGTTTTTTATTTTAAATTACTTTGTATAAATAGTTGAACGTTGCTGTTAAATAACACGCCACTATTATGGCTATCTGGTACGCCACCATAATGTAAACCAATAACTTGGTTATTTGCATTAAAGATTGGTGAACCTGAATTACCACCATAAGTACTTAAGTCGTAAGATACGTCACTACCTGAAGCAGATAATATATTACCTTTACTTTCCCATAATGTTGCAATAGGTTTATCTCCTGGATAACCTGTTACTGTGATGTTATCACCTTTTTTAACTGAAGATGTATCTGCGATTGTCGCTGCTTGAACAGCGTCACCAATAGATTGACCTTTACTATTTTTACCGACTGTAACGACTGCTAAATCTTCACCGCCTGGCGCTACTTTATAATCAGTTGCTGTAAATGTACCAGCTGGGAAATTCCCATCGCCATTTGCTGCTGGTGAGAATTTTAGTACAGAAGCATCACCATTCGTAGCATCTACTACATGTTTATTTGTAAGAACGGTATTTTTACCGACAACTACACCTGATGCAATTGATGTACCTCCGATATCAGCGAATGCAATCGATTGATAATGTGCAGACGTTGTATTCGTAATTTGTGTACGATCATTTTTCGGTAATATAACTCTAGATGACGGACCATCTGTCTTTGCGTTAACTTCAAACGGTAATGAAATGAAACTTAATAATAAAACTGCTACTACACTTAATATGTATCGTTTTAAATTTTTCATATACTCTCCCCTTTGTTGTAGTGTACAACTATCTTAATATGAAAGTAATATCAAAGGGGAATATTACACTACATAACACATATTCATGCTTAACTGTTAAAATAACGAAATATTTTGTGCAGTTAGGCATGAATTCGATACAGTTAAGAAATAAAAAATAAGATAGCAATCTCCAATATTCGACTTGAAGATTGCTATCCTATTTAATTTGAGAACTAGATATAGAACATATATCCTTCAAGTTCATCTTCATTTGTATAATTTGCTAAGTATTCTAGTGTTGTATTATCTAGAACTGCTTTTACAGCGTCTCTAATACGAATCCACAATTGTTGTTGTGCAGGTGGCTCGTCTTCTATACCTTCAACAGGTGTAATTGGCCCCTCTAACAATCTAATCACATCACCAGCTGTAATTTCTGATGGTGCTTTTTGTAATTGATAGCCCCCTTTGGCACCTCTTACACTTTTAATAAGACCAGCATTACGTAGCGGTCCTACTAATTGTTCTAAATATAAATCACTTAAATTGTTTTCTTCAGCGATTGACTTTAAAGATGTACATCCTTGACCATAACGCTTAGTCAACGATATCATAAGTGTTAAGCCATATCGTCCTTTAGTAGAAATTTTCATGTACTACACCTCTTATTTTCTAAAAAAATATTATTAATTCATTTTATCATTTTTTGTACACTTTGAGTAATTAGAAAGGTTGATTCCAAATGAAAAACGAACCATTAGCTTATAGAATGCGTCCCCAAACGATTGACGATGTGATAAGCCAAGAACATTTAGTCGGTCCAAAAGCCATTATTAGGAGAATGGTTAACACTAAAAAGTTAACTTCTATGATTTTTTATGGACCTCCGGGAATTGGAAAAACGAGTATCGCCCAAGCTATTGCCGGGAGTACTCAATATAAATTTAGACAACTTAACGCTGTCACTAACACTAAAAAAGATATGCACCTTGTCGTTGAAGAAGCCAAAATGTCTGGACAAGTTATACTTTTACTAGACGAAATTCATCGTCTAGATAAAGCAAAACAAGATTTCTTATTACCGCATTTAGAATCTGGCAAAATCGTTCTTATTGGCGCAACGACGTCAAACCCATACCATGCTATCAACCCAGCTATACGAAGCAGAACGCAAATATTTGAACTATATCCTCTTAATGAAGATGATATCATCATTGCTTTAAACAGAGCAATTGAAGATGAAGAAAATGGATTAGCATCATACGCTCCTGTTGTAGACAAAGATGCTTTAGAATATTTCGCAAAAGCAAGTTACGGCGATGTGAGAAGCGCTTTAAATGCACTCGAACTTGCTGTACTAAGTGCTGATGTTCAAGATGACAAACGTCATGTCACGATTGAAGATGCGAAAGTTTGTATTCAAAAGAACGCTTTCCAACACGATAAAGATGGCGATCAACATTATGATGTTATGAGTGCATTCCAAAAATCTATTAGAGGAAGTGATGTCGACGCAGCGCTACATTATTTAGCTAGATTAATTGAAGCGGGAGATTTACCAACTATTGCAAGACGCCTTCTTGTAATTAGCTATGAAGATATCGGTTTAGCTTCTCCAGGTGCTGCAGCTAGAACATTATCAGCTATTGAAGCGAGTGAACGTCTCGGCTTTCCAGAAGCACGTATACCATTAAGCCAAGCAGTCATCGAGCTATGCTTATCACCTAAATCTAATTCAGCTATTGTATCTATTGATGAAGCTCTATCAGACATCAGAAAAGGTAAAGCTGGGTTAGTTCCGAAACATTTGAAAGATGGACACTATCAAGGTGCAAAAGAATTAGGCAATGCAATTGGTTATAAATACCCACATAATTATGAAAATGGATATGTAGAACAACAATATTTACCTGATACTTTAAAAGGCAAACAATATTATCAACCGAAGCTCACATCTAAATCTGAACAAAAATTAGCAGAAATATATCGCAACTTAAAAAAATGAGGCTGGACGTATCCAGTCTCATTTTTTATTATCAAAGCTGCTAGCTATTTATCTTTGATTCTTTTTACTGGGATATCTTTCAAAATATCATTCACAACATAGCTCGCACAAATTAAACCAACAACGCTTGGTACAAAAGCATTAGATGATGGTGGCATTTGCGCCTTTCTAACTTTTGCGTTTTTATCGCCTACAACTTCTTTTACATCTTCTCTTATCATAATTGGACTTTCATCACTAAATACAACATTAATACCTTTATGAATGCCCATTTTTCTTAATTTTAGACGTATAATTTTCGCCATAGGATCTGTATGTGTTTTAGAAATATCAGCTATTTCAAATTTAGTAGGGTCTGTTTTGTTTGCAGCACCCATACTTGAGATAACGTTAATACCTCTTTCCAAACACTCTTTCATAAGATGAACTTTATACATGATTGTATCACTAGCATCTACAAAATAATCAATGTCGTATTCATTAAATAAAGCTTCGTATGTTTCTTCAGTATAGAACATGTGCAATGAAGTGACTTTACAATCAGGATTAATTAATTTAATACGCTCTTCCATTAAATCTACTTTTGATTGACCAATTGTTGTTGTTAATGCATGTAATTGTCTATTTACATTTGTGATATCTACATCATCTTTATCTATTAATATGATATGACCAATATTAGTTCTCGCTAATGCTTCAGCAGCAAATGAACCTACACCGCCTACGCCAAGGACAACTACTGTTTTACTTTTTAATAAATCTAAGCCTTCTTTACCAATCGCTAATTCATTTCTTGAAAATTGATGCTTCATCATTATTTACTCCTTTACACAAAAATACGCAAGACATAAAGTCTTGCGTACCGATAGAATCCAATTGTGCCGTAATATTAAGTGCTAGATCATTTTGGCCTGCTATATACAGGTGGGTGCCCTGTTTCTTATTTTGCATGTCCTCCTTACGAGGCGTATGCGCTATTAAGAAAACCAATTAGGCTCCCTTGATCAAAAGTGTTAGGTCAAAATATAAAAAGCTTATTACGAACACTTCAGATGACTACCTTATAAATTTATTTTATCATAATTCTTCTAAATAACAAGTATTTATACTTTTAATTATTTTTCATCTAAATCAAGTTGCAAATGTAATTCATGTAACTGACTGTTAGATACTTCACTTGGCGCATCTGTTAATAGACAAGAAGCACTTGCTGTTTTAGGGAATGCAATTGTATCTCTTAAGTTTGTTCTTCCTGACAATAACATAACTAATCTATCTAAACCTAAAGCAATTCCGCCATGTGGTGGTGCACCATATTTGAACGCTTCAATTAAGAATCCAAATTGTTCTTGTGCTTGTTCTTCAGTGAATCCAAGTGCTTTAAACATTTTTTCTTGTAGTTCTGATTTATGAATTCTAATAGATCCTCCACCTAATTCAAAGCCATTTAAAACGATATCGTATGCATTCGCTTCAACATTTGTTGGATCAGTTTCAAGCATTTCTTCATGCTCTTTTTTAGGTGCAGTAAATGGATGGTGCGCTGCAACATAACGTTCTGATTCTTCATCGTATTCAAATAATGGCCAATCAGTTACCCATAAGAAATTATATTTATTTGGATCAATTAAACCACGATCTTTACCAAGTTTATTTCTTAACTGCGCTAAACTTGCTGCTACGACATCTTTTTTGTCTGCTACGAATAATACTAAGTCTCCTGCTTTAGCTTCAGTTCGTTTTAATAATTCAGCAGTAATATCTTCATCAAAGAATTTGCTAATTGGACCGTTTAAGCCTTCTTCTGTTACTTTAACCCAAGCTAAACCTTTAGCTCCATAAATACTTGCAAATGATTGTAATTGGTCGATATCTTTTCTAGAGTAGTCTGCTGCACCATCTTCAACGACGATTGCTTTAACTTCTCCACCATTTTCAACTGCAGATTTAAACACTTTAAAGTCCATTTTTGAAGCAAGTTCTGATAAGTTAATCAGTTCCATACCAAATCTTGTATCTGGCTTGTCAATTCCATATCTTTCCATCGCTTCAGCGTATGTCATACGTGGGAATGGCGTTGTAATATCAATACCTTTTACATCTTTCATGATACGTTTCATAAGACCTTCATTCATTTTGATAACGTCTTCTTGATCTACAAAGCTCATCTCGATATCGATTTGCGTAAATTCAGGTTGTCTATCCGCTCTTAAATCTTCGTCTCTAAAACATTTAACGATTTGATAGTATTTATCAAATCCACCAATCATTAATAATTGTTTAAATATTTGTGGAGATTGAGGTAAAGCATAGAACTCTCCATCATGTACACGAGATGGTACTAAATAGTCTCTTGCACCTTCTGGCGTAGATTTAGTTAATACAGGTGTTTCTACTTCGTAAAACTCACCTTCATCTAAGTAATTTCTTACTGCACGTGTAATTTGATGTCTCATTTTGAATGTTTGAGCTAAACTTTCTCTTCTTAAGTCTATATAACGATATTTTAACCTTACATTTTCATCAATATCATTCATATCTGTTATAGAAAATGGAGGTGTTTCAGATTCATTTAAAATTGTAATTTCAGAAACTTGAACTTCAACTTTACCCGTCTTGATTTTGTCATTAATTGATTTCTCGTCTCTTTTAGTTACTAAACCTTTAACTTGAATAACATATTCAGAACGGATTTTCTCAGCAACACTTAAAGCTTCTTGAGAGAAGTCTGGGTTAAAGACAATTTGTACAACGCCTTCGCGGTCACGTAAATCAATAAATATTAAACCGCCTAAGTCACGTCTTTTTTGTACCCAACCATTTAAAGTAACGGTTTGACCAATATATTCTTCAGTTATTTTACCAGCATATGTTGTTCTTTTTTCCATTATGATTCCACCTTTAAATAATTCTCTAATTCTGATAATGAAACAAGTGTCTTTTCACCAGTTTCCATATTTTTAACTTCCACTTCTTGTTTTTCTAATTCATTCTCACCTAATACAATCGTATATTTCGCATTTAATCTATCGGCTTGTTTCATTTGACCTTTTAATTTACGTTGTAAATAGTCTTTATCACAACTAATACCAGCCATTCTTAATTGATTGATTAATTGAACTGACATTCTATCCGCTTCTTCACCCATTGTTGCAATAAATAAGTCGATAGTATCTTCTTCTTCAATTTCAATACCTTCAGCTTCTAGCGCTAGTAACAAACGTTCAATACTCAATGCAAAACCAATACCTGTTTCTTTAGGACCATCAAGTAATTCTAGTAAGCCGTTATATCTACCGCCACCACATAAAGTTGTAATAGCACCAAATCCTTCAGCATTACTCATTACTTCAAATGCTGTGTGTGTATAATAATCTAACCCACGTACTAAATTCGTATCTATTTCATACTCGATACCAAGTTCGTCTAATAAGCTTTTTACCTCTTCGAAATATTGTTTAGAATAGTCATTTAAGTATTCCGTAATTTTAGGCGCATTTTTAACTGCTTCTTTATCTCTGTCTACTTTACAGTCCAATATACGCATTGGATTTGTGTGTAATCGACTTTGACAATCGCTACAGAAAGTATCAATTACTGGTTCAAAGTGTGCTTGTAATGCTTTCGTGTAATCAGCTCTTGATTCTGCATCACCAATACTATTGATGACTAATTTTAAGTCTTTCAATCCGAAAGATTTGTATATGTGTACGAGCATTGAAATAATTTCAACATCAATAGCAGGATTTTCTGATCCTATAGCTTCTACCCCGAATTGAACAAATTGACGATAACGCCCTTTTTGTTTTCTTTCATATCGGAACATTGGACCATTGTAATAAAGCTTAACTGGTTGATTAGGTTCACCTTGCATTTTGTTTTCGATGTAACTTCTAACAACACCTGCAGTGCCTTCAGGTCTTAATGTAATGCTTCTATCACCTTTATCTTTAAATGTGTACATTTCTTTTTGTACAACATCTGTTGAATCACCGACACCTCTACTAAAAAGTTCAGTACTTTCAAATATTGGTGTTCTAATTTCTTTATAATTATATATTTTCATTAACTCATGTAATTTGTTCTCAATGTATTGCCATTTATAAGTGTCTTTTGGTAATAAATCTTGTGTACCGCGTGGTATATTAATCATAATATTTCCTCCTTTAAAATATAAAAAGCCCCTTGTATGCATATACATACAAGGGACGAATAATCCGTGTTGCCACCCTAATTAGTATTTAATGATTCATTAAATACTCACTTAACAACATTATAACGGATGTTAACCGATCTTATTTTCGTAAGATTCCCTCTTCTTGTGTTCAAAAGTATACGCAGTATTCATATAACTTTCAGCAAATGTTATACTCTCTGTCTCCTACTATATCGGCATACTATTCAAGAATAAACGGTATATAATCTATTTCATAATTTATATTAATATTAAACCCATAATCTGTAGTAGTCAATATCTAATTTGAAAAGTAAACTTTCAAACCGTCAACAATACCTGTTTCTACAATGTGTCTATATTTTCTATCAACAATTAAATCTTCATCTGTAGGATTACTAATATAACCTAACTCTAACAATACAGCAGGCATTTTAGTTTGACGAATCACTTGGAAGTTTTCGTTTCGTACACCTCTATCAGATAGTATGGATTTTTGATTGATTGAAGTTTGTAACGTATCTGCAAATTCTTTTTGAGAATCATGATGGTAATAAACTGTTAAACCATGTGGTGCTGATGAATCTAATGCATCATTATGGATACTAATAAAGACATCTCCATCACCTTGTCTATCTTTTAATTTAACATATTCATCTTTTGTTCTCGTCATTTTCACTTTAGCGCCTTCAGCTTCAAGCATTTCTTTAAGTTCTTTTGCAGTTTTTAATGTAATGACTTTTTCGGTTACATCTTTATGTTTTGAACTCGATGCACCTTGGTCACTTCCACCATGACCAGGGTCTAAAATAATCACTTTTCCTTTTAATGGTTTTAATACTGGATTAACATCTTCTTTAATATCAAGATTTGTATGCCAACCAGCAATCCAGCCTTTTTCATTTTGATCATTTTTAACTTCGAACCATTTTCCTTCTCTATCTGTTATATCAAAACTATCTCCTTTTTTTACATCGAAAATAATTGGATAATAAGCGGCAGGTCCAGTTCTTAACTCACCATCTTCTTTCATAGATAATGTTTTAGGTTCGTCCTCTTTAGGAAGCAATAAATAAATAATAATGATTAACAAAACAATCAGTAAAATGGCAACACTGATGACAGGAACAGGCTTTATTCTCCTCTTTTTAAACCATAAATTAATTCGGTTCATTGAATGTTACCATCCTTACTTTCGAATATAATCGTAATTGGTCCATCATTGATTAATGACACATCCATATGTGCGCCAAACTCTCCTGTTTTCACGTTAATGTTATAAGAAGCTAACTGTTCATTAAAATATTCATATATCTTTAATGCTTCATCTGGACTTTTAGCATTTGTAAATCCAGGTCTATTACCTTTTTTTACTGAAGCATATATTGTAAATTGTGATATCGACAAGATTTCACCACCGACTTGGTGTATATCTAAATTCATTTTACCTTCTTGATCTTCAAAAATTCTTGTCTTTGCTATTTTCTTAGCGATAACATCTGCATCTGCATATGTCGATTCTTGTCCAACACCGACTAATAATAAGAATCCTTGCTTAATTTCATTTTGCGTATTTTCAGATGTTACTTTAGCTTGGCTTACTTTTTGTAGAACAACTTTCAAAAAAATTCACCTCTTAATTCCATACACGACTTACTGTATAAATATCGCCTAATTGTTTAATTCGATCAACAATTCTATATACGTCATTCACATTTTTAACCATTACACTAATGTTAATAACAGCATTTTTATCTATATCAGCTTTACCTGAAACTTTTACTAATTGTACTTTAATGGCATTCACAACTTGAAGTACTTCATTTAATAATCCATTTCTGTCGTAACCTGTAATTTCTAAGTCTACTTGATAATTTTTTTGTTCATTTGTATTTTTAACCCATTCAACATCGATTAATCGTTCGTTTTCGTTAACGATGTTTGGACAATCTTTACGATGAACTTTAACGCCATGACCTTTTGTAATATACCCAATGATTTCATCACCAGGTATTGGATTACAACATTTAGAAAGTTTAATAAGCATGTTATCTAAACCTTCAACATAGACACCAGTATCTGTTCTAATATCTTGTTTAATTGGAATGGATTTATTAACTTCTTGCACTTGGTTAAGCGATTGTTTCTTACGTTCAAGTCTAAGCTTTTCTGTTAGTCTATTAACAGCTTGAAGAGCAGTTATACCACCAAAACCAACTGCAGCATATAAGTCATCTTCATTTGAAAAATTATATTTTTCGTTAACAAGTTTAATGTTTTCAGCATTTAATACTTCATCTACATTGTAGCCATGCTCTTTAATTTCCGCTTCAATCATGAATTTACCTTTTTCAATATTGGCAGAGCGGTCTTGTTTCTTGAAGAAACTGCGGATTTTACTTTTCGCACTTGAAGATCGGACGATTTTTAACCAATCTCGACTTGGTCCATATGAATGTTTACTCGTTCTAATCTCGACAATATCACCAGTAGATAGCTTATAATCGATCGGAACGATTTTACCATTAACTTTCGCACCTATCATTTTATTACCTACTTCACTGTGGACAGCGTAAGCAAAATCAATTGGAACTGCGCCATATGGTAATTCAACTACATCACTTTCAGGTGTAAAGACGTATACTTTATCACTTTGAAGGTCATATTTTAAAGATTCCATAAATTCTTCTGCATCAGGTGAAGTATTGTCAGTTTCAGCTATTTCTTGTAGCCAACTCATTTTTTGTAAATATTCTTCTGATTTATTGCTTAAATTCTTACCTTCTTTATATGCCCAGTGTGCAGCCACCCCATGTTCTGCAATTTCATGCATTTCAAAAGTTCTGATCTGTATCTCTAACGGATCTCCATTTGGACCAACGACTGTAGTATGCAGCGATTGATACATATTCTGTTTAGGCATCGCGATATAGTCTTTAAATCGACCAGGCATTGGTTTCCATAATGTATGAACAAGACCTAGCACAGCATAACAATCTTTGATTGAAGGAACGATTACTCTTATTGCAAGTAGGTCGAAAATTTGTTCGAATTGCTTTTTCTGTTTGACCATTTTTCTATAAATACTATAGATATGTTTAGGTCTACCACTTATGTCGCCAGAAATATTCATAACTTCCATTTCAGACTCTATATCTTTAATCGCATTTGCGATATACGATTCTCGTTCGCTTCTTTTCTTCTTCATCAAGTTAACAATTCTAAAATATTGAACACTATCAATATATCTTAATGAGATATCTTCAAGTTCCCACTTAATTGTATTGATCCCTAATCTATGCGCAAGTGGTGCATAAATTTCTAACGTTTCTTTAGCAATACGTTTTTGTTTTTCTTTAGGCATCGCTTTTAAAGTACGAACATTATGTAATCTATCTGCTAATTTAACTAATATAACTCGGACATCTTTAGCAATTGCTATAAATAATTTTCTATGATTTTCAGCTTGTTGTGTTTCTTTAGATTTATATTTAACTTTTTTTAATTTCGTAACACCATCTACAATAATGGCTACTTCTTCATTAAACATTTCTACCAAATCATCATACGTATAAGGTGTATCCTCAATTACATCATGAAGGAATCCAGCAACTATAGTTGGACCATCCAATTTCATTTCGGTTAAAATACCCGCTACCTGAATAGGATGCATGATATATGGCAAATTATTTTTTCTAATTTGTCCTTGATGTGCTTTAAAAGCCAAATCATAACTCTTTTCTACTAAACGATATGCATCTTCAGATAAGTAACTTTTAGCTTTATATAAAACATCATCAGCACTATATGGATATTCTTTATTCATAGGGACACCACCTCATCAAATAAAATTCTCTTGAATATTACTATTATAGCAATTTTCAATAGTAATATGCCACCGTTAATTATAATAATTAAAAATAAAATAGCCACAAAGTGACTATTTTATTCATCGTATGAAATTAACGAAACAACATCGTAACCTTTTAATTTTTCAATGCCGTTTAAATATTTAAGTTCAATTAAAAATGCGATACCCACTACGATTCCACCTAATGATTCTACTAAGTGAATTGCCGCTTCAATTGTACCACCTGTTGCTAATAAATCATCTGTAATCAATACACGTTGACCAGGTTTGATTGCATCTTTGTGCATCGTTAACACATTTGATCCATATTCAAGATCATATTCATAACGAATCACTTCACGCGGTAATTTCCCTTCTTTACGTACTGGTGCAAAACCAATACCCATTGCATATGACACAGGACAACCAATAATAAATCCTCTTGCTTCTGGTCCAACTACAACATCAACTTGTTTGTCTTGAGCATATTGTACGATTTGGTCAGTAGCATACTTGTATGCTTCACCATTATCCATAATTGTCGTAATATCTTTAAAGTTAACACCTTGTTTTGGCCAATCTTGTACTTCTGAAACGTATTGTTTTAAATCCATTATACTTCCTCCTCAACATCACTTA
This sequence comes from Mammaliicoccus sp. O-M54, assembly GCF_022386035.1. NCBI lineage: Bacteria > Bacillati > Bacillota > Bacilli > Caryophanales > Staphylococcaceae > Mammaliicoccus > Mammaliicoccus sp. O-M54. Next base: position 204,322 of record NZ_JAJNJE010000003.1, read on the forward strand.
ACAATGAATGCATCCACTTAATTAATGATTGGCTATCATTGTACAACAATGTCTTTTCTATTTCTATTTGTTGTTTTCTTGCTTGATATAACGGTGCGTTTTCAATGTCATTTTTTCCCGCATCTTTATTTATTTCAATTATACCACGATTCATTGTAATAAAGTTTAACTCATAAAAGCAATTCAAAATGAATTTCAATTGATCAGGTTTAATTTTTAATGCTTCACATAATTTCATACCATCATTTTGAATATTGGTTGATTGATTCATATATAAGGCTTTATAAGCTTGTTTGAACTTTTCATCACTTGGAATACCTTCAAAGTATGAATTGGTTTGCCCTTTAAATACAAGATAATATTTTTCGGCTTTAATATTAGATAAAGTTTGTTTGAATGATTCTAAATCTTGTGGTAAATCTCTTAACACACACGTTTCGACTTCATTTGGATAAGTATCACCATAATGTATATATTGCTCATTTATTTTCTCTGATGATGGGTTAATGACAAATAATGCATTTTCTTGATCAATTTTTAACAAGTCATGTTTATTTTTACTTCTATAATCAAAAATAGCATGGTCATTACTCAACGCTAAATCTTTAAGAATAATTTGTGGTGATTGATGTCCATTCCATTCATTAACATTTAAACTACCTGCAACATTGATTGTCGTATCATTTGAAATATCATGAATGAGATGTCCAGCATTCCAATGTAATGCTGCAATATTTTTGTCTGTTAAAGTTAATTTAAGGTGTTTATTACCTTGACCAATACCTTTAACAGATTTAACCGGAACTTTACTAATTGAAAATAGAGGTGCTAATAAATTAGTACCAAAAGGTCTTAATCTTTCTAAATCAAATATGTTATCAACCGTAATATCTGAAGTTTCTATTTCTGCATCAACGATTAACTGTGGTAATAATTTTTTACCTTCTGTTATGTTGTGCATATCTGCATTCAAAGCTTTCTTCAATGGTTCAATCGCGTCAATATCTAATGTCATACCAGCCGCCATATGATGACCACCAAATTTACGAATTAAGTCGCTATGGTTTGTTAGAAATTCAAACATTGAAACTTGTTCAATACTTCTTGCTGAACCTTTAGCATGGTTTTGCTCAATATCGACATTTAATACAATTGTTGGTAAATGATACTTCTCGACTATTCTTGAAGCCACAATACCTAATACACCTTCATTCCAATCTTCTTTTGCAAGTATTAGAAATTGGGCATTTTGTTGCATTTCAATTTCAGCTAGCTCCATAGCTTCATTCGTAATATTTTCAACAATTGCTTTACGTTCTGTATTAAATTGGTCCACTTCTTCAGCTAAGAACATTGCTTCATCGTCATCATCACTCATAAGCAATTCTCCAGCTAATCTGGCATCATCTAATCTACCAACTGCGTTTAAACGAGGTCCGATAATAAATCCAACTGTTTGTTCACTCACTTCATCCGTAAAATCAGCTACGGATAATAAACTTTTAATCCCTGGTAAAGGTTGTTCATTTAATATGCGTAACCCTTGTTTAACCATATATCTATTTTCATCAGTTAAGCTCACTAAGTCGGCAATCGTACCGATAGCAACTAAACCTAAGAACGCATCTGGTATATCTGCTTTAAGTGCTTTAGAAAGTTTATATGAAACACCTACACCAGCTAAATATTTAAACGGATAATTAAAATCAGGGTGCATAGGGTGAACAATCGCATATGCATTAGGCTTTGTTTCGCCAAATTCATGATGGTCTGTCACAATCACATCAATACCAAGTTCATTGGCAATATCAATTTCATGATGACCTTGAATACCATTATCCACTGTAATGATAAGAGAAACACCTTCATCATGTGCATTTCTAAACGCCGCTTCACTTGGTCCATATCCTTCAGTAAACCTATTAGGAATATACCAACCTACTGTAGCGCCCATAGACTCTAAAGTCTTAACGAGAATCGTTGTAGATGTGACACCATCTGCATCATAATCACCATATACTAATATTCTTTCATCATTTTCAATAGCTTTATGTATTCTCGAAGTTGCCTTTTCCATATCACTTAGTAACATCGGATCGTGGAATAACACTTCATTAGATAATAAACTTTCAATTTGTTCTTCAGACGTATAGCCTTTTGAAATTAAAGTTTTTTCTAAAAGTGGCGAAATTTTATATTTTTTTATGATTTGCGGATCAATATTTTGATTGAGCTCTGATTTTTTCCATTGATAACTAGCTTTAGTCATATCAAATCTCCTCATTTCTACTCAAAACATTATACATGAAATATCATACTTTCTCTACTAAACAAATAAAACATGAGCAAAGAGTCGATTTGTATCTAGAGGAGATTGTTAGTTGCACTTTGTCGGGATTTTGTAATTATAGGGTTCCATAGTTACAATTCAGACGACTTTTGTTACTATGGCCCTCCTTAGTTACAATTCCTCCGACTTTTGTTACTATAGGCCCCCTTAGTTACAATTCAGACGACTTTTGTTACTATGGCCCTCCTTAGTTACAATTCCTCCGACTTTTGTTACTATAGGCCCTCCTTAGTTACAATTCTTCCTACTTTTGTAAACACAATCACCAAGTTAAACCTTTATCATTTATTCTAAAACAAAAAAGTACCTGCCCTATTAATAAGGACAGGTACACGATTTATTAAACTAATATTTTTTCATCGTTTGATTTTTTCTCAGTATATACAACTAATTTACCATTTTCTGATTTTTTAAGTTGTCGTTTTTTCAAGATACCCCATAAAGGTACTGCGACGAATACTGATGAGAACACACCGGATACTAAACCGATTAATAGTGCTAATGAGAAGTTGAAGATACTTGATGATCCAAGTATTAATAATGCGACAACTACGATTACAACTGTTAATACGGTATTGATTGATCTTGTCATCGTTTGTCTAATAGATGAGTTAACGATCATATCAACAGTTTCTGGTTTCGTTATCACTTTCACTTTACGTAAATTTTCCCTTACGCGGTCAAACGTAACGATCGTGTCATTGATTGAATAACCAATAATTGTTAGAACTGCTGCAATGAATGTAATATCCACTTCGAGTCTGAATAAACTGAATACTGCTACAATCATAAATACGTCATGTAGTAACGCAAGTACTGCAGTAGTACCCATTCTCCACTCAAATCTAAAGGATACGTATAATACAATTCCTATTGCTGCATAAAGCATTGCTTTTAATGCATTTCCTGCTAACTCTTGACCAACAACTGGTGAAACCGTACTTACGTTTGGATCATGACCCAATGATTTACCAAAGTCAGATTTAACTTTTTGTATTTCAGATTTGTTTAATGCATCTTTAAATTGTACGGTTGCCATTTTGTTTCCAGTTCCACTTGTTGTAACTTGTGACGGATCTAATCCCATATCTTTAAACTGTTTAGAAACTTGTTCAGTCTTGATAGCTTGATCAGATTGTAAGTCAACACGTGTACCACTTGTGAAATCAATACCTAAATTCAATCTGAAGATCGATACAATGATGGCACCAACGATAATTGTAATAATACTAAATGTTAATAATGGTTTAGCAAGTTTTACGAAATTTATTTTGTCATAGACTGTTCTTAAATCATGAACATCTAATCTTTCACTAATATCATGTCTATCTTTCTTAGAAACACCAAACCAATTGTATTTTTTCTTGAAGTAATTTGAGTTTACTAATAAACCTAATAATATTCTAGTGAAGAATACTGACGTTACGAAACTCATTAGAATCGCAAGTAATAACATTGTTGCGAAACCTTTTACTGAACTTTCACCAAATACGAATAATACGAGCGCTGCTAAAATTGTTGTTAAGTTAGCATCTAATATCGTAATAAATGAAGAACCTGAACCTTTTTTGAAGGCTTGTTGTAAAGTCCTTCCGATCCGTAATTCATCTTTTATCCGTTCGTACATGATGATGTTAGCATCAACGGCCATACCTACACCTAATACTAAGGCTGCAAGTCCTGGCAATGTTAATACCCCTGAAATAAAGTTAAATGCTAATAATGTTAAGTAAACATAAGCACTTAATGTTATGACAGCTACAACACCAGGTAATCGGTAGTAAATGAGCATGAATAAGAATATAATACCTACACCTATTGTAGAAGCAAGTACTGTTTCATCTAATGCATCTTTACCAAATTGCGCACCTACTGATGTAGAATAAACTTCATCTAATTTAACAGGTAGTGAACCTGAATTTAATAAGTCTGCAATTTGTTTTGCTTCTTTAACACCTTGTTCACCATTGAATCCACCAGAGATTTCAACATTTTCTGAATTGATTGGTTGGCTTACAGTTGCTGCAGAAATATATTTTGGTTCTTTACCTTCTTGTTCTTTTTTAGCTTCTTTCTCGTAACTGTCTCCTTTTTCATAGTCCATCCAAATGACCATTAAATTAGGATTCATTTTAGAAACTTTTTCAGTTACTTCTTTGAACTTTTTGGCATCTTTAAGCTTAAGTGTAACGGCTACTTCGTTTGTATTGTCTTTAAAGCCTTGCTTAGCGCCACCTTGAACTAAATCTTTACCAGATAGTAAAACTCTATCCTTTGCATCTCTGATTGTTAAATTCGCTTGTGTAGAAAGTACTTCACGAGCTTCATTCTGGTCTTTAATACCAGCTAATTGAACTCGAATACGATTACCTTCCTCAACTTGAATTTTCGGCTCAGAAACACCTAATACGTTTACACGTGACTCTAAAGTCTTTGCAGTAGATTTAACCGCATCATTATCAATCTTATCACCTTTGTCTAAAGGATTAACTTGATATAATACTTCAAAACCACCTTGTAAGTCTAGACCTAAATTTACATTCTTTGTTATATCTTTTGTTGTTGATCCTATTAAACTAAAAACCAACACTGCAAGAAGTAAAAAGGCTATAATTCTACTCCGCTTTTTCACGATAACACCTCTTACATATATTTAATTCACTATATATGTTATAGCATACATCAACTATAGTTGAATAGCCATAACATTCATGAATGAAAAAAAGACATGGATAACCATGTCTTTTAACATCAAATATGATACATAATATTAAACCAATTTCCTAAAAAAGTAAACTATTTTATGAAGGGTCTACTTGTTTGATAGCTGGTTTTTCAAATGTAATTTCGTGTCCTTTATCGTTTACAGAAACAACAACGATAGACTCATCAACTGCTCTAACTGTACCTTTGATACCACCGATTGAAGTTACTTTTTGACCAACTTCTAAACGGTTTAATAATTCACGATGTTCTTTAGCACGCTTTTGTTGTGGTCTGATCATTAAGAACCAAACAAGCGCAAAAATTAAGATAATAGGTAATAATTGTACTAATACTTCCATATTCAATCTCCTTTAAAAGTTTTTGGGGTTATCTACATTTAGTCCATACTGCTCGAAAAATTCATCTTTGAAATCAAGTAATCGATCTTCTCTTATTGCTTGGCGAATGTTCTCCATAAGTTTTAATAAGAAATACAAATTATGATATGTAGTAAGACGAATTCCAAATGTTTCATCTGCTTTAATCAGATGACGCAAATATGCTTTAGTATAGTTTCTGCATGTATAACAATCACACTCTGGATCAAGAGGTGATAAATCTTGCTGATATTTAGCATTTTTTATAACGACTCTACCTTGAGATGTCATACATGTACCATTTCTAGCTATACGTGTAGGTAATACGCAATCAAACATATCGATGCCCCTAATTGAACATTCGATTAATGCGTCTGGAGAACCAACTCCCATTAAATATCTTGGTTTATTAAATGGCATTAATGGCGTTGTATGTTCAACCATTCTGTACATGACAGGTTTAGGTTCACCAACAGACAAACCACCAATTGCATAGCCAGGAAAATCAAGTGAAACGAGGTCTTTAGCACTTTGCTCTCTAAGATCCTTATATTCTCCACCTTGGATAATACCAAATAAAGCTTGATCTTCAGGGCGACGATGAGCTTCTAGACATCTTTCCGCCCATCTTGATGTTCTCTCAATTGAATTTTTTACATATTCATATTCAGATGGCATTGGAGGACATTCATCAAACGCCATCATAATATCTGAACCAAGATCATTTTGAATATGCATCGCTTTTTCAGGACTTAAGAACAATTTAGAACCATTTAAATGATGTCTAAAATGTACACCTTCTTCTTCGATTTTTCTCATATCACTTAAGCTGAATACTTGAAAACCACCAGAATCAGTAAGTATAGGTCCATCCCAATTCATAAACTTATGTAATCCACCCACTTTAGAAATGATATCACTTCCAGGTTGTAACCACAAATGATAGGTATTACTAAGTATAATTTTTGCTTCCATTTGTTTAAGCTCTTCAGGGCTCATTGTCTTAACGGTTGCTTTAGTTCCAACAGGCATGAACATTGGCGTCTCAAATGAACCATGAGGTGTATGCACAATCCCGAGTCTTGCACCTGATTGCTTACAAGTTTTAATGTGCTCATATGTTACTGCAGGCATATTGTTACTCCTTTTCTATATTAAAATCATTGCATCGCCAAAACTAAAGAATCTATACTTTTCTTCAACTGCATGTTTATATGCATTTAAAATATGTTCTCTAGTTGATAATGCAGATACCAACATAATAAGTGTTGATTTTGGTAAATGGAAATTGGTAATTAATCCATCTATCGCTTTAAATTCGTATCCCGGATAAATAAATATATCTGTCCAACCGCTTTCTTCAACAAATTGGTCATTTTTAGAACGAATTGTTTCTAGTGTTCTTGTAGACGTTGTACCTACAGATATGATTTTATGACCACTTGCTTTTACACGATTTAATAAATCAGCCGTCTCAGCAGTCATTTGGTAATATTCTGAATGCATCTCATGATCATCTATATTATCTACACTGACTGGTCTAAATGTACCTAAGCCAACATGTAATGTAATAAAAGCAATGTGGACGCCTTTATCAGCGATTTCTTGTAATAAATGTTCAGTGAAATGTAAACCTGCTGTAGGCGCAGCTGCAGACCCAACTGCTTTAGCATAAACTGTTTGATATCTATCTTGGTCATCTAAACGTTCTTTAATATATGGTGGTAAAGGCATTTCACCAAGTTCATCTAATCTTTCTTGTAAGATACCTTCGTATGAAAGTTTCATAATGCGTCCACCTTGTTCAAGTTCTTTGACACAAGTCGCAATAATTTTACCTTCCCCAAATGACACAGATTGACCAACTCTAATACGTTTAGCTGGTTTAATCAATACTTCCCATTCATTATCTTCTTGTTGCGTTAGCATTAGCATTTCTACTTTTGCACCAGTTTCTTCTTTGATACCAAATAATCTTGCTGGCATCACTTTCGTATCATTTAATACTAAACAGTCACCTGGTGAAAGTTGATTGACAACTTCTTTAAACGTTAAATCTTCCAATTCACCTGTTGCTTTATTACATTTTAATAACCTACTGCTTTCTCTATCTAACAGTGGTGTTTGTGCAATTAATGATTCAGGTAAATCAAAATCGAAATCTTCAATATTCACAAACTTTGCCTCTTTCCTAATCCTTTTTAATGTCGAAGTGATCGTAACTTAATGCAGTTGCACGACGACCTCTTGGCGTTCTTTCTATAAATCCTTTTTGGATGAGATAAGGTTCATAAACGTCTTCAAGTGTTATACGTTCTTCACCTATAGTAGCTGCTATTGCATCTAATCCAACTGGACCACCTTTATAATTATTCAGGATACAGTGCATAATTTTATAGTCTATATGGTCGAGTCCTTCTTCATCTACTTGCAATAAATCTAAAGCATGCTTTGTAATATCTATTGAAATTGCTTCGTCACCTTCAACTTGAGCAAAATCACGTACTCTACGTAACAAACGGTTTGCTATACGAGGTGTCCCTCTACTTCGTTTAGATAATTCGACTGTGCTATTTTGATCAATGTCTACTTCAAATACTTCAGCAGTACGCTTTATAATTTCTTGTAAACTATTATCGTCGTAATATTCTAATCTAAGATGCACACCGAAACGATCTCTCAAAGGTGCTGAAAGGCTCCCGACACGCGTTGTGGCACCTACTAGCGTAAATGGCGGCAAATCGATTCTAATACTTCTTGCTTCTTCACCTTTACCAACAACGATATCTAAGAAGAAATCTTCCATTGCAGGGTATAACACTTCTTCAACAACTCTGCTTAATCGGTGTATCTCATCTATGAAAAGTACATCTCCAGGTTGTAGCGCAGAAAGTATGGCTGCTAAATCACCGGGTCTTTCAATAGAAGGTCCGCTTGCAGTTCGTAAATTAACATTCATCTCATTAGATATAATATGAGCTAAAGTTGTCTTACCTAGACCAGGTGGACCGTAAAGTAAACAATGATCTAAAGGTTCTTCTCTTAACTTAGCAGCTTTAATAAATATATCTAAGTTTGATTTAATATTGTTTTGACCAATATATTGATTTAAAGTATCTGGTCTTAATGAAAGTTCACTTTGGATATCATCTTCGTGCCCATGTTCATCCATTAATCGCTCATCCAAAAAATCACCTCATTTACTGAATAAGTAATGCTAAACCTCTTTTAACACAAGCATCTACTGAATCAAATGATTCTTTTTCTAGGTTCTTCTTAACTTTTGTAATTTCTCGTTTAGAGTAACCTAATGCTTCTAAAGCTAACAATGCTTCTTCTAATACATCTTGACCGGCATCTTTACTTTCTGGGAATAACTCAGACTCTTCTGTGATGATTAATTTTCCTTTTAAATCAAGAATAATTTGTCTTGCTGTTTTTTTACCGATACCTGGAAACTTTGTTAAATATAATTCATTTTCATTTTCTATAGCAATTGCTACTTCATTAGGCGTGCTTGTCGCTAAAATTGCTAAAGCTGACTTCGGTCCAATACCAGTCACTTTAATTAAGCTTAAAAACATATCCTTTTCTTCAAGATTCACAAATCCATATAATAATTGGGCATCTTCACGCACAATTAATTGTGTATATACTTGCGTTTCTTTATCTAATTGAGATTGAAAACGATATGAGTTAGGTGTTTGAATTTCATAACCTATACCATTTGCCTCAACTACAATATGAGAAGGATATAATTGTGTAACGATTCCTTTTATATATGCATACATTTAGACAACTTCCTTTACATACTCATTCCAATAATTTCTACTTCATCAACATATGGACTTTCTTTAATTGCATCCATTAATTCTTCTAATGATAACTCAATATTTGCAGCATTAAGAGAAATTGTAATCGTTGCTCTATCCTTTATTGGTAGACTTTGATGTATGGTAAGTACAGAACCTTTAACTTCAGCAATTTTATTCAAGACAGTTGCGAGCATTCCCACTTCATCTTGTACATATAAAATTAACGTTAAATTTTTGGTCTGTTCTTCTAATCTATCAATTGGAAATATTGTATCTTTATATTTATAAAAAGCACTTCTAGATAAATTAAATTCTTTAACTGCATCATAAATCGTTAAATTATTATTTTTTAATAATGCATTTTTGACTTTGATTGTCTTTTGCACTGACTCTGGCAAAACATCTTCTCTGATTAAATAAAACCTTTTTGTTGATTCATTTGATTTTTTCAATTGGAACACGCCCTATTCGACAAATTCAAATTCTCCACCTAAAATTCTTACAATATCACCATTTGAAGCACCGCGTTCTCTTAAGGCATCATCAATACCCATTGAACGCATTTGTCTTGCAAATCTTCTAACTGCTGCATCACGATTAAAGTCCGTCATTTTGAATAATCTTTCAATCGAATTACCTGATACAACATAGGCACCATCGTCATCTCTTGTAATAACAAAATGATCTCGTGATTTTTCGTGTTTATAGACAACACGATGTACGCCAGTTTCTTCTTCGACCGAATCGAAGTCCATTCCTTCAGTTTCATCTAATAAATCAGCAATTTGATAAAGTAGTTTATCAACATTATGACGTGTAACTGTACTAATAGGAATAATATTAACATCTTCTTGAAGTTGTTCTTTAAACATTTCTAATTGTGTTTCTGAATCTAGTAAATCCATTTTATTCGCAACAACAATTTGTGGTCTTCTAGAAAGATTTTCATTATATGATTTTAATTCTTGATTAATTGTAACATAATCTTCATATGGGTCTCTGCCTTCCATCCCACTCATATCAATTATATGAACAATTACTCTTGTACGTTCAATATGTCTTAAGAATTGATGACCTAAACCTACACCTTCAGAAGCACCTTCAATTAAACCCGGTAAATCTGCCATTACAAATCCTCTACCATCATTTGTTTGGACAACACCTAAATTAGGTTTAATCGTCGTAAAGTGATAAGCACCGATTTTTGGTTTTGCTTTGGAAACAATAGATAATAATGTTGATTTACCAACGCTTGGATAACCTACTAAACCTACATCTGCCATAAGTTTAAGTTCTAACATGACTTCAAGTTCTTCACCAGGTTCACCATTTTCACAGAAATCTGGTGCCGGATTACTTGCTGAAGCAAATCTTGAGTTACCTCTACCACCACGGCCACCTTTAGCGACTGTAGCGCGTTGACCATGTTCAACAAGGTCAGCTAAAATCTCTTCATTTTCAGCATTTTTAATAATTGTACCAGGTGGTACTTTTAATACTAAGTCGTCTGCTCCACGACCGTGCATATTACTACTTTGTCCATTTTCACCTTTATCAGCTTTAAATTTTCTTTGGAATCTAAAGTCTAATAAAGTACGTAAACCTTCATCTACCTCAAATACGACTGACGCACCTTTACCACCGTCGCCACCTGCTGGTCCACCAAATGGAACATACTTTTCACGACGAAAAGCTACTAAACCGTTACCGCCATCACCGGCTTTTAACGATATTTTGACCTGATCTATAAACATGTTTACACCTCTATTTCTTTTATGTTAATAAAAAATTCTAATTCTATATGATTTTGACTTTCTGATAAAATTTCAACGTTATATTTAGAAAATGATTGTTCAATTTGATTAAGCTCCTGATTAGTCGCACTTAACCAAATAATCATTGTGACAAATTCCTCTTCTACTGTAAGACTAATATGAATATTTTTTTCATCCATATTGTTAATCACAACATATTTCAAATCATTAAATATATTTGCTAAAGTATTATCTGTTCTTTCTAAGTTCTTTTGATAATAATCGATATTTGAGTTGTCAATTTCAAATGTCCATTTAGAGCCTGACAAAGATAGTTTGTATTCAAATACATTATGAACAAATTTTCTACACGGTGCATTTAAAAACAACTGTTCTTGCTTGAGATTTTTGTACAATTCATCAATTAATAAATCAACCTCTTCATGTTTTCCTAACTGTTTATATGTATATAACAATTGGAACTGATTCACAAAATCATGTCTAGACTTTAAATACACATCTAAATTATTCATTCCATCACCTTTATTATCATTATTCATAACACTCATTATAACATTTTAATATTATGAATAAAAAAAGAAACTGCATTTCTGAATACCTTCATTATAAATAAAACGTACCATTCATGTTTATATAAATAACTGCCAACATAATGATTGAGGCTGGGACAATTATACATGTCCCAGCCTCATCTAAATATAAAGATTATTCAGCAGCTGCGTATACAGATACTTTCTTTTTGTCACGACCAAAACGTTCGAATTTAACAACGCCGTCGATTTTAGCGAATAATGTATCGTCTCCACCGCGACCTACGTTTTCACCAGCGAAAACTTTAGTTCCACGTTGACGATAAAGAATAGAACCACCAGTAACGAATTGACCGTCAGCACGTTTAGCACCTAAACGTTTTGATTCAGAGTCACGACCGTTCTTTGTAGAACCTACCCCTTTTTTCGATGCGAAAAATTGTAAGTTTAATTTTAACATGAGTTACACCTCACTTGTAATTTAGTTTAATATATTGCCCATATTCTTCTTCGATTGTTTTCAAAGAAACGATAAGGCCTTGTAATAATATTTGCGCTTGTTCATTTTCTAAGTTTACACTACGTATATGAAAATATCCACCGTCGTCACTGTAATCTATATCAGGTGACTCATCAGTTAATCCAATAATAGCATTTGTTGTACCAAAGACAACTGCTGAAGCACCGGCACAGACTAAGTCTTTACCGTATTCACCTGAATCAGCATGTCCAGACATTTCAATATCTGTAACTTGCCCTTCTTGATTCAAACTAACATCTACATTAATCATAAATTATGCGTTGATTTTTTCGATTGTTAATTTAGTGTAAGGTTGACGATGACCTTGTTTACGTTTGTAGTTTTTCTTAGCTTTGTATTTGAATACAGTGATTTTTTTACCGCGTCCTTGTTTTTCAACTTTAGCAGTAACTGAAGCACCTTCAACAACAGGTGATCCAACTTTAACTGAATCTCCACCTACAAATAATACTTGGTCAAATGTGAATGAATCACCTTCATTTACGTCTAATTTCTCAACCCAAATTGTTTGACCTTCTTCTACTTTAACTTGCTTTCCGCCAGTTTCAATTATAGCAAACATACTTGCACCTCCTAATTTTTTAAGTCACGCCATTCATAGGTGACATACGTACTTTAAGACCTATGATTGAGCGGTTGTATGTAGCTAGAAACTACTCAACTTCAATAGAGTACCACCTACAGCTATTGATGTCAATAATCTTTCATTAATTAGTATTTCTTTCTAATAATTTTAATACAAATGGGAAAATGATGATTAAACATATTAAATTAAATATGACAGTTGGAATTAATCTAAATAGAATAATTTGGCCAATATTAATAGAGGCAATGCCTAAAAATCCATAAAAAACCATGACCCATATTTCAAGTAATACAACTGAAGATATTAAGAGAATAACCATCATCAAAATATCTCTATAAAATACTTTAAATAGTTTATCCATCATAATCACAAAAATAGCATATCCAAATGTATAGACACCGTATATACCGCCATAATAAATATCTGTAAAAATACCTGTAACGATTGATAAAATAATGGCAACTTTAGGATTTTTGTATACAGCAATTATGAGTAAGTACAAAAATGTTAATCGAGGCACGATAATAAATGTCTCATCAAATAAATGTAAAGGTGATAAACGTGTTAATAATGAATCTAAGTAAAATAATAAGACACCAATTAAAGGAATAACGTAAAATCTCATTATTCCTCACCACTTTCTTCAGATGAAGGTATCGTTTCTGGATCACGTTTAGCAACATATACATGGTTTAATTCTTTAATATTTGTAGATGTCTTGATATAGGCAACTTTAGATAAACCATATTCATCATTTTCTACTTTTTCAACTTTACCAACTAATATACCTTTAGGAAGTTGGTCACCTAAACCATTTGTTACAACTTTAGATCCTTTTTTGATACTGTATTTATTATCGATATCACTAATAACAAGTAAATCTTTATCTTCGTCATATCGATTAATCATACCAAAGATATTATCATCATCTTGCTGTATATCTACTGAAAGCTTACTCGTTTTAACACTTGTAGATATTAATTCAACTTGTGAAGAAAATTGGTTTGCTTTTTTAATTCTACCTACTAAACCTTCACTCGTAATGACAGCCATATTTTCTTTCATGCCGCTCTTTTTTCCTTTATCAATAATGATTGTATTCATCCATTGATCTGGACTTCTACCGATTACAGTAGCTGATATTGGATTGAATTGCGAAATATCCTTCATATCCAATTCTTTTTTTAAGGCTTTGTTTTCTTTTTCTAATCTTGCTTTATCAGCTTTGATTTGATCTGTACTTTTTACTTCTTCTTTTAGTTTATCAACGTCTTCGTCTGAAGTGAAAATTCCAGAGAAGAAATCAGAAACAAAAGTAACTGGATAAGATACGATTCTTCCACCAAACGATGATGTATCACTCGCATATTGTTCACTAAGCGATGCAGATTGCGCTCTCACTGAATAACCAACAATTACAATTAATAAAACCATAGAAATTAGAAAAATCATTATTTTATTATTTTTAAAAAAATTCGACAATCCGAACACCTCTTAATCTTCAAATGACTCATTAACAATGATATTACTATTTTAGCTTACACAGCACTTTAAATAAAGTAAGAGACTGCCGAAATAAAAATTTAATATGCAGTTTTAGGTAATAATTCTATATTTGAGTGCATTGCACTTAAATCATTCATTAAATCTTGCTCTGTTTGATAAACATACATCTTTGGTTCCCCAAATTTATACAAGATATACTCTGTTCCTCTTTGCCCTGCAACATAGTTGTCGTCATATCCCATACGTTCTAGTCCTGAAACATCCATGAATTCACTTTTATTGATCCAATTAAATGCTTGTTTAGTTTGACCTAATGGTACATTTTGTAATAATGGATTATCTTCAATTTTATAAGTTGCATTTGCATGTTGTGGAGCTATTTCTTCAGTCGTTTGTTCATTACTATGATCAAACGGATTTAAATCACTCAATGCTGGTACGTTTCTATATACAATAACAATGATAATGACAATTGCTAATAACGCTAATAAATTTCTAATTAATCTAAATAACCATCTCAAAATTATAGACACCTCTCATTCATTTATATTATACGAAAATTGCTCAAATAACATCATCGGGCTTTAGACCTAAACCTTTAATCATTCTGTAGTCTGATGTATTTAATGAGTTTATTCTTTATAATGAATTCAAGAGGTGATAAATTTGGAATTAATATATATATTTTTAGCTATCTTGTTTTTAATTATCTTTTTTAGATTTTTCGTTGGATTATTAAGAGTTGTAATAAAATTAGCAATCATCGCTTTAGTTATTTACTTCATATATCAAGGCGTACTTTACTTTATGTGACCGCAATGATGAGTTTAAAAAATATAAAACAATGGCCTGGGATAATATATCCCAGGCCATTAGTTTGTTTAACACGATTAATCTGTTAAAGACTGCATTTGATACATTTTGTAATATTGCCCTTCTAACTTGATTAACTCATCATGATTTCCTTTTTCAATAATGTGACCTTTATCAAGAACAATAATTTGATCAGCATTCTTAATCGTTGAAAGTCGGTGCGCAATAATAAATGATGTTCGTCCTTTAGACAACACAGTCATTGCTTTTTGTATAATTTCTTCCGTTTCAGAATCAATACTTGATGTTGCTTCATCTAAAATCAAAATTTCTGGATCAAATGCAAGTGCTCGCGCAAATGAAATGATTTGTCGCTGTCCAGAACTTAATGTACGACCTCTTTCAATAACTGGTTCATCAATCCCTTTTTTAAAGTGTTCTAACACTCTATCTCCACCCACTGCATTTAAACTTTCAACAGCTTTTTCTCGCGTTACTTTAGGATCGTCTAATGTAATGTTGGATAAAATAGTCCCTGTATATAAGTATGGGTCTTGTAATACAATGCCCATATGTTTTCGCATATCTCTTTTATCAGTCTTAATGGTCGGTATACCATCAATTTCAATTGTTCCATTAGTAGGATCATAGAATCTGAATAGTAAATTCATAATAGAACTTTTCCCAGAACCTGTATGTCCAACTAACGCAATTGTTTGTCCTTTATCGACATCTAAATTGATATCTTCCAAGACGTATTCACCTTCATTATAAGCAAACGAGACATCTTTAAAATGTACACGACCTTCTATTTTTTTAGGCAACTGAATTTGATGTTCTGGCATCTTTTCTTCAGAGACATTCATCATTTCAAATACTCTTACGCAAGAAACTCTTGCCTGTTCTAATTGTCCCAACACGTTTAATACACCAAACAAAGGATCAAACAATCTTGTTATATAATTTACAAGAATATATAACGTTCCGACTGAAATTGCGACTGAAGAATTTAGAAATTGTGTTCCAAATACGACAATTAACATTAAAAACACAATACTTCTAATCGTACTTAACAAATTATGTTCTGTCAGCGAATCAAATTGTATGATTTTTTTATAATTGTTTAAATACGCTTGATTCATTTCATCAAAATCATTCATAATTTGTTTTTCTTGTTTAAATGCTTGAATGATATTCATACCATTTATAGATTCATTGATAAGTGCATTCATATCACTATTTTTTTCTCGAATGACATAGTTGTATTTACCCGTTACTTTTTTGTACCACAATAACCAAAGTATTACGAAAGGTATTGTAATCAATGCGATAAAACCAATTTTAATATTAATAAAGAATATCGCAATAATGACACCTATCATCGTAATAAAAGCTGAAATAAAGTTTGGTAATATAACAGTGAATAGTTCGAGTATCATTTGTGTATCATTCGTTATTCTAGCTACTACTTTTCCAGCTGGTAAATTATCAAAGTATTTAATCGGTAACTTTTGAACGTGTTCAAAGAGCTTAATTCTTAACTCTTTAATTACATCTGATCCAGCACGTTGAAGAACGAGTGTTTGAAAATAACTTAATATCGCATGAATAAGTGACACTACAAAGAACAAACTCAATAATAGTAGCACTGGTCGTAATTGTATAATTTGTGAAGCAGATGTTTTAACATAATGATCAATAATATACATCGCAACCAATGGCCCTAATAATTCGAACCCCACTGCTCCAATTAAAATAACAATACCAATGATGAATCTTTTCTTATATTTGCTAACAAATGGAAAGAGTTGATTTACAATACTCACTTGCTATACACCTCCTTCAACCGTTGTCTTTCAAATTGAGATTTGTACCAACCATTCATTTGGAGTAATTGGTCATGTGTACCTGACTCCGTGATTTCTCCGTGGTCCATGACAACAATTTGATTAGCATGTTTAACACCTGATAATCGATGTGTCGCAATAATGGTAGTTTTACCTTGTCTATATTTTTGTATATTTTGTATAATTTTCTTTTCTGTTTTTGCATCAACAGCAGATAGTGCATCGTCTAAAATTAATATTTTAGGATCCATAATCAATGCTCTAGCAATTGCTATTCTTTGCTTTTGACCTCCAGAAATTGCTATACCTTTTTCTCCTACTAATGTTTCTAAACCTTGTGGTAAACGTTCGATATCTTTTTCAAAGTATGCTAATTTAATCGCTTCTTCGATTTCATTGTCGGTAGCATTCGATTTACCAAATCTAATGTTATCTCTAATAGATCTAGAGAATAAAATGTTTTCTTGAGATACATAACCAATTAAACTTCTTAAATCACTTTTTGAAATTTGATTAATATTAGTATCTCCAAGTACGATTTCTCCATCACCAGTAGGATATTCTTTCAAAATTTGTTTGATTAATGTCGTCTTACCAGAACCAGTTGCACCGACAATACCTAAAGTTTCACCCTTACCTAGTATGATATTAATGTTGTTCAAGTTAATGGATTCACTTGATGGATATTTAAACACAACTGAATTCATACCTATATCATGTGAAGGCATGCCTTTATTTTCTACATCAATTACTGTTTCCGCTTCATTTAACGTTTCTTCAACACGATCTATAGACGCATTACCTCTTTGCATAATATTAATCAAAATACCAACTGAAAACATTGGCCATACGAGCATATTTAAATATACAGTGAATGAAATTAGTCCACCAATTGTCATTTCACCACTGTTAACGAGAAATGCTCCATAACCTATTCCGATCACTTGACTCATAGCAGTGATAATAATCGTTATTGGTTGAAAAAACGCATCCATTTTTTCAACATTCATAAATTTTTCTACGACACTTTCGGTCATATTTTTGAAATCTTTGTTGAGTTTATCTTCTTGTACATATGCTCTTGTGACTCGTACACCTTCAATAGATTCAAGTACACTGTCATTCATATCACCAAATGATTTTTGTGATATTAAATAGCGTTTATGAATTCTTTTACCTAATTCAATTTCTAATATGGCTAGTAAAGGTAATGGAATCAGTGCAAATAGTGTAAGCTTCCATGACACTGTAATACCCATCGTTAATATTATCGTTCCCATAAATGTTGTAGAATCAATTAAAGTTAAAATCCCTATCCCTGCAGTATTTCTAATTTGATTTAAATCGTTTGTAGACTTTGCCATTAAATCTCCAGTTCGATTTTTCTCAAAAAATGTTGGACTCATAGATAAAAATTTTTGCATCAGTTTACGTCTCATAATTGATTCAAGTATTTGAGAACCTGAAAAGATTAGAGTTCTCCAAATATAATTCACGATATAAGCCAAAATTAATACAATTATAAAAATAATTACTAATTGATGATATATTTGTTCAGTCAAAGAACGGTCACTTATCTTATCTATAGTCTGCCCTACTATCCAAGGTGGCAATACTTCTACAACGTTCGCAATTAGCAACAGAATAATTGCAATCGTATATCTCTTCCAATGACCTTTAAAAAACCACATTAACTTTTTAATTGCTTGAAACATGTTGTCCCCCCTTAACCCCTATCATTAAACACAAAAAAGCACACGCATCCTTAAAGAAAGCGTGTGCTTAAATTACATTCTAAAGGAAGTGAATATACTACTCCCTAATGCTTCATATTTAACGTAGGGGTAGTGATGTATGATGTTGTTTGTTTATAAAATCTTCTTCTGATGTTTCTCATAAGTCACTACCTCCTCTCTCATAAATTTAAGTTAATGATAGCCTTTTCAAAAATTAATGTCAATATAATATCCGAAAATTTACAATTTTATTTATTTGTTTAATATTTTATTTAAAATGAATAATGTAATTGAAACGAGAATACCCCAAGCAATTCCCGCAACAATTGAACCAAGTATTAAATTAATTGAAAGTGCAGAACCATCTTTTGTTAAAGTAAGAATAATAGATGCTAAGAATACACCTATGATACCTAACATCAACGTGATGCCATAGTCTTTTCTAACAATTGGTCGCTTTTTCTTGCGTTGAAATAAAGAAATGATAAATAGTAACGGTAATACGACAAATATGAACGTTATGATTTGCAAAATAAAAACTCCTGACTCATTTTTAATTACATTATAACATTGAATCATTCAGTTATATTATTAATTTCTAAGTCTTCACGCATGATATAGTCATTTTCAAATATGCTAATAAATTCTCCATCACCAATGATAATATGATCTAATAAATCGATGCCCATTAAATCACAACAATATAAAATTCGCTTTGTCGTTTTAATATCTTCTAATGATGGTGTTGGATCGCCACTTGGATGATTATGTGCAATCACAATTGAAGCAGCAGAATGCTTAACTGCCTCTCTCAATAAATCTCTCGGATGAACAACCGCCATATTTAATGAACCAATAAAAATCGATTGTTCATGTATAATTTGATTCTTTGTATTTAATAATAAAGCGACAAAGTGTTCTTGCTTTAAATATCTTAATTTTTCCATTAAATAATCTGCAACATCTTGTGGTTCATTGATTTCTACTTTGTCGAGAACAGTATTGCTATGCATTCTTTTAGCTAATTCAATAACCGCTAGAATAGTAATTGCTTTAGATTCACCAATACCATTAACACTTAGTAATTCAGACAATGTTAAATGTCTTAGTTCTCTTGTATTTTCAACTAAATTCAATACTTTATTTGCACATTCTAGACTAGAATATTGTTTGCTTCCTGAATTAATAATGATCGCCAATAGTTCTCTATTTGTTAATTTATCCGGACCATATGATTTAAGTCTTTCTCTCGGTTTATCTTCATGTTGTAAATCTTTAATTTTAATAACCATAGTAGCCTCCTAAAAAATAATCATTAAGTTGAATTTGGAATAATTGTACAAATATAATTGCAAGTGTCATAAAAGGAACGAGTGGTACTTTTTGAATTTTATTTCGTGTGATACATACATAAAGTGTGATCAATACACCCGCAAAAATAAAAGTAAACATAAAACATAATATAAAATGTGATACCGATAAAATTAAACTGAGTAACGAAAATAATTTAATATCTCCATAACCTAGCCCTCCCCTTGATATGAAATATAAGATGTGCAAAATTAATATGATAATCAGTGTGTAAATAAATTGTTCTCGCGTTATTCCAAATAAATAAACACTACATACTAACATAATGATGAGCATATGATTCGGTATGACAAAATGATGGAAATCATAAATGGACAAAGGTATTAAAAAGATAATTAAGAAGTAATACAAAAGAGGATTTAGTTGAACTGTTGAAAGAATGGGAATAAGAAAGAGTATACCTAAAAGGACTTCACAAATTAATAAACTTATTGGAATATCCTTCTTACAATAACGACATTTACCGCGCAATGCTACATAACTTACAATGGGTATTAAATCTATTGGTTTAAGTGATGTATGGCATGATTCACAAACAGAACGCTTCGTTAACAAATGAAAGTTCACTTTCTTCACACCCGTAAGTTGATATATATAACTTGCAATGATTACACCGAATATAAACATTTTAAACATTCTTTTTAACTCCTTTTTGATATAAATTAATATACCAAATAACACCTCAATATTTATAATCGCATTTTGTTAGTAAATAGCTCTAATACTTTTAAACGCTTTATAAATCCATTAAAAAAACTTGAAAAACACCTAAAGATAGCATGTGTTTTTCAAGTTTTGTAAAATTTTAAAATTTAATAACCTAGGGCTAATGCAATAATAATACCAACTAAGCAGATAACAACCCACAGTAATAATAACTTCCAAATAAATTTAACCCAAGTTGTGTATGAGATTCCTGCTACAGCTAATCCTCCCATTAACGAAGCTGATGTTGGGAATATACTATTACTTACTGCATCACCATATTGGAAGGCAAGTACTGCCATTTGTCTATTGATATTCAATAAATCAGAAATAGGCACCATTAATGGCATAGTCGTCATCGCTTGACCAGAACCAGATGGGATGAAGAAATTCAAAATCATTTGTATGATAAACATCATCCCTACCGTAATACTTGCTGGTAAATCTTGAATTGTATTTGTTAAATAATAAACGATTGTGTCTATAATTTTACCATTTTCTAATACAACGACGATTGCTTTAGCGAAGCCAACAATTAATGCTCCAAATAAAATAGACTGCATACCCTCGATTAATGCATCGAAAGTACCGTTAAAACCTAGACCAGCAATAAAACCTGCCAATAATCCGACTAGCAAGAAATTAGCACTCATTTCATTAAATGACCAACCAAATGTAAAAATACCAAATACGTTAAAACATATTGCACTAACTAATAAAATTAAACAAAACATTTGTCGCTTTGTAAATCTACCAATTTCTTCTTGCGGTCCTATTTGATCTTTTTCGTGTTGTTCTAACTCATATACTAAACTTTTCTTTGGATTCTTTTTAACTTTTCGAGCGTAAAACATAACGTATGCAATACCTACAATTAATACACAAATATAAATAATTGTTCTAAATTCCCATCCTGAAAAGAGTGGAATTTCTGCAATCTGTTGAGCAACGCCAACTGTAAATGGGTTGAGCATTCCGCCGAGAAAGCCAGCAGCAGCGCCCATGATAATCATTGCAGCACCTGTCATTGCATCATATCCGACTGCTCTAGCAATCGCTATACCGATTGGCACAAAAATAATCGTCTCTTCAGCTAAACCTATCGAGAAACCAAGCAATGAAAAAATGAACATCGTTAGTGGAATCATTAACTTACCGTTTTTACCAAGCTTATTCATTGCAGCATTGACGCCATTGGTAATGGCACCTGTCTTATGAATAATGCCAAATGCACCACCAACTAAAAATATGTAAAAGATAATATCAGCACCACTGATTAATCCTTCAGGTATTGATCTAAATATTTCTAAAAAGCCAGAAGGTTCACTATCTACTAAATGATATGTACCCGAAACAACCTCTTCCCGATCATTAACAGACTTCCTGTCAAATTCCCCAGAAGGTATCACATATGTCAGTAAACAACTCATAGCAATAATGAAAAGCAATATAGCATATGTATGAGGATTCTTGAACCTTATAAATTTTCCGACTATATCTTTCAAATTAATCCCCCCTATTTATAAGTACCATCATACACTATTATCAGAAAATATTGAATATTATACACAAAAATGCTTATTTCAAGTTATAACTTAAAATAAATAACATCTATAGTAATAATTTATTTATTGTAAATAAATATTATTCTTCAAATCTACGATTTTGTTCGTGCATGCTTGCCTAGGGTATGGTTCGAGCCTGTAGTCTCTCACTCATACAATTCCCTCAGGCGTCAGCACGTTACAAAATCGTTAAAAATAATATGAGAACATGCATGCGCATAAAAAAATGCCGTCAAAGTCAATAACTTTAACGGCATTTTATATTAATCTTTAAATAATTTTCTTACTTCACTAATAAAGTATAAACTTCCTGTTACAACGAGTAATTCTCCATCGTATTGTTCAATAAATTGAGGATAGTCTTTAACTTTTTCAATATGGTGGTGCTCTAAATAATCGTATACTGCATCTATTGGTAATGCTTTTGGAAAATCAAATGTTGTTACATAAAATCTATTAGCTATTTCTTCTATGCTATTCATCATTTTCCCTATTGGCTTACCATCTATCGCTGCAAATAATACATCGATTTTTTTGTCTGAATAGTATTGTTTTAATGTATCTACTAACGCATCAATACTTTCTCTATTATGCGCACCGTCTATTAAAATAAGTGGTTCTTCTTGAACTTTTTCAATTCGACCTGACCATGTTGTATGTTCTATCGCATCAATCATTGTATTAAAGTTTAATTGAATCATACCTCTTTGATACATTTCAATAAGTGTTGTGATCGCTAGTGCAGCATTTTCATGCTGATGTTGACCTATCATTTTGAGTTGAATGTTTTCTAATTCATAACTACCATATCGATACGTAAATTCAGTATCATCTGATAGTACATGAAAATCGCGATCTAGTTCTAGACCTTTATTGTAATTTTTCTCAACTACTTCTCTAACGAAATGTAACGCATCTTTAGGCTTAATCGCATATACAAGAGGAACACTTGGTTTAATGACACCAGCTTTTTCTCTTGCAATATCCATATACGTATCTCCTAAAATATTAGTATGATCTAAACCGATACTTGTTAACACCGTCATTATTGGTTGAAATACATTCGTTGAATCATTTAAAGCACCTAATCCCGCTTCAATGATGACAAAATCTACAGGATGTACTGTACCAAAATATACAAACATCATTAATGTAATGATTTCAAATTCAGTAGCAGGACCTAAATCAGTTTCAGATTCAAGTCGTTCAGATATTGGTTTAACAATCTGAACTAACTCAACTAATTCATCATCTGTAATTGGTGTTCCATTAATACTGATTCTTTCATTGAAAGTGACAATATATGGCGATGTGAAAGTGCCGATTTCATAGTTATTAGCTACTAGGGCTTCTCTTAAATAACTGACAGTTGAACCTTTACCATTTGTACCGACTACGTGAACTGCTTGAATCTTTTCTTCAGGATTACCTAATTTGTCGAGCATCCACTTCATTCTTTTAACGCCTGGTTTAATACCGAACTTCGTGCGTTCATGTATCCAGTGTAAACTATCTAAATAATTCATAAGATTTCCTAGCCTTTCAGTTGTTCAATTCTTGCTAATACACCATCATATTTTTCTTGATAATTAACTTTTTTATCTTTTTCTTCGTTAATAATCTTTTCAGGTGCATTTGCAACGAATTTTTCATTGCTTAATTTTTTATTAACACGATCTAATTCTTTTTGCCATTTTTGAAGTTCTTGTTCAAGTCTTTCTATTTCTTTATCCATATCAATTAAACCTTCTAAAGGTAATACAACTGTTGCACCAAATACAACTTCAGTCATTGCTTTTTCTGGAATATCAACTTTCGTATCAATCACTAGCTCACTTGGATTACAGAAACGCATTAAATAGTCTTTATTGTCTAAAAGTTGTTTTTTCACTTTTTCGTCTTTAGCTTCAATGTGAATTGGTACTTCTTTAGACATTGGCGTGTTCACTTCACGACGTGCTTGTCTTACAGATTTAATGATTTCAACTAATAGTTGCATAGATACTTTACTATTTTCATTTGATAATTCTGGTCTTACTTCTGGCCATGAAGCTTGAATAATTGTTTCGCCTTCATGTGGTAATGCTTGCCAAATATGTTCTGTTACGAATGGCATTAATGGATGAAGCATACGCATTGTTTGGTCTAACGTATAAGCTAGTACTGAACGTGTCATTTGTTTTTTAGCTTCGTCATCACCATTCATTGGTATTTTACTCATTTCGATATACCAATCACAGAATTCATCCCAAATAAAGTTATATAATACACGGCCAACTTCACCGAATTCATATTTATCACTTAAATCCGTAACGTTCGCAATTGTTTCATTTAATCGTGTAAGAATCCATTCATCTGCAACAGATTTTTCACCAGATAAATCTATATCTTCAAATTTAAAATCTTCACCGATATTCATAATGCTGAAACGAGACGCATTCCAAATTTTATTGATAAAGTTCCATACCGCTTCAACTTTTTCAGTAGAATAACGTAAGTCATGACCTGGAGATGAACCAGTAGCTAAGAAGTATCTTAAACTATCTGCACCATATTCATCTATTACATCCATTGGGTCAACACCGTTACCAAGTGATTTACTCATTTTACGGCCATCTTCAGCTCTTACTAAACCGTGTAGTAAAACGTCATTGAACGGCTTTTTACCTGTAAATTCTAATCCTTGGAAAATCATTCTTGATACCCAGAAGAAAATAATATCATAACCTGTTACTAACGTATTAGTTGGATAGTAACGTTTGAAATCTTCATTGTTTTCATCTGGCCAACCTAATGTTGAGAATGGCCATAATGCAGAACTAAACCATGTATCTAGAACATCTTCATCTTGAGTCCAATTCTCGATATCTGCTGGAGGTTCTTCACCAACGTATGTTTCACCTGTTTCATTATGGTACCATGCTGGAATTTGATGACCCCACCATAATTGTCTTGAAATTGTCCAGTCACGAATGTTTTCCATCCATCTATTGAATGTACCTTCAAAACGTTCTGGTACAAAATTAATACGACCATCTGTATCTTGATTGTCTAATGCTTGTTTAGCTAATGGCTCCATTTTAACAAACCATTGTGTAGATAAATAAGGTTCAACTACTGCGCCACTTCTTTCTGAGTGTCCAACAGAATGAACATGTTCTTCTATTTTGATTAATTCGCCAGTTTCTTTTAAGTCTTCGATTAATTGTTTACGGC
Source organism: Mammaliicoccus sp. O-M54 (assembly GCF_022386035.1). Lineage (NCBI taxonomy): Bacteria > Bacillati > Bacillota > Bacilli > Caryophanales > Staphylococcaceae > Mammaliicoccus > Mammaliicoccus sp. O-M54. Next base: position 229,761 of record NZ_JAJNJE010000003.1, read on the forward strand.
ATTCAAAACGATCTAAACCATTATATTTACCTGCAAGCTCATTCATCGTACCGTCTTCATTCATTACATTAATTTTTTCAAGTTGATGTCTTTCACCAATTTCGAAGTCATTAGGGTCATGAGCTGGTGTAACTTTCATTGCACCACTACCGAATTCAATATCAACATAGTCATCACCAATAATCGGTAATTCACGGCCAATAATCGGTAAGATAACGGATTTACCAATTAAATGTTTGTAACGATCATCATTTGGGTTAACAACGATTGCTGTATCACCTAACATCGTTTCAGGACGTGTCGTTGCAATTTCAATTGCACCTTCACCGTCTTTAAAAGGATATTTAATATGATAGAAATGACCTGTAATATCTTCGTGAATAACTTCAATATCAGAAATAGCTGTTTTAGTTTGTGGATCCCAGTTAATAATTCTTTCACCACGATAGATAAGACCTTTGTTATACATATCAACAAACACTTTTTTAACTGCTTGAGATAAACCTTCATCTAACGTAAAACGTTCACGACTATAGTCTAATCCTAAACCTAATTTAGCCCATTGAGCTCTAATAAAGTCAGCATATTCTTCTTTCCATGACCAAGCATGCTCAAGGAATTTTTCTCTTCCTAAATCATGTCTTGATAAACCTTGTTCTCTTAATTTACCTTCAACTTTAGCTTGAGTCGCAATACCTGCATGGTCCATACCAGGTAAATACAATGTGTCATAGCCTTGCATTCTTTTCATTCTTGTTAAAATATCTTGTAAAGTTGTATCCCATGCATGACCTAAATGCAACTTCCCTGTTACGTTTGGTGGTGGAATAACAATTGTGTATGTTTCCTTTTCTTTATTTTCACTTGGCTTAAAATAATTATGATCTAACCAAAATTGATAACGGCCTTCTTCAACCTTTTTAGGGTTATACTTAGGTTCCATTTCCATTAAAATCACTCCTTTTATAATATAAAAAACCCGTCCTAATAAATAGGACGGGTTAAACCGTGGTACCACCTAAATTCAATATAATCACTTATATTGCACTCTAACGATTATCGCTCGCACACGCATTAACCTACTTAGTTTCAATTAACGTTCAATTTAAGGCTACCTTCAATCATCATTAATATGCATTTACACCAACCATGCACTCTCTATCATTAATCAATGATTTACTCTTCCTTGATAAATATTCGATTACTTTAATAATATAAGCAGAATCCATATAAGTCAATATTGATTCATTTTAATTTCCATATTTTCTAGATCTAACTGTTAAGAATATTTTAATTAATGGTGCAACGATCAACAGAATAAAGAATATCCTAAATATGTGATAACTTGATATCATCGCAACATCTCCACCAGTTTCTAATGCTACAACGATGATTTGAGCCATACCACCAGGTGCTGCACTTAAGAATAAGTCGTTTATATTGTCGTCTATAAATATCTCAAATACAAAAACTAGTACAAATGCACCAATAATCAGTGATACATTTTGAAATGCGATAGCAAATATCGTCTTTTTCGTTAAATTATTAATCAAATCAGATATTTGAACACCTATTCTTATGCCAAATAATACTTGTGCAACAACAATGATCGGATAATCCAATGAAAAGATTTGTCCAGTATATAAATTCCATACTAATAATACAAATATCGGTGCTAGTAACTGAGGTACAGGTACTTTAATTTTATAGAATATATAAAATAAAGCGAGGATACTCATTAGTATCACAAATAGTCCTGAGATATCTAGCGCTGTAAATATAGATGGCGCTTTTTCAATTTGTCCTGACGCCGTACCATCATTACCATAAATAGATGAAATAATTGGAACTAATATGACGACAAACATGATTCGAGATGTTTGAGTCAATGTAACGATTAATAAATCTGCTTTTTTATTTTCTTCTGCCATTATAACCATCTGACTTAAAGCACCTGGAATTGCACTTAATAATGCTGTTTCGAATGTAACATTTGCAATTTTTCTAAATGCTATAGACACAATTAACGCAAGTATTAAAATAAATACTGACATTAATATAATTTGTAGCCATTCATCTTTAATATCATGAAGGACAGTAGGCGTAAATGTTGAGCCCATTTGTATCCCTAATATAAGTAAACCGATATTACCTAACCATACTGGCCATTTAATCGTGCGTTTTAATACTTTAATCATTATTAAACTCGCAAATATAGGTCCAAACATCCACGGTAATATCATGTGAATACTTTGTAACACAAAACCGAGTATAATGGCTAACAAGCATACAAATACAATGTTCCATTTATTTCTATTCATGATTAACACCTCAAAAAGATTATATCATTTATGTTTCTATATTTTGAGGTAAGTTTTATTCGTTTGTAATTCTTTCTAATGCTGTATCAAAAGCTTGAATTGTTTTTTCAATATCTTCTTTAGTATGAGCAGTAGATAGGAATGTACCTTCAAATTGTGAAGGTGGTAAGAATACGCCCTCTTGAGCCATTTCTCTATACATTTTACTGAATAGTTCTAAATCTGAAGAATTTGCTTCTTCAAAATTAGTTACAGGTCCTTCATTTAAGAAATAACCGATCATTGAACCTGCTCGATTAACCGTAATCGGTACAGCGTGTTTCGCAAATACTTCTTTAAGACCTTTTTCAAGTAAATCTCCAAGTTCGTTAAAATATTGATAGCTTTCTTCAGTTAATTCACTTAGTGTTGCGTAACCACTTGTCATTGCTAATGGATTACCTGAAAGTGTACCAGCTTGATATACATTACCGACTGGTGCTATTTCTTCCATAATTTCTCTCTTACCACCGAATGCGCCAACTGGTAGTCCACCACCAATAACTTTACCTAAGCATGTTAAATCTGGTGTCACACCAAAGTAACCTTGTGCACAGTTATAGCCAACTCTAAATCCAGTCATGACTTCATCGAAAATAAGTAATGAACCGTATTCTTTCGTAATATCACGTAAACCTTCTAAGAAGCCTTCAACAGGTGGGACAACGCCCATGTTACCAGCAACTGGTTCAACAATAACGCCTGCAATATCTTCACCAAAGTGTTCAAACGCAACTTTTACTGCTTCAATATCGTTATATGGTACAGTTACAGTGTTTTTAGCTGTGCCTTCTGGTACACCAGGAGAATCTGGTAAACCTAAAGTCGCGACGCCAGAACCTGCTTTAATTAATAATGAATCACTATGTCCGTGATAGCATCCTTCAAATTTCAATATTTTATTTCTGCCAGTGTATCCTCTAGCAAGACGTAATGCGGCTAATGTCGCTTCAGTACCTGAAGAAACCATTCTTACCATTTCAATAGATGGCACACGTTCAATAACAAGTTTAGCCATTTTATTTTCAAGTTCAGTTGATGCACCGAATGAAGTTCCTTTATCAACTGCTTCATGTAATGCAGCTTTTACTTTTTCATGTGTATGACCTAGAATTAACGGGCCCCAACTTAACACATAATCAATATATTCATTACCATCTACATCATAAATTTTAGATCCTTGTCCGTGGTCCATAAAAATCGGTGGTGTATCTACTGATTTAAAAGCACGTACTGGACTATTTACGCCACCTGGCATTAAATTTACAGCTTCATCATAGGCATTTATTGAACGTTCATATCTCATATTAGTAGTCTCCTCCGTCTAAGTATTTACAAATATCTTTAGCAAAATAAGTAATAATCATGTCAGCGCCAGCACGTTTCATTGACGTCATTTGTTCCATCACGATTTTTTCTTCATCAATCCAGCCGTTTAATGCAGCTGCTTTTGTCATACTGTATTCTCCACTTACATTATATGCAACAATTGGTAAGTCTGAGCGATTACGAACATCTCTAATGATATCTAAATAGCTTAGTGCTGGTTTAACAATCATCATGTCGCAACCTTCTTTAATATCACTTTCTAATTCTCTGAATGCTTCTAATCGATTACTTGGATCCATTTGATAAGTCTTACGATCACCAAATGAAGGTGCTCCTTCTGCTGCTTCTCTAAATGGGCCATAGAAGCTAGATGCGTATTTAATACCATAACTCATAATAGGAATATTTATAAATCCTGCTTGATCTAAGCCTTCTCTAATTTCAGCAACAAATCCGTCCATCATATTACTTGGCGCAATAATATCTGCACCAGCTTTAGCTTGTGATACAGCTGTTTTCACAAGTAATTCTAATGATTGGTCGTTATCTACATCTTTTGTTTCTTCGTTTATCACACCGCAATGTCCGTGATCTGTATATTCACATAAACACGTATCCGCTACAACTAACATATCTGGAAATTTACTTTTAGATAATCGTGTTGCTTTTTGTATAATACCATCATCAATAAAAGCACCTGTTCCACAAGCATCTTTCTCATTAGGTATACCAAAGAACATAACACCTCTAATGCCTAAATCATAAGCTTCTTTAAGCTCTTGTTCTAATAAGTTTAAACTTAATTGATAAATACCTGGCATTGAAGATATTTCGTTTTTAATATTATCTTCTTCAATTACAAAAATCGGATATATTAAATCTGATTTATGAACATACGTTTCTTTCACCATATTTCTCATAACTTGAGATGATCTAAGTCTTCTATGTCTATCAAATTTCATGATTTTACCTCTTTCAAAATTGTATTTATCATGCCTTCTAATGTGTATTCTTCTGCTACTTTAGAAGGTTGATGATATGTATTTAACTTTCGCTCTGTTATCGCACCAATTGCATAAACTTCGACTGAGTCTGGAATTCGATGATAGTTATCAAAATAACTTGATACAGCCGATGAACTTGAAAAAGTAACATGCGTTACTTCTTGCTGTTGAATCAATTCATGTACTTTTCTAACATTTTCTATATTTGTAACAGGCTCATATAGATGCAGTACTTGTACTTGATTATCCCATTTCATAAGTTCTTTCGCCAGTTTATCCCTAGCTTGTTTACTACATGGAATTAATATAGATTGATTGGTGAACTGATCTTTAAATTCATGTAATAAACCTTCTTGAGTAAATGAATCTGGCATTAAATCTACTGGGATATTGTACTGATCTGCTATTTTTTTAGTTTTTGTACCGATAACAGCAATACGATCGACTTCTATTTGATTTAAATATGGTTCAAATATTTTGATCGCATTTACAGACGTAAAAATAAGCCAATCATAGTGCGGTTTTAAACAAGATTGTTCAAATTTGATAGGAACAATATCAATGAACGGATAATGACGAATTTCGACATCTTCACGTTGAACAGTTCTTGTACTTGTAACCACAATGATTGGCTTCATGTTAACGACTCCTTATTATGCTTCTTCGTTCAATTTCTTAATGATTTCATATGCACCTTGTGCTTTTAATTCTTCAGAAACTTGTTTACCTATTTCAACAGGGTCAGTTCCTTTTATTGTTGATTCATATCTTTCTTTACCATCTGGAGACATGATTAAACCTGTAAATGAAATTTCATCATTTTCAAGTGTTGCGTAACCAGCTATTGGCACTTTACAACTACCATCCATTTCATTTAAGAAAGTTCTTTCACATGTTACACATGTTTCTACATTCTCATCATGAACTGATTTAAGAATATCTAATAATTCTTGATCATCACTTCTACATTCGATACCTAGTGCACCTTGCCCTATAGCAGGTACCATCGTATCTTCTTGTAAATATTCAGTAACGATATCATCACTCCAGCCCATACGTTTTAATCCAGCTGCAGCAAGTATAATCGCATCGAAGTCTTCAGTTTCTAATTTATTTAAGCGTGTATCAATATTTCCACGAATCCACTTAATTTCTAAATGAGGATATTTTGCTAATAATTGTGCACCACGTCTTAATGAACTTGTACCAACGATGCTACCTGGTTTCAAATCCGCAAGTTTAACATGGTTATTTGCAATATATGCATCAAATGGATTTTCACGTTCTGGAATACATCCTAAAGTTAATTCTTCAGGTAATTCACTTGGAACATCTTTTAAGGAATGAATAGCAAAGTCAATTTCATGATTGAATAATGCTTGTTGGATTTCCTTAACGAATAATCCTTTACCACCGACTTTAGATAATTGAACATCAACAATTTTGTCACCTTTCGTAACGATTTCTTTAATTTCAATATCTAAATCTGGGTGTTTTTCTTTTAATTTATCTATAAATTGCTGACTCTGCGTCATAGCTAATTTACTTTTTCTAGAACCTACAATAATTTTACGCATAATTTCCTCCACCATTGTTTAGTTAAACCATTGATGAAATCCTGAAAATTTTGAGACCACCAAATAATTTATCATACACACGAGAAACATCATAATATTTGCTATAACTAACGTTTTTGTGTTGATTGATTTTCTTACTCTTAAAAATAAATAAATACCATAAAGTAGTAAGACAATTAAAGAACCGACTACTTTACTATCAATCCAAATTTCACTACCAATTATAATAAGTCCCCATTGAATGCCAAGTATTAAACTAATTAATAAGACTAAAAATCCTACTAATGTAAATCTAAATACATTTTGTTCTAATTGGTCAATACTGCCCATTCTAAAGAACTTTTGATTAAATTTTTTCTCTTTTAAATTTTTTCTTTGTAACAAATACAAAATTGCATGTGATGTACTCAATGCAAAAAGAACATAGCTTAAAATAGCTAAAGAAATATGTATTAAAAGTAATTCATTCATTATATTTGCAGCAGTATTTTCTGTGTCATACTGTTCTGGTCTAAATGTATGAATAACTAAAAATACAAATCCAATCAAATTGATAATAAAGACTGTTAAATCTGTGGATTTAAAATAATTTAAAACTAATGAAACAGTGATAATCATCCATGTATAAAAATAAAATCCTTCAAAAATTGTTAGTACAGGGAATTGTTTCGTTGTAACAATATACATGCACAAAAAGATTGTTTGAAAAATCCAAACAATCCCTAGCGCATAATACCCAAACTTTCTAACTTTAGAATTCTTTTGAATAAAGTCATAAAAATAGCACCCTAAACAAATCATGTAAATAATTAATACTATTTCATGCAAACGTACAGAAATTACATCTTGCATAGCATCACCATTATTTTGTATTAAGATTCAACTGTTTTAGGAGACAATTGATCTTGTTTTAATTCTTTCTTAGTTTCATTTATTCGCTCAACTTCACTTGAGATATTGAAGATTTCTTGGAATAATTCTAATTTTTCTTTTGATTTTTTGTCCGTTGATAATTCTTTTGCTTGTGTAATCGGATCTTTTAATAGTTGATTGACGATACTCTTCATGTGTTTAGAAATAACTTTACGCTCTCTGTCAGTCATATCAGGAAGCTTTCTTTCAACACTCATCATTGTATCTTGTTGTATATGTGATGCTTTGTCTCTTAATGCCGTAATAATTGGCACAACACCTAACATATTCACCCATTCATCGTGTTTATCAATTTCTTTAGCAATTAATAATTCAATTTCACTTGCTGCTTGTTCACGTTCTGCTAAATTAGCATCAACAAGTCCGTTTAAATCATCCACGTCATAATTAAACATTGAATCTAAATCATTTACTGCTGGGTCTATATCTCTAGGTACCGCAATATCAATTAATACTAACGGTTTATTTCTTCTAAAACGCTCTACATCACGCATCATATCTTTAGTTAATACATAATGTTCAGCACTAGTAGAACTGATCACAATATCAGCTTCCATTAATGAACATTGTAATTCATTGATGCTTTTCGCTACGCCTTTATATTGCATTGCAAGAGATTCTGCTTTAGCTACTGTACGATTTAAAACAGTGATGTCTTTAACGCCACTGCCATTTAAATTCGCAACAGCTAACTCAGCCATTTCCCCTGCACCAATGATTAATGCTTTCTTATTATCTAATTTACCTAAAACTTTTTTAGATAATTCAACAGCTGCATATGATACTGAAACAGCATTTGACGCAATATCAGTCTCATGATGCGCACGCTTAGCTAAAGTAATTGCTTGTTTAAACAGACGGTTAAACATCGTTCCAGTTGTAACCTCTGTTTGAGCAATTTGAAATGCGTCTTTCATTTGACCTAGAATTTGAGTCTCTCCTAGAACCATAGAATCTAATCCTGAAGTCACTCTAAATAAATGTTCCACTGCATCATTCTCAGTTAAAACGTTCGTATATTGTTTAATTGTATCTAAAGATTGATCAAACCAATCTGCTAAAAATGACTGAATATAATATTTACCAGTGTGAATTTGATCTACAACCGCATATACTTCAGTTCTATTACAAGTCGATAAGATTACACATTCTAATATAGATTTTTGATTGTTTAGTGTTACAAGCGCATTCTCAATTTCTTGATCATTAAAAGCTAGTTTTTCACGCATTGCAACATCTGCAGTCTTATAGTTTACGCTTACTACAACAACATGCACTTCTAACGCCCCCATTAATTTATGTCCAATGTCTAAATTATAACATTTCTAATCTAGAAATGTGAGTAATTTGTTTAAATAAATTGTGACAATAATGCCCAAATATTGTCTGTCTTATCTTTGTTTAAAGATGAGTAACTAATCAATTTATCTTCAGGATCTAATTCTAAGGTTTGTCTAATGATTTTTAAATGCTTTTGTACTTTACCTTTAGGAATTTTATCCTCTTTAGTCGCAATGACGATAGTTGGTATTTCAAAATGTTTCAGATAGTTATACATCAACACATCATCTTGAGTCGGTTTATGTCTAATATCAACTAATTGAATTACACATCTTAATGCTTCTCTAGTTGTTAAGTACTGTTCAATCATCTTACCAAACTGTTCTCTTTGTTTTTTACTAACTTTAGCATATCCATAACCTGGCACATCTACAAAGATAAGTTGCTCATCGATATTAAAGAAGTTTAATGTTTGTGTCTTACCTGGTTTCGATGACGTTCTTGCCACTTTTTTTCTTGAAATTAACGTATTGATAAATGTTGATTTCCCAACATTTGAACGTCCGCTAAGTGCTATTTCTGGCAAACCAGTCTCAGGATATTGTTTTGGATCTACTGCACTGATTATAATATCTACATTATTCGGATTAATTTTCATCGTTTTCTCCTACAAGTTTGTTTCTTTTATTATATCTTATCTTACTTATATTTTAAACACAGTAACGATAGGTCTATCAAATCACTTTTAAACATTAAAGAAGGCTGAGACAGTTAATAACATGTCTCAGCCTTTATAATCATATGTGATTATGCTGATGTTTTTTCATCATTGATTAAATTACCTTCACTATCATATAAGTTTGGTAATTTATGATCTCTAATTGTATCTTCAGTAATAACTACTTTACTTACATCAGAGCTAGATGGAATATCAAACATAATATCGATTAAAGCTTCTTCAATAATTGAACGAAGTCCACGTGCACCTGTTTTACGTTCTATTGCTAATTCACTAATAGCCGTAAGTGCTTGTTCATCAAATTGTAGTTCAACATCATCTAATTCAAGCATCTTAGTATATTGTTTAACTAACGCATTCTTAGGTTGCGTTAAAATATTTTTCAATGCATCAACATCTAATGTTTCAAGGTTAGCTACAATTGGAATTCTACCAATAAATTCAGGAATTAAACCATAAGCCTGTAGATCTTCAGGTCTAATTTGTGATAATAATGATTCTTCGTCACTAATTTCATCACCTGAACTACTAAAGCCGATAACTTTTTCACCAAGTCTACGTTTAATAACTTCATCAATACCATCAAAGGCACCACCAAGGATAAATAGAATATTTGTTGTATCTATTTGAATAAACTCTTGGTTTGGATGCTTTCTTCCACCTTGTGGCGGTACACTTGCTGTCGTACCTTCTAAGATCTTAAGTAACGCTTGTTGTACACCTTCACCAGATACGTCACGTGTAATTGACGTATTCTCTGATTTACGTGCAATCTTATCAATTTCATCCACGTAAATGATACCTTTTTCAGCACTTTCAACATCGAAATCTGCTGCTTGGATTAATCTTAATAATATATTTTCAACGTCTTCACCAACGTAACCTGCTTCAGTTAAACTTGTTGCATCTGCAATTGCAAATGGTACATTTAATGATTTAGCTAACGTTTGTGCAAGCAATGTTTTACCACTACCAGTAGGTCCGATTAATGCAATATTACTTTTCTGTAATTCAACACCATCTTCACTTTCAGAAGGTTGTTGTACACGTTTATAATGATTATAAACAGCTACAGCTAATGATTTTTTCGCATTTTCTTGACCGATAACATAATCATTTAATTGTTCCATAATTTCTTTAGGTGTAGGAACATCAGTAAACTGTTCTGGTTCTTGTGACTTTAATTCTTCCTCTACAATTTCAGAACACAATTCTATACATTCATTACAAATATATACGCCACTACCAGCAACAAGTTTTTTAACTTGATCCTGTTCTTTACCACAAAAAGAACATTTTAAGTTTTCTTCACCATCGTTAAATTTAAACATTTTTACACCCCTATTCTTTTTAGACTATACTAAATGTTTTTTACTTTTTCAAATTAAACGGACTAAAAAAGAATAGTAGCAGAAATATTCTGCTACTATAGTTACTTTAATACCGAATAATTATTATTCTCCAGCTGATTCAGCTACTAATAAATCGATAACTTTTTGGATTTTAAGGTCATTAACTAAAATATCGTTATTACCTAATGTTGCTTTAATATCTTCAACAGATAATCCAAATTGTTCGCTCATTTTAGCGAATTCAGCTTCAACATCTGCATCAGATACTTCGATATTCTCTGCATCAGCAATAGCTCTTAAAGTTAAATTAGTTTTAACGCGTTTTTCAGCATCTTCTTTCATTTGTGCTTTAAGTTCTTCTTCTGATTGACCTGAGAATTGATAGTATAACTCAAGGTTTAAACCTTGTTGAGAAATACGTTGTTCAAATTCTTGCATCATACGATCTAATTCTGTATTAATCATAGCTTCTGGAATATCAACTTTTGCATTGTCAGTAGCTTTTGTAATAGCTTCTTCTTTTTCAGTTGCTTCTGCTTGATTAACTTTAGCTTCTTCTAAGTCTTTACGTAATTTTTCTTTATATTCATCAACTGTGCTAACTGATTCATCAAGTTCTTGTGCTAACTCGTCATCTAATTCTGGAATTTCTTTAGATTTCACTTCGTTAACTTCACATTTGAAAGTAGCTTCTTTACCAGCTAATTCTTCAGCGTGGTATTCTTCTGGGAATGTGACAACAACATCTTTGCTATCGTTAGCTTTAAGACCGATTAATTGTTCTTCAAATCCAGGGATGAATGATCCAGAACCAATTTCAAGATCATAACCTTCTGCTTGACCACCTTCGAAAGCTTCACCATCAACATAACCATCAAAGTTAATGTTAACAACGTCTCCTTCAGCGATTTCGCCTTCTTTAACTGTTAATTCAGCTTGACGGCTTACTGCATCTTCAATTGCTTGATTGAATTCTTCGTCAGTTACTTCACGATCTTGTTTCTCGATTGAAAGACCTTTATAGTCTCCTAATTCAACTTCTGGTTCAACAGTTACAGTTGCTTCAAAGATAAGTTCTTTACCTTTTTCCATTTGTGTAACGTCGATTTCTGGACGATCAACTGGGTTGATTTCTGCCTCTTCTACTGCATTGCCATATGCTTCAGGTAAAATGAAATCTAAAGCATCTTGGTATAATGATTCAACACCAAATCTTTGTTCAAATAATGGTCTTGGCATTTTACCTTTACGGAAACCAGGTACATTAATTTGTTTAACAACTTTTTTGAATGCTTTGTCTAATCCTTTATCTACTTCTTCTTTAGGAACCGTAACAGTTAATAAACCTTGGTTACCTTCTTTCTTTTCCCATGTTGCTGTCATGAATAAAAACCTCCGTGATTATCCTAATTTTATAAATTTTCAACTCTTTAATTATAACATAGCTTTCTAATGTTTCAACTATAGTGTTTATATTCATTGCAATTTTTGAATGACTTCAATGAATATGTCCCAATCTTGTTGAGTCACACTTTCGTAGTTAGCGTCTATATTAAAACGTTCTGATAAAAGTTTCAAGTAACATGCAACTAAAACATCATCATTTATATCATTTAGTGTAATTGGATACATAATAATGGCATGTTGGTTTAATAAACTTTTAGCTAACTCTATAGATGAAGGACTATCAATTTCAAGTTGATCAATTACTTTAGGAATGATATTTTGTGTAAAATTTGTTCTTTCTATACCAGGTAATTCAGTCGGTATAACAGTAATATTCTCATCTATTTTATTGAATTTAACTTCAGCTGACCATTCACTTAATCTTAAATATTCTAATATTAAACTTTGCACATTAGGATGTAATACTTCATTCTCAATAATTTGAGCTAAAGTTAAATTAAATATACCTAAGTGATGATCAATTAAATCTATAAGTAGATTAATTTGTTCTTCAAATTGTGTTTCTTGAAATGTTCTCAATACCTCTGAAGCTTTCAATTGCCTTTGGTTCAACTTTTCTTTAGCCATATCTTGAATAGGTAGCAATGCCATTCTCGTAGCGTGTTCGATATTTTCATCTTTAATTTGATTAATAATTTCAACTACTGTTTGATATTGTTCTAAAAAGTATAAACTTTCTACAAAATAAATGACTATTTTGTCATAGAATGGATGACCTTGATTCAGCAATATACTCGCTTCTTCTCGCAATTCAAGATAGTAACCGCAAGATTTTAAGACTTCACATTTCTTTATTGATAAGTCATCATCCATCTCAAAATGTTGCTCGTATGTTTCAAACAATTCATACGCTTCATCAAATTGTTCATTTCGAATCGCAAGATTAATATTGTTAACCAGTTGTTTTTTTAATTTTGGAAATGGAATAATTTCACTCAAGGTTACTCACCTCTTCTGTATATACCATCTATAATTAGACTACTCCATGTTTCATAATTCTTATGATTCAACAATTCTGTTTGATCAGCCCACTTAATTTTTAATGTATCTGTTTCGACTGCTTCAACGCTAGATTTATTAACTTTTAATTTAAAAACAACACCAATATGAACTTTACCTACTTCATCTTGATCATCATTTATAAATCCAATTAACTCCATGTTTGCTACATCTTGTTTATTTAAACCAACTTCTTCTTCAAGTTCTCTTGCAGCATTCTCTCTGATTACCTCTTCAACTGTCACAGCTTCAGGAACATCATTCATATGTCCGCCTACTCCTATTGAACTTAAACCATGTAATCGACTTTCGCCACCACCAGTTAACCTTTCATATACAAGTACTTCGTCGTCCTCATTTTCTAATATACAATATGAAATGAGTTGTTTATATGAAGGATCTTCTTCCATATCACCACGACGTTTTGTTTCAAATTGACTAATTGTTTCATAAATATATTTAGTTTCTTCATCTTGAATAGATTTAAACCCATCAAATTGATAAGCTTCGTCTTTAAATATTAATTTACGTGGTACTACTGTAATCATTTCATCAAATTTAGACATAATAAACTCCTTATTCTTATTTCTACACTATTTTATCAAAGCGAATTTGAAGCGTAAAGAAGACGCACTTTCTACTATATTATTTCATAAAAAAAGCCATCAATAAAGTTAATAACTTTATTGACAGCTTATACAACAATGAAATGCAATTATTTAGCTAAAGCGTCTTTAGCTTTAGTAGCTAATTCAGCAAATGCTTTTTCGTCTGAAATAGCGATTTCAGAAAGCATTTTACGGTTAATTTCAATACCAGCTACTTTAAGACCATTCATTAAACGGCTATAGCTGATGTCGTTTTGACGAGCTGCTGCATTAATACGTGCAATCCATAATTTACGGAATTCACGTTTTTTCTGACGACGGTCACGGTAAGCGTAGTTACCAGATTTCATAACTTGTTGCTTAGCAACTTTATATAATGTATGTTTTGAACCAAAGTAACCTTTAGATAATTTTAAAACTTTTTTACGACGAGCTCTCGTCACTGTTCCACCTTTAACACGTGGCATGATAATTCCTCCTTAAAATGGACCATTAGTCCGCTATGTTTATTATTTTACGTACGTTAACATTTGTTTAACTCGTTTAGTATCTGATTTAGAAACTAATGAAGCTTTACGCAATTTACGTTTTGCTTTTGTAGATTTGTTTGCGAATAAGTGTGAAGTGAACGCTCTAGAACGTTTTAATTGACCTGAACCAGTTCTTTTAACACGTTTTGCTGCTCCACGATGAGTTTTCATTTTAGGCATTGAGATTTCCTCCTATAATTTCGGTTTATTTGTCGTTTGAAATTGGCGCTAACATTAAGAACATTGAACGCCCTTCCATTTTAGGTCTTTGTTCAACTGTTGCTATGTCTTTACAAGATTCTGCAAAGCGTTCTAACACACGTTGACCAATTTCTTTATGCGTGATCGCACGACCTCTAAATCTAATAGATACTTTAACTTTATCTTCTTTAGATAAGAATTTTTGAGCATGTTTCAATTTAGTTTCGAAGTCATGTTCTTCGATAGTTGGACTTAATCGAATTTCTTTAACATTGACTACTTTTTGTTTCTTACGCATTTCTTTTTCTTTCTTCTGCTGTTCGAATTTGTATTTACCGTAATCCATAATTCTTGCAACAGGTGGTTTAGCATTAGGCGCTACGATTACAACATCTAAATCTACTCGTTCAGCCATTTCAAGGGCTTCATATTTAGATTTAACACCAATTTGCTCACCATCTTGGCCAATAAGGCGAAGTTCTTTTGCACGAATTTTGTCGTTAACTTGAGTCTGATCTTTAGCTATGGTTGACACCTCCTAGAATTTTACGAAGTCGTCCAAGAAAAAAAGAACGAATGCATAATGCACCCGTTCTCATCCATAAACTTTAAAGGTTTATTGTACCTGCTAACTGCTTTACGCGTCACTACAGGTGAGAAGCGGGTATGCTTCTACTTGGTCCGTTTCGTATTCAACAAAACTTATCTTACCAATTATAAACCCTTATGTCAATGTTTATTTAATATTCTTTTCAAATTCTTTCATATCCACATCTTGACTTAAGTCAACTTTATCAAGTGGAATCATTTTAGTTCTATATTTTAGTTTATGGAAAATATAAAACGCTAAAAATACAGGAATACCCATATAAGTAATAAAGAATCTTCTTGGTTCGAATTCACCAGTTTGGATGAAATCAACATCTTGTCCTACAATTACAATCGCACATAAAGCAAATGCAAACAATGGACCAAATGGGAACCATTTAGCTTTATATTTTAATTTAGTCTTATCATAATCTTGTAGATCAAATGCTCTTCTAAATCTATAATGGCTGATTGCGATTCCTAACCAAGCAATAAAGCCTGTCATACCTGAAGCAGCGATAATATATTCGTATGCGCCACCACTTAAATGCTCAATTGCAAATATAAGTATAACAACTACTGCTGTTGCAAATAATGCTGTGTATGGAACACCTGATTTATTTGTTTTTGAAAATACTGGTGATGCTAATTTATCTTTACTCATTGAGAATAGCATTCTAACTGAAGCGTACATACCAGAGTTACCTGCTGATAATACTGAAGTTAAAATAACAGCATTCATAAATGAAGCAGCAAATGCTAAACCTGCATTCTCAAATACTAGTGTAAATGGTGATTTCGCAATTTCGTCTCCACCCATTAAGTTTGGATTTGTATAAGGAATAATCATACCAATTACAAAGATTGCTAAAATGTAAAATAATAAAATTCTCCAGAATACTTGTTTAATCGCTTTAGGAACTGCTCTTTCAGGATTTTCAGATTCTCCAGCTGTAATACCAATTAACTCGGTACCTTGGAATGAGAATCCCGCAACTAAGAATACACCTAATACAAGTAAGAATGTATTAACGTTCGAGTCACCTAAGAATGGTGCATCACCTGCTACAAAGTTATCGAATCCTAAGTATTCGCCACCTAGTAAACCAAATATCGTTAATAAACCTACACCAATGAAAATAATTACTGTAGCTACTTTAATAAATGCAAACCAGTATTCACTTTCCCCGTATACTCTAACTGAAAGTGCATTAAGGCCAAATATGATAACCATAAAAATGATACTCCATAACCATGATGGAATGATTTCTAATGGTTCCCAGTAACTCACAACTTGAGATGCAATTGTAATATCAGCTGCAACTGTAATAACCCAGTTAAACCAATAGTTCCATCCCAATGCAAATCCTAGTGAAGGATCGACAAATCGAGTTGCGTAAGTACTAAAAGAACCTGAGACTGGTAAATAAGTCGCCATTTCTCCTAATGATGTCATAAGGAAGAAGACCATCAAGCCAACTATTGCATATGCTAGTAATGCACCACCCGGTCCAGCATCTCTAATCGCTCCGCCAGAAGTCATAAATAAACCAGTACCAATACAACCACCGATGGCTATCATAGAGATATGTCTATCTT
Organism: Mammaliicoccus sp. O-M54; assembly: GCF_022386035.1. Taxonomy (NCBI): domain Bacteria; kingdom Bacillati; phylum Bacillota; class Bacilli; order Caryophanales; family Staphylococcaceae; genus Mammaliicoccus; species Mammaliicoccus sp. O-M54. Next base: position 246,328 of record NZ_JAJNJE010000003.1, read on the forward strand.
TGAGTTTCCTTTGAATATTGTTCGTTGATTTTTCTTGATTCATTGCTATTTCCTTTCTCCATTCCACAATCGAGCCACTAAAAAAGTCGCATATCTCAAGAGATATGCGACCGATATATGAACATTCCATACAAATTGGTAGCACATCACTTAGTGTGACAGTCCAGTATCTATTAAACACTGACCCAACAAATCATATTATGGATATGATTCGTTTCGGCGATGCACCCTTTCATTATTTCAACATACGCGCCATTTCGCTTCTGAATAATTACTCTTGAACATCGCAACCTCTAACTCATTACTGAGGAATATTTAATTAAATTTCACTATTAAAACTATACCCGATGATTCCAGAAATTTCAATAGGATATTACTTTTTTAGTCGAATTTCATCCACAATATTCCAGATGAATTCGCCTTTTTCAACTGTTTTTGAATCTTTAGATCCGTATTGACGTACATTTACTTCTTGGTTTTCTACTTCTTTATCACCGACTACTATTTGGTACGGTATTTTTTTCATTTGAGCTTCACGAATTTTATATCCCATTTTTTCGTTACGGTCGTCAATATGAACACGCACACCTTGAGATTTTAATTCATCGTTTAATGCTCTTGCATAATCGTAATGTAAGTCAACATTTACAGGTATAATTTCCACTTGTTTTGGTGCTAACCAAAGTGGGAATGCACCTTTAGTTTCTTCTATTAAGAATGCAGTAAATCTTTCCATAGTAGAAATTACGCCTCTATGAATAACAACTGGACGATGTTCTTCACCATCATTACCGATATAAGTTAAATCAAATTTTTGTGGTAATAAGAAATCTAATTGAGCAGTAGAAAGTGTTTCTTCTTTACCCATTGCTGTTTTAACTTGAACGTCTAATTTAGGGCCATAGAATGCCGCTTCACCGATTGCTTCTTCGTATGGTAATGCCATTTCATCGATTACTTCTTTAAGAACCGCTTGTGCTTTATTCCACATTTCGTCATCATCGAAGTATTTTTCTTTATCTTCTGGATCGCGATAACTTAATCTGAATTTGTAATCCTCGAAACCGAAATCTTTATACACATCAAGAATCATGTTAACAACACGTTTAAATTCTTCTTTAATTTGGTCTGGACGAACAAAGATATGTGCGTCATTTAAAGTCATACCTCTAACACGTTGTAGACCAGATACTGCTCCACTTGCCTCATATCTATGCATCATACCTAATTCAGCTATACGAATTGGTAACTCTCTATATGAATGACGACTATTTTTATAAATCATCATGTGATGTGGACAGTTCATAGGTCTAAGCACAAGTTCTTCATTACCTAAATCCATTGGTGGGAACATATCTTCGTGATAGTGATCCCAATGTCCAGATCTCTTGTAGAAATCTACATTAGCCATAATTGGTGTATACACATGGTCATACCCCATTGCGACTTCTTTATCTACAATATAACGCTCTAATTCACGTCTAATTGTCGCACCATTTGGTAACCATAAAGGTAATCCAGCACCAACATCTTGGTTAGTAGTAAATAATTCTAGTTCTCTACCGATTTTACGGTGATCACGTTCTTTTCTTTCTTCTAATACTTTCAAGTATGCTTTTAATTCCTTTTTATCAAAGAATGCTGTTCCGTATATACGTTGCAACATCTTATTGTTTGAGTCACCTCTCCAATAAGCACCTGCAGTAGATAACAATTTAAATTCTTTAATTTTTGAAGTTGAAGGAACATGTACGCCTCGACATAAATCTGTAAATTCACCTTGAGAATAAAGTGTTACGTTTTCGTCTTCAGGAATAGCATCGATCAACTCTAATTTATACTCATCATTTTTAAAGAATGCTTTCGCTTCATCGCGACTTACAACTTTACGTTCAATTTTAAAGTTTTCATTCACAATTTGTTTCATTTCTTTTTCGATAGTTTCAAAGTCGTCACTAGAAATTTTATGTTCTGTATCTACATCGTAGTAGAAACCACCTTCGATTACAGGACCTACGCCAAACTTCACATCTCCGTATAATCTTTGTAAAGCTTGTGCCATTAAATGTGCAGTTGAATGTCTTAACACTTCTAAAGCTTCATCGCTTCCTGGTGTAACGATTTCAATTTCTCCATCATTTTCTAAAGGTCTTGTTAAATCTACTAACTGACCATTAAATTTACCAGCTACAGCTTTCTTTCTTAAACCTGGGCTAATAGATTGAGCGATTTCTTCAGTAGTTGTGCCTTGCTCAAACCCTTTTACATTACCGTCCGGAAACTTAATATTTATCTCACTCATAACGACTTCCTCCTCTTTTTTATTAAAGAACACAAAAAAGAGACCTCATCCAAAGGGACGAAATCTCTCGCGGTACCACCCTCATTAACGTACTTAACAAATAAGCACGATAACTCTACATAAGATAACGGTCTTGAGCCGAATGTGGATTAACACATCATGTATTGAGGGAGTAACTATTTATATTGCATTATCTCAATTTCAGCTCAATGAGACTCTCTGTGAATGCTTTATAGACGTCATGTCCTCTAAATTTGTATATTCATTTAAGATAATTCAATTATACAACTCTACTGTAAAATATCAAGCTAAAATTAAGCGCGATAGTTTTTACCATCTAATTCATATGGCTCAGAGATTGTTTTAATACGTTCCATTATTCGACTAGCTTTCGTTATTTCTGAACCTTGTCGTGTTTTGCTCAAATGAAATTCTAACTCTTCAAAGTTAAAATTCGAACTAAAGAATGTCGGTAATTTATGGACCATTCTATAATGCAATAATGGACCCAATATTTCATCACGAACCCATGGTGTCAGTTCTTCCGCACCTATATCATCTAGCATCAACACTTTAGCTTCACGTGCCGCTTCAAATCGACTACTGAATGATCCGTCATTAAATCCATTTTTAAGCACTCTAATAAATTCAGGCAAATATATAATTGTAGAAGGTTGCTTTTTGACTTTTAGCTGATTTGAAATTGCACCTAATATATACGATTTACCCGTTCCGAATGGACCATGAATATATAGTCCTTTAACTTCATCACCAGCTACAATTTTATTACAGATATCCATAGCCTTCTTAATAATTTGCATACGAGATTCATTATCGATATATATATCTTTGATCGTCGCTTTCAACGTTTCTTCTGGCATTTGGAATGATGTCACTAAACTTGATTCAAATCTTTGTTCATCGTATTCGATTTTGTTCGGACATGGTAAGTACCTTGTTTTGATGTGGTCATTCTCAATGTATAGTTCAGGTACATGACCTTTCACAAAGTTGATACAAGTGCCATAACTCCCACATTTCTCACAACATTTCGATTGATCTTTATATGCTTGTAATTGATCTAAATCTCTATCAATCATTTCGTTCGTTAATTCAGATTGATGTTCTTCTAAAAATGCCTTTACTTCATTATGAGACAATGTATCTTTTTTAATTTTTTCTAATCGTTTTTGAAAATCTTTATTTTGTTTCAAATGTTGTCCAAGTGGTTCCATTATTGATCACCTTCTTTCCAAAAAGCTTCCATTTCTTTTTGAAGCGCTTGTTTTCTTTTTTCAAACGCAGCATCAGATTCATGATCATTTTGTTTCTCTTCTTTAGTTGATTCAGAAGATTTTTGTTTTAATAACCATTCTGGTGTCTTTTCAATTGATTTTAATTTATAAGGGTTATTTGCATTACTTTTACGTTCTTTTTTCTTCTCTGCTTTTTGTTTATCGAGATTTTTAACGTAATGATAAGCTTCTTCAGCTGAAGATAATTTAAGCTTTTTCCAATTCGAAGCAATTTCTTCAATATATGCTTTCGGTAATTGCATATTATTTTTAAACATTACATACTCTAACAATATGTTAATTACACCATACGGTAATTTTTCGCGTGTAATAATATCTTCAACAGTTCTCTTTTGTGATATTGTCGGTTCAGACTGCGTAAATGATGATAACACGTCTATTGGACTTGTCGTATCCAACAGTTCAAACCAAGACAATAAAGAGTTCACTTCACTGTTTTCAGCATGCGCATTTGTTTTAGGCTTTTCATTTTTTAAATCTAATGTTGGTAGTTCACCTTCATGCTCAATTTGATAAATTGTACGTGCATGTTTTCTTAAATCTTGTAATGAAATCGTTTGGTTTTCTGTAATGGATTTTAAAATAATAGACTTCATTTCAACTGGTGTAATACCATATAACGTAGCAATTTGTATGATGACTTCTTTCGTCTGTTTATTTAAAATCTCTTTAGAAATCAAATGATTACTCAACAATAATTCTAACATTTCAAAATCAAATTGAACGTCTGACAAATCGAGACCTTTACTTTTATATTCGGGTCGAATATTGATATCATCTTGTTGTTCAACATTCGTCAACTTTGGCACTTTAAATACATCAGTAAAGCTCTTGGTCACTTCATGAAAACCTTCTGTTGTCACACTGTCATCTTTATATCTATTTTTTAATCTAATATATCTCGACTTCCCAATTTGTTGATATAAAAATACAGATAATAAAGGATCATTAAAAAATTGTTCTGCTGTAGCAGGTTGCTCTAATTGATAAATAAATGATTGCGCTTCTTGATTCGTCTTAAAATATGTCTTCAGTAAGCCAATACCTTCTAACAAGTCTAAAGCATCTCTAAAGCTAGATAAATTTATTCTTAAATCATTCATAATTGTATAATGATTATACGCTTCTGTTTCATGATGATAATTAAACTGCGATAAATATAAATAAACACCAATTGCATCAGTTCCAATTAATGGCGTATATAAACTAACTAATATATCTTGATGTACATGTGTATAATTATAATTCGATTTAACATAGAAGCCATCACTTGGCTTGATACCACTAAAATATTCCGCCATTAATACTCACCTTACTTTCGGTCTTTCAATATGCCTTGCATAGACTTTAATAATTGATCGACATCTTTAAATTCTCTATATACTGATGCAAATCTTACATAAGATACTTGATCGACATCCATTAAATGTTCCATAACTTTTTCACCAATATCATTTGAAGATACTTCTGTGTTACCTTCAGATCTTAATTCTTTTTCAACTTGATTTGTAATTTCTTCTAATTTTTGATAAGCAACCGGTCTTTTTTCACAAGAACGTACTAAACCGTTTAATATTTTATCTCTATTAAATGTTTGTCTTGCGCCGTCTTTTTTTACGACGATTAAAGGTGTGAGCTCTACTCTTTCAAAAGTTGTGAAACGAAATCCACATGATTCACATTCTCTTCGTCTTCTAATTGCTACTAAATCATCCGCGTGTCTAGAGTCTACAACTTTGGAATTTTCATATTTACAGTTTGGACATCTCATTCGTTTCACCCCTCATATACTTATTACATAGGTTGATTATACAGTAGTTTGTTATTTTTTTAAACGCTCACTACTTTTCAAAATGCACTTATAGATACTTAACAGTATTATTATTCAATAAAAAAACGTAATGCGGTATTTAATTTACCACATTACGTTTTAAATGTACCTTATATCACTTATGAAATTTTTTGTTCTCTCACTTCTGAAAGTATTTGAGCAATTTGTTTTGCTAGTTCAACAACTCTCATTGAGTAACCCCATTCATTATCATACCAAGCAAGTACTTTCACTTTATTATCTGCAATGACCATTGTAGATTGTTCATCAACGATTGCTGAATGTGGATTCGTTTTGAAATCAATTGAAACAAGCGGCTCATCATTAACATCCATAATCCCTTTTAATGGTCCATTACTAGCTTGACGTAATGCTTCATTCACTTCTTCAACTGTTACATTTTGTTTTAAATCGACAACTAAATCTACAAGAGAAACATTAGAAGTTGGTACTCTTAATGCCATTCCATGCATTTTCCCTTCTAATTCAGGTAATACAAGTGACAATGCTTTTGCTGCACCTGTTGAAGTTGGAATGATACTATCCGTACAAGAACGTGCTCTTCTCAAATCTTTATGAGGATTATCTAAGTTCTTTTGGTCATTCGTAAATGCATGTACAGTTGTCATCAATCCATTTTCGATTCCAAATGTATCATTTAAAACTTTGACTACCGGGCTTAAACAATTCGTTGTACAAGATGCATTTGAAACAATATCAAAATCATTTAAATCAAGTGCATCATCATTTACACCTCTAACAATTGTTTGAACATGGCCACCTTTAGATGGTCCTGTTAAAATAACTTTCTTAGCGCCAGCGTCAATATGTGCAATAGCTTTATCTCCATGATTAAATTTACCAGTTGCTTCTATAACAATATCAATTCCTAAAGTTCCCCACGGTAATAATTTAGGATCTCTTTCAGATACAAGTAAAATTTTATGACCATCAATGATGATGCCATCTTCAACTGCTTTAATTTCTCCATCTAATTTGCCATGTGTAGAATCATACTTAATTAAATGAGCAATTGTTTCTGGTGGATATGAAGCATTAATAGCCACAATATTTAAATCATTTGATTTAAGTGCACCTCTTAAGACCATTCTTCCAATTCTTCCTAAACCATTAATTGCGATATTTTTCTTCATAGTCGAGAACCCCTTTTAATGTGATATACTATTTATTGCAATTAGTATATCACATTAAAAGTTTGTTGAAAACGTTTTCTATTATCTTTTTCTAAAATAATTTAAAAAAGTGGAAGAATAACAAATGCTATTCATCCACTTTCATTTTAAGCTTATTTAATTTTAAAGATTTAATGCCTTATTATTAAGTAAATCATCAATATTTTGATGTAAATCCTCTAAACTTCCATTGTTATCAATTATACAATCGGCTAATGCTTTCTTTTCATCTATTGGTATTTGTGATTGTATTCTTGCTTCCGCTTCTTCATCACTTAACTGATTACGTTCTTTAAGACGTTGTATTTGAGTTTCTTGATCTGTATAAACTAACCAAGTTTCATCGACTGTATTTTGCAATTTGTTCTCAAACAATAACGGAATATCCATTATGACATTTTTACCATGATTTAATGCCTCTTCTTTTTCTTTATCCATTATTGTTCTTACTATCGGGTGAATAATATTGTTTAGCTTTTCTCGCATTGTTGAATCTTTAAATACAATAGAACCAATATATTGTCTATTCATTTCACCATCTATAATTGCATCTTCTCCAAATACTTCTTTAACTTGTTGTAGACCAACGCTACCTTTTTCGACTGCTTTTCGACTAGCTACGTCGGCATCTACTATACAAAACCCTTTATCTTGTAAAATACGAGATACTGTAGACTTGCCGGTAGCAATACCTCCAGTTAAACCTATTACTTTCGCCATTTTTACACCTACTTTTGACAATTTGGACAATAGTGCGTGTTTCTTGTGGCAATGACTTTTTGTAATACTTGCCCGCCACATTGACCACACACTTTTTTACCATATATTCTATGCTTTTCTTGCATTGTCCCTTTTTCACCATCTGCATTGTAGTAATCAGATATACTTGAACCACCGTTATCGATACCTTCTTGTAACACGTTAACCACTTCATCAAAGACCGCTTTACGTTCTTTTGAAGTTAAGTCTTTCACAGGTCTCATCGGTAGAACGCCCGCTCTTAACAAAGCTTCACAAGCATAAATGTTACCGCAACCTGATATAACTGTATGGTCCAATATCGCGACTTTAATTGGTTTATTGATAAATTTATTTGACATCACTTTATTTAAGTAATGTTGGTAAGCTTCTTCAACAAACGGTTCTGGTGCAATTTTTAAGACTGAAGGATATTCACTTAAATCTTCCAATGCTCTTAATTCACCAAACCTTCTAATATCTGTGTATATAAGCTGTAATCCGTTATCTAATTCAAATATAACGTGCCAATGCTTCCTATGGTTATCAACTTCAATATGACTTAAATCTGGAACTGTAAAAAATGCCCCCGTCATACCGAAGTGACACATGATAACATTGCTATTTTCACCGTTATCAATTTCCATAAAAATATATTTACTTCTACGATAGACACTCATAATCTTGTAATGTTCAGTACGTTCTTTGAATACAGCTAATGAACTACCTTTTATAATTGTTTCTTTACCTGTCGATTTGCCCAATTCAACTTTTTCTGAAAAAGTTACATTTTGTATTGTGGCACCGACAATTTTAGGTTCTATCACTTTTTTAACACTTTCTACTTCTGGTAACTCAGGCATATATAATCTTCTTTCCTTTTATTATTTAGCATCATACCATGTTTGTCCTGAACTAGATTCTACACTTAATGGCACAGATAACTCGAGTGCATTATCCATGATGTCTTCTACAAACGGTTGAAATGCTTCTAATTCATCTTCTGGAACTTCAAATATTAATTCATCGTGTACTTGTAATAATAATTTAGCTTTAAAATCTTTATCTTTCATCTTATTCGCAAATTGTACCATTGCTAATTTAATAATATCCGCTGCACTACCTTGAATTGGTGTATTCATAGCTGTTCTCTCAGCAAAACTTCTTAAATTAAAGTTACGATTTGTGATGTCTGGTGTATATCTTCTTCTGTGAAGTAGCGTTTCTACATAACCTTTTTGTTTAGCATCTTGTACGATTGTATCCATATATTCTTTTACTTTAGGGAAACTGTCTAAGTAATCATCAATAAATTGCTTAGCAGCTTTTCTTGTAATACCTAAACTTTGACTTAAACCATAATCACTAATACCATACACAATACCAAAGTTAACTGCCTTTGCTTGTCTTCTCATATTTGAAGTTACTTCGTCTTTACTGACATTGAACACACGCATTGCAGTTGTCGTATGAATATCTTCATTAGCAGTAAAGGCTTCTTTCATATGCTCGTCACCAGTAATATCTGCTAATACACGTAATTCGATTTGAGAATAGTCAGCAGCAAAAATAACGTGATTTTCTTTACTTGGTCTAAATGCTTTTCTAATTTTTCTACCTTCTTCTAATCTTATAGGTATATTTTGTAGATTAGGATCTACAGAACTTAAACGACCCGTTTGAGCTAATGTTTGATTAAATCTTGTATGAATCTTACCTTCAGACGTAATCATTTTTTGCAATCCTTCAATATAAGTAGATTGAAGTTTAGCGAGTTGTCTATAGACTAATATATCTTCAATAATTGGATGTTCATTGCGCAGTTGTTCTAACACATCAACTGCAGTTGAGTATCCTGTCTTTGTCTTTTTAATAATTGGTAGTTTTAAATCTTCAAATAATACGACACCTAACTGTTTTGGTGAATTAATATTGAATTCCGAACCAGCATGATGATGAATTTGTTCAATCAATTTATCGATACGTACTTTCAAGTCTTCTTGCATTTCAACTAAAGTATCTTTATCAACCGTTATGCCGATATATTCCATTTCAGCTAATACACGTGCTAACGGTAATTCTAAATCATCGTGTAGACTTAATTGATCTTTTTCATCTAGTAATTCAGTCATTTTATCTTTTGTTTCATAAACTGCTGTTACCTTTTTAGCGATACTTTCAAAAAGCATATCTTCTTCTGGGACGTGCAACTTTTTACCTTTGCCATATATACTTTCATCATTCGGTACATAATAAATGCCAAATTCTGATACAACTGAGTATACATCATCAATTGTTCTAGAAGGATCTAAAATGTAACTCGCTAACATTGTATCGAACTGAATACCATTAATTTCAATACCTAATCTTTTACATAATATAATCGTTTTTTTAGCATCATAAGTTGCAAATGTTACTTGATCATTTTCAAGCCATTGTTGTAATTTTTTATGTTCTTTTAAAACATCAAGAGAAACAACATAAGTTTCGTCATTTGCATGAATCGCAAATCCAAGTATATCTGCTTTTAAATAATTAGCTTCGTTCGTTTCAAAATGAATAGCCGCTTCAGTTACATTATCAAAATCAAAGTCATCAATATCAGTTGAGTATTTAATCTCTCGGTCATCTGTTGCTTCAGCACTTGCATCCATTTGATCAAGCAATTGTTTGAATTCTAATGTCTTAAATAACTTTATCTTCTCGTCATTACTTTGTTCTGTAAGTTTCAAGTCATCAATTGTGACTTCAATAGGAGACTCACGATTAATCGTAGCTAGCTCTTTACTTAACTTAGCATTGTCTTCGTTATCTATTAATTTTTCTTTCATTTTTGATTTCTTTAACTCATCAATATTTTCATAAACACCTTCTACAGTCTCAAACTGTTTCAGTAATTTAATCGCTGTCTTCTCACCAATTCCAGGCACACCTGGTATATTATCTGACTTATCACCCATAAGCCCTTTCATATCAATAATTTGGTTAGGTACTAAACCATCATATTTTTCAGCGATAAATTCAGGTGTGTAATGATCAATATCTGTTACACCTTTTTTTGTATAATAAATCGTTACATTTTCACTTGCTAGCTGAGTTAAATCTCGATCACCCGTAATAATAATCGTCTTAATATTTTTCTCATCCGCTTCACGAGATAATGTACCGATAATATCATCCGCTTCATAATTTTCTAATTCATAATGTTTAATATGATAACTTTCCACAAGTTGACGGATATATGGTAATTGGCTTCTTAATTCATCCGGCGTCTTCTCACGACCACCTTTATATTCACTGTACATATTATTTCTGAAAGTTGTTTTTCCAGCATCAAAAGCAACCATAAAATGAGTTGGCTCTTCTTCTTTAATTATTTTATCTAAAATCATCGTAAAACCATATATAGCATTAGTATAAACGCCAGCTTTATTTGTTAATAAAGGCAAAGCAAAAAATGCTCTAAATGATAAACTATTACCATCAATCAGTACCAATTTTTCCACAATAAGATACCTCCATCTTTATATTGATTATATTTTATCATATCTCACAATATAATAAGATTGTTTCGCATAAATAAAAAAAGCGAAATACACAATGTATTTCGCATAATCATCAAAATGAAGGGGTCTATGTTTATTCTATCTGTTCATGATTAATTCAATATGAATAAATTGTAAAGATTGTATGAAGATTACTTATTAAAGAGTTTCACAATAAAGTTAGATCCTTTTCCAACTTCTGATTCAACTTTGATTTGTCCATTATGCGCTTCTACAATATGTTTCGTAATGGATAAACCAAGTCCTGTTCCTCCTGAATCTCTACTACGCGCTTTATCTACACGATAAAATCTTTCAAAAATTCGTTTTTGTTCATCTTTAGATATACCTATACCATTATCTTTCACAGAAATGATTTGACCATCATCTACTTCTTTAATGGTTATAATAACTTCACTAGATTTCGGTGAATAACTAATGGCGTTCGTTAATAAATTAATCAACACCTGTGTTAATTTATCTTTGTCACCATATCCATACACTTCTTTATCGATATGATTTGTAATGTGTATGTCTTTTTTAGAAGCAACATTTGATACTGTATTAATCGAATGTTCGCCAATTTCTGTTAAAGATATTTGTTCTTTCGGTATCTCGCTATTTTGTTCGATTTTTGATAACTCGAGTAAATCTTGAACAAGTGATTGAATTCGATTAGATTCATCTAACATAATATTTAAGAACATATCTAACGATTCGGGATTATTTTTAGCACCATCTAATAATGTTTCCGCAAATCCTTTTATCGATGTAATTGGTGTTCTTAATTCATGAGATACATTAGCCACAAAATCTTTTCGCATATGTTCTAATTTCTTCAACTTCGTTATATCATGCATAACGACAACTAAACCTAATAGATTTCGTTTTTTTCGGGATAATACTGGAATAACTGAAACTTCAAAGAACTTATTATGAACATCATTGATATACATTTCGACTTGTTCAAACATAGGTTTTTCTAATTTTAACGCTTCGTTCATCATCTGTATAATCTCAACATTAGGCATTGCTTCTTTAAATAACTGTCCTTCTGAATGACTGTTTCTATCAAATAAGTCATGATACGTCTTGTTTGCGATGACAATATAACCTTCTCTATCTAACATTAAAATTGCACTTGGAATATTCTCTAAAGTCGTTTCCAATCGATTACGTTGCAATTTCTGTTCATTATTTAAATTATCTAATGTTCTAGCAAGTTCATTCGTATTAACAAAGAGTTCTTTCGTTTCTTTCACATTACTTTCTGGCACTCTAACACGATATTTACCAGAAGCCAATAATTTAGTAGCGTATGTCACTTCTTTAATTGGATGAATATAAGAAGTGTTAATATATCGAACGACAAAATAAATTAAAGGTAATGTAAAACATAAGACTAACAATAAATATTTCCAAATATCTTTTTGAATAATCGCTATCGTATCTGTATGTTTTGCAATGACAACTGTATAATCACCATACGTTCTTGCATACATGACTTCAGATTCTGACTTGTCTACTGCAAAATATTCATCAAAAGCTTTTGCATCAGATATAGCTTGCTTTTTATTTTGATTAAATATATTTGTATCTTTTTCACTTGAACGATATAACACTCGTCCATCTTTTTGCAGTAAAATATCTTGATCAAAGACACTTAAAATATCTTTAAGATTTTCAGGATTATTTTTTGCAATATCGTAAACTTTTTTGGATTCAGTCTTTAATAATTTTTGCTGTTGTTTAGAAATTAAATCGTAACTAGAATTATGAAGGAAAAACCCTAATATAAGAAAACTTACAACAGTAACCGTTGTAAGTATAATTAGTAATTTATTATAGAACTTAATCATTATTCTTTGGTCTTTCTAACTTATAGCCTAAACCTCTCACCGTTTTAATGAATTGAGGTTGTTTAGGATTTTCTTCAAGTTTATCCCTCAAATGACTAATGTGCACATCGACTATTCTAGAGTCTCCAGCAAATTCATAATTCCAAACTGAATTCAACATATGTTCTCTAGTTATCACACGACCTTGTCTCTCAATAAGGTAAAGTAAAAGTTCGAATTCTTTTGGTGTCAATTCTAATAACTCATCATTTCTATACACTTCAAAGAAGTCAGGTCTAATTCTAATTGCACCTAGAATAATATCTTCATCATCATCTATGTTTTTATTTTCAACTTGCCCAACGCGTCTTAATATAGCTTTAACACGTGCTACAACTTCACGAGGTGAAAATGGTTTAGTCATATAATCATCTGCACCTAATTCTAGACCTAATACTCTATCAAATTCATCGTCTTTAGCTGTAAGCATAAGAATGGGAACTTGGTTTTTATCTGATCGAATCGTTTTACAAACTTCAATTCCATCTTTCTCAGGTAACATTACATCTAATACTACTAAATCTGGTTTCTCTTCATTAACTTTCTCTAACGCTTGAACTCCATCATAAGCTACAATTACTTGGTAACCAGCTTGTTCTATATTATATTTAAGCAATGTAACGATAGATTGCTCATCGTCTACTACCAATACTTTTTGTGACATTCAAGGTCCTCCTTAAGCGATTTAATATAATTATAACTTAAATTATTAAAAAAATAATGGTTATTTAGAGAACTTTACAAAAAGTTAACACTAGCTAAATAAAACAGACGCATTCAAAGCAGAATGCGCCTTTTAACTGTTATTTTATTGTAAAATATTCTTTACTGCTTCAACAGATTGAGCAGATTCATCAAGTAATTGCTTTTCTTCGTCAGTTAAGTCTAACTCAATGACTTTTTCAATACCTTTAGCACCTAATACAGTTGGTACACCTAAATAGATGTCTTGATAACCATATTCACCTTCTAAATAAGCAATTGAAGGTAATACTCTCTTTTGATCTTTCAATATTGCTTCTGTCATTTCAATTAAAGCTGCTCCTGGTGCATAGTATGCCGAACCGTTACCAAGTAAATTAACGATTTCAGCTCCACCTTTTCTTGTTCTATCAACAATTTCAGCAATTTTTTCTTCAGATAATAACTTTTCTAAAGGTACGCCACCAGCTGCTGAGTATCTAATAAGTGGAACCATTGTATCTCCATGACCACCTAATACAAATCCTGTTACATCTTTAACAGAAAGGTCTAATGCTTCTGCAACAAATGTTCTAAATCTAGCAGTGTCTAATACGCCAGATTGACCAATTACGCGCTCTTTCGGAAATCCTGATTCTTTATACACTGTATAAGTCATAGCGTCTACAGGGTTTGTTAAGACTAAGATAACGCAATTAGGTGAGTATTTAACAATTTCTTTCGTTACAGATTTCATAACATTTTGATTCGTTTGTACTAAATCATCACGTGACATACCAGGCTTTCTTGCAATACCCGCTGTAATAATGACGACATCTGAATCTTTTGTATCTTCATAATTAGCAGTACCCGTTACTTTTGAATCAAAGCCTAATACCGGTGCGCTTTCTGCAATATCTAACGCTTTCCCTTTTGTTGGGTTTTCAGATTGAGGCATATCAACAAGTACAATATCACCTAACTCTTTTTGGGCTGCTATAAATGCAGCTGTAGCGCCAGTAAATCCTGCTCCAATAATTGAAATTTTCTTTCTTGCCATGTTGTTCATCTCCTTATAATAAAAGGAAGGTTAATAAATAACCTTCCTCAAATAACAATCTATTATGGTAAATTTTTAATTAATTCATCAGCGAATTCTGAAGATTTAACTTCAGTTGCGCCATCCATTAAACGAGCAAAGTCATATGTTACTACTTTAGAAGCAATTGTAGCTTCAACAGATTGTGTTACTTTGTCAGCAGCTTCTTGCCAACCTAAGTGTTCTAACATTAATACACCACTTAATAATACTGATGAAGGGTTAACTTTATCTAAACCAGCATATTTAGGAGCTGTACCGTGTGTCGCTTCGAAAATTGCATGTCCTGTTTCGTAGTTAATGTTTGCACCTGGTGCAATACCAATACCACCAACTTGAGCTGCTAATGCATCTGAAATGTAGTCACCGTTTAAGTTCATTGTAGCTACTACATCAAATTCAGCAGGACGCGTTAAAATTTGTTGTAAGAAGATATCAGCGATAGAGTCTTTGATAATTAATTTACCTTCAGCCTCTGCATCTGATTGTGCTTTATTAGCAGCATCTTTACCTTCTTCTTCAACAATTTTATCGTATTGTTGCCAAGTGAATACGCGATCTCCGAATTCACGTTCAGCTAAATCGTAACCCCATTTTTTGAAAGCACCTTCAGTGAATTTCATAATGTTACCTTTATGAACTAACGTAACATTTCTACGATTATTATCGAATGCATAGTTAATTGCTGCTCTTACTAATCTTTCAGTACCTTCTTTAGATACTGGTTTAATACCGATACCTGAAGTTTCAGGGAATCTAATATTTTTAGCACCCATTTCATTTTGTAAGAAGTCTATAACTTTTTTAGCTTCATCTGAGCCTTCTTGGAATTCAATACCAGCATAAATATCTTCAGTATTTTCACGGAAGATAACCATATCTGTATCTTCAGGACGTTTAACAGGTGAAGGAACACCTTTGAACCAACGTACTGGACGTAGACAAGTGAATAAATCTAACTCTTGACGTAAAGCAACGTTTAATGAACGAATTCCGCCACCGATTGGTGTAGTTAATGGACCTTTAATAGCGATTAAATATTCTTTAATCGTTTCTAAAGTTTCGTTTGGTAACCATTCACCAGTTTCATCGAATGCTTTTTGACCTGCTAATACTTCTTTCCATTCGATTTTCTTTTCGCCATTATATGCTTTTTCTACAGCTGCATCTAATACTCTACTTGCTGCATTCCAGATATCTGGTCCGATTCCATCCCCAATAATAAATGGGATAACTGGATTATTTGGAACATTTAAAACGCCTTGATTTGTTGTAATTTTTTCTGCTGTCATTATATGATTCCTCCATTAAATTTGTTAGTTATATTATATTCATTAAATTAACGATTTTCAATTGGTTCATATTTACGATCACGTTCACCAGTATATTCAGCTCTTGGTCTCATAATTCTATTTGTTCTATATTGTTCAAGAATATGTGCTGTCCAACCTGACATACGGCTAATCGCAAAAATTGGTGTGAATAAGTCGTGATCAATACCCATGCTGTGATATACAGTTGCACTGAAGAAGTCAACGTTAGGTAATAATCCCTTTTCTTCTTTCATAATTTCAGCAATTCTTAAAGAAATTTCAAACAGTTCTTTTTGACCTGATTCATCTGTAATACGACGACTCATTTCTTTTAAGTACTTCGCTCTAGGATCACCATTTTTATAAACTCTGTGTCCGAAGCCCATAATTTTTTCTTTGTTTGCGATTTTTTCTTTAATGTAATCATCAGTTTTGTCGACAGTACCAATTTCAGTTAACATTTTCATAACTTGTTCGTTAGCACCACCATGTAATGGGCCTTTCAATGCGCCAGCTGCTGCTGTCACACCTGAATACATATCAGATAATGTCGAAACCGCTACACGTGCTGTAAATGTTGAAGCATTGAATTCATGGTCAGCATGTAAAATTAATGCTTTGTTAAAACCTTCTACTTCAACATCAGTTGGAACTTCACCTCTTAACATATATAAGAAGTTTGCTGCATATGTTAAATCTTTTTTAGGTTTTACAACTTCTTTACCTTGTCTTACACGAGAAAATGCTGCAACTAACGATGCAACTTTTGCTTGAATTCTAATTGCACGTTCATAGTTCATTTCTTCATCAAATTTTTCAGCATCTGGATCGAAATGCGCTAAATAAGATAATGAAGTACGTAATCCAGTCATTGGATGAACTTTATCAGTCGCATAATCTTCAAAATGTGTATACATTCTAGGGTTTAGAGTCATATATCCTAGTAGTTTCTCATTTAGTTCAGCTAATTCCTCTTTGTTTGGTAATCTTAAATTCCATAGTAAAAACATAACTTCTTCGAATAAAGCATTTTCAGTTAAATCATCTATTTCATAACCTGCATAAGTTAATTGATTATCTATGATTGAACTAATTTGAGTTTCAGAAGCAATGATGCCCTCTAACCCTTTTGCTACTTGTGCCATAATAATATCCCCCTTACTAAATAATTGCCCATATATGTAATGGCTTTCATCTATCATTATATATAATTTCTTGAGTTTTGTGAATGCGAAGGACTTTTAAACTTTAAATTCTTTAGTAATTTTAGATGAATAAAAATAAACAGTTGTAATTTTATAATTTTTATAATATTGCTATAGTAAATTAAATATATCCCGAAAACGTGAACACAAAAGGATTTACGAGTGAGTAATACCCTATCATTTTTATCAGAATACGTCATTTCGTCGTTCATCCATTCATTTTTATTATTATATATGATAAAAATAATAAATCATGTTAACAGGTATCAAACAGTTGTTAAACATTCATTTTTTAATTGCTATTTTCTTACAGTAAGCGCATAATAATAACATAAAAGTTTGTATATGAAAGAGGGATAAATTTTATATGGCTAACAATTTACAAAGGGAGTTAAGCAATAGGCATGTACAACTTATTGCGATAGGTGGTGCTATAGGTACAGGCTTATTCTTAGGTGCTGGTGAAACAATCAGTTCAGCAGGCCCTTCAATACTACTGACCTATATTATAATAGGTTTAATTTTATTTCTGTTTATGAGAGCTTTAGGGGAAATATTACTCTCAAACACTGATTTTCATTCTTTTGCAGATGTCACACATACATATATCGGCCCATTCGCGGGATATATAACAGGATGGACTTACTGGTTCTGTTGGATTGTCACTGGTATGGCTGAAGTAACTGCAGTAGCAAAATACATAAGTTTTTGGTTTCCTGACATACCAACATGGATTACAGCATTATTTACAATACTCATATTAATGACAATGAATTTAATGACTGCTAAACTATTTGGTGAATTAGAGTTCTGGTTCTCTATTATTAAAATAACAACGATCGTAGCATTAATCGTTGTCGGTATTATCATGATCGTAATGGCATATGAAACACCATACGGTACAGCTTCACTAACACATATTTGGGATCATAATGGTATTTTCCCAAATGGTATGAATGGTTTCTTCTTATCATTCCAAATGGCAGCATTCTCATTTGTAGGTATTGAATTAATCGGTGTTACAGCTGGTGAAACGAAAGATCCACATAAGACGATACCAAGAGCGATAAATAGTGTTCCAGTTAGAATTATGCTTTTCTATGTAGGTTCACTTATTATCATCATGTCAATTACACCTTGGGACAAAATCGACCCTGCCGAAAGTCCATTCGTAAAATTATTTGGACTGATTGGTATTCCAATCGCAGCAGCAATTATCAACTTTGTTGTTTTAACAGCTGCAGCTTCATCTTGTAATAGTGGTATTTTCTCAAATAGTAGAATGCTTTATGGATTATCACAAAATGGACAAGCAAATAAAAGTTTTGGTCAAACAAATAAAACTGGTGTCCCTTATAAAGCAACACTATTTAGTTGTTTCTTATTAATGATCTCAGTACTTTTAAATTACGTAATTAAAGACGCTGGTGAAGTATTTAAATATGTAACATCAGTTTCAACTGTTCTTTTCTTAGTAGTATGGTCATTAATTATTATTGCTTATATTAGATATCGTAAAATATCACCAGAATTAAACAAAGCTTCTGATTTCAAATTACCTGGTGGTGTTCCAGTAGCATGGATTACATTAATATTCTTTATTTTCGTATTCGTGTTATTGATGACTAATAAAGTGACATTAATCGCTATATTAATTACACCAATTTGGTTTATCATTTTGACATTCATGTACTTTAATCAAAAACGTAAAGTATTTAAATAAAGTAAATTAAAAACATCTCATTTTCTTGAGCAAATCAGAAAATGAGATGTTTTTTTGTAGCCTTATTTAGTAGTCATATATAGGAACCAGTATTTGCACTTTTGACCAGGACTGCTAATAACGGCATATACATTCATAAAATCAAAAAAGAGACTAGGATATCATATCCCAATCTCTATCTCACATATATTATAATACGTTAGCATATCCTTCGAACACTTTGTGTTGTTTTGGATCTAATGTAATTAATGTACCATCTGCTATTTTTTCGCGAGCGCCTTCTACACCTACGATAGTTGCTACGCCTAAGTTAAGGCCTACAACTGCAGCGTGTGAAGTTAATCCGCCTTCTTCTGTTACAATTCCTTTAGCATTTTCTAAATATGGAACCATATCAGCATCTGTTGATTGTGTAATTACAATTGACTCACTTAAATCTTTTCCTTTTAAGTCGTCAGCAGTATTTGCTACTACAGCTTTACCTACTGTTGAATGATGACCGATTCCTTGACCTTTAGCCAATTCGTCACCTACTAAATGAATCTTCATTAAGTTAGTTGTACCTGTTTCACCTGTTGGTACACCTGCAGTAATAATGATTAAATCACCATTATCAACTAAACCTGTGTTAACAGCTGTTGATACAGCATTATTTAATAATTCATCAGTTGTTTGTTTACCTTTTTTCACAACTGGTAATACGCCCCATACTAATGTCATATGACGAGCAGTTGTTTCATTAGGTGTAACTGCAATAATGTGTGAATGTGGTCTATATTTAGAAATTGTTTGCGCTGTAGCTCCACTTTCAGTTGCTGCTACGATTGATTCAACGTTTAAGTTTAAAGCTGTATGTGCAACTGATACACCGATTGCATTAACTAAATTCGTATCGATCATTTTTGAACGATCAGATAATAATTTTTTGTAATCTTGAGCTTCTTCAGCAGCTACTGCAATATTTTGCATTGTACGTACTGCTTCTTCAGGATATAATCCCGCTGCAGTTTCACCAGATAACATGACTGCATCTGTACCATCGTAAATAGCGTTCGCTACGTCACTGGCTTCTGCTCTTGTACAACGTGGGTTTCTTTGCATTGAATCTAACATTTGTGTTGCTGTAATAACTGGTTTACCTAATTTATTACATTTTTGGATTAATTGTTTTTGTACCATTGGAACTGCTTCTGGTAAAATTTCAACACCCATATCACCACGAGCAACCATTAAACCATCTGAAACTTGAAGAATTTCATCGATATTTTCAATTCCTTCTTCATTTTCAATTTTAGGAATAATTTTAATAAAATTATTTTCTTTTTCTTCTAAAATTGCACGAATATCTAATACATCTGATGGACGTCTTACGAAACTAGCTGCGATAAAGTCTACACCTTGTTCGATACCGAAGCGGATATCACTAGCGTCTTTATCCGTAATACCTGGAAGGTTTACTTTAACACCTGGTAAGTTAACACCTTTTTTATTTTTTAATTCGCCAGTATTTTGAACGTCACAGTGAACTTCACCTTTAGCGATATCAATAGATTTAACTGTAAGCTCAATTAAACCATCATCAAGTAGAATTGTTGATCCAACTTCTACATCTTCTGCTAATTTTTCGTAAGTAACTGAGAACGCTTCAGGCGTACCTTCTACTTCAGTTGTTTTAACTGTTACTTCACTACCTTTAGTAAGTTCAATTAAACCATCTTTCATGTTATGTGTTCTAATTTCAGGACCTTTAGTATCTAATAAGATACCAATATTTTTATTTAATTTAGAACTTACTTTTCTAATTGTATCTATACGACCTTTATGTTCTTCATGACTTCCGTGTGAGAAGTTCAATCTAGCAACGTTCATGCCTGCAAGCATTAATTTTTCTAACATTTCTTCTGATTCTGATGCTGGACCTATCGTACATACAATTTTTGTCTTTCTCATATTAAAATGACCTCCGTAGTTTTTCTTTTTTTATATAGATAATTGATGTGCTAAATTATACATTTTCTTGTCGATGTTGTGTTCTGCTTGGAATATTTCATCAAAATGCGTACATGTTAATTCATTTTGTTGGATTCCAACTGCTTTAGCACTATCACCTTGCATAAGTAATTCAACTGCATAACCGCCTAAACGAGAAGCAAGTACTCTATCCATTCCAGTAGGTGTACCACCTCTTTGAATGTGGCCTAAACATGAAACGCGTGTATCAATGTTAATAAATTTCTTTAATTCTTCCCCACATTGATGACCAGTCATGACACCTTCAGCACAAATAATGATAGAATGTTTTTTCCCTCTATCCATACCATGTTGAATTTTTTCAGCGATTTCTTCAATGTCTGATTTAACTTCTGGAATTAAAATTGTTTCCGCTCCAGCTGCTAATCCTGACCATAGCGCTAAATCACCAGCGTCTCTTCCCATTACTTCAATAATAAAAGTACGTTCATGACTTGATGCTGTATCTCTTATTTTATCGACAGCATCAATGATTGTGTTAAGTGCTGTATCAAAACCAATTGTAAAGTCTGTACCATTAATATCGTTATCGATAGTACCGGGTACACCGATAGTTTTAAGATTTTTAGCTTCTTCGCTTAATCTTTGTGCACCTCTATAACTTCCATCTCCACCGATAACAACTAATCCTTCTATACCTCTTTTTTCAAGGTTTTCAATTGCTTTCGCACGCACTTCTTTTTCTTTAAATTCTGGACATCTAGCAGAATAAAGGAATGTACCACCTCTTTGAATCATGTCACCAACTGAACCTAATTCAAGTTTTTTGATATTATCATTTATTAAGCCTAAGTAACCTTGGTATACACCATAAACTTCAATATCATGATAAATAGCTTTACGAACAACTGCACGAATTGCTGCGTTCATCCCTGGTGAATCTCCACCGCTCGTTAAAACCGCAATTTTTTTCATAAATATACAGACCTCTCTTGTTATATGATTGTTAATTTAAAAATAACACAAATATTGGCTTGATTCCATTAAAACTACTGTTATTTAAATATGTAAACGTCTTCTTAAAAAAAGATTCCAACTTTTGTAATTTTTCAAAAGTTGGAATCGCTTAATTTTAATTCAATTATGCACATATACATAAATTTATGAAAAGAAATTATATCAGTATAAATGATTACTTGTCATTTTAAATATCCTAATCGATATAACTTCCTATATTACGATACTTATTAAAACGATCTTCAACTAAACTTTCTGCATTTAATGTTCTTAAGTCTGAAAGATGTTTTTCAATTGATGTCTTTATAAGTGATGCTTGTGATTCTAGATGTTTATGAGCACCACCAAATGGTTCTTTAACAACTTCATCTACAACATCTAAATCAAATAAGTCAGGTGCTGTAATTTTCATTGTTTCAGCTGCCATTTGAGCAAGCCCAGAATCTTTCCATAACAATGCTGCTGCACCTTCTGGAGAAATAACTGAATAAGTACTATTCTCTAACATAAGTAGACGATTGGTTACGCCTAATCCAAGTGCGCCACCACTTCCGCCTTCACCAATAACTATAGAAATAACAGGTACTGTTAAAGATGCCATTTCGACTAAGTTTTTAGCAATAGATTCACTTTGTCCACGTTCTTCTGCAGCTTTACCTGGGTATGCGCCTTTCGTATCAATGAACGTAATGATCGGTCTATTAAACTTTTCAGCCTGCTTCATTAAACGCAATGCTTTACGATATCCCTCAGGATGTGCCATACCAAAGTTTCTATAAATATTATCTTTAGTGTCTTTACCTCTTTGATGACCTATAACAGTCACAGGTAAGCCATTAAAGTAAGCCAATCCACCTATTAATGCTGGATCATCACGGAAAGTACGATCACCGTGAAGTTCGATAAAATCATCAAATATGTAAGGGATATAATCTAAAGTTGTAGGTCTTTCTTGTAATCTCGCAACTTGTACTCTATCCCAAGGCTTTAAATTATTATAAATGTGTTCAGTTTCTTTTGTTAAAGTGGCTTCCAATATTTCTATTTCATCTGTTAAGTCTACACCATGTTTTTCTTGATAAGATTGTAGAGATGCTATTTTTTCTTTAATTTCTTCTAAAGGTTTTTCAAATTCAAGCATTGTCTTTCACCTCGTTATGATGCATCTTAAGCACAGTACTTAAAGTTTTATACATATCTTTTCGATGTACAACTTTATCTAATTGGCCATGTTCTAGTAAAAATTCTGCAGTTTGGAAATCGTCAGGTAGTTTTTCACTTATCGTTTGTTCAATGATTCTTCTACCAGCAAATCCAATTAAAGCTTTCGGTTCTGCAAAGTTCAAATCACCTACTGAAGCAAAGCTTGCTGAAACGCCTCCAGTTGTAGGGTGTGTCATGTATGAAATGAATAGTAAGCCTTTATCACTATGACGTTTAATGGATACACTTGTCTTTGCCATTTGCATAAGTGAGATGATGCCTTCTTGCATTCTTGCACCACCACTTGCTGTGAACAATACAAATGGTAAATTGTGATCTGCACAATAATCGACAATTCTACAAATTTTCTCTCCTACTACTGCACCCATACTACCCATTCTAAATCTTGAATCCATAACACAAATACCATAAGGAATACCGTCAATTGACGTTACACCAGTAACGACTGCATCATTTAAACCAGTGCTTTTTCTATCTTTTTCTAATTTTTCTTCATATCCAGGAAATTCTAATGGGTTTGAAGCAGTCATACCAACATCAAACTCTTTAAATGCATCTTCATCACTCACAGCTCTAATTCTATCGTGAGCAGTTAATGCAATATGATGATCACAGTTAAAACAGACATTTAAGTTTTGAACGAGCTCTTTTGTATACATGATTTTTTTACATTTAGGGCATTTAGTCATGATACCTTCAGGCACGTCATTATCTTTACTGTTTTGAACAGTTACATATTTTTTCTTTTTCTGGCTTCGATTGAACAAGTCTTTAAACATGTCACTATCCCCCTGATTTTATTTACAATTGTCTCTTTCAAATCTATCACTATATTGAGAGAGTAGCTTCCAAATCATATACATAATTTGATTATTATTATTTGAAACAAGTTCTTCTTTTGAATTTGTTTCAATGTTATTGTGTTCTTCACAGAAATTTTCAATCATCCATTTTAATTCATTGATTTCATCTAGTTGTGATTCATTATGAATTAAGAACCTTCCGATTAAATCAAAAAGCTGGTGTTGGTACATATCACTTAAGAATGTACCTTCACCTCTTCTAGTATGTATCACCCCTAAAAGTTCTAATGCTCTTAGGGCTTCTCTGATACTTGAACGTCCAACATTTAAGGTTTCACTTAAAAATCTTTCGGAAGGCAATTTTTCACCCACTTGAATATTTTTTTCAACAATAATTGACTGAATTTGTTCGACAATCTTGATTAATCCTTTTTGCTTTTCTTTATCCAACGTGAGTCTCCTTCCAAAATTATGACAAGTCTGCTAATTCATATGTTCTACGTTCTATTTCATCAACATCAACTTCAATACGTGCTACACCTGATTCCATACCAGCTTTTGCTACTGCTTTCGCAACATATGGTGCAACTCTTGGATCGAATGGCCCAGGAATGACATAATCAGCGTTTAATTCTTCCTCTGAAACAAGGTTAGCAATTGCTTCTACTGCAGCTTGTTTCATTTCTTCATTTATATGAGTTGCACGAATATCTAATGCACCTCTAAAAATACCAGGAAATGCTAATACATTATTAATTTGGTTAGGGAAATCAGAACGTCCTGTACCAATAACTTTAGCACCCGCTTCTTTTGCTATATCTGGCATAATTTCAGGAACTGGGTTAGCCATAGCAAAGATAATTGGATCTTCAGCCATAGTTTCAACTAATTCTTTAGTTAATGCGCCTTCAACAGATACACCTACAAATACATCCGCATCTTTAATAACATCTGATAATTGACCTTCTGTTTTGTCTTTGTTTGTCCATTTCGCAACAAAGTCTTTAGTAGGATTCATACCATAAGGACGGTCTTCGTAAATCGCACCTCTAGAATCACACATAATCATATTTCTTACACCATAACTGTATAATAATTTAATAATTGCAATACCAGCTGCACCTGCACCGTTTAAAACAACTTTTATATCGGATAATTTTCTGTCAGTAATTTTCAATGCATTAATCAAACCAGCAACAGTTACGATCGCCGTACCATGCTGATCATCATGAAAGACAGGTATTTTAGTTTCTTTTTTTAGACGTTCTTCAATTTCAAAGCATCGAGGTGCTGAAATATCTTCTAAGTTAACGCCACCGTAGTTAGGTTCTAATAATTTAACAGTATTCACAATTTCATCAACGTCTGTCGTATTAAGTGCAATTGGCACACCATCTACACCAGCAAAGCTTTTGAATAAAACTGCTTTCCCTTCCATTACAGGTATACTTGCTTCAGGACCAATATCACCTAAACCTAATACAGCTGTTCCATCTGTAATTACAGCTACTGCATTTGATTTCATTGTATAGTCATATACTTTTCTTACGTCTTCATGTATATCTTTACATGGTTCTGCAACACCTGGAGAATAAGCAAGACTTAATTCCTCTTTATTAGTGACTTTAACTTTGGCATAAACGCCTAATTTACCTTGTTTTTCTTTATGCATATATAGTGCATCATCTCTTAATGACAAAATAATCATCCCTTCATTGTATGTATCTATCCCTTTATTATACATTAAATTTCTATAATTAAATTAAAAAATTCTTCATAGTGGTCAGACCACCATGAAGAATACTATAGCATAAATTATTTAATTAATAAAGCCTATAAAAGACGTACATTTTCATAACCTATTTTATGAATAAATTCTTCAAAGTTACCATGATTTAAGTTTAAATAACCAAGCATTTTTGAACTATAATCTTTATCATTAAAATACGTTACTTTAATATGACGATCGTGGTCATTTGTTATCCACTCTGCTAAATCTTCTACATTTCTTACGACGACTTCTTTTGTCGTATTAAATTTATGTTGTTTAAATGCTTCTAATGTATCTATTTGATTAATAATCATTTGTGTCTTACCATTTCTTTTTTCGAATTTGCCATTGATAATTACTGGGACATTGGTGATATCAGTTGTTTCAATTTGTTTATATGCATCAGGGAATATAACCCCCTCAACTTCATTTAATCCGTCTATTAAATTGACGAACGCCATATTTTGACCTTTTTTAGTTCTAATTTTCCTTAGTGATGCAATCATTACGAGCATCGGTACTTTATTATGGTCTATTCTTAATGGATAAATCGATAAATATTGATGTTGATTGAATAATGAAATGATTGGATGCTCAGTTGCATAGAACCCTAAGTATTCTTTTTCATACTCACTTTTCATAAGATTAGGCATTTCTTCAACTTCTTTAAATTCTTTCTTTACGTTCAATCCTAACTCTTTTAATAAATTATTAGAATCTCCGACAGACTCACTACTTTCATAAACATCGTCAATAGACTGTAACAAAGTCGCTCTAGTCTGACCAAAATCATCTAAAGCGCCTGCATATATAAGCGCTTGTATCAATTTCTTACTTTTAGCCTTACTTGGTAATCGATGTACAAGATCAAACATATCTTTATACGTTCCGTTTGTTTTTCTTTCATCAACAATCACTTTTACACTTTGATAACCAACGCTTTTAATTGCACCAAGTGACGTATAAATACCTTTTTTAGTTGCTTTATAGAACCATTCACTATGATTTATGGACGGTGGATATATTTTCACACCAATTCTTTTAAGTTCCGTTACCATTTGTTCTGTCTTAACTTCATTACCAACTACATTAGAAAGAATCGCAGCATAAAAATATGTCGGATAATGTACTTTCAAATAAGTCATGATATACGCAATTTTACTATATGCAACTGCATGTGCTTTTGGATAACCATAGTCTGCAAACTTCAGTATTAAATCAAATATTTTTACAGCTGTTGATTCCTCGTAACCTCTTTCCAAGCTACCATTCACGAAATGTTTTCTTTCATTTTCTAACACTGCTCTGTTCTTCTTACTCATCGCACGTCTCAAAATATCCGCTTCACCATATGAGAATCCTGCGAACTTACTCGCAATCTGCATAATCTGTTCTTGATAAATAATAACGCCATATGTTGATTTCAATATCTCTTTTAAATCTGGATGTAAATATTCTATCTCTGCATTTTGTCTACGTCTTTTAATATATGTTGGTATTTCTTCCATTGGTCCAGGTCTATATAGAGAGGTAACTGCTACAATATCGAGAAAATGGTCAGGCTTTAACCTTTTTAATACACTTCTAACACCTTGAGATTCAAGTTGGAAAATACCTGTTGTTTCACCTTTAGACAATAGTTGAAAGACTTTAGGATCATCAAAAGGAATTTTTTCAATATCTACAATTTGATTTTCTTGATATTTCACTTGATTGACCACTTGTTGAATAATCGATAAATTTCTTAAACCAAGAAAGTCGATTTTTAATAAACCGATCTTTTCAGTTTCTGTCATCGTCCATTGCGTTAAGACACCTGTATCACCCATCATCGTAGGTACAAATTGGTGTAAAGACTGATCATTAATAATGATACCTGCTGCATGGGTCGATGTATGTCTCGGTAAACCTTCTAATTGTTTACTCAATTGAAACCATTTTTCATGCAAATGATTCTGGTTAACAAATTGTTTAAACGCATCATCTTCAAATGCTTCGTCTAATGTAATACCTAATTTATGCGGAATTAATTTTGAAATGTAATTGAGTGTAGCATCATCAAACTGCAATATTCTACCTACATCTCTTGCTACTGCTCTCGCTTGAAGATGACCGTAAGTTACAATCCCAGCAACACGATTATCGCCGTATTTTTCTTGAACATATTGAATCACTTTATCACGCTTAGTATCTTGAAAGTCGATATCAATATCCGGCATCGTCACACGTTCTGGGTTTAAAAATCTTTCAAATAACAAATCAAATTCAATCGGATCAATAGTTGTAATATTTAAAATAAAACTAACTAGAGATCCACCAGATGAACCACGTCCAGGTCCAACTAATACATTTTGATCTTTCGCATAATTGATTAAGTCACTAACGATTAGGAAATAATCTGAATATCCCATTTTTACAATAATATCGTATTCGTATTGAAGTCTTTTTTCATATACTTCATTAAATTGTGGATACTTTGCTTTATTCATCATTAATAATTCCCAAAGATATTCATCACTTGATTGATTATCAGGCGTTTTATATTTTGGTAATAAATCTTGATGATACTCAATTTCGACCTGACATTTTTGAGCTATTTCATCTGTATTTTGTATGTACGCTTCATCTATATTAATTTGCGATATATCTTGTTTAGTTAAAAAATGATGATTTAAGTTTTGTTGAAAATCACTCATCGTTAATTTTTCATTATTTTTAATTGCGTGAAGTGCAATTAAACTATCACCATCATTTTCATTCAAATAAAGTGCAGACTTCATAAAGACTTTTTTATGATCCATATCAATCGTAGAATCATGAGAAATATATTTATCATTGTCATCAATTGTTATAGCTTGGAATAAATAATAGTTGGCTTCATTGATTTGTTTACCAATAATTATAAGACCTTCTGAATATGCATTTACCCATTCAATTGGTGCTGAAAATCGTTCTTTAATGGATATAGCAGACGATAACTTAATTAAATTATGATAGCCCGTTTTATTTTTAGCTAAGACCACACATTCAACTTGATTGAGTTGGTCATCTAAATAAATAGTTAATCCGAAGATAGGTTTTATATTTTGTTTTATACATGCATCATAAAATTGTAAAGCACCGTGCAGAACATTTAAATCTGTAAGAGCAAGCGCTTGATAATTTTCATTTTTAGCTTTTTGAACAACATCTGGGATTCTAATACTTGAATTAAGCAAATCATATGATGAATGAATATTTAAATGACTTACCATGCGCTCACCTCCTATATTTCAGATTTAATATCTGCTGCTAATGCATCAAACTCTTCCCAACTATATACAGATGCACCTGAAGCATTTGGATGTCCTCCACCGTTATATTTAGCTGCGATATGATTAATTTTTATGCCTTTTGAACGAATTCTACATCTTATTTCTTTACCTTCATCGACAGCAAATACCCATGCTTTTAATCCATTAATATCTGAAACAGTATTCACGAATAATGAAGCTTCATTAGGTTGCAAGTTGAATTGTTCAAGTATATCTTTCGTAATTTTAATTGAACAGAATCCCTCACCATCATATTTGAAATTCTGAAGAATATATCCTTGGAAGTGAAGTAAAGCTGGGTCTCTTTCACTCAATTGGTTAAGTAATTTAGTACGTTCAAATTCTTTCGTCATTAACTCTGCTGCAACTTCCATTGTATGTGTAGACGTATTATCAAATAAGAATCTACCTGTGTCACCAACGATGCCTAAATATAAGACTCTACTTGCTTTCTCACTTACATTTGAACCATTTAAATTCCATGATTTATTTAAATCAAAGATAATTTCACTTGTAGATGATGCTTCTGTATTTACAAAATTAATATCACCATATGAGTCAACTGGAGGGTGATGGTCAATCTTAATTAATTCGTCACCAGTATTATAGCGACTATCATCAATACGTGGTGCGTTTGCTGTATCACAAACAATCACAAGTGCGCCATTATATGTGTCATCTGCAATTTCATCCAAATCCCCAATAAATGTTAGCGTCGGTTCAGGTTGACCGACTGCATATATATGCTTTTCAGGAAAAGCCTCTTGTAATATATATTTCAAGCCTAATTGAGAGCCGTATGCATCAGGGTCTGGTCTAACATGCCTATGTATGATAATTGTTTCATATTGCTTTATTTTATTTAATATTTCTTCCATTGTTATCCTTCTTTCTTTATATTTACTTATATTTTATTAATTGATATAATTCGACTTGGTAGGAGGAATCAAACATGTCATCTGAAATTATGTCTACACTAGTTGCTTTAGCAGTAACTGTTATGATTATTGCTTTAATATTTGCTATCTTAAATTTAGCACGTTCATTTAGAACGAAACGTGACGTTAGAAAAGCTTATCATAAAGCACGTTCAAGATTTTACTTTGGTATATTTATGATCGCATTTGCAGCAGACCAAGTATTGTTATTCCCAACATTAGTCACTTATATTATTGTTTTAGTATTATTATTCTTTGGTATTTTAAACGTATCTTATGGCTATAGAGCAAGTAAATACTTTAAAGGTAACTTACCTATCGAGAACAAAGCTTGGGAAGACTTCGAACAAAAAAAGCATCAATAATATTTTAAAAAGCGTTGTATCACATAACGCTTTTTTATTTTTCGAGAATTTGACACATCAGTAATGCTTTCGCAACAGTCGCACTACCGCTCACCATCGTAACTTCGAATTTAGCAAATATTCTACCGATATCTAATGTTGTAATTTTCACTTCTACATCGTCATCAATTTGAACAGTTTTTAAATAATAAATATCTATATGTTCAATCATGATTTCTGATTTTTTCATTTTTCTTATTTCATAACGCAACGCTTCTTCAATAACTGCAATATAGACGGATTTCGTTAACATACCGAATTGATTCGTTAATTGTGGAGATATATTCACCACAACATTACCATTGTCCATTGTGATTTGCTTTGCAATTTGGTCATGAATCGTTTCACCTATTTGTGGTTGTCTACTCATTAATTGCATCGTCTTTAATACATCTTCACGAGAAATAATTCCGATTAATACTTTAGAGGTTGATACAACAGGCAATAATTCAATCCCTTCCCAAATCATAAGATGGGCACAAGTTGCGATTGTCGTATTTAAATGCGCAATGATAGGTGATTTCGTCATCAATGTTCTGATACTTTTATCTTGTTCTTCGTTAACAATATCTTTACTCGTTAAAATACCTACAACTTTCATTTCGCTATCAACAACTGGAAAACGCGTATGAGATGTTTGTTGAGATAATTCATTCCAATCTCGCACTTTTTGTTTGTCATCTAAATAAGAAGTTGATTCAATAGGAATCATAATATCTTCAACCATTAAAATTTCTTTTTTAATCATTTGATCATATATAGCTCTATTAATAATATTGGCAACTAAAAATGTATCATAATTTGATAAAATAATCGGAAGTTCGTGTTCGTCAGCGTAGTTTATAATATCTTCATTCGCTTCAAAACCACCCGTAATTAAAACAGCAGAACCTCTTTTTAAAGCTTCCATTTGTACATCTGATCTATTACCAACAATCAGCAATGTATTTTTAGTTAAATATTTAACGACATCATTTAATTCCATTGCACCAATTGCAAATTTTGATAAAGTTTTATATAAGCCTTGTTTACCGCCCAATACTTGACCATCCACAATTTTAACAATTTCATTAAATGTTAAATTTTCAATTTGTTCTCTAGATTTTCTCTCAATTCTAACTGTCCCTACTCTATCAATAGATGCTACAAGCCCTTGATTATCCGCTTCTTTAATTGCACGATAGGCTGTACCTTCAGAGACGTTTAAATCTTTCGCTATCTGTCTGACAGAGATTTTATGTCCAACAGATAACGATTCAATATACTTAATAATTTGCTCATGTTTCGTCATGTTTATACCCTCTATCAAATTTTATGAATTACTTTCTATTATACATTTTTAATGTCTTAAATGATATCTTAAAAATTAAATAAAAGATTGAAACAACGCTTATTAAATTAAGTATTTTATACAGATTTACTTCTTAAACTTAAAAGCTGAGATGACAAAATCATCTCAGCTTACTAAACTTACTACCATATTCATTTATAATTCTACCGATTCACCAGGTTTTAAAATGTGAACTTCTGATTCCGTTACAGCTTTTTCAAAATCTTTAGGGTCTTGTTTAATAAAGTCAAATGTATCGTAATGAATAGGTACTACTTTTTTCGGCTTGATAAATTCATTAACTGCATAACTTGCATCATCAATGCCCATTGTAAAGTTGTCGCCTATCGGAATAAAGCACAAATCAACTGGGTGTCTATCTGCAATTAATTTCATATCGCTGAATAAACCAGTGTCACCTGTATGATAAATTGTACCCGCTTCAGTTTCTAATACAATTCCAGCTGGCATACCTAAATAGATGATTTCTCCATTTTCTTCTGTAAAGCTATTACTATGAAAGGCTTGCACATATTTTACTTTTCCAAAATTAAATTCAATATTCCCACCAATATTCATTGGATGTAAGTTTTCTAATCCGTGTTTATTAGATAAATAATCAATCGCTTCAGGTAACGCTATAACAGTTGCACCAGTTCTTTTTGCAATGCTAACAGTATCACCTAAATGATCGCCATGACCATGAGTTAATATAATATAATCTGCTTCTACTTCATCTGCCGTTAAATCTGATAATGGATTCCCTGTTATAAATGGATCCACAATCACTTTATGTCCTTTACTTTCAAAATAGATTACTGATTGTCCATGAAATGATACTTTCATGAATCTCCCTCCTCACATTGTCTTTTCCGTATATTATATACCCTAAATTTGAATTTATGAATCAAGAAGTCTAAAATAATGATGTAAGAAAGAGATTTGGGAGGAAGAATAATGGAACATAATGAAATTGCAACATTTTTAAAAGATAAAGGTGCGGACGCAGCATGGATTACAACGCCTTTAAACATCTTTTATTTAACAGGTTATTTATCTGAACCACATGAACGTCTATTTAGTTTATTAGTCACTAAAGATGGTGAAGAAACACTATTTTGTCCAAAAATGGAAGTAGAAGAAGCTAAAAATGCAGGCTTCACTGGAAACATCGTTGGATACATAGATACAGAATCACCATTCGATTTAATTGAACAACAATCTTATAAAACTTTCGCGATTGAATCAGAGCATTTATCAGTTAAAAGACTTCGTGAAATTGAAAAAGCATTTAATGTTGAAACAATTGTTGATATTGATCAAGTATTGAAAGATATTAGAAATGTAAAAACAAATGACGAGATTGAGTTGTTACAAGAAGCGGCTAAATATGCAGATTTAGCGATTCAAGCTGGCGTTGATAAATTAGAAGTTGGCGTTTCTGAAATTGAAGTATTAAATCATATTGAAACAACTATGAAACAACATGGTATTTCTAAGATGAGCTTTGATACTATGGTATTATTCGGCGATCATGCAGCAGCTCCTCATGGTACACCAGGAGAAAGAACTTTAAAAGAAAACGAATATGTACTATTTGACCTAGGTGTCATTTATAAAGGTTATTGTTCAGATATCACTAGAACTGTTCCATTTGGTACACCTTCTGAAAAAGCACAAGAAATTTACAATGTCGTACTTGATGCTAATAAACAAGCGATTGAAATGATTAAACCAGGTGCTAAAATTGCTGACTGCGATAAAGTAGCTAGAGATATTATTAGCAATGCTGGTTATGGTGAATACTTCCCACATAGACTTGGTCACGGACTTGGATTAAGCGTCCATGAATTCCCAGACATTTCCAGTGCTAATACGGATGAATTCAAACCAGGCATGGTATTAACAGTTGAACCTGGAATATACGTTCCTGGTGTTGCTGGCGTTAGAATTGAAGACGATATCGTTGTAACTGAAGACGGACATCGCATACTAACAGGCTACCAAAAATGATTAAAGAAGCTTGTGTAGAAACAATTTCGCAAATTGAACATGCGATTAAAAACGGTGCAAATCGAATAGAACTTTGCGATAACCTTTCAGTTGGTGGTACAACACCAAGTTACGGAATGGTAAAGATTGCAGTAGAACTTTGTCATCAACATAACGTCGAAGTCGCTGTCATGATTAGACCTCGCGGTGGAGATTTTAACTATAATTATTTCGAATATGAAATCATGCGACAAGATATATTACAATTGAAAGATTTGAAAGTTGATGCATTTGTATTTGGCTGTTTAGATGAACACGGACATCTTGACGAATGGAAGATGAAAGCATTAAAAGAAACATGTGGTATCATACATGCCGTTTGTCATATGGCGTTTGATTCTATTAATCCATATCATCAATTAAAATCATTAGACTGGTTAATTAAACACCAATTCAGTCGCCTACTAACACATGGCGGACCTAGTGATAGTGTGATATTTGATAACATTAACCATTTAGGTAAATTGTTGATTTATTCAAAAGGCAATATCACAATTATGCCAGGTGGCGGACTCAATAAAGATAACTTATCTCAACTCATAGAAGACATACCATTCGATGAAGTACACGGTACAAAAATCGTATAATAAGAAAAACCTGAGACGAAATTCGTCTCAGGTTTTTTTGGTGGAGTTATCTCAAAACTTCTTGATAAGGAGTGTATTCTTTATCAAAAGCTTTTGCAACTTCTTTATATGTTAGTTTACCGTGTATTGTGTTTAAACCTTTAGCAAGCGCTTCGTTATCTTGACATGCTTTAACGTAGCCTTTGTTTGCTAATTGAATTGCATAAGGAGTTGTTGCATTATTTAATGCAATTGTAGATGTTCTTGGAACTGCTCCTGGCATATTAGCAACTGCATAGTGTACGACACCATGTTTAACATATGTTGGATCATCGTGTGTCGTAATTCTATCTGATGTTTCGAATGAACCACCTTGGTCAATCGCGATGTCTACTAATACTGAACCTGGTTTCATTTTCTTAACCATATCTTCAGTTACTAGTTTCGGTGCTTTAGCACCTGGGATAAGTACTGATCCAATTACTAAATCACTTTCAACAACTGCTTCTTCAATATTTAGTGGTGATGACATCATCGTTTGCACGCTTGCACCAAATAAATCATCTAATTGTTGTAAACGTGTAGGATTTAAGTCAATAATCGTAACGTCTGCTCCAAGACCAACTGCCATTTTAGCAGCATTTGTTCCTGCTTGACCTCCACCGATTATTGTTACTTTCCCTCTTTTAACACCTGGTACACCAGATAATAATATTCCAATGCCTCCGTGTGTTTTTTGTAGGAATTGCGCACCAATTTGAGTTGACATTCTTCCTGCTACTTCACTCATTGGCGCTAGTAATGGTAATGAACGATCGCTTAACTGAACAGTTTCATAAGCAATTGCAGTTACTTCATTTTCTAGTAATGCATTTGTTAAAGATTCTTCAGCAGCTAAATGTAAGTATGTAAATAGGATTAAGTCTTTCTTGAAGAATTGGTATTCTTCTTGTAATGGTTCTTTAACTTTCATAACCATTTCAACATTCCATGCTTCTTCTTGACTTACAATTTCTGCTCCAGCTTGTTGATAATCTTCGTTAGTAAATTGTGAACCTAATCCTGCCTCAGTTTCTACTTTAACAACATGATTTTGTGCAACTAAACTTGCCACGCCACTAGGTGTTAATGCCACCCTATTTTCGTTATTTTTTATCTCTCTTGGTACTCCAATAATCATTTTTCATTCCTCCTTGTTTTTATCATAACGCCACAAATTTGAAAGCGCAATCATTATTATTCAATTTTTATATTATCCTTATTTTCTAAATTTTTTAAATTTTCTTACTAAAACCAATTTTAACATACATTATATAAAAATCGTGTAAATTCCCTATTATTTAAAAGTTTATAATGTTATTTTTTCAGAAAATTATGATATAATTAAACAAAAGAACTAGGAGGCGGTTTCTATGTTAAGTTACAAAAATATTTTAATTGCAGTAGACGGATCAACTGAATCAGAATGGGCTTATAATAAAGCTGTAGCCGTTGCTAAACGTAATGACGCTAAATTAACAATTGTTAACGTTGTAGATTCTAGATCATATGCAAGTGTTGAAGCCTATGATACTCAAATAGTAAATAAAGCAACAAGTTTTGCTGAAAGTTTATTATCTGGATATAAAGAATTCGCTGAGAATAATGGTGTTCATAACGTAGCGACTAAGCTTGAATTCGGATCTCCAAAAACAGTTATTCCTAAAAAATTAGCAGTAGAATTTGACGTAGATTTAATCATGTGTGGTACTTCAGGATTAAATGCAGTAGAACGATTTATCGTTGGTTCTGTATCAGAATCAATTGTAAGAAACTCACCATGTGACGTTCTAGTAGTAAGAACAGAAACAATGCCTGAAGATTTCGAACCAGTTGTAGCAACAAAAGAATTATTCGAAGAACACCACGAAGGTAAATAAATAGACATAAGAAAAGCGTTCAGTCTTAATGGCTGGACGCTTTATCTTTTTTCTTATCGAAAAAATCTTTTTTAATTAAAAAATCAAAAATCACAATAATTATTACTACTCCAAAGGGCATAATTATGTATCGAATACTTTTATTTATATCATCGATAGATTCCCCATAAATATTTAAAATAAAATACATTATAAAACAATAAATAATCGCTACTAGTATACCTGTTTTATTTCTCTGTCTTTTTTTTCGCATGATACGCTCCTTTCTTTGAATTTAGTAAAATTTGGAAATGCATAAATTAATTATAATACTACTTCCAATTTTTGTATATAATAATTGTCAGAATTTTGAATAAATTGATATTTTTGTCTAA
The DNA here is from genome assembly GCF_022386035.1 of Mammaliicoccus sp. O-M54. Lineage (NCBI taxonomy): Bacteria > Bacillati > Bacillota > Bacilli > Caryophanales > Staphylococcaceae > Mammaliicoccus > Mammaliicoccus sp. O-M54. The sequence continues at coordinate 282,855 of NZ_JAJNJE010000003.1, forward strand.
GTATAATACGTAGAATACCTTTCTAATAGCTTAACTTCCTCCTCTTAACAACATTCCAAATAAAAAAACATTCAACCTTATGGCTGAACGCTTTTATATTAGTTTTGATTATTATTTTGATTTTTTAAGTTTTGATTATTTTCTTGTTTTTGTTTTCTTGATTGTTCTTTAACGACTCTACGTGTAACGATTCTAACTAATTTCATTAATGCTCTTTCTGGTCTCATTTATATATCCTCCTTAGAACATGCATTACTTACATATAACCGTAGAATCACTTTTTAAACATAAAAAAACGAGACTGGCATCTTATTCACATATAAGATACGCCTGCCTCGCTTTAAAATATACTTTATTATCCTAAGTTACCAAATTTCACAACATCACGTGCGATCATAACTTCTTCGTCAGTTGGAATTACAATAACTTTTACTGGTGAATGTGGGTAGTTGATGAACGCTTCTTCTCCACGTAAACCTGTGTTTAAGCGTTGATCCCAATAAACACCCATAAATTCTAATCCTTCTAATACTTTAGCACGAACTGTGTCAGAGTTTTCCCCTACACCAGCTGTAAATACAATTGCATCTAAGCCGTGCATTCTTGTAGCATATGATCCCATGTATTTATGGATTCTAGATGCGAATACATCTAATGCTAATTTAGCACGTTCGTTACCTTCGTTAGCGTCTTGCTCGATATCTCTTAAGTCACTTGATGAACCTGAGATACCAAGTAAACCTGATTCTTTATTAAGGATATTTAATACTTCTTCAGCATTTTTACCAGTTTTCTCCATGATATATGGAATTAAAGCTGGGTCAAGGTTACCTGAACGTGTACCCATTGTAACACCTGCTAATGGTGTGAAGCCCATTGAAGTATCAACTGATTTACCACCGTCAATTGCAGCAATAGAAGCACCATTACCGATATGACAAGAGATAATTCTTAATTGATCTAAAGGACGATCTAATAATTCTGCTGCTCTTTCAGATACATATTTATGACTTGTACCATGGAAACCATATTTACGAATACCGAAATCTTTATAGAAGTTGTAAGGTAAGCTGTATAAATATGATTCTTCTGGCATTGTTTGGTGGAATGATGTATCGAATACTGCAACATGTGGGATACTTGGCAATAATTTTCTAAATGCTTTAATACCCATGATATTTGCAGGATTGTGTAAAGGTGCTAAATCAGTTAATGATTCGATTTTAGCTAATACATCATCAGTAACAAGTGCTGATTCTGGGAATAATTCTCCGCCATGAACAACACGATGACCAGTACCTTGAATATCATTAATGTCTTCGATGATATTGTGCTCTTTTAAAGCTTCAATCATGATGTTTACTGCAACTTCATGATTTTCAATATCTAATGTTTTTGTGATTTTTTCCCCGTCAACCGTAATTGAGAAAATTGAATTTTTCAATCCGATACGTTCGATTAATCCTTTTGTGATAACTTTTTCTTCAGGCATCTCAAATAATTGGAATTTTAAAGATGAGCTACCAGCATTAATTGCTATAATTTTTGTCATTTAGACTTCCTCCTGATAATACTATTCTATACTATTTAAACACTAATACAGTTATGAATCAAGCATTAATACAGTTTATAAAGAATGATTTTCTTTCATCCATTCATCTACTTCTGATAAAAACGTTTGCAATTGAGATTGTGCCTTGAAATCTGGTATGTTTGCTAGCAATACTTCAACGCTCTTAGTAATTCCAGGGTCTTTCTTCTGTAAAATCAATAGTGATTTACGTGATTGTTCTGTCTTGAACAGTGAATTAGGAAAGTTTAAAAATGCTTGCATTTCTGTTTCTGTTGCAATATATTTTTGAAGCTGTTTCACTTCTTCACCTTCAAAGATATTTGTTGGTACGATTAAGAATACATAACCACCTGGTCTTGTTGCTGTAACAGCTTGTTCTAATAATAAATAATGACTATAACTATGCCCTTCATCAAAGCCTAATTTCATCTCTTTACTGCGTTCATCAACTGGATAATATCCGACAGGTAAATCGCCGACAATGACATCCGCTTCTTCTAAAGGTAGTGGCATTATAGCATCTTGTGGGTATACATCAAATGGTATTTCTAAGAAGTTAGCTAAATGTATACTTACACGTTGTAATACAGGATCTACTTCAATCAAGTGGTGCATCAATGTCTTGTCTTGATTTTGTTCATTGATTGTTGCACTCAAATGTCCTGTACCACTTGCAATATCTACAATGTTTAATTCTTTTTTGTTTTTATTAAATAAGTTTACAAGGTAGCTTAAAATAAACCCAATTGAATCTGGCGTCATTTGATGATTGGGTTGTATTACTTCTTCTTTTAATAAACTTAAATAAGCAAATTGGAACGCTTTTCTTCGTTCTTGTAATGTTGATTGTTCTAAAAGATCTCTTTGGTTTGTATAAATGTCTTCCATCGCCAAACCAAGATTCTCTATATAACTTTGTCCATTCTCGTCGTGGAGGTCTTTACTTTTTACATCAAGTTTTTCAAATAATACTTCCATCATATTCTTTTCTTCAGTCATAATTGCCCTCTTTCGTATAAAAAGCTGTCCACTAAATGGACAGCAGTTTATGGTTGTTAATTAGTCTAAATTTTTGAATGCTTCTAAAGCTTTGTCATAGTCAGGATGGTTTGTACCTTCACTCACTATTTCTGCATAAACAACTTTATTATCTTTGTCCAAAACAAATACTGAACGTGCTAATAAACGAAGTTCTTTCATGATAACACCATAGTTCTCACCAAATGATAAATCACGGTGGTCACTTAATGTAATCACATTATCTAAACCTTCAGCTGCACACCATCTTTTTTGAGCAAATGGTAAGTCGTTAGAAATTGTTAAGACAACGCCATCTTGTTCATTTGCAGCTTCTTCATTAAATTTACGTGTTTGTTGACTGCACACGCCTGTATCTAAAGAAGGTACGGCACTAATAAGTTTCTTTTTACCTTCATAGTCTTTTAATGTCTTTTCAGATAGGTCGTTTGCTAATACAGTAAAATCAGGTGCTACTGAACCTACTTTAACTTCCTCACCTAATATTGTAATTGGTTCATTCTTGAATGTAACTTGCGCCATAAAAAAAGCCTCCTTATTCTTGATAAATATATTTTATCATGATTAAAGAGACTTTAAAATTCTTTTGATTATAACTTAGTTATCCAATCACATTTTGGAAGTCTTTTCTCATTTGAACATATTTGTTTTTGAGAACGACTGTTTCCCCAAAATAGTCATGAATACCTTTATGCTTTTTCGTAAATGCTACTACAATATATGGAATGCCTAATAATGCACCAGAAATAATTCGTCCGATCCATTCTCTAAATAGGACATCCTTCAATTTGAGCGGTTGAGCATCTTCTCGATAGACACTTAAACCTAAAATCATCTTGCCTAGTGTTGCTTTAAAATAATACGTCATCAACACGAAATATAAATAAAATATTAAGGCACTAGCCATATTTTCAACACTGAAGTATGGCACCCATAGATAAGAATCATTGATATCTGTAAGTGCAAATATCGGACTTAGTACAATACCTTTAAATCCTGCTAAAGCTAAAATATCGATGATATAAGCTAAAAATCGGACCCAGAATCCAGCAAATACGATGGATTTAATATCAGACATATATTTATTGACAGTACGCTCAATTTCACTTTGTTGACGTGTAGTAGCGACTTGTTCATAACTTGTTTCTGTCATTACAATCCCTCCTTATTCACCGTATAAATACATAGGTTGTGGTGATTTATTCGCTTTAATTAAGGCTTCATATTTAGTCATATCATCTAAACCTATCATAGAAGAAAGTTTACTTTTAGCAGCCATTGGGAAGTTTAAGAATCCGCCTGTTGTATCATATGTTACAACTTGTGCATGTTTGGATTTAATGTCACTTCTTAATGCTTTAATAGCATCATCTTCATAACCAATTTCATCAATTAAACCGTTTGATTTAGCTTGTTGTGCTGAATAAATTCTACCATCAGCTAATTTCTTAACTTCTGATTCTGACATATGTCTACCATCTTTAATAACATTTACAAATTGTTTATAACTATCATCGATGATAGATTGCATGATCTCGCGTTCTTCTTTCGACATTTCTTTCATTGGGTTCAAGATTTGTTTATGTTTACCAGAAGTGACAGATTCATCTTTCACACCTAAATCATTCGCAAGTTCAGAATAATTAATACTTGAAATAATTACCCCAAGTGAACCTGTTAAAGTTTGTGAACCTGCATAAATTTTGTCTGCTGGTGTTGAGATATAATAGCCACCTGATGCTGCCATATTTTTCATTTGAACATAAACTTTTTTATCTTTAGCTTTAATTTCTTCTAATTTTTTATGTATTTCATCACTTTCATATGTTCCACCACCTGGTGAATTCACAACTAGAAGTACACCTTTAACTTGATCGTCTTTTTTAATTTTATCAAGTTGTTTTAAGAAGGATTGATGATTATACCCTCCTCCACTAAATAATGACTCTTGGACACCTGTATCTTGAATGGTACCATCTACTGATAATTTAACAATTTTGCTACTACTATCACTACCAGATACGACAGACTCACTTATGCCATCTGAATCTGTTACTGTTTTTTTCCACGAATCGTCTAAAAATATGCCAACTGTGCTGACAACTATACCACCTACAACTAAAACAGCTGCGATGATTATCGCAATAATTCGTTTAGACATAGTATCATCCTTTCTATTTTAAATATTTACATTTATAATAATAACAGACTTTAATAATAACTGTAACTTTTGGGAGGAACAAATTATGACTTCGTATAAACGTATTTATTTATTTAGTTCAAAAGACCGTGACGTATTAGAAACACGTGAAAAAATCCAGAAAGAAATGGAACCACACGGATTTGAATTTGTTTCAAATTACGATGATGCAGATATTATTGCTTCAGTCGGGGGAGATGGGAGTTTCTTACAAGCTTGTAGAAAAACGAACTTTAATAAAGACAAAGTTTATATAGGTATTAAAACACGACTAGATCAGAATTATTTATATGTAGATTTTAGTATAGATGACATTCCACATTTAATTGAATCTATTGATTCTCATGAAGTAAGTGTGAGAAAATATCCCGTCCTAGAAGTAAACTTGAATAACCAAATGTCTTATATGTGTTTAAATGATTTTTACATTAAATCAAGTGTCATCAAGCCGATGAAGATGGAAATATACATTGACGACGAATACTTCGAAGCATTCAACGGAGATGGTTTATTAATTTCAACACCAACAGGATCAACTGGATATAACAAATCATTAGACGGCGCAATTATTGACCCTAAAATTAGAAGCATGCAACTAACTGAAATCGCATCACTGAATAACAATAATTTCAGAACAGTGAGTAGTTCAGTAGTATTGGGTGATACAAGAACCCTTAAAATCATTCTTGATAAAGAAGGTAACTATTATCCAATTATGGGACTAGATAACGAAGCATTAAGCATTCAAGAAACAGACTTTATTTCACTTAGAATTCAAGATAAATATATTCGAACATTGAAATTACCTCAGAATTCATTCTGGAGTAAAGTACAAAGAAAATTCTTATAACAATAAGCAACAACCCATAAACTAAAACACCTTAGCGCATAGACGCTAAGGTGTTTTTTACATAAAGTGACTACTAATATAGTCATATAGATTTTTGAGAATTAACGTTATCGTTACAATAATAAATAATACTTTAACGTAAGATACGCCTTTTTTAATAGCAAATGTAACCCCTAAATACGAACCGATTACCATAGATACTGCCATACTTAATCCATATATATAATTGACATGTCCTAAAACCATAAATAACAGTAATGCACCTATGTTAGAAGCAAAGTTTAAAAATTTAGCATTTCCGGCTGCGTGTAAATAATCAAGACCAATCATTAATAAAGCAAATAGGAAGAATGATCCTGTCCCGCCTCCAAGAAATCCATCATAATAACCAATTAACGTTACACCAATAATAAACAAGATTGCTTTTTTAAGTGACAATTTCTTATATCGATTAATGTCTCCCCAATCTTTCTTTACTATTGAGTATATGGTTACAAGTGCCAATATAATGATTGCCAATGGCTTTAAATATTCTGGTGGTAAATATGTAGCAGTAATCGCACCGAATATCGAACCTACAAAGGATAATGGAAATAATTTACCTACAATATCGAAATCTACTTTCTTCGCTCTTATAAATTTCATCGTACTCGTAAATGAACCGAATGAACTCGCTAATTTATTTGTACCTAGAGCTGTGGCTGGATCCATTCCCACTGCTAGTAATGCAGGTAAAGAAATTAATCCTCCTCCACCTACTACCGAATCGATAAATGATGCAATTAAACCAAACAAAATAATGATTAATAATATATTTAAATCAAACTCCATATGGATATCTCCTCTACTTTAATGATAACGACATCCCAACGTTCGTATTAAAGTAGTTCATCCATCCATTCGTCTTTTTGTTGATTCAAATCATCGTGCTTAGAAATTGTAAGTGTTTCTACATTTTTAACCGCTTCATCAATTAGTGGACCAAAATCAAATTTAGATTCAAAATATTCCACTTTTTCTAATTTAGGATTTGTCTTTGGATTTTTTGGTGTAAATATCGTACAACAATCCTCAAATGGTTGAATTGATAAATCAAATGTATTAATAGCTTTCGCCTTTTTAACGATATCTTCTTTATCAAATGTAAGTAACGGACGCAAAATTGGCATTGATGTTACACTGTTAATGGCATACATACTACCTAAAGTTTGGCTCGCTACTTGTCCTAAGTTCTCACCATTTACAATTGCATGTGCACCGATTTCATGTGCCACTTTTTCAGTAACTCTTAACATCATTCTTCTTGTACTAGTCATTGTAAAGCTTTCTTCAACGACTTTATGAATTTGCTTTTGAAGTTCTGTAAAAGGTACAATATGCAATTTGATATCGCCTGTTAAATGTGCAAGTTGTTTTGTTAAATCGATTACTTTTTGTTTAGCTTGTTCACTTGTATACGGTGGACTATGAAAATGAATAGCTTCAATTGTCACGCCTCGTTTCATTACTTCCATACCTGCTACTGGTGAATCGATTCCACCTGAAAGCATAAGTAATGTTTTACCACCAGTTCCTACAGGTAATCCACCAGCGCCTTCAAGTACGCGGTTGTACATATAAATAGCATCTTTACGAACTTCTACTTTAATTTTATGATCTGGTTGTTTAACATTTACTGTTATATGATCAGTATTTTGAAGTACATGACCACCTAACTCTTGTTGCAATTGAAAAGTATCAAGTTCAAACGTTTTATCTGCACGCTTGACGTCAATTTTAAATGTGTCACCATCTTTAAAATCATGCGCAAACTTTAAAGCGACTTCTTTCATTAAATCTAAATCTTTTTCAATTCGAACTACTGGACTTACAGAATGTACGCCAAACACAGTTTGAATTCTGCTCATCATTTCTTCAATGTCAGAACCTTCGTGTACATCGATATACATACGGTCACGATTTGCACGTACTTTATAACCTTGAAGTGGCATTAATCGGCTTTTGATATTTGCTTTTAATTTATTCACAAACATATTTCTATTACCTGTTTTTAAAGTCAGCTCTCCGTATCTCACTAATATGTGATCATAATTCATATTTTATTAACTCCTTTACCTCTTTATATACTTTATCAAAGGCATCTTTAAAACGTTCTATTTGTTCATTCGTTAAATCTGGTGCAATACTTATTCTTATACTTCCTTCAATTACAAGGTTGCTTAATCCCATTGCTTTTAACGTTTCATTATGAGAACTTTTCTTTGAAGAACATGCACTCGTTGTAGACAAATAAATTTCAAATTTAGAAAATGCATTGACTAATACTTCACCTTTAACACCTGGAAAAGAAATATTTAAGATATATGGTGCTGCATCGATTGGTGAATTAATCAAGACACCTTTATATTGTTCAACAAACGCTCTAATTTCTTTACCTCTTTGACTTAATGCTTGAGCATTACCTTCCATACGATCGTTCATTATTCTCATCGCTTTTGCTAATGCAATATTGACAGGTGCATTAACTGTACCGCTTCTTAAGCCTTGCTCTTGTCCGCCACCAAATATAATTTGTTTAATCGATTTAATTTGTTTAATTGCCAAAATACCTGAACCTTTTAGTCCGTGAAATTTATGTGCGCTTAAACTATAACTATCCGCTAAATTAATATCTAATGGTACTTTCCCAAAACCTTGTACACCATCTACATGAAAATGCACTTTAGGATATTCTTCTAAAATTCGACTAATTTCTTCAATCGGTTGAATTTGTCCCATTACATTATTAACATGCATACATGTAACAAGTACAACATCATCGTTTAGTAATTCTTGTAAAGATGATATATCTAATTTGCCATCATTCGTCGTTTTAATATATTTCAAATTAAAACCTTCGTCCTCTAATCCTCTCATCGTTTCAAGAACTGACGGATGTTCCATCTTTGTTGTAAGGATTGTATTACCAAATCTCTTTTTCGCTTTGGCCATTCCTTGAAGTGCGATATTATTCGATTCGGTAGCACCACTTGTAAATATAATATTGAATGGATCTTTTAAATTTAAATATTGTTTAATATTTTCTCTTGCTTTATCAAGTAAATGAGCAATCTTTATGCCGGCAGAATGAGGACTATTTGGATTGAAAAAGTATTGTTGATTCATTTGTGTATATGTTTGGATAACGTCCTCATTAGGCTTTGTCGTTGCAGCATTATCAAGATATATCATACTGTCACCTCTTTTTTTCATTATATAATGATACCACAAGTCATTTCGTATAGATATACTAATTGACTTAGAAAAAACATCCACTAACTCAGAAAAAAATAAAGGCAAAGACATTTACCATGTCTTCACCTTTATGACGTTCTTATCGTTTATTTACATCTTCTTCTATTTTTTCACTGATACCAGGTTCTACTTTTTCAAGTGCCGCTTCAGCTATTTCAATAGCACGTTTATATCTATTGTTAGCAAACAGTCTTTCTGCTTCATTAAGACTCTTATTCAGTTCATTATTTTCTTTTCTGTATCTATTACCATATTGAATTAATGTTTCAGCATGAACTGCATTGATAAGTACATCTGTTGTTTCATCTTCAAATTTATTCATTTGAAGAACAATGTTACTTACTTTATCTTTCACATATTGTACATTAATAGGTCTTTGACTAAAGATTTTATTTACTTCACGAATTTCGTGATCAATTTCATTTTTCATAATGATAAATCTTTCAGGTACACTTGGTAAATTAGATGCTAATAAATTTCTATATATTTCTTCTTTCTTAGATTGAACACGTAATGTATTTTGTTGAGCTGTAGCTTCGTCTTCTCTAAGAGAAACTAAATGATTTTGTATTTTTTGTTGGTTATCATTAATTACTTTAACATGTTCTTCTATATATAGTAGATTATCTTCAACTTCACTATAGCGTACATTTGTTTTAGCCATTTCACCTAAAATTTCATCGTATACACTAATTAAGTTTTGAATTTCATTCTCATACTGTCTTACTTTATGTACATCTTCTTCAGAAATATAATAGTTCTCTTTAACATATTCAATTTCAGTTTGAAGTGTGTAGTTCATATCTTTAGCATGGAATAATTCATCTGTAATAATTTCTTTAGATTGTTCGACAGTATTTTTAGATTTCACTTCATGTTCGATTAAATCATACATATCATCTAAAGAATCATTAATTTCATTAATAATGCTTTCAGCTTTTGTTAATTCTAATCTTCCAATCAATGGTTCAACTAAATTTAATTTGCCACGTAAAGTTTGTAATGTACCTTCCACTTTAACGTGTTCAAGGTTATAACCTTCAACTTTTAAATCTCTACATCCGAATTTCAAGTCTTGGAATTGACCTGGTAGTTCTTTTTGTACATCTTTAATTAATAATGGAATTTCCTCCATATCTTCTTGCATACGTTTCATATCCGTATTCAATTGATCGATATGACCACTTGCTTTAATGTAGTGTCCATCTTCAACAAGTTCTTCATATTGTTCAATTCTAGGTAGAAAAGCTTCGATGTTTTTTTCGATTAGTTCAGCAGCATCCCCAAACTGGTGTCTATTCGCTAATACTTCTCTCTTCGTTTCTCTATAAATCTGTTTAGATTCATCGTATAGTTTGTCGCTTGTTTCCACTGTTGTCATTAATTCTGTAACACTCTGAGTTAAACGCGTATATTTCTTTTCTATACCATCCATTATTTTGTTAGCATCAGCAATACTTTCTTCTGATTGTGAGAACTTAAATTTATCAAGTTCTGCATCAGCATCGTGAATTTTTGCATCTACAACTTTTAAATCTTCTTGTAAAACAGTTTGCCATTCTCTCTTAAATTGGTCATACTTGTCTTTAGCTTCACCATGGATATTTAATTTTTTAAGCTTCGCTAATTCATCTTGAAAAGGTAATTGCTTAATTTTTTGCTTACGCTGCTCAGTCTCAGTAATCAAATTTCGCTTTGATGTACGCAACCATAACATTATACCAATACCAATTAATATAATGATTATAACTGCAAGTGTTATATAAATTGCCATTATGTATTCTCCTCCTAAATCGTTCTCTTTATTATAACGTAAAATATATATCCAACAAACCTTTTTCTATGCAAAACATATTCAAAATCATAAAATAGTAATATAATTCAAATAAATATTGAAATGAGGAATAAAAATGTCAGAACAACAACTAGATTATTCATTACTCAACCGCCAATTAGATGGTTTATTATCAGGAGAACAAGATTTAATTGCTAATTTAAGTAATGCATCTGCGTTCATCAACCAATTCTTACCAAACATTAATTGGGTTGGATTTTATCTTATTAAAAATAATGCCTTAAAACTTGGTCCATTTCAAGGATTACCAGCTTGTGTAGACATTGAAATTGGTAAAGGGGTTTGTGGAACAGCTGTTGCCGAAAAGCAATCACAACTTGTTGAAGATGTTAATCAATTCCCTGGGCATATAGCATGTGATGCTAATAGCCAATCAGAAATCGTTATACCTATATACTATAACAAAGAAATCATCGGTGTGTTAGATATAGATGCACCTGTTAAATCAAGATTTAATCAAACTGATCTTGAAGGCTTAGAATTACTTGTCAAAACGCTAGAAAAGCATATCCATCTTTAAAATATAAATTGACATTAACTAAACAAAAATGTATAATAGCTTTTGTGTGAATTAACGAAAGTAGCAGTTAAATATTATAAGGCTCTATGTTATTCCCAAAGAAGGCGTGTTGTGTAACCGCGGCTGCAAGGTGAAGGCACACAAATATAACATATCCCTATGAGCATTTAACATTCTTTCTTGTTTCTTCATAACAATCAAACAAGAAAAAGGAGGAACTTCAAAATGGCAAGATTTAGAGGTTCAAACTGGAAAAAATCACGTCGTTTAGGTATTTCATTAAGCGGCACAGGTAAAGAATTAGAAAAACGTCCTTACGTACCAGGACAACACGGTCCAACTCAACGTAAAAAATTATCTGAGTATGGTCTTCAATTACAAGAGAAACAAAAATTACGTTACATGTACGGAATCAACGAACGTCAATTCCGCACTATTTTCGATAAAGCTGGTAACATGAAAGGTATCCACGGTGATAACTTCATGGCACTATTAGCTTCACGTTTAGACGCAGTAGTTTACCAATTAGGTTTAGCTCGTACTCGTCGTCAAGCACGTCAATTAGTTAACCACGGTCACATTACTGTAGATGGCGCTCGTGTTGATATCCCATCTTACACTTTAAAACCAGGTCAAACTATCGGTGTTCGTGAAAAATCACAAAAATTAAACATCGTATTAGAATCAGTTGAATTAAGTCATCACGTTCCTGATTACTTATCATTCGATGCTGACAAATTAGAAGGTACTTTCGTACGCGTTCCTGAACGTAGCGAATTATCTGCTGAAATCAATGAACAATTAATCGTTGAGTACTACTCTCGTTAATCTTTGTTCAAACAAAACCACTTTCATTTCGAAAGTGGTTTTTTATTTTATAATTTATGACTTCATCCATTCATCTAATAAATGTGCATAATCCGATATTAAACCATCAACACCCATCGCTAACATTTTTTGAGCCGTAGATTTATCATTTATCGTATACGGTAATACCTTAAGTTGCGATACATGTGCTGCCTCTACAAATCTTCTCGTTACAATTTTATAATTCGGATTAATATAGTTTGCATACTCCCCTATTTTCTTAATTGTCCTTCTATTTATAAAACGATCTTTCTTCTTAATCAAGACACCTAATTCTATTTCTGGCCATAAACTGTTTATTTGTTGAATTGAATTTCTATTGAATGACTGAATGATAATTTGATTGTGCGAAATATCATGTTGTTTGATCATAGCAATAATATCTGATTCGATATTTGGATAGTTTTCTGGTTGCTTGATTTCTATAAGTAGCTTTAAATGTGTGTCTTTTATTAATTTAAGTACATTTTGAAATAATGGAATTTGCTCACCAATATATGCTTGCCCTTTCCATTTACCGACATCATATTTTTTCAATGTTTCATATGTTAATTTTCTGATGACCCCTTTTTCTTGTGAAGTACGGTTCGTTGTTGGATCATGAATAACAACAAGTTCACCATCCATCGTTCTATGTATATCTATTTCAAGAACATCTATATTGAATTCTATTGCACGTTTAAAAGAAATCATTGTATTTTCTGGTGCTAATGATGGAACACCTCTATGTGCAACTTTTAATTTGCAATTTTGATTATTCACATTCATTGTCTACTCCTTTAAAATCAGTCATACTATAGATTATACCCAAATATTTTTAAATATAGAAAGGAACATGAATATGACAACACATATTTTTAATTTAAAAGGAACATGGACTAAAGGCAGAAATGCTTCTGGCCATATTACAACTGATAATTTATCTACTCGAGTATCAATCCCTGAAGTAATGGACGGACCAGAAATCGGTACAAATCCAGACGAGATGTTACTAGGTGCAGCTTCAACTTGCTATATGATTACATTGGCAGCAATGATTGAACGCTCTGAAATTGATATTGAAAGAATCGAAGTAGATTCTAAAGGTCATGTTGATTTCGAAGATGGCGTGATCACTTATAAAAAAATAGAACATTTCCCTATTATTTATTTATCTGAAGAACCAGATGAAAATTTACAAAAAAGATTAAACAGACTTGTTCAAAAAGCAGAAGAATCTTGTATGATAACACGTGCTTTAGCTGGTAATGTTCAAGTTGTAGCAACAGGTGAAATAAGATTTTAGTAATGAAAGCGTTTTAATCAGAATTTTCAATAAATTCACTATTATTTTACTATTTTCTTTGCTACAATATAGAACATAAATTCAGTAAGGAGTGTATATATATGTATCAGCATGATTCTTTATTACTCGCACCAGGTCCTACAACTGTTCCTAGGGAGATTTTAGAAAGTATGAATCAACCTATGACAGGACATAGAACAAAGGAATTTAGTCAAATTATCCATCAAGCATCGAGAGATTTACAAACAATTTTTGGGGCTAAACACCCTGTTGCTATTCTAACTTCATCAGGAACAAGTGCTCTTGAAGCAGCTATGGTTAATGTAGCGAATCCTGAAGATGATATTGTCATTATTGTTTCAGGCGCTTTTGGGGATAGGTTTAGAAAAATCGCATCCTCATATCCATTTAAGGCACATATTTTTGAAGTTGAATGGGGAAAAGGTGTCGATTTAAAAGAATTTGAAACATATTTAAACTCACTTAATGTTGATGTTAAAGCCGTATTCACACAATTTTGTGAAACATCTACTTCTGTAAAACACCCTATTAATGCTTTAGGTAAGTTAGTTAAACAATTTAATCCTGACATCTATTTTGTAGTGGATGGCGTTAGTATTATTGGGGCAGTTGAAGTAGATATGGAACAAGACAACATCGATGTGCTCGTTTCAGGTAGTCAAAAAGCAATCATGTTACCACCTGGAGCAGCTTTTGTAGCATATAATGATAGAGCTATCGAAAGGTTTAAAGAAGTGACAACTTCAAGATTTTATTTAGATTTAAATAAATACATAACTTCTTTAAACGATGATTCAACACCTTTCACACCAGCTGTATCACTTATTAGAGGTGTACAAACTTATTGTGATTTAATTCAAGAAGAAAAATTTGAAAATACAATCAAAAGACACGAAGTATGTAAAACAGCCGTTCGAGAAAGTTTAAAAGCTTTAGATATGGAACTATTAGTTGAAGATGAATTTGCTTCACCTACTGTAACAGCTTTTGTGCCAAATAAAGATGAAGTTAAGACGATTAAAGATGAATTACTTAATAGATTCAACATTACAATTGCAGGTGGTCAACAGCATCTTAAAGGAACAATATTAAGAGTTGGTCATATGGGTAAAGTCTCTCCGAATGACATGTTGCAATTTATTAGCGCATTAGAAATTATACTTTCAGAAATACGAGAACAATCAGTACTTGGTAAAGGTGTTTCAAAATTCCAGGAGGTAGTTAATCAATATGTTTAAAGTAATTGTAGTCGATCCAATATCAGAAGAAGGTTTAAAAAGTTTAACAGATCATGAAAAATTCGAAATAGACATCAAAACTGGCTTGAGTGAATCAGAAATCGTTAACATTATCGGTGACTATGATGCTTTAATCGTAAGAAGCCAAACTCAAATCACACCCCCTATTCTAGATGCAGCAAAAAATCTTCGCGTTGTAGCTAGAGCTGGTGTTGGTGTTGATAATATTGATATCGATCACGCAACCAAACAAGGTATTCTTGTTATTAATGCGCCTGATGGTAACACTATTTCTGCAACTGAACATTCTATGGCAATGATTCTTTCTATGGCTCGAAATATTCCAGAAGCACATCGCTCTTTACAAGAGGGTAATTGGGATAGAAAAAAATATCGTGGGACTGAATTATACAAGAAGACACTTGGCGTAATTGGTGCAGGTAGAATCGGTTTAGGTGTTGCCAAACGTGCTCAAAGTTTCGGCATGAATATTCTTGCATTTGACCCTTATTTATCTAGCGATGATGCGAAACGTTTAGAAATTACGAGAGCAACTGTAGACGAAATTGCTGAACAAGCAGACTTCATTACAGTGCATACCCCTCTTACACCAAAGACTAAAGGACTTGTAAATGAAGACTTCTTCAATAAAGCGAAACCTAACTTACAAATCATCAACGTTGCTAGAGGTGGTATTATCGATGAAGATGCCTTAATTAAAGCACTTGATGAAGGTAAAATCGAAAAAGCCGCTCTAGACGTATTTACTGAAGAACCAGCAAATAACACACCACTTACGCAACATGAAAAAATCATCGTAACACCACATCTTGGTGCTTCAACTATTGAAGCTCAAGAAAAAGTTGCAGTATCTGTTGCAAATGAAATCATTGATATCTTTGAAAATAATAACGTCTTACATGCTGTAAACGCACCACAAATGTCTGGTGAAGTTGAAGCAGAACTTAGACCTTTTGTTGAATTAAGTAGAACAACTGGTGAAGTTGGTATCCAACTATTTGAAAAAGGTCCAAGAGAATTAAAAATTAAATATCATGGTGAAATTGCATTAGATGATACAAGTTTAATTACAAGACAACTTGTTATGGGTGTCTTACAACAAGACTTAGGTGATCATGTTAATTTAATCAATGCACTCGTATTGTTAAATGAACAAGGTGTAACGTATCAAATCGAAAAAAATAGTA
This sequence comes from Mammaliicoccus sp. O-M54, assembly GCF_022386035.1. Classification (NCBI taxonomy): domain Bacteria; kingdom Bacillati; phylum Bacillota; class Bacilli; order Caryophanales; family Staphylococcaceae; genus Mammaliicoccus; species Mammaliicoccus sp. O-M54. The sequence continues at coordinate 298,804 of NZ_JAJNJE010000003.1, forward strand.
AAAAATATGGTTTCAGCAACTATATTGAATTGGAATTAGTGAACAAAGATCATTCTATTAAAATCGGTTCAACTGTATTAAATGGTTATGGACCTCGTATCGTAAGAATCAATGACTATCCAGTAGATTTCAAACCTGAAAAACATATGTTACTTATCCATCATAATGATAGACCAGGTATCGTAGGTAAAATGGGCCAAATCTTAGGAGAACATGGCATTAATATTGCTTCAATGCATTTAGGTAGACATTCTATCGGTGGAGAAGCATTAATGATATTATCAATAGATGAAGAAGCTTCAGATGAAACAATAGATGACTTATTTGCTATTGATGGCTTCCAAAGCATTAAAAAAGTCGAACTAAATAAACAACTATAAACAATAAACCACGTTTTAGCATTCAGCTAGCACGTGGTTTTTATTATGCATATTTAACTAACAAATGCTTTCAGTACGAGTCTTGCTCGATTGTTGTTCATTTCATGAATATCATAGTACGTTAAGATATGTAACCTTAAATCATTGATCAATTTTTCTTCAGATGATTTACCAATACTTTTCACTTTACCAACAATCCATAAAATAAATGACGTTAAAACAGTTTGAGAAACGTCTTTCATATATTGTTGATCATGAGATATATCAGATTGCTTAATATCATTAATCAGACTATAAACCTCTTTACTCACTAAAAATTCTTTAGGACTCGTATCAATCACAATCTTTAGTTCTTCGACAGTTTGTGCTTTATAAAGTGTCCCCTTTTCTTTAATTTGCCGTAATTCATTTCTAGTACTGTCATAGCTTAAATTAAGAAATTGAGCAATCTCTTTTATTAAATCATCACTATATGAATTAGGATCTTGCTTATTGAGTTTAGAAATTTTCTTATGAGAGAACCCAGTTTGCCTTATAAAGTGGTTTCTATCAGCATCATGATTTTTAAGTAAAATATCAATATACATAATTCCAACCCCATTTGTTTTTTTAAAATTTTTCCACAGTTCTATTATACAATATTTGTAAGTAAATATTGTAATGAAATCTTATAAAATTTTTATTCATCAAAAAATCCCACAAATCTTTGTTGATTTGTGGGATTTTCAATTTATAATAATACGTTTCTAATATCTAATACGTTATCTACAATATAATCAGCATGATAATCTTCTAGTTCTGCTCTTGCTGACTGACCTTTTAATCCAGTGAGTGTGCCTATAAATGTTGCACCTGTTTTTTGTGCACTCAATAAATCAGCTAATGAATCACCTACTATATATATATCTTGCTCACTAAACACTTGTTCTTGTTCTTTAATATAAGTTAAATAGTTCTCTGGGTCATTTCCACCATTCGCTATTAAATAGCTAAACGGATTTGGTTTACCGAGTGGTTTAAATTCTGGATATGTTGTTTCTGCTTTAAGCACTTCTGATGCTGTTCCAATATGGAATTCATCAAATTGTTTTAACCAACCGATTGTTTCAAATGGAACGATTGTTTCTGTTCTTGGTCTACCTGTAGCAATACCAATTTGATAGCCTGCTTCTTTCAAATCTTCTAGCAATTGTGTTACTTCATCCATATCAGCTAACACTACTTCTTCTTTTATATAACCATTTTTAAAAGTTGTACGAGGTGTTTTATGTTCAACTTCTTGATATAAATCAGTACCTAAGTACCATTCTTGATAAACTTCTTGTGCTACATCCCAGAACTTACTTTTCAGTTCAAAAATTGAAGCATCTTCTACATTTAGTTCTTCTTGTGCAAAAGCGATAAGATCATGATAAATATTTTCTTTACCGGAAGTCGCTTTAGATAAAAATCTACGAGGTGTTTCAATATTTATCTCTTTACCTTCTATTTGTTGAGCATAATTTTTCAAAGTATTGTCGTCAAAGTTAACGTTACTCAAGTCAAGATTTGTAGCTTTTGATTGCTTTAACAATTCAATTAAATGTGTACTAATCACAATAAAAAGCATATCCCAGTTAGAATTTAAACCTAAAGACTTAAGTTGATTCAGAATTTGATCATCAATAAATATGTCTTTTCTAATTTGTTTAATATCTTGTTCGTCTAATGTTTCTATGTCTACTGTTCCTTTTAAGTTTAAAAAAGCTTCACTATGTAAAATTTCATAAACTGTTAAAGCAGAAACATCAAAACATCTTTCTTCACTTAAAAAAACACCGTCTACATCAAATAATACTTGTTTCATATTATGCCTCCATTTTTTGAACATTCTGATTATAATTTTAGCATAGATTATTACTGAATACATTAGTATTACAACATAAGATAAATGAAAACGTTTTAGTTTAAAATACAAAAAAATCTTACAAGCAAATGGTCGCTTGTAAGATTTTTAAATGTTATTTTTGTCTAGATTTCTGAGCGATATACGTCACTTCTTTTTGTAAAGTATTCGTTCTTTCTTCTAATAAAGTCATAATTTTAGCGATTTTTTCACTTTTCTTCATATCACTTGGAAAGTCGTTTGGATCAATCGGATCTCCAAATTTAATAAATGACTTTTGTCTAAATCCAAAAATTGATTTAACTTGTTTAGGTCCTTCAAAAGCAGCTGGTACAATCGGTTTGTTACTTAATACAGCAATCGTTGCAGCCCCTCTTTTTAATGGTGCTTCTCCTGTTTCTGCTCTATGACCAGATGGGAAGATACCGACACTTTTACCTTCATTTAATAATTTAACAGGTATTTTTAAAGTACTTGGACCTGGTTTTTCTCTATCAACTGGAAATGCATTCAATGAATGAAAGAACTTATCTGACCAGTCTTTCGAAAACAATTCCTTTTTAGCCATATAATTAATTTCTGTAGGATATAAACTTAAAGCTAACATGATCACTTCTACATATCCTGTATGTGTACATGTAACGATATAAGGTTCATCAGGAACTTTTTCTTTGTCGATTGCTACAATTTGTTTCCCGAATTTTTGAAAAATAGTATGTAAAACAGTACTCGCAAATTTATACATTTAATGACCACTCTCTTCTTAATGATATACATATTCTATCATTGTCGTACTTACGTAACAAGTTTTCATACAAAATATTGTAACAATTTAAAACGACCATATCATTAGCTTTTTAAAAGAATTTCTATAATAATTATTTTATGGACAGTGTTTAAGGAGGCAATACAATGGATCAAAATCAAAATGAGGATCAACAAAATATTAATAAGACAACTTCAAATGGTTACTATTACAAACAAAAAAATAAAATCCCTTGGTATCAAAGTTGTCTTATCCCATTTATTTCTGGTATTTTAGGTGCGGTATTAATACTCGCATTATATATCGGCGGGACTAAAATAGTAGATGTATTTAGCAATTATAATGATGAAGCAAATATTACAAAAGCACCAGCTAATGAAAAAGGTGGCAATATTAAAGATAATAAATCAAGTAACAAATCCGTTTCTAAAATGATTGAAGATGTTTCACCTTCAATTGTAGGTGTTATAAACAAACAAAAAGCAAGCGGACTAGAATCATTTTTCGGTGGTAACAACTCCGAGGATTCAGACGGGTCTGGTGATTCAGAAGAAACGGGAACAGGTACAGGCGTGATTTATCAATCTAATGGTAATAGTACTTATATCGTAACGAACAACCATGTTATAGAAGGTGCAAATGAAATAGAAGTTCGCCTTCATAATGATAAATCAGTAAAAGCTAAACTTGTAGGTACAGATGTTATGACAGACTTAGCAGTATTAAAAATAGAAGGCAATTATAATATAGAACCAATTAAATTCGCAGATTCATCTAAAGTTAAAGCTGGTGAAACAGTATTTGCTTTAGGTAACCCATTAGGTGTAGAATTTGCAAACAGTGTGACACAAGGTATTATTTCTTCAGAAGAACGTACGATGAATGTACAAACTTCTCAAGGTGTTACAGAAGCAACAGTTATTCAAACAGATGCTGCCATAAACCCAGGTAACTCAGGTGGCGCATTAATCGACTTAAACGGTAACCTTATCGGTATTAACTCAATGAAAATTTCAAGATCAGATGTAGAAGGTATCGGCTTTGCAATACCAAGTAATGAAGTAAATAATATCATTAAAGATATTATGGATGACGGTAAAGTTACACGACCTTATATTGGTATCAGCATGATTTCAATAGATGATATACCAAACCAATACAAGAAAGAATTAAATCTTACAACAGATAAAGGTGTTTACATTTCTGAAGTAGATAAAAAAGCAGACAACGGACTTAAAAAAGATGATGTCATCACAAAAGTAGACGATAAAGATGTATCAGACGTTTCTGATATTAAAAATTATATCTACAATGAGAAAAAACCAGGTGACAAAATCACAATCAAATACATTAGAGATGGCAAAACACATACAACAAAAATCACATTGAAAGAACAAAACTAATTCAAAAAAGCATGCAACTCATATCGAGTTGCATGCTTTTTCTATATACATATTTCAAACTAGAATCCTCTACCTGCGCCACCGCCAGAGAAGCCGCCTCCTCCGCCGAAGCCACCTCCGGAGAAGCCTCCACCTGAGAAACCGCCACCAGAACTACCTGATGAGCCTCCAAAGATAAATGGACCAGTCATACCGCGTCTTGTACCTCTTCTATTTCCACCTCTTGGAGGTCTACCGCCTCCATTTTTGAAGTAGATGATGAAGAATACAATAATAAATATGATAAAGATGATAAATGGTATTTTTCCTAACCCACTACTTTGTGGTTCGTCTTCTGTGAACTTCTTACCATCGTATCCGTAACTTTTAGCTACTTCATCCCACACTGCATCATATAAATTTGTTAAACCTTGACTGTAATAAGCGTTTGCTTTTTTAGTATCTTTAGTTTGAGCAGCTTTCTTTTGGTAAGGCATGAATTTAGAATCGATCAATTCCCCAACTTTAGAGTCATTGAGGACACCTTCAAGTCCATCTCCAACTGCTATATCAATACCTCTATTATTGTTCTCATTACCGTTATCCATATTTAATAGGATAACAATCCCACGATTATGCTTTTGGTCACCAACTTTATAGTGTCGCCCCGCTTCTAACGCATAATCTTGGCGAGGTGTTTGACCTATTGATTTCATCGTCATTAACAAGATATCTGCATCTGTTCCATCTTGTAATTTTTGACCTTTTTGATTAATTTTGTCTTTATCTTGATCAGTCATTAATTTAGCATGATCTTGTACAAATACAGGCTGTTCTAACTTAGGAAATTTATCATCAGCTGCATGTACGACATAACTTAGTGAAAAAAAGCTAACAATAAGCAAGACACAAAATCGTTTAAACATTGATTTCATTAAGATTCGTCTCCGCCAAAGTCAACTTTTGGTGCATCTTTAGCTTCACCTTTGGCTTGGAAATATTCTTTCTTATCAAAATTAAACAATCCTGCTATGATACTAGATGGGAATCTACGAGTAGCTTGATTATATTCATTAATAGATTCATTATAATCTTTTCTAGCTACTGCAATTCTATTCTCAGTACCAGCTAATTCGTCTCTTAATCCTGTAAATTGCTTATCTGCTTTTAAATCTGGATAATTTTCACTGATAGCAAGTAAACGACTTAACGCACTATTAACTTCTCCATTTGCTTCTGCTTTTTCTTCTGGCGTATTCGCACCTGCTAATTTACTACGTGCATCTGATACATCTTTAAATACTTTTTCTTCATGTTTCGTGTAACCTTTAACTGTATCAACTAAGTTAGGAATTAAGTCAACACGTCTTTGAAGCTGATTATCAATATTAGATAATGACTTATCCGCTTCTTCTTCAAGTCCAACTAATCTATTGTATGGACCGATCATAAATAAGCCAATAATAACAATTACTGCTACAACAACAATAATTGGTCCTAAATATTTTTTCATTAAATGTCTCCCTTTCTATTTATAAATAAATGGTCTTCTTTATTATACAATAAATACCATATGTATGCGAAAAAAGACTGAGACAAACATCGTTGCCTCAGCCTTAATAGCTTACAAATATTAAACGTATTTAACCATTGTGTATTTCTTCTTACCTCTTCTGACAATTGTAAATTCGTCATCTATTTTATCTTCGCTTGAAATCTCGTGGTTAACATCTTGAATACGTTCACCGTTTAAGTAGATTGCACCATTTGTGATATCTTCACGTGCTTGTCGTTTTGAAGGAGAAACACCTGCTTCAATAATAAAGTCAACAAGTTGTACAGTTTCAGAACTTACTTCAGCTGTTGGCACATCTTTAAAACCTTCTACGATTTCAGATTTTGTTAATGATTTAATATCGCCTTTAAATAGTGCATCTGTAATTCTTTTAGCTTCTTCTACAGCTTCTTCACCATGTATAAAGCGAACCATTTCTTCAGCTAATACTTTTTGAGCTTCTCTTAAATGAGGTGCTTCTTCAACTGTTTTTTCAAGTCTTTCAATTTCTTCTCTATCAAGGAAAGTAAAGTATTTCAAGTATTTCACAACATCAGCATCTTGTGAATTAATCCAGAATTGGTATAACTCGTAAGCTGATGTTTTACTTCTATCTAACCATACAGTACCTGATTCAGATTTACCGAATTTTTTACCATCTGCTTTTGTAACAAGTGGAATTGTGAAACCGTAAGCTTCAGTGTCACCGTACATTCTTCTCATTAAATCTAATCCTGTCGTGATGTTACCCCATTGGTCTGAACCACCGATTTGCATTTTACAATCGTAATTACGGTTTAAGTAACCGAAATCAATGGCTTGTAAAATCATGTACGTAAACTCAGTGTATGAAATACCTGTTTCTAATCTTGTCTTAACAGAGTCTTTCGCTAACATGTAGTTTACACCCACATGTTTAGCGTAATCTCTTAAGAATGAAATTAAGTCTATTTCTTTTAACCAATCTTTATTGTTAACAAGAATCGCTGAGTCTTCACCTTCAAAATCAAATATTTTATGCATTTGATTCATGATTCCTCTTACGTTAGCTTCAACTTGTTCATCAGTTTGTAATTTTCTTTCTTCTGAACGTCCTGATGGGTCACCAATCATACCTGTACCACCACCGACTAAGACGATTGGTGTGTGTCCATGGTTTTGGAAACGACGTAATGTTAAATATGGTAATAAATGTCCAATGTGCAAACTATCAGCTGTAGGATCTGCACCACAATATATTTTAACTGACTCTCTATTTAATAAGTCTTCAATTTCTTGTTCATCAGTTTGTTGATAAATTAAACCTCTCCATTTTAAATCTTCTAAAAGTTCATTTGTCATTATATTTTCCTCCTCTAAAATAGAATATAAAAAAGCACCCTCACAAAAAATGTAAGGGTGCTTGAATACACGGTACCACCATACTTATGACGTAAATTCATACATCATCACTCTTTAATGTTACGTACATTAAAAACGTTGAACTTGTTGTTATAAAGGTGTATTCATCATTATCACTTTATCAGTTCGCAGCACCACTGACTCTCTTAAAAAGAAAATAATCACTACTTCTCCTTTAGCTCATTACCTTATGCAATTAATTACAAAGTATAATGCTAACTTTTTTAAAAGTCAACACTAAACATATATGTTATAATATTGATGATTAGATTGGAGGTAAAAATTTGAGTTCAAATCAGTCTAAAAACAAACTTAAAGAACAATTTAATCGTTCAAGTAAGAAATATAAAGATACTTTTAAAGAAACAAAATGGTCCCCAAAACTCATATTCCATACTACATACAATGTAATAAGCAATTTATTTTTCATTATTGTTTTTATTAGTTGTTTATTATTAGCTTTAGGATTGGGTATTGGCGGCGGATACTTCGCAGGACTTGTCAAAGATGAAAAAGTAATGTCTAAAAAGGAAATGAAGCAACAACTTTATTCAATGACAGAAAGCACATCTGTTTATTTTGGTTCTGGAGAGTCACTTGGTCGATTAAAAAGTGATGTCCAAAGGGATGTTATTAAAGGGAAAGACATAAGTAAGAATGTTAAAAATGCACTTATATCAACAGAAGATGAAGACTTCTATAACCATAACGGTATTGTACCTAAAGCTTTTATAAGAGCATCAGTACAAGAAGTACTTGGTAGTGCCAATTCTTCTGGCGGGAGTACATTAACGCAACAACTTGTTAAGAACCAACTTTTAACTAATGAAACATCATTTGAACGTAAAGCTAAAGAAATGCTACTTTCAATGAATGTTGAAAAGAACTTATCAAAAGAAGAAATTATTGATAGTTACTTAAACGTCGTTTCATTCGGAAGAAATTCAAATGGTTCTAATATAGCGGGTATTGAAGCCGCTGCTCAAGGTGTATTTGGTAAATCAGCTAAGAATTTAAACATCGCACAATCTGCGTATCTTGCTGGATTACCACAGAATCCTTACACATACACACCTTTCTTACCGAATGGTGATTTGAAAGATGATGAATCCTTGAAATACGGCATCAATCGTCAACACTATGTTCTGAAAAGAATGTATCAAGAAGAAAAAATTACGAAAAAAGAATACGATGAAGCATTAAAATTCGACATCAAGAAATCATTTGTTGATAAAGTTGAAGAACCTAATCAGAAATATCCATTCTTAACTGAAGAAGTTGAAAAACGTACTGTCGATATCCTTAAATATCATTTAGCTAAAGAAGATAATATTTCTAAGAAAGAACTTGATCAAACGCCAGTTCTTATGACGAAATATACTGAAAAAGCTAATCAAGCTATGCGAACTGAAGGTTACCGTGTAGATACAACGATTGAAAAAGATATGTACGATAAACTTCAAGAAGTTAAAGATAATTCTGGTAGCTACTCTTGGGATAGAGAAGCAAGTTATACAAACAGTGAAGGTAAAAAAGCTTCTAAAGAGTTTCAACATGAAGTCGGTGCATTATTAAAAGAAAATCAATCTGGTAAAATTCTAGCGTTCGTTGGTGGTAGAGATTACGAAAAATCACAAATCAATCATGCAACAAGTGCTAAACGTTCACCAGGTTCAACAATGAAACCATTACTCACTTATGCACCAGCATTTGAAAATGGATTAATCACACCAAACACTGCCCTACTGGATAAAAAATTCGACTTCCAAGGTTATTCACCTGATAACTACGATAGAAGAGAATTTGGACCAGTAACAGCAGATTATGCTTTAAGAAACTCTTTAAACTTAAGTACTTTAAGATTGTATAGCAATGTTCAAGACTACAAACCATGGGAAAACTTAAATAAAATGGGTATGACCGTACCAAAAGATATCCAAGATGGTTTAGCCTTAACACTTGGTACAGCAGACTTCACGTTAGAACAAGATGTGAATGGTTACAGTACTTTAGCTAATAAAGGTGAATATAATGAAAGTTATATGATTGAATCTATTAAATCACGAGATGGTGAAGTGATTTATCAACACAAAAAAGATCCTAAACGTATCTTTAGTGAATCAACGACATATTTAACAACAAGCATATTAGAAGGTGTTCTTGATGACGGTTCAGGTTATCAAATTAAGAATTCATTTGACGGTAACTGGGCTGGTAAAACAGGTACATCACAAGATGCTAAAGATAGCTTGTTTGTAGGCTATACACCAAAAGTTACACTAGGTATTTGGATGGGTTATGACCAACCAATAACATTTGATGAAGACAGTCATTATCAATTATTTATGTGGAGAGATATGGTTAATGCATTATCTTCTACAGATAGAGAAAAATTAGGATACGATAGTGAATTCTCTAGACCTAGCACAGTTAAAGAAGACACAATTTGCCAATACACAAATTCTACAGGAAGCTGTAGCAGCGGCGAATCTAAATCTTCTACATTAATATCTGATAAAGTCGATACTTCGAATAAAGATATTAATTCTGACTATGTATTAAAACGACTAGGACAAGCAATTGATACAAACACATCATCAAAAGTTAAACCAAAAGAACGCGTATCTAAAAATTCTAAAGAAGCTTGGTCATATAAATCAAGCAGCAATAAAGATAGTAATTCAAACAGCAATAGCAAGCCATCCAGTGGTACAAGCACCGCACCACCAAGTGGCAATAATTAGATAAATCGTTTATAACACCTCATTTTCAATGAAAATGAGGTGTTATTTTTTTAAGTATGATTTTATGAAAGACTTGCCTTATTTACACTTTCGCTAGGTTTTGTTACTAACGGTGTCTTTAGTTACACTTCGGCCGACTTTTGTTACTAACAGCCTCCTTAGTTACAATTCCGCTGAGTTTTGTTACTATGGCATGCCTTATTTACAATTCGACTGACTTTTGTTACTAACGGCCTCCTTAGTTACAATTCGACCGACTTTTGTTACTAACGGCCTCCTTAGTTACAATTCCACCGACTTTTGTTACTAACGGCCTCCTTAGTTACATTTCGACCGACTTTTGTTACTATGGGCACCCTTAGTTACAATTCCACCGACTTTTGTTACTATGGCATACCTTATTTACACTTCGACCAACTTTTGTTACTATGGCGTGCCTTATTTACACTTCGGACGACTTTTGTAATTAAAACTCTCTCTACATATCCCCTAAATACTTTAAGCAACGAAAAAAACTGTTGAGACAGCCATTATTATCTCAACAGTTTTCTAATAAGTTATATTTTAACTAGAATAATCCTACTGCAGAACCGTCTTCGGTAACATCCATATTTAATGCTGCTGGTTTCTTTGGTAAACCTGGCATTGTCATGATGTCCCCTGTTAATGCTACGATAAATCCTGCGCCAGTTCTTGGTGATAGTTCTCTAATTGTTATATCGAAGTCTACTGGTGCACCAAGTTCTTTTGGATCATCTGTAAATGAATATTGTGTTTTCGCCATACAAACTGGATATTTATCCCAACCGTTTTCTTTAATTGTCTTCAATTGTTTTAAGGCTTTATCACTGAATTTAACAGATCTACCGCCATATACTTTCTGAACAATTGTTTCTATTTTTTCTTCTATAGATAAATCCAAGTCATAAAGATGTTTAAATGATTGTGGTGTTTCTAATACTTTTAATACTTCTTTAGCAAGTTCAACGCCACCTTCTCCGCCTTTTTCCCAAACTTCTGTTAAAGCTACTTTTACGTTATTTTCTTTACACCAATCTAAGACAACTTGTACTTCATCATCTGTATCGTGAATAAACGCATTAATTGCTACAACAGGCTCAACGCCAAACTGTTTAATATTATTGACATGTCGTTCTAGGTTTACGATACCTTGTTGAACAGCTTGAACATTTTCTTCTTTAAGATCAGTTTTTGCTACACCGCCATGCATTTTTAACGCACGAATAGTTGCGACTATTACAACTGCACTTGGATCAAATCCAGCTTTACGTGTTTTGATATTTAAAAACTTCTCGGCACCTAAATCTGAACCAAATCCACTTTCTGTTACGACGATATCCGCTAACTTTCTAGCAGTATTCGTAGCAATAATAGAGTTACATCCATGCGCAATATTCGCAAAAGGTCCACCATGTACTAATGCAGGCGTGCCTTCTATCGTTTGTACGATGTTAGGTTTTAGCGCGTCTTTTAAAATAAGTGTTAAAGCACCTTCTACTTTTAAATCACGAACCGTTACGGGTTGCTTATCGACATTATAACCAATTGTAATATTAGCTAAATTTTCTTTTAAATCTTTAATGCCGTTTGATAAACAGAATATAGCCATTATTTCAGATGCAACGGTGATATCAAAACCATCTTCTCTTGGTACACCTCTAGTTGGACCACCTAAACCAACTACAACTTGACGTAACTCTCTATCATTCATATCAAGTACACGTTTCCATTCAACTCGTCTAGAATCAATATTAAGTTCGTTACCTTGATAAATGTGATTATCGATAAATGCTGACAACGCATTGTTTGCAGTCGTTATCGCGTGTAAGTCACCATTAAAATGTAAATTGATTTCTTCCATTGGTAAAACTTGTGCATAACCACCACCTGTTGCGCCACCTTTCATACCAAATACAGGACCGAGTGAAGGTTCTCTTAATGCGACCATTACATTTTGATTAAGTTGATTAAACGCATCTGCTAATCCAACCGTTACCGTTGATTTACCTTCACCAGCTGGCGTTGGACTTAAAGCTGTTACAAGTACAACTTTACCTTTTTCCTCTAGATCATTTAGCTTTGTAATATCAACTTTTCCTTTATAGTGACCATAAGGTTCCAAAGCATCATGAGAAATCCCCACCTTCTCAGCTATTTCACTAATTGGTCTTAAAGTACTTTGTTTTGCAATTTCTAAATCTGATAAATGACTCAACATCGTTCACTCCTTAAATTTATATTACAAATTAAATATTAAATGACATATCCTAACACTATTAGGATATACAATTCACTCATAAAAGTCGATATGTAAGCTACTTTTATTTAATTATCCCGTAAAAAAGAACACGCCAATTATATGACGTGAACTTTATTTAAATTAATCTTCAAGCGTAGATAAGTCACCTGCTGGTAAATCTAATTCCCAAGCTTTAAGTACACGTCTCATAATTTTACCTGAACGTGTCTTCGGTAATTTATCTTTAAATTCAATTTCACGAGGTGCTGCATGTCCAGCTAATCCTTCTTTAACAAACTTTCTAATTTCTTCTTTAAGTTCGTCTGATTCTTCATAGCCATCCCTTAAAGCAATAAATGCTTTAATAATTTCACCTCTTACTGGGTCAGGTTTACCGATAACACCCGCTTCAGCAACAGCTGGATGTTCAACAAGTTTAGATTCAACTTCAAATGGACCTACACGTTCACCAGCAGTCATGATGACATCATCAACTCTACCTTGGAACCAGTAATAACCATCTTCATCTTTATATGCAGAATCTCCTGAAACATACCATTCATCATTGATAAAGTAAGAATCATATTTAGGTTGGTTATTCCAAATTGTTCTCATCATTGATGGCCAACCTTTTTTAAGGGCTAAGTTACCCATTCTATTCGGTGGTAATTCATTACCTTGATCATCTACAATTGCTGCTTCAATACCTGGTAAAGGTTTACCCATTGAACCAGCACGTATATCCATAGAAGGATAGTTTACAATCATATGTCCACCTGTTTCAGTCATCCACCAAGTATCATGTACTCTATGATTAAATACGTTATGTGCCCATTTAATAACTTCTGGGTTTAACGGTTCACCAACTGAAAGTATATGTCTTAATGATGAAAGATCATATTTACTAACAACATCATCGCCAGCACCCATTAACATACGTAACGCAGTTGGCGCTGTATACCAAATCGTTACGCCATATGTTTGAATAAAGTCATACCAGCCTTCTGGTGAGAATCTTCCACCTACGATACAGTTTGTAACACCATTTAACCATGGACTAAAGATACCGTATGATGTGCCGGTTACCCAACCTGGGTCAGCTGTACACCAATAAACGTCATCTTCTTTAAAGTCTAATACATATTTACCAGATATATAATGTACGATCATAGCCTCTTGAACATGTAATACACCTTTAGGTTGTCCTGTAGAACCTGATGTATAATGTAAGATCAAACCATCTTCTCTATCTAACCATTCAATATCAAATTCTTCACTTGCTTGTTCAAATGATTGATTGAAATCAATGTATTCATCACTTACTTCGTCATCTACAACGACAATATGTTCAAGGTTTGGTAATTCATCTTTCGGAATTCTACCAACCAAATCATTCGTCGTAATGATAACTTTAGCTTCACTATTTTCTAATCTGTCTTTAACTGCTTTTTCCATAAAGGCTTCGAATAATGGACCTACGATAGCCCCAATCTTCAAAGTACCTAATAAAGAGAAATATAATTCAGGTGTTCTAGGCATAAATATAAATACTCTATCACCTTTTTGTACATTCGCTTCATTTTTCAAGACATTTGCAGCTTTATTACTCGCGATTTGTAATTCTTTAAATGTATAACTATCTTGTCTATTGCTATCTTTATAATGAAGTGCAATTTTGTCCCCTTTACCATTATCTACATGACGATCTATACATTCGTAAGCCATATTTATTTTTCCAGTTTCACTCCAACTGAAATTCTTTTCGATATCTTTCCAATTATGATTTTTTACTGTTTCATCATAATCAGCAAGGTTATAAGAATCATTTAATGCTTCGTATACTTCGACTTTCATTTAAATCTCCCCTTTTATGAATGTAATCGTTTTCAATAAAGCCTATTTACATTATAATATAAATAGATGATACTTTTCAAAAAAATTTGATTATTCAAAATACATATTACAAATATAGAATATCATACTTAATGAAAGGAGGTACAACATTGGAATTCAAGAAGACTTTTATTTCTGAAACTGTCCCCTATGATAAAGACACAGATATTATCGTTGAAGGACCTGTACATCCAGATGAATTACGAAACATGACTTTTGATGAAGGACTCAATAGTTTTAGAGTATCTAAAGAACAATTTGAAGCCATTATTGAAATTGCTGAATTACCTGAAGGAAGAATAATTATCGCACGTATTGATCAACATATTATCGGTTATACGACATACTTATACCCTGACCCATTAGAGAGATGGTCAGATGGTAATTTACCGTATATTCTAGAATTAGGCGCTATTGAATTGTCTTTAGATTATCGTAAATATGGTCTAGGTAAAAAAATGCTTCAACTTGCTATGAAAGCACCAGAAATGGAAGATTTCATCGTCATTACAACTGAATATTATTGGCATTGGGATTTAAAAAATAGTGGTTTAGATGTTTATCAATATCAAAAAATCATGCATAAAATGATGGCTGAAGGTGGATTAGAAGTGTTTGCAACAGATGATCCTGAAATTATTAGTCATCCAGCAAATAGCCTAATGGCAAGGATTGGACAAAATATTCAACAAGAACAAATGGAAGCATTTGATAAGCTCAGATTTATGAATCGATTTTTCTTTTAGAGGGGGTTTAAATTTATGTTAGTTGAAAAAATTATGACATCACCTTGTACGACAATACAAAGTGATAAATCTATTGAAGATGCTTTAGTATTAATGACACAAAAAGAAATTAGACATTTACCGATTGTTGATAAAGAAGATCATTTACTCGGTATTATTTCTGATAGAGATATAAAAATGGCACTGCCTAGCATATTATCTGATGACGAGCCTAACAAAAGTTTGTCATTATCTGTTTCAAAAATTATGAGACGCAATGTGATACGTTGCCATCCACTTGATTTTGTAGAAGATATTGCACTAGATTTTTATGAAATGTCTATCGGTTCAATTCCAGTTATTCGAGATAATAAAGTAATTGGTATCGTAACCCAAAAAGACATGCTTAATACATTTCTAGAACTTACAGGTGTGACTATGCCTGGTTCTATTATTGAAGTACATATTGATGATAAAGTTGGCGCACTTCATGATATTACAAGAATATTTAAAGAACAAAATATTGATATCTTAAACGTTCTTGCATATGCAGATCAACAAGATATTAATAAGAGATACCTGATGTTACGAGTGAAATCAATGAATCCAGAGAAGATATACAAATTATTAGAAGAACAAGATTACCACGTCATCTATCCGTTTGGTATAAAAAATGACTAATGTTAAATATGTATATTCTGAAGATTTATTGAAATATCGTTTTTCAGATAGTCACCCTTTCAATCAAATGAGACTTAAATTAACAACTGATTTACTCTTTGATTTAGGTGTATTAACAGAAGCACATATTATTCCACCTCGGGTAGCAACTGATGAAGAACTTCAACTCGTACATGAACCAAATTATATAGAAGCAATAAAGAAAGCTGGCAATGGTGAATTACCATTAGAAGAATATGATAAATACGGATTAAATTCTGAAGACACACCACAATTTGTAAATATGCATGAAAATAGTGCACGTGTTGTTGGTGGAACTTTAAGTGCAGTAGATGCTGTTATGTCTGGAAAAGCAACAAGAGCATGCCATCTTGGTGGTGGCTTACATCACGGCTTTAAAGGTAAAGCGAGCGGATTTTGTATATATAATGACAGCGCTGTTGCCATTCAATACATGCAATCAAAGTATAATCAACGCGTCTTATATATTGATACAGACGCTCATCATGGCGATGGTGTGCAATGGTCATTTTATACAAACGAAGACGTCATGAACTATTCTATACATGAAACTGGTCGATACTTATTTCCAGGCACTGGTGCGTTAACAGAACGCGGTGATGGTAAAGGATTTGGAACGACTGTCAATGTACCATTAGATGCTTATACAGAAGACGATTCATACATAGACGTCTTTAAAGATACAGTAGAAGCCGTTTGTAAAGCATATAAGCCAGATGTCATACTTAGTGTAAATGGTGTGGATATACATTATTTAGATCCACTCACACATTTGAGCTGCACACTTGATACATTGTATAAAATACCTTATATCGTTAAAGGTTTAGCAGACAAATATTGTGATGGCAAAATCATTATGATTGGTGGCGGTGGCTATAATATATGGCGCGTTGTACCTAGAGCGTGGTCACATGTATGGTTTGCACTAAATGACCTACAAACACCTGAAGGCTCGCTACCAGATTCATGGTTACAAAAATACCAATCACACGCACCATTACCACTACCTTCAACTTGGGTAGATGAAAAAGAAGACTATACTGAAATACCAAGAAGAACAGAAATAACAGAAAAAAATAATAATACTAAATTAAGAATATTAGACTGGTTTAATTAAATATAAAAAAAACGACTGAAACAATTGTTTGTTTCAGTCATCTTTTTCTATTATTTAGTTGTACCTCTATATTCTACTCTATAAGGTAAAATCACATTAGGTTCATCAATTTGTTCGTCATTCATATATTTAGTTAATAATCTCATACCAACTGCACCAATATCATATAATGGTTGTGTCACACTTGATAATTGAGGTCTAACCATATGAACTAATCTTGTATTATTGAAACTTACAACTTGTAAATCATTTGGTACATTAACACCTGCATCTTGAGCTGCGTGTACAATACCAATTGCTTGTTCATCACTAATACATAAAATAACATCCGGCTTATCTTGAGAAACAGCCTCATAAGCACGGCTACCATCTTTATATGTTTCATTACCAACAAATTTAGCATTGTCTTCGATTTCAAGACCAGCTTCTTGAAGTGCAAGTTCTAATCCTTTAAAAGCATCATCTTGTGCTTTTTCTGAATATCCTCCACCTACAAATGCAAATTTCTTAGCACCTTTCTTGATCAATGATTCAGCAATTTCTTTACTAGCTTCTGTATAGTTAATGTTAACTGAAGCAAGTTTAGAATCTTTGTCATTTGTACCAGAAACGACTACTGGTACTGATGATTTATCAATAAGATCTACTGTTTCATCTGTTAAAGTACCACCTAAGAAAATGATACCGTCAACTTGTTTACTTAATAAATTATTAAATATCTCTTGTTCTTTTTCACTATCATTATCAGAATTTGAAATGATTGTATGATATTTATACATAGTGGCAATATCTTCTAATCCACGAGCTAATTCAGAATAATAAACATTTGAAATGTCAGGAATAATTACCCCAACAGTTGTTGTTTTCTTGCTTGCTAAACCTCTAGCTACAGCATTAGGTCTATAATTTAATCTTTTAATGACTTCATTTACTTTATCACGTGTTGAAGGCTTAACATTTTGGTTACCATTCACGACACGTGAAACTGTTGCCATTGATACTTTTGCTTCTCTTGCAACATCATATATTGTTACAGTCATAATATCCTCCTATCTTGAAAACGTTTTCTACTTTATTCTAGCACGTTTTCATAATGTTTTCAAAGTATATGAAAGCGAACTCACAATTACCAATTATAAAAGATTATAGAGGTGTTGTCGATACAATTGCTCTAATATTTTTGGTTTTTGTGTAAATTGTAAATAGTTTTTCAGAAAACAAACGAACATATGTTAATTTACAACATAAAAAAACTGGCGAAAAGTTATGATAACTTTTCGCCAGTTGATGTATATGAATATTATTTTTCGTATAATTTAGCAGCTTCAACGATTTCTTTGTAGAATGCATCAAATTCGTTTAAGTCCATTTGTTGACCAGCATCACTTAATGCTACAGATGGATCAGGATGTACTTCTGCCATTACACCGTCAGCTCCAACTGCTAATGCAGCTTTAGCACATGGTAACATAATATCTTTACGTCCTGTACTATGCGTAACGTCTACCATAACTGGAAGATGTGTACCTTGTTTTAAAATTGGAACTGCTGAAATATCTAATGTATTTCTTGTAGCTTTTTCATATGTTCTAATACCTCGTTCACATAAGATAATGTTATTGTTACCTTGTGAGTGAATGTATTCTGCAGCGTAGATGAATTCTTCGATAGTTGCAGAAAGACCACGTTTTAATAAGACAGGTTTATTTGTTCTACCTGCTTCTTTTAATAACTCAAAGTTTTGCATGTTTCTTGCACCAATTTGGAATACATCTAAGTATTCATCAGCCATTTCAAAGTGTGCAGGATTTACAATTTCACTTACGATATTTAAACCGTATTTATCTTTAGTATTTTTAAGAATTTTTAATCCTTCTTCACCTAAACCTTGGAAGTCGTAAGGAGAAGTACGTGGTTTAAATGCGCCACCTCTAATGAATTTTTCGCCTCTATCAGCTAAATCTTTCGCAACTGCATCAACTTGTTCTTGTGATTCTACAGAACATGGACCGAATACGAATGATTTTTTATTATTACCAATAATTGCACCATTGTCGAATTGTACAATAGTATCTTCTGGTTTTAATTTACGAGAAACATATAAATGTTTTTCATTTTCAGATTTTTGTAAGTCAGTAGAAGCTTTAAAGATCTCTTTAAATAATTGCTTAATAGTATTGTCGTTATATGGTCCTTGGTTATTATCAATTAAATGATTTAACATTTCTTTTTCACGTTGTGGATCATATACTTGAGTACCTTGTTTACGTTTTTCTTCACCAATTTTTTTAGCTAAAGTACCACGCTCTTGTAATAAAGCTAAAATTTCATCATTAATACCTTCAATTCTTTTTCTTAAATTCTCTAATTCATTTGACATCCTTTTCACCTCATGTAAACAATTTAACTCACATACTTTAAAGCGATAAAATATATAAGTAATTAGATGTTAGTATAACAATTAAAATGCTCTGATTCAACCCCAACATCTCAAAAATATTAAAATTTATTACTAATCAGACTAATAAAGTATATTTTAATTTATAATAGTGTTCATTACAATATAAAAAACTACCGAAAAGTTATGTTATGACTTTTCGGTAGTACAAATAATATGCGTTAAACATCACTTATTTATTATTTTTTATCGAAAGTTTTTTTCTCTACAACTGTTTTTGGACCTTTTAAGTCTTCATTTTCGACTTCAGATTTAATCGCACCTTTTTGTGCTTTTAATTCTTCATCGCCTACATCGTCAGCTGTTACAACGCCTTTATTCGCTTTCTTTTCAGCTTGTTTAGATTTTACTTCTTCTGCTTTTTTCTTAGTTTCTGTTTTCTTTTCTGAAGCTTTTGTTTTAACTTCTTCTTTTTTGTCAGCGGCTTTAGCTTTTACTTCTTCCACTTTTTGACTAGCTTCTTCTTTTTTATCAGCAGCTTTAGCTTTCACTTCTTCTGCTTTTTCGTTAGCTTGTGCTTTTTTATCTTCAACTTTAGTTTTGACTTCTTCTTTCTTTTCTTCAGCTTGTGTTTTGATTTCTTCAGCTTTAGATTGAGCTTGAACTTTTAAGTCGTCAGTTTTAGTTTTAACGTCATCGATAATTTTGTTTGATTTCTCACTTAAATCATCTTGTAATTCTTTCCCTGATTTAGGAGCTAATAATAAACCAACAATTCCGCCTACTACTGTACCTAATACTACACCAAATACAAAATCTCTACCGTTTGTATTTTTTTCATATTCAGCTTCATATGTTTCTAAACCATGTGTATATAAATCTCTATTGTATTTGTTTTCCATTATATTTTCCCCCTAATTTTATTAAAGAAATCAGGCTGTGACATTTTGATATGCCTCAGCCTGAAAAGATAGTTATTTGCTTCCATGCACTTTATTTTTTCAAGCCTGCACCAATTTTATCTTCATCTAGGTTGTCACCTGATGTTGTTGTTTCATTGTAGTCTTTCGGCACTTGCGCTTCAAAATCTTTAGAAGCATTTACATTATTTTTGTATGATACGTTACTTCTACGATCTCTTCTTAATTGCCATTTATCTGCAACTTCCATTGCAACATTTGACCATTGAATAACTTGAGAAATCTTATCTTCATTTTGTGAGATATTGTGAGTAATAGAATTTGTAACTCTATCTACTGAATTATTAAGTGTTTGTACAGAATCTCCAACACCTTTAACTGCATCTACTACTGAGTTTAAGCGTAATGATTTATCTTGAATATCTTCAGTTAAACGATTTGCTTTGTGAAGTAAATCAGTAGATTCACGTGTGATACCTTGTATTTGGCCTTGAATGCCATCTAAAGTTTCATTAATTCCTTTAACTGTTTTTAATAATTGCATTAAAAATAGTGCTAAGACAACACAAATAATTAAAAATGCAACCGCAGCAATTATGCCTGCTATTGGTAAAATCCAATCCATACTGAACGCCTCCTAATAATTATAAAACTAATCTTTATTCGATTTACTAATATTTAATACCCTCACTATTAAAGTATAAACATATTATATTTAATGTGATAGTGAAGAAACATAGGCTTTTTGAACTTTTTGAATATCTCCAGCACCCATAAATAGTATAACACCATTATCATGCTTTTGTAGCTGAGAAACTGATTCTTCGCTTATTAAATCCGCATTAGGAATTAATGCTTTTAAATCATGTATTGTCAGCTCACCTTGTTGTTCTCGAATAGAACCAAAGATGTCACATAAGTATACTTTATCAGCAAGGTTTAAACTTTCAGCAAATTCGTTTAAGAAAGTTTCTGTTCTTGAAAATGTATGAGGTTGAAATACTGCAACCACTTCGTTTTCAGGATATTTTTTTCTAGCTGATTCAATTGTAGCATTAATTTCTCTCGGATGGTGTGCATAGTCATCGATTAAGATTTGATTGTCGTAAAAACTTTCACTAAATCTTCTTTTTACACCACCAAATGTTAATAATGCTTCTTTAATATTTTCAATATCTAGTTTTTCTAAATGACAAATTGCAATAACTGCTAATGCATTTAGAACGTGGTGATCACCATACATAGGTGTTGTAAATGTACCTATAAGTTCATTTTTAGATTTAAAGTAAACATCAAATGTTGTACCTTTAGAAGACGTTTGAACATTGTCAGCATAGACATCATTGTCGTGCTCAAAACCGTAAAAGTAAATTGGAACATCTGCTTTAATTTTTCTAAGCTCAGCATCATGTCCCCAAGCAACGATTGCTTTTTTAACATTGCTAGCCATCTCTTGGAATGCATTTGTTACGTCTTGTAAATCTTTAAAATAGTCCGGATGATCAAAATCAATATTTGTCATAATCGCATAATCTGGATAATAACTTAAAAAGTGTCTTCTATATTCACAAGCTTCAAAAGCAAAGTATGAGCTATCAGGTAATCCCATACCTGTTCCATCACCTATTAAGAATGATGTCTTTTGATCACCATTCATGACATGTGATAATAATCCAGTTGTCGATGTTTTACCGTGTGCACCTGTAACTGCAACTGACGTATATTGAGACATAAATTCACCTAGGAAAATATGATATCTTTTCACTTCAAGTCCCATTTCGTATGCTTTAGCTATTTCAGGGTGTGTATCTGGAAAGGCATTACCTGCTATAACAGTCATACCTTCTTGAATATTTTCTACATCAAAAGGTAATATTTTAATGCCTTTATTTTTTAATGCTATTTCAGTAAATACTGTATTCTCTATATCAGAACCTTGTACTTTATGTCCCATGTCGTGCATGATTTGTGCAAGTGAACTCATACCTGCACCTTTTATGCCGACAAAATGAAATAATGTCATTTCATGTCACTCCTTCTATTTCTTAAATGTTAGTTTCTCTTTCTTCTATCATATCTTTAGTAATGAGTACATCTCTTGGTTTAGAGCCATTAGGTCCAGATATATAACCTCTCTCTTCAAGGTTATCAATCATTCTAGCTGCTCTATTATATCCAATTTGGAAATGTCTTTGTATAAGTGAAGTTGAAATATGACCTTCGTTTAACATAAATTCACAAACTTCATCAAACAGTGCATCAGCAGGTTGTTCATTTACCTTTTTCAACAATGTTTCTTCTTTGAATAGATAATTTGGTTTCATTTGACTACTTACATTTTCAACTGTTTCGTCAATTTCATCATCTGATACAAATGCACCTTGAACTCTTATCGGTTTATTCATACCGTTACCAAGATATAACATATCACCATTACCAAGTAATTTCTCTGCTCCACCAACATCAAGAATTGTTCTAGAGTCAATAGAAGACGATACCATGAATGATATTCTTGTTGGTACGTTTGCTTTAATTAAACCTGTAATCACATTGACGGATGGTCGTTGTGTCGCAAGAATCATATGTATACCACATGCTCTAGCTTTTTGTGCAATTCTAGCAATAGATTGTTCAACTTCTTGAGGTGACATCATCATTAAATCAGCTAACTCATCTATAACTATAATGATTTTTGCCATTCTTTGCTCGTAATTTGCTTTCTTATTAAATGCCGTAATATTTCTAACATGTAATTCCGCAAAACGTTTATATCTACGTTCCATCTCTTCAACAGCCCATTTTAAACTAGCTGTTGCCGCTTTTACATCGGTAATAACTGGCGCAACTAAATGCGGTAAATTGTTATACGGTGCAAGTTCTACCATTTTAGGATCAATCAGTAATAGTTTCAGTTCATCTGGATGATTTTTATAAAGTAAACTTGTTAAAATAGCATTAATACATACTGACTTACCAGAACCTGTAGCACCGGCAATGAGCGCATGAGGTGTCTTTGCAATATCCATTAATAGCGGCTCGTTATTTATTTTAAAGCCCATAGCTACAGTTAGTTTACTCTCTGCTTGTTGGAAAGGTTTAGACGTGATCATCTGGCCTAAAGGAATCTTTTTAGGACTTTGATTAGGCACTTCGATACCTACTAAACTTGTACCTGGAATAGGTGCTTCGATACGGATATCTTTAGCTGCTAATGCCATTTTAATGTCATCTTGTAAAGCAGTAATTCTAGATACTTTAACACCTTTTTCAACAGATAATTCAAATCTCGTTACAGTTGGCCCTTGTATCATATTTACTACATGTGCAGGCACATTAAAATGATAAAAAGCTTCATCTAGTTCTTTTTTCTTTTCCTCTAACCATTCACTATTATCTTCTTCCTCGACAACATCATCTAATATAGATACTGGTGGAAGTACATAAGATGGTCCTTTACGTTTAACAGCTTGGTTAGACCCATGTTGTTCGTTTTGAGATTCACTTTCTGTTTGTTGTATGTTTGATGTTTGTGTCTTGTTGATATTTGATGAACTCTTAAATGCTTGATGTTTACGCTTATCTGAAGGTGTCATCATCACGTTAAATGGTGAAGATTTCCTTACCGGCTTAGGCTTCAAGATAGGTTCGTGAGAAGTTGTCTCTTTAGGTTCTTCAGGTTGTTGAACCGTGTCCTCTACTTCTATAGGTTCGTTATTTGATTCTTCTTCTGCAATAACATTATCCGCTTCTTCTGTTTCAGTATTACTTTCCACATCAACATAATCAGACTCGAATAAGCTTTCATCTCTATCTTCTTCTGTTTCGTCAAATGTTAATACATCTTCTGCATTATCGATTGTATCTATTTCTTCCGCTTCAGAATCAGAATCTTCTACTTCTTCAAAATAAATATCATCTTCGACAAATTGTTCTGATTGTGTAACGGATGCATCATCGTCTTCATCAAGAGAGTCATGCGTATCGATTATTTCTGAAGGTTCGATAACAGCTTCATTAGAATCATCTTTATCTTCTTCAAAATGCTGTATTTCTTCAACTTCAGTACTATCTTCAGCATTATTAATTTCTTCTACTTCATTGTCTGATTCTACTTCTTCAAATTCTGAAACTTCCTCTTCGTTTGAATCGTGAGTTGAGTTGACTTCTTCTTGTTCAGCATCAACTTCTTCAACGATTTCATCAACATCGTCTTGTTGAATGTCTTCTTCTGTATCATCAAAATCCAAGTCTATCTCTTTAAATTCATATGTAGTTAAATCGTTGACGTCTGGTTGTAACGCATTGGAATTAGCCGTCTCTTCATGAGAGTCGTTTGATGCATCTTGATGTATGTCATTTTGTAATTCATCGTGTAAGTCTTCTTGTTCATCTTCCACGTCTTGATAATCTTTTGGATCATTTTTAATAAATGACGCTTGTTGTTTTAAATAATAGTCTTGATTTTTAATTTGTGACTTTTTCTCTTCTGAATCAAGACTGTTAAGTTCTTGTTCTCTTTTTTCTCTTAAAGCTTTTTCAAATTGTTTTTTCTTTTGAAGTTTCTTCTCACGTTCTTTTCTAATTTCAGAAACAATTTGTGAAGCATAAATATTTTCAATGTTAATCGTATTGTCCGTCTTTGAATAAGTAGGGACATCTCGTACGATTTCACTACTTTGTTTACGTTTATTTTCTTTTACAGCATCATTTTGTGAAGATTGAGCTGAATGATTTTTCAAACCACTATTAGGAACTTCTTTTTGTTTTCTCATACCGAATATTGCTGAAGGTACTTCAGAAGCTTTAAATTTTGGCTGATGTAAAGCATTTAATCTCTCTTCAAATTGATAGTCATCATGATGACGTTTACTGTTGTCGTATCGTTGAGAAGATTGTTTACTTTTCGTACCGTAATGATGTGTTACATTCTGGTCATAACTTCTTGACTTCTTAGCAGGTTCATATGAATCTACATTACGATTTCTTCTACGTCTTCTTCTATTCGTTGGAAAAGAAGCTGAGCTTTCATCATAAAATCTACTATCATGATATTTCTCTTCTCGTTGACTTGTTTCATTATCATATTGATGATGCTCTTGATTTGATTGCTCTTCATATTCCATTTGTATCGGAAATCTAAATTTGCCTTTAGGTCTTCTATAAATTTCTTCATTAGTTGAATCGTCATCTGGATGATGATCAAAAGACACTTGATCGCTTTTTTGCTTTTCATTTTTTTGTTCGTTTTTCGATTGCCCGAATATATCATCAAACCAACTCATAGGTTCACTACCTTTCGTCTTCAAAGAATGGTGTTCCTACAGTATAACTATCATCAAGTACCATTATACCTTTTTCTTTTGGAGCACCTTCTAAATCAAGTTCTTTCATTGAACAAATCATACCGCTAGAAGGAACACCACGTAATTCTGCATCTTTAATAATCATTCCACTAGGCATTACCGCTCCTACTTTAGCAACAACAACTTTTTGTCCTTGATCAATATTTGGAGCGCCACATACAATTTGTAATGTCTCATTTCCAACATCAACTTTACATACTGATAGTTTATCTGCATCAGGATGTTTTGATTTTTCAGATACGTATCCTACTACAAACTTAGGAGATAAATCAACGTCTAATTTATAATTAATATTATTTTTCTCTAGTAAGTCTTGAATACTATTAATGTGTTTCTCTTCAACTTTAATATTGCCATTGCCTTCTATTTGAACATATTTAGAAGCATTGAATATATTCAATCCAACAATTTTATCTTCGCTTTTGATAATTGTTAAATCATTTTGAAAATCATATTCTAATCCTTCAGTTAAAGGTTCAAAAGTAACCATTAATACGTCGCCAACACCATTTTTATTATAAAATAAATTCATTTCTCCTACTCCTTACAATCTTTTTTGATTATTTTTCATTTTTTTAAATATTTCTCTATTTTTTTCTAAACGCTCAATAACTTCTTGGTTTCTCTTACGAGAGTGATTTTTACCTAAAATAAATATTGGTTCTAAAGGTTTATCAGGTGTATAAGAGAATGATAATGATGTTATTGGCACTAAGCCATTTTGGAAGAATTGCATCGTCATTTGCGCTACAATATCATATCCAATTTCATTTTTAATATCACAAATCACCAATACATCTTGATGAGGTGTAGCTAATAACATTTCCCCTTCAATATTTTGATAAACATCTTTTAAGAATGTTTGATTAAGAATTCGTGAAGCATCATATCCATCATTCGTGTTTATGAAATAGAATGTATTGCCTTGAACTTCATCAGACTTGTACGTTGTTTTTCTCTTTTTAATATTGAATAACGCTTGCTCTTTAATTTGTTCTTTCGTTAAATTAAGTTCACTGAGCATAGACTCATCTATTAGTCTATAAGTATTTCCTAAATCAAGCGCATAATATATATTTGTTTCAGCTGTATGTTCATCAATGACAAAAGGTGTACCTTCTTTCGTTTCTTTATGAAAACTAGTAGACCTTATGACAGGCAAGATCTCAATTTTATTAATTTCTTTATTGGATTCATCTTGCATTGCATTTATTGTTTCAGTGACGTAATAAACAATTTCGTCTATTGTTTTATTACCGTTATTTTTATATTTAGCAATAATCGGAGCTAATTTAACTGAAAGCCCTTTTTGATTATCCGTTCGTTCAATTCTTAAACTTTCATTTTCCCTATCAAACTTAAAATTTGCATCTAAAGTTTTCAATCGGTCTTTTAATAAATCTCTCATTTGAAAGACATTCATACTTAACACTCCTATTTTTATACCTCTATATAGTTTACAACAAATCGCAGTTATGTAACAGTGATAAACATATTTAAATGAAGTTAAATAAAATAAAAAAGCAGGTAATTCGAAAATAAAAGAAACTTTTTTCGACCTGCTTTTTTTATATAAATTTAATTATTTAATCCATCAATAAATGCACTAATTTGTGGAATTGTTTTTCTTTCTTTACCAACGTATCTATCAAGTTCTTGACCGTTGTTATAAGCGATAAAACTTGGAATGCCCATAACATCAACTTCTTGGCATAAATCAATAAATTCATCACGATCAACTGATACGAATTGATATTGATGATATTTCTCTTCAAGTCCAGGTAAATCAGGATCTATGAAATGACAATCCGGACACCAAGATGCTGTGAACATAAATATTGTTGGTTCGTTAATCAATGATTTGTATTCTTCGATTGACGTTAATTGTTTCATTTCTTTGCACTTCCTATCATTAATGTTTGTTGACCATCTTTAATTATATGATACTTCTTCAACAATTGATAAACAAATAAACTGATTACAGCTGGTAATAAGAAATGGAAGAATGCAATTTGTAAGTATACTTCAGTCGTACTACCCATTGTTTTAATCGTCATAATTTGCCCTACAAGTCCACTTGAACCCATTCCAGCACCAGCAGCATTATTTTCCATTGGCCAAAAGACTGTCATAATTGGCGCTACGACAATACTTGCTACGACTGGTGGTATTAATATAAAAGGCTGCTTTAAATAATTTGGAATTTGAAGTTTACTTGTACCAATACCATGAGCAATAACACCTGAAATACCATTATCTTTATAGCTTGTTACTGCAAATCCGACCATATGACAACAACCACCTATCGTAGCTGCTGCTGCCGCTGTTCCACTTAAGCCAAGCATTAACGCTAAAGCTGCACTTGAAATTGGACTACTTAGTGTAAGTCCAACTATAAGGCTGACGAATATCCCCATTAATAAAGGTTGTTGATCCGTACTTAATTGTATCCAGTTTCCTAATGCTTTCATAAATGCATCGATAAATGGTGCTATAAACTTTGCAATTGCTGCACCTATAAATAACGTTAAAATCGGTGATAAAATAATATCTATTTTAGTTTTGCCTGAATATAATCTTCCAAGTTCACTTGCAAATACTGAAGATAAATAACTACCTACAGCGCCCCCTTGTTCATATCCATACATTCCTGTTACAGCAGTTGTAAATATAATGAGTGGTGATGCGCCTAAACCGTAACTCACTGCTACCCCTACCCCAGCTCCAGTTAAAGTTTGAGCTAACTTACCTATTTCTATCATCATTGAAGTATCAAAATATGTATTTAATGATTGGCCTAAAGTTTCAATAATCAGTCCAACAATTAATGTGCTAAACAAACCTAAAGCCATATAACTTAATCCATCTATAATTGTTCGATTAAAAAAAGATTTTACGCGTTCCATTTATTCACACTCCTTAAAAGGATTATACAATAAAAAATACACATGTCATTATTTAAATTAAAATAATAACATGTGTATATTGAAACTTTATACTTCTATAACATTTAGAAATTTCTTCAATGCGTCTGTTTTCGGTTGAGTAAACATTTCTTCCGGTTTACCTTCTTCACCGATTAAACCATCATGAATGAATATCATTCTATCAGAAACTTCTCTAGCAAATCTCATTTCATGTGTAACAATAACCATCGTCATACCTTCATTGGCTAAATCTTTAATAACTTTTAATACATCATTCACTAACTCTGGGTCTAATGCTGATGTCGGTTCGTCAAATAACATCACTTTAGGGTTCATTGCCAATGCTCTCGCAATCGCCACACGTTGTTGTTGACCACCAGATAAAGCATGAGGTCTTTGATCTTTAACACTTTCTAATCCTACTTTTTCTAAAAGTTGAAGTGCTTCGTCATATGCTTTTTGTTTATTTACTTTTTTAACAGTAACTAAACCTTCCATAACATTTTCAATTGCTGTTTTATGTGGAAACAAGTTGTAATTTTGAAACACCATACCTGATTGTTTACGCACTTTAATTTGTGACTTCTTATTATCTGCCGTGTACGTTTCGCCATTAACAACTACAGTACCTTCAGTCGGAATTTCCAATGCATTCATCATTCTCAATAAAGTTGTCTTACCAGAACCTGATCTTCCAATCAAAGTAATCACTTCACCTTTATCTACTGAAAGATTAATCCCTTTGATGACTTCTTTATCATTAAATGACTTTTTAATATTTTGAAGTTCAATCATGAACGATACCCTCTTTCAATATAAGATTCATAGTAAGATTGAACGATTGATATGATAAAACATACAATCCAATACAATATCGCTACTAGTAAATAAATCGTTAAGAATTCATATGTTGTAGAAGCGACTTCTTGTGCTTTTCTAAACATTTCTGCTACTAAAATAAAGCCAAGTAAAGACGTATCTTTAATCAAGCTTAAGAATGTATTACCTAATGCAGGTACTGAAACTCTAATTGCTTGAGGTAATATAATTCTTTGTACAGTTTGTTTATAATTCATACCAATCGAGTATGCCGCTTCAGTTTGACCTTTCGGAATAGACATAATTCCACCTCTTAAAATTTCAGATGCGTATGCACCTACATTAAAAGAAAGACCAATTATCGCAGCTATGACAGGTGACAAAGTTAATTGATTGTCTGCATTTCCTGTTGCCAATCTACCAATCTCAGGGATTCCGTAAAAGATAATGAATAATTGAACAATCATCGGTGTACCACGAATGATTGAAACATAAAAACGTGCAATCCCTTTTAGAACTTTACTACTTGATATACGCATTAATGCTGTAACTAATGCCAAAATTAAACCAAGCACAAAAGTAACTAAAGTAATAGGAATAGAATATTTAACTAGCCCCTCTAACATCGGTAGAAATGCTTGTTTGGCAGCATTTAATGCATGAAGTTGCTCATCATTTAGGCTCTGAAACATTAGCGCCAAACCATTTCTTACTTATTTTTTCTAATTCGCCATTATCTTTTAAAGTTTTTAGACCTTTATTAAAATCTTTAATCACTTTGTCATCTTCTTTTTTACTAAATGTAAATGCAGATTGACTTTGTTCAGCATCACCTTGAATTGCTTTTATTTTAGCGTTAGGTTTTTGCTTTTTATAATCTAAATATGAAACATTATCATTGAAAGTACCTTCAACACGATTTGATTGTAATAAATCCATCGCTTGGTTGAAGCCATCTACTTTAGTAATATCTGCACCTTTAGATTTTGCAAGTTTACCATAGTTAGATGTTAAAGTTTGTGCTAATTTTTTACCTTTAACGTCGTCGAATGATTTAATGTCTTTATTATTCTCATTTACTACTAATACACCATTTGAATAAGTGTATGGATCTGAGAATTTATATTTTGCTTTTCTTTCATCGTTGATACCAACTTGGTTAGCAATCATGTCAAAACGTCCTGAATCTAACCCAGCAAACATTGAATCCCATTGTGTTTCTTTAAATTCAACTTTGTATCCCATTTCTTTAGCAACTGCTTTTGTTACTTCTACATCATATCCAGTTAACTTATCATTTTTATCATGGAAGCTAAATGGTGAATACGTACCTTCTGTACCTACTACAATTGTTTTATCATCTTTCTTGCTACTTTCTTTCTTGTCGTTGCTGTTTCCACATGCAGCTAACACAACAATTAATGCAATAATTAAAAATATACCCTTTTTCATTTATACATCCCTCTATTCTTAGTATCCAAATCGGAATAAACATATTTTAGACCGAATTACAACTACTGTCAATTACTAAAATCTGGACTATTTAAATTTCAAATATTCAATCTTTTCTGAACTTAAATTTAACACGATTTCATTGAGTAATAATTTTGCACTTTCGTAATCTCTTGCGTCATAAATAGCTTTACTTGTATGGATATATCTAGCACAAACACCGATTACCGCAGTTGGGATACCTGTTAGAGCTTTATGAATTTCTCCACCATCTGTACCACCTGGTGATTGGAAGTATTGATGATTAATTTCTTTTTCTTCAACCATTTCAATTAAATAATCTCTCATTCTTTCAGATAAAATCATCGTACGATCTAAAATTCTAATTAATACACCTTTTCCTAAAGCACCTGATAAGCCAACGTGTCCTTTCATATCATTTGCAGGTGAACAATCCACAACTAATGCTAAATCTGGTTTGATTAAATTCACACTTGCTGAAGCACCTCTTAAACCAACTTCCTCTTGAACATTTGCGCCTACATATAAATCAACATCAAGCTCTTCATCTTTAACTGCTTCCAATAATTCTAATCCAACTAAACAACCATATCTATTGTCCCATGCTTTAGCGAGTATTCTATTCTCTGTTAGTTGTTCAAAATTCGTACTTGGAACAATTGTATCACCAATTTTAATGCCCATTTCTTTTAATTGATCAATGCTTTCTGCACCAACATCTAAAAGCATATCTTCAATAGAAACTCCTGACTCTTTACCTGTTCTAAAATGTTTAGGAATACTACCAACTACGCCGTTATAGTATTTACCGTCAAGCGTTTTTAACTGTAGTGTTTGTGATAGCCATACGTCTGATGACACACCGCCAAGTGGTGTGAACTTTAACATACCCTCTTTTGTCATTTCAGTAACCATAAAGCCAATTTCATCCATATGAGCTGCTACTAATACTTTAGGAGCATTTTCTTTTTTAGATTTTTTCACGCCATATATGCTGCCCATATTATCACCAATAATTTCATCAACAAATGGTGCCATTTTTTCCTTTAAATATTCACGAACTTCGTTTTCAAATCCAGGTACAGCGTGTAATTCTGTTAATTCTTTCATTCTATTAAGTGTTTCTTGTCTAATTTGTGTCATTGTAAATCTCCTTATTGAAATATTTATCTATCATTCAGTCTTTGTGTTAAACTTAAATTAAATAGAAGGAGGCATGGTCATGCAGAATAATAAGTTCCGCTTTTTCATTATATTATTGTCCATTTTTACTGGTTTAGGAATTATTGCTTCTATCGTATATGCTAAGCAATATAAACCATATAGTTGTGAAGAAATACTTAAACAAGTCAAAGCACAATTTAATAATGTTGAAGCCTCTTATATATTACATATCCCAAAGACCTACCAAAAATTTGGCATTGAAACTAAAGTTGTGCATGGTGGTATTACCGTTAACAATGATGGTAAACAAGTACACTATGAATTTATAGCCGATGCCTTTAATGGCCAAGTCATTGATATATTTGAAATTTAATAAGTTTAAAAAGATGAGTCTGAGTGATTAATTTAAACCTCAGACTCTATTTTTTATGACTGAAACATTATTTAACTTCATCGTGATCTAGTGCGTCGAATGACTTTTTGATAGATTCTAAACCGCTTCTTAATTTTTCTTCACTACAAGCTAAATTCATTCTGAAATGATGACTTTCTCCAAGCTCATATGAATGTCCGATGCCTGTTGCAAGTTTACCTACAGATTGCAATGCTTTTTGAACATCACTTTCTACGTAACCACTTTTAGAAAAGTCTATCCAAGCTAAATATGTCGATTCAGGTTTAATAAATGATAACTGATCAGACATTTCATTTTTAATAAATTCATCTAAGATGGTCATATTCTTCTCGATATGTTCATTTAATTGATCTACCCATTCACCTGCTTCATTATAGGCTACTTTAACTGCTTCAACAGCCAATGTATTTGCAGCAGACAATCCATAATATGTTGCCAATTTACGATTGAATTGTAATGTGAAATAGCGATGTTTTGTAATCATATAACTACTTGCTAAACTCGCTAAGTTAAATGTTTTACCTAATCCAGTAACAACAAGAATTGGAGAATCTAATGTCATTTCATTTGTCATAGAATAGAATCCATTTTCACTTCTCACAAAATCCATATGAATTTCATCAGAAACAATAAAGACACCATGTCTTTCACACACATCTTTCATAAATGCACATTCTTCTTTAGTCCAAACTTTACCTGTTGGATTATGAGGACTACACAGTACTAACACTTTAACATCATCACGCGCTGCCATTTCTTCAAATTGTTCTTTATCCAACTCATAACCATTATCCGTCGCAACTAACGGAGATTCGACAGCAACTCTTTTATTACCTTCAATTAAATTTAAAAAGGCATTATATGAAGGTGTATGTATTAAGACACCTTCGCCTTCTTTCGTAAATTCACGTATAACTTCAGTTACCGTAAACAAAATACTTGGCACATAATATATATCATTCTTTTGTATATTCACAGAAAATCTTGTTTTATACCAATTTTTAATCGCATTTAAATATGCTTCTTGCTTCCATACTAAATAACCGAAATGTGCTTGATCTAATTTGTTTTTCAAATGGTTAATAATAAAATCAGGTGTCTTAATATCCATATCAGCGATCCAAAATGGTTCTAAGTTCTCATAATCATAAACTTTACGTTGTCCATCATATGCTACTGTTGCTGTTCCCCTTCTATCAATCACTTCATCAAAATTATATTTCAATTAAATCATCCCTTCTTATTTCTTCTTTAATTCCCTTCGTTTGTTCATCAAGCTTAAGCGCAAAATAATTGGCATCATGATAGAACACGAACCAATAATCTTCTTTAATATATCTTTGTAAAAGCCTTTCCTTAGCATTAATAGAATCCATTGGATAGTCATCATAAGCTGTAACCCATAAAGGATTTAGATGGGCTAATGTAGGCAAGATATCGGCCATATGTACAGCTTTCACACCATTACTTTCAATTTCAATGACACTATGCCCAGCGCTATGACCACCAGTATGTATCATTTTAATGCCTGGAACGATTTCCATCGAATCCACAAATGTTACAACTTGATGTTCAATACCTTTATAATTTTGTTCCCAATATGTAGCACTACTTCGTATATTTGGGGCTCTCAATTCATTCCATTCAATTTGTGATGTATAAATTGTTGCATTTTTAAATACTGATTGACCATCTGCAGTTGTAAGTCCACAAGCATGATCAAAATGCATATGAGACATCAATACAATATCAATATCATCTATGGTCAAATTAAATTGCTTTAATGAGTTACTAATATCACTTTCATAAGTTGTACCATAGTTTCTTTTTTGTTTATCTGTTAATTTACCATTACCTATCCCAGCATCAATTATAATATTGTGTTCATCTGTTTGAACGAATATTGGATGTGTTACGAGAGGTATTTGATTAAGTTCATTAGGCGGATATTTTTTAGTCCACAATGCTTTTGGAACGACACCAAACATTGCACCACCATCCATTTGAGTAATACCACCTTGTAATGGATATAATTTAAAATCACCTATATTTAACAAGAAATTCCCCTCCAATCATTTATTATTATTTTATCACTAATTAGAGTAATGAACATCTTTCATGATTGCTACAACACATTAGTTAAAAATGGCATAAAAAAAGAAGTTAGAATCATAACGATTCCAACTTCCTTATTTAAAGCTTGCTTCCATACGATAGATTCTAAAACCTCTACTAGAGAATTTATCTTCGTATTCAGTACGGATATTATCTTCAGGCTCATCTTCATGTAAATTCAAATTAATATAATCAAATGACATACCATATTGAGACATACTTTCTAAACTATACTCAAATAATCCTTGATTATCTGTTTTGAAATGTATTTGCCCATCTTTTTTCAAAATGTGCTGATAAATTTCTAAAAAGCTAGAAAAAGTTAATCTTCTTTTAGCATGTCTTGTCTTTGGCCATGGATCTGAAAAATTCAAATAAATTCTAGAAACTTCATTTTCAACAAAATACTCTGTTAATAATTTAGCATCTTGATTAATCAATTTAATATTGTTTAATTCCATTTCTTTAACTTTTTCAAGAACACGGACCATAACATTTTTATCTTTTTCAATTGCTACGTAATTGATATTAGGATTTTGTTTAGCCGTCTCAGTAATAAATCTACCCATACCAGTTCCGACTTCAATATGAATGGGTTGATCTTTATCAAACCATTCTGCCATCTTATATTGATGATTAAGATCTACATCTACTATATTGGGATGATCTTTTAAGAAATCGTCAGCCCAAGGTTTATTTCTCATTCTCATTCAAAGTTACTCCTTATATAAATACATTTCTTGTCATCACTTCATTTAAGAAGTGTAACCAATCATTCATATCTTTATAACGTTTTTTCTCTTCATACCACTCTACCATTGCGATAGCTTGAATCAATGTATACCACTTCATACGTTTCTTTAAATCATGCGTATCGTTAATGCCATACATACTTAGCCAATCTGACCAATCTTTCTCATCAACATAAGTATATAAAATCATTCCGATATCAATAGCTGGATCTGCAATCATTGCACCTTCCCAATCTACTAAGAAAAGTTCATCTTGATCAGATAAAAGCCAATTATTGTGATTCACATCTCCGTGTATGACTGTATAGAATCTACTGTCTAATGTTGGCATGTTATCTTCTAGATATAACAATGCTTTTCTCACAGTGCGGTTAGACAATACATGTCGTGACAATGAGCTGTTAATTTTATTAAATAAAATCTCTGGATGCATAGGTTTCATTTCCATACGTTTAAGCATATTTAATAATTGTTTAGAAGAATGTATTTTTTTAAGAAGTTTGGCAACACGGTTAGAATTCATTTCATCTTGGACTAACTCTCTACCATTTTTCCAATGTTGTGCAGTTACAACTTCTCCTGTTTCGATTCTTTTTGTCCAAACTAATTTTGGCACGATACCTTCAGCAGATAATGCTGTTAAGAAAGGACTTGAATTACGTTTTAGGAAGAGCTTGCGGCCATCTTGTTCTGCCATATATGCTTCACCAGATGCACCACCTGCTGAGTCTAATGTCCATCCTAATTGATAAAAATGTTCCAACCTATCCACCTCACTTTCAATAAAAGAAAAAGAAAAAGACTCAAGAATATTCTTTTTCAAGAGTCATATTTTAATCTTAAAAATTTTTGTTTAATTTTTGTAATTTTAGTGCGCTTGATTTAAATTTTATTATCTTTCGGTTAAGATTTCAACCTCATAAATGAAAACTTTCGAGTATTTTGAACCTATTCATATACAATAAGTCTTATAAATTCAGTATCCACTTGAATTACTTAAGATATTAAAATTACACTAAAAAATTTTTATGATTTTGACTCTATATAATTATTAAATGCATTTTGTAATTGCTTCGTAATTTGTCCGACTTTTCCGTCACCTATTTTTTGATCATTTACTTGCACAACTGGCATGACTTCAATAGATGTACTTGAGATAATCACTTCATCTGCATTATTTAAGAAATCTAATGTAAATGATTCTTCAATAAATGGAATATTTAAATCCTCGGCTAATTCTTTTATAACACGTCTCGTAATCCCATTAAGAATTAAATTATTTGCAGGATGTGTATAAATCTTGCCATCTTTAATCGCATAAACGTTACTTGAACTACCTTCTGTAACTGTTTCGCCTCTATGCATGATTGCTTCAGCAGCATCATTTTGTGTAGCTTTCTCTTTTGCTAACACGTTACCTAATAAGTTCAAGCTCTTAATATCACATCTTAACCATCTGATATCTTCAACTGTAATAGCTTTAACACCATTTTCTAATTCGTCATATGGTCTGTCATAGCTTTTAGAGAATGCTGAGAATACAGGCTTTGTACTCGCATCAGGAAACGGATGGTTTCGAGGTGCAACACCACGTGTCACTTGAATATACACGCCACCATTTACAACATTATTCTTTGCTGCTAATTCTTTTGTTACTTCTGTTAAACCTTCAACAGAATACGCGTCTAAATTAAGTCCGATTTCTTTCGCACTTCTAAATAATCTTTCATAGTGTTCTTTAGATGTAAATACTTTACCATCATATATACGTATGTATTCGTATATGCCATCACCAAAGTTATAACCTCTATCAGAATAGCTAACCTTACCTTCAGATTCATCAACAAACTCATCATTTATATAAATATAACTCATTCATCATCACCCTTTACACAGACATTGTATATAGCTTCTAAATAAATTGCAGTTGCATTAAATAATTGTTTTTTCGTGATATATTCATTTTTTTGGTGCATTAAATCTTCAGAATCTTTAAACATGGCACCGAATGCCACACCTTTATCTAAGTTTCTAGCATATGTACCGCCACCGATTGTATACGGCTCGGACTGATCACCTGTTTGATTGCGATATGCTGATAATAATTTTTCAATGAATGGATCATTTTTATCTACATAATGTGGAACTTGGTGTTTGTCCATTTCAATGTCGAAGCCTTTTTCTTTCACTTCTTCAGAAAAACGAGACATTGACTGATCGAAATTAAAGCCTTCTGGATATCTTAAATTAATACCAAATTGACCACCATCTACATCTGTATAACTCATAATACCTGTATTAGTCGTCACTTCACCCATTTCTTCAGTAGCAAATTTCATACCCATTTTTTCACCTTTTGGAGAATCAACTAAATATTCATTTGCAAATTTCACGTATGAGCTCGCGTATTTATCTAAATTTAATTCATTTAAGAATTGAATAAGGTATAACCCAGCATTCACACCTAATGTAGGATCCATACCATGAGCTGATTTACCATGAACAACGATGTTTAAGAATCCTTCATCAATTGTTGTTTCGCCTTCAATCTCATGTTCATTTAAAAATGATTCAAATTTCTGAACAACATTCGTCATTTGTTCTTTGATAAGTAATTTAGCTTGAGCAGTATCTGGTACCATATTGAATCTTTCACCTGAGAAGAATGCTTTTAATTCTACTTCAGGCTCATCATTATCTTCCACATAACCAGATTGAACGATGTTGAATGTTACAATCCCTTTTTCTCCATGGATTAGAGGGAATTCTGCATCTGGTGCAAAACCTACTGAAGGCATTTCTTCAGTTTCAAAATAACGATCTGTACATTTCCAATCAGATTCTTCGTCAGTACCTACAATAATATGTATTCTTTTTTTCCATTCGACTTTCATATCTTCAAGTATCTTAACGGCATAGTATGCTGCAATTGTTGGTCCTTTGTCATCAAGTGTACCTCTTGCAATAATTGCATCTTCTGTTTCTACAGGTTCAAACGGATTAGAATCCCATCCAGCACCTGCTGGCACAACGTCGACATGGCAAAGTATACCTAATAAATCGTCACCTTTACCCGCTTCAATTCTACCTGCGATATTGTCTATATCAACGTGAGAAAATCCATCTCTTTCCCCTAACTTATACATATAATTTAACGCTTCTTTTGGACCTGGTCCAACTGGCGCATCGTATGTACTTGCTGCATCATCTCTTACACTTTCGATGCTTAATAGCCCCTTTAAATCATTTATAATATCTTCTTCATATTCTTTAACTTTATTTCTCCACATCGAAAATCATCTCTTTCTTAACTTGAATAGTTATCTATATAATACATGATATTTTTGTAAATATGAAATAGAATTACCGATAAATTTTTAATTTTTTATGCGAAAAGTTATTTCCTTTTACGTACGACTAAAGTCTTATATAAAATTATTTTTTTGAATCTTATTATTTCCCGACACGACAAAAGTTGTTAACAAAAAACTAGGACAAATAAGTTGCCCTAGTTTTAGCCAATATTGAACATAAGAAGAAAATTATTTCTTCAAGTCTTCTTCTGTAACAACTCTTAAATTGTTGTTTGCAGTTCCGCCTTCATCATCAAATTTAGCTTCTCTTTGTTCAGTTGGATCTTGATCTTCTTTTTTTAGACGAGATTTAGCATTTGATGCATAACCTTTTGGATCTTCTTTTGCTTTTTGGAATTCATTTTTTGCCTTTTCTTTAGCTGACTCTTTATAAGAAGTTGGATCTTCTTTATATTTTGAGTACTCGTCTTGTGCTTTACCTTTTAGTTCATTTGCTTTTTGTTTAGCATTTTCTTTGTAGTTCTCTGGATCTTCTTTATATTTCCCGTATTCATTTTTTAATTTATCTCTATTTTCTTTTTTAGATAAGACAACTGCTGCTGCAGTTCCCCCTAATACTACTAACGTTCTAAATAATCCTGCTTTTTTAGCCATTTGTATCCACCTCTATTTAGTTAATAGTTATTATATTACCCCGAGGAAATCTTTCTAAACATTTTAAACAGATAAATTTAAAAGTTTAAAATCTTCTTCTAATAAATGTCTATACTCACCAAGTTCTAAACGGTCATCAAGTTCTAAATCAGCAATTTGAACACGTTTTAAGTAAGTCACTTCACAACCTATCGCATGAAACATTCGCTTAACTTGGTGGAATTTACCTTCGTAAATCGTAACGTAAGCAATAGAGTCCTCCCCATTTTCTACAATTTCTAATTCACTTGGAGAAGACGTAAAGTCTCCTAAATCAATGCCTGCTTTAAAAATATCTATTGCATCATCTGAAATGTGTCCAGATACTTCAACATAATACTTTTTAGCGACTTTTTGTTTCGGACTCATAAGTTGATGCGAGAATTTACCATCGTTTGTTAAAAGTAATAAACCTTCTGTATCTTTGTCTAAACGCCCTACCGGGAATAAATCTAAATGCATATATTCTGGAACAATATCAATGACAGTTTCATGTTCATCATCTTCTGTTGCTGAAACGAATCCAGCTGGCTTATTCATCATTAAATAAACAACTGGTTCATATTCTATCGGGATATCATCAAATGTTATGACATCTTCTTCTGGATTAATATGCATTTCAGGTTTCTTAACGATTTCATCATTAACAGAAACGAGATTTTTCTTTAGAAACTTTTTAACTTCTTTTCTTGTTCCGATACCTGAATTTGCTAAAAATTTATCTAATCTCATCATTTACACCCACTTAATTTTGCGTCTAATTTTTGCAGTTAAATCACCTAAAAATTCATCCGCTAAACGAGAACGCATTGTTAAATATCCATATACGATTACACCTACACATCCACCGACAATAAGTGTGATAAGCGCACCTAATTTAGATGTTGGATCAATGATTAATGACACAATAAAGTAACTTAACTCAACGAATAATACCATGATTATAGTATAGAAAGTAATTCTTAATGTATGGTAAATTGTGATATTAAATTTAAAGTCTGCATATTTATATAGAACAACACAATTTAAGATAACAGCTACTAATAATGCAATTGCCGTACCAATAACAGCACCTAACGTATGGAATACCATAATAAGTGGTAAGTTTATAACTGCTTTAATGACTAATGACGCGATAACGATCCATACTGTTAAGGCTTGTTTATCAATACCTTGCAACATTGAAGCTGTTACAGATAATAATGCGATTAAAATACTAACTGGCGCATACCAGAATAATATTTCTGTACCCATTGGATTATAACTATAGAACACATTATATAATGGCTGTGCTAATACCATAATGCCAAGTGATGCTGGGACTGTTAAATATAACAATACGCCTAATGATTTTCTAATTTGATGATGCATTGCATCAATTCTACCTGAATTGTAAGTATTCGTAATAAATGGTACTAAACTCACTGCGAATCCTGCTGCAAGAGATGTTGGAATCATAACAATTTTATTAGTTGTCATACTCAGCATTGTGAAATAAATATCTTGTAATTCACTACCTACACCTGCCATCGCTAATCCAGTATTATGTGTAAACTGGTCAATTAAATTAATAATCGGGAAACATAAACTTACGATTACAAATGGAATACTGTATTTAATGATTTCTTTATATATTTTGATATACGATACATCAATATCACTTGTATCTTGTTCAACTTCTGCTTTTATTAAATGTCTTCTCTTCATCCAAAAATAAAGTAAAGTCAGTAATGCGATAATTGCACCGATACCAGCTGCAAAAGTTGCAACTTGGTTGGCCATTAATACAGAACCATCCATTACATTTAATACGATATAACTTCCGCCAAGTATAAATGCGATACGTGCTACTTGTTCAGTTACTTCAGATACTGCTGTAGGACCCATTGAATTAAATCCTTGGAAGATCCCTCTCCATGTTGCGAGTAATGGAATAAATAATACTACAAAACTTATTGTTCTAATAACAGTTGTAATATCTTCTATACCCCATCCACCTTCTATACCACCTTTATTTGCTAAAGTTAATTGAGCAATAGTTGGTGATAAGAAATAAAGTAATAAAAATCCGATAAATCCTGATACCGTCATAACTAAAAAGCTTGACCGGTACAATTTTCTACTTACTTTATAAGCACCTAATGCGTTATATTTAGATACATATTTCGCAGCTGCTAAAGGAACGCCCGCAGTTGCTATTGTTATCATGATTGTGTATGGTTGATAAGCATATGTAAATGGAGCAAGATTTTTTTCATCGCCTATAATAGCGTAAAAAGGTATTAAATAAAGAATACCAATTACTTTTGTTATTAAAATACTTGCAGTAAGTAGGAAGGTTCCCCTTACTAGCGCTTTACTTTCTGACATAATTTCATCCCTATCTAATTTACTTTTAAATTTAATAATAACAGGTTTATTTCTATTCTACTACTTTTTTAAAGACACATTATTCGTTAAAATATTATTACATCGACTTATGGAGGTAACTTATGTATCATACAATAATTATCGGCGCTGGACCTAGTGGTTTAATGGCCGCATATAGTGCAAGTTCAAATGGTAAAAACGTCTTGCTACTCGAAAAGAAAAAAGGCTTAGGACGAAAGCTCCGCATATCTGGTGGCGGTAGATGTAACGTTACCAACCGCTTACCTTATGAAGAAATTATAAAAAACATTCCTGGTAATGGAAAATTCTTATATAGTCCATTTTCAACATTCGATAATGAATCTATTATACAATTTTTTGAATCTAGATCTGTACAATTAAAAGAAGAAGATCACGGACGAATGTTCCCTGTTTCAAATCGCGCTCAAGATGTTGTTGATGCACTAGTTGATTCCATTAAACAAAATGGTGTAGAAATACGCCAAGAAACTACAGTATCATCTATTGAAAGTGAAAATCAACAAATAACAGGCGTCACACTACAAGATGGTACATTTATCCCTGCAAAGACTGTCATCATCGCATCAGGCGGTTGCAGTGTACCACATACTGGATCGACAGGAGACGGGTATAAATTCGCTGAGCGTTTAGGTCATTCCATAACAGAACTATTCCCAACAGAAGTACCAATTAAATCTAGTGAACCATTCATTAAAAACAAAACACTACAAGGATTAAGTTTACAAAATGTTGGACTATCTGTCCTTAAGAAAAATGGTAAACCTAGAATCACACATCAAATGGATATGTTGTTTACACATTTTGGCGTTTCAGGACCAGCAGCATTAAGATGTAGTCAATTTGTTTATAAAGAACAAAAATCTCAAAAGAAAACCGACATACAAATGTCTATAGATGCCTTTCCAGAAATTAAAGCACATGACTTAGAACAACAAATTGTAAAAAAATTAAAAGACGAACCAAATAAAGCGATTAAAAATGCACTAAAAGGACTAGT
Organism: Mammaliicoccus sp. O-M54; assembly: GCF_022386035.1. Lineage (NCBI taxonomy): Bacteria > Bacillati > Bacillota > Bacilli > Caryophanales > Staphylococcaceae > Mammaliicoccus > Mammaliicoccus sp. O-M54. The sequence goes on from NZ_JAJNJE010000003.1 coordinate 341,376, forward strand.
CCAAGAAAGATATTTACATTTTATCTTACAACAGTCAAGTATTGATTTAGATGTGACATACCATCACTTGTCCCAGCAAGCCATTCGAACATTCGTAGAAAACCTTAAATCATTTACATTCACAGTAAATGGTACACTTCCACTCGATAAAGCTTTCGTAACAGGTGGCGGTGTTAATATTAAAGAAATCGAACCTAATACAATGGCATCCAAAATATGTGCAGGACTATACTTCTCAGGAGAAGTACTAGATATCCACGGTTATACAGGTGGCTATAATATAACAAGTGCACTTGTCACAGGATATGTAGCAGGCTATAACGCCGCACAATTTAATGATTAAATTTCTATAGCATGAATATAGTATGAGGTGTGATTTATGGTACCCTTATTTACAAAACTGCTCTAAATTGTTACTAACTCTAAACAATATTATACTCACACATTATTTAAGGCTGAGACATTTTAAAATGTCTCAGCCTTATCTATTTCTTCATTAAATTCTTTTGTTTTCTAAACCATCGTCGCCCCACTCATTCATGCCGCCTTCTACGTTTACTGCATCAATGTCATGGTCATTTAAATAATCAACTACTCGAGCACTTCTAACGCCACCTGCACATATAATATAATATGTTTGGTCTTTAGAGAAATGATCTAATTCATTTGGAATTTCTCCCATTGGAATATGTTTTGCGCCAGGTATTACACCTAACGCTACTTCATGATCTTCTCTCACATCAACTATATTAATTGGACTATTAGATGTAATTTTTTCTGCTAATTCTGTTACTGTAATTTCTTTCATCACTAGAACACTCCTAATTGATTAATTTGCTACGATATTAACTAACTTTTGTGGAACTGCAATCACTTTACGGACTGTCTTACCTTCAATCGCTTCTTTGATTTTTTCATTATCCATCGCAACTGCTTCCATTTCATCTTTCGATAAATCTTTAGAAATTTTAATTTTGTCTTTTAGTTTACCGTTAACTTGGATAACAATTTCTATTTCGTTATCTACTAGTAATGACTCATCAAATGTTGGCCATTCTTCATAAGATAAAGTATCGTTATGACCAAGTTTTTGCCATAATTCTTCAGAAATGTGTGGCGCAATTGGTGATAACATTTTAACAAACCCTTCAGCATAAGCTTTGCTGATTTGATCTTGTTTATAACAATCATTAATGAATACCATCATTTGACTGATTGCAGTATTGAAGTTTAGTGTATCGAAGTCTTCAGTTACTTTCTTTACTGTTTGGTTATACACTTTGTCTAGGTCTGGAGTTTCATTTTCAACGACCTTATCCGTAATTTTCCCTTCTTCTGTAACAAATAAACGCCATACTCTATCTAAGAAACGACGTGAACCGTCTAATCCATTTTCACTCCATGCAATTGCTGCATCTAAAGGACCCATGAACATTTCATATAGACGTAATGTGTCTGCACCATGAGAACGTACAATATCATCAGGGTTAACGACATTACCTTTTGATTTACTCATTTTTTCATTACCTTCACCAAGAATCATACCTTGGTTAAATAATTTTTGGAAAGGCTCTTTAGTTGGTACTACACCGATATCGTATAACACTTTATGCCAGAATCTTGAATATAATAGATGAAGCACGGCATGTTCTACACCACCGATATATAAATCTACTGGTAACCAGTGTTTAAGTTTTTCAGGATCAGCTAATTGTTCATTGTTATGAGGATCTATATATCTTAAGTAATACCAACAGCTTCCTGCCCATTGTGGCATCGTATTCGTTTCACGACGACCTTTCATGCCTGTCTTAGGATCTACAACATTAATAAAATCATCGATATTAGCTAAAGGAGATTCTCCTGTACCTGATGGTTTAACTTGATCTGTTTCAGGTAAGATTAATGGAAGTTCTTCTTCAGGAACAGTTGTCATTGTACCATCTTCCCAATGAATAACTGGAATTGGTTCACCCCAATAACGTTGTCTACTAAATAACCAATCTCTTAATTTATAACTTACTTTTTTATGACCGATACCTTTTTCTTCAAGTAATTCAATTGCTTTAGGTACCGCTTCTTCTTTTGTTAAGCCATTTAATACATCTGAATCAATCATTTTTCCATCTTCATCATATACTGTGATGATATCTAAATTGAATTTCTCTGCAAACTCAGCATCTCTTTCATCGTGTGCTGGAACTGCCATAACTGCACCTGTTCCATAACTAATTAACACATAATCAGCAACCCAAATCGGCATTTTTTTACCAGTGAATGGGTTTGTTGTAAATGCACCAGTGAATACACCACTTTTATCTTTTGCTAAATCTGTTCTTTCTAAATCAGATTTACGAGAAGCTGCTAATTTATATGCTTCAACTGCTTCTTTTTCATCTTCAGTCGTAATTAAATCTACTAAAGGATGTTCTGGTGAAAGTACGGCAAAAGTTGCACCGTAAATTGTATCTGGACGAGTTGTAAATACTTCAAATGATAAATCCGTATTATCAATATTGAATTTTAATTCAGCACCTTCAGATCTACCAATCCAGTTTCTTTGCATATCTTTAATAGATTCAGGCCAATCTAATTCATCTAAATCTTCTAATAAGCGATCTGCATATTCAGTGATTTTTAATACCCATTGTCTCATTGGTTTACGAACAACTGGATGTCCTCCACGTTCTGAAACACCATCAACAATTTCTTCATTAGATAATACTGTGCCTAAAGCTGGGCACCAGTTTACTGCTACTTCATCAACATAAGCTAATCCTTTATTATATAATTGAATGAAAATCCATTGCGTCCATTTATAGTAGTCTGGGTCAGTTGTATTCACTTCTCTATCCCAGTCATATGAGAAACCTAGCTCTTGAATTTGTCTTTTAAAAGTCGCAATATTTTTAGCTGTAAATTCTTTAGGGTCATTCCCTGTATCGATAGCATATTGCTCAGCTGGTAAACCAAATGCATCCCAACCCATTGGGTGAAGTACATTGTAACCTTGCATTCTTTTATATCTTGAGACGATATCTGTAGCTGTATAACCTTCAGGATGTCCTACATGTAAACCAGCGCCAGATGGATATGGAAACATATCTAAAGCGTAGAATTTCTTTTGTCCAAGATTATCGTTAGCTTTAAATGTTTTATTAGCTGCCCAAAAATCTTGCCATTTCTTTTCAATTTGTTGATGATTATAATTCATTTGTTCGTTCCTCCTATAAAATAAAAAAAGCCATCCCAACCATCATAACAGTTGGGACGACTTGAATAAATATGCCGCGGTACCACCCAGAATTCACAATTAAGTGCGCTTCATTTATATGGTTTAAGATTGCTTTTAATAAATAATAAATCGTTCATAAGTTCACTTAATGGATATCATCAGTTCACAGCACCACTGACTCTCTTAAGATTCGCATTAAAGCTACTTTACTTATATACATCCTAATATTATGCAATTTCAATATATTTTGCAAGTCTTATTTATTAATATCATGTATCTTGCTTTGGAATACCTCTATCATAAATGTATAAGAAGTAATAACCTATTAAAATAAGTAATATCATACTGTAAAACATCATTTTCATATCAAACATATCAACTATTACGCCACCTACAACTGGCCCAAATGCTTTCCCTACTGTTGAAGATGCGTTTACAATACCTTGATATGCACCCATTCTGCCTTTAGGTGCTAATTTATTTGCGATTGCAGGTACTGCTGGCCATACAAACATTTCTCCAAATGTTAAAATAACCATCCCTACTACAAACATAGTAAATTGCTCAGCAAAACTTGTAATGACATAACTTAATATAAAAATCGTCAGCCCTATAAACATTTGTAATTTCAATTTCTCTTTAAATCTATTGATAAATGGCGCAATTAAAGGTTGTCCTGCTAAAATCAATACACCATTTATTGTCCAAAGGAAACTATATTGTTTCAAGGAAATTCCAACTGACTGTGTATAGGTTGCAATTGTCGTTTGCCACTGAACATATCCGATCCAACATAAACTAAACATAATACATAGAAGTATAAGTGCAGTGAATTTACTTTTATCTTTAACTTGCATAGCACTCGTGATGCCTTCATCATTTTTCAAATGAATATCTAAATCTATGTTGTAATATTTTAACGCTATTATGATAAACACGACATATAGTAGTAAGTTCGCCATAAAAATATAATTAAAGCTAAAATCCGCTACAAATCCACCTGCTGCAGCCCCAATAGAAACACCTAAGTTCTGTGCAAGATAAATTGCATTAAATGTTGTGCGTCCTCCGTTAGGCCAACTCGCAGCAGCCATCGCATAAATAGCTGGCACAATTACGCCTCCACCAAAACCAAGTATCACAAGCCAGAAAGGATACCATGGCCAATCATTTAAAAAGTTTAACCCGATTAAACTTAAAATATTTAAAATAGACGCAAAAATAATAGAACGAAACCCACCAATTTTGTCGAATAAACTTCCGCCTAATAAATTCCCAATTACACTCCCGAATGCATTAATCATTAAAACGATACCAGCTGTACTTAAACTCTTACCTAACTCTTCATTCATATATATTGTATTAAGTGGCCATAAGAAACTTGATCCTGTAATATTGATCGCCATTCCTATGATGAGCATTTTAACAATTTTCGGCATTCTCAAGGATTTCGACCTCCTCTCAAATTTTGTCAATTTTAATAGTCTAAACCTTTTTCTGCAAAAGTTCAATATTATATGTTAAAATGCTTTAGATAAGTTTGTAGAACAGGATGTGAAATATAATGACAGAACAATTCCGTTATGCATTTGATAACAAGAGATATCATACATGGAATTATCATTTAAGAAATAAATTTGGTGAGAAGATTTTTAAAATCGCATTAGATGGTGGATTTGATTGTCCAAACCGTGACGGCACAGTAGCTCATGGGGGTTGTACATTTTGTTCAGCAGCCGGGAGCGGTGACTTTGCAGGTAATCGTGCAGAACCAATTCATGTACAATTTAAAGAAATTAAAGACAAAATGCATGAAAAATGGTCTGAAGGAAAATATATCGCTTATTTTCAAGCTTTTACAAATACGCATGCACCAGTTGAAGTATTAAGAGAAAAATACGAAGCTGCTTTATCAGAAGAAAATGTAGTCGGACTATCAATTGCGACCAGACCAGACTGCCTACCAGATGATGTTGTAGAATACTTAGCAGAATTAAATGAAAGAACATATTTATGGGTAGAACTTGGATTACAAACTGTACACCAAGAAACATCTGATTTAATTAACCGTGCTCATGATATGAAATGCTATTACGAAGGTATCGCTAAATTAAGAAAGCATAATATCAATATATGTACACATATCATTAACGGTTTACCTGGTGAAGATTACGATATGATGATGGAAACTGCTAAAGAAGTCGCACAAATGGACGTTCAAGGGATTAAAATTCATTTGTTACACATACTTAAAGGTACTCCAATGGTTAAACAATACGAAAAAGGTATGCTTGAATTCATGACTCAAGATAATTATACGCAACTCGTTTGTGACCAGTTAGAAATTTTACCAGAAGAAATGATCATTCATCGTATTACAGGTGATGGCCCTATCGATTTAATGGTTGGCCCTATGTGGAGTGTAAATAAGTGGGAAGTCCTTAACGCTATAGACAATGAACTTAAAGAACGTGGCACAATGCAAGGATCTAAATTCAAGAAAGCAGAACAAGTTCAAAAATGATTGTTCAAGGAATTTTACCATTCGCAAGAGATTTAATAACAACACATATAACAGACAAAAGTATCGTAGTTGATGCAACATGCGGTAACGGCAACGATACACTTTTCCTTGCAAATCAAGTTCCAAACGGAGAAGTTTATGCGTTCGACATACAAGAAGAAGCCATTAAAAATACTAAAATCAAAACAGAAGCATTTAGTAATATCCATTATTATCAAACAGGTCATGAAAATGCAGCACTTATAATAAAAGAACGTCATGAGCAAATAGATGCTTCAATATTTAATTTAGGCTATTTACCAAAAGGCGATAAACATATTACAACGAATGCACCGACAACAATTAAAGCAATTGAATGTCTATTCGAAATGACAAGTAAAAATGGCATCATCGTATTAGTCGTGTATCCAGGACACCCAGAAGGCCAGATTGAATCTAACGAAGTCATCAATTATGTAAGTTCAATAGATCAACAAACAGCACACGTGCTCCACTATCAATTTATAAACCAAAAAAACAATCCACCATATATATTAGCAATAGAAAAAAGATAAAAAATGAGTAAGATGAGTAAACGCAAACCTTGGATTAGGTTTGCGTTTTTTCATGTGTGAGATTTGAGGTTTTTGGATAAATTCGGTGGTTAATGTAAGGCTTGGGCTATCTCTTGGCTTTATTCGGTGGTTAAGTCACGACTCGTGAGTTTACTCCGCATTTAACTCACATGTTTTTCAATCTCGTGAGTTTACTGCTTATTTAACTCACATGTTTCTCAATCTCGTGTGTTTACTTCCTTTTTAACTCACATGTTTCCAAATCTCGTGTGTTTACTTCCTCTTTAACTCACATGTTTTCAAATCTCGTGGGTTTACTATCCCTTTAACTCACATGTTTTCAAATCTCGTGTGTTTACTATCCCTTTAACTCACGTGTTTCTCAATCTCGTGGGTTTACTACACCTTTAACTCACATGTTTCCCAATCTTGTGAGTTTATTACTCCTTTAACTCACATCTTTTTCAATCTCGTGAGTTTACTGCTTATTTAACTCACATCTTTTTCAATCTCGTGAGTTTACTGCTTATTTAACTCACATGTTTCTCAATCTCGTGTGTTTACTTCTTATTTAACTCACATCTTTTGCAATCTCGTGGGTTTATTCCACCTTTAACTCACATCTTTTTCACTCTTAAACTGCTCACTCATTTTTTCAACCTTCTTCTTTCTTAATTCTTGAAGCCAAAACCTATATACCTCCCCAAAATTCCTCGAAAATGACAAAACGCAAACCTGATCATCAGGTTTGCGTTCTTATATATTACATGTATTAACGATTGATTCAAATTGTTTTTCAAAATGTTCTTTTCTATTCTTGATTTCTTCACAAGCGAAATCGATTATTGCATCTTTCTTGTCTTCGAAGTCTTTATTCACTTCAACGATTACTGTTCTTTCATCATTCTCTGGGCGTACTTTCTTAATCCACCCTTTTTTCACAAGGTTATTGTATAATCTTGTTCGTTTGTATGGCTTGATATCTATATAACCATCCAATTCTTTCAAACTCATTGATCCATTATTCCATAACATGATTAATGTAAGAAACTCTTCTTTTTCTATATCAAACTTTTCTTCGATTTTATAAAAAATAATATTTATATTTTTTTGAATATCATCTAATAGAATTAAGTCACTTACGTTATTTACTTTCTCTGTCATAAACTCGCCCCCAACGTTCTCTATATGTGTTATATACCCGATATAGTAACGCTTAAGCTTATTTGTATGATATTTTATAAATTATTCTGTTTCATCATCTATTAATAATCCTACATAGTGAATGCGATTATTCATAAATGAAATGATATATTTCATAACATTTTCGCGTTCTGGTTCATTATGTACTTCGTGATTAAGTCCATGCCAAGCTTTGAAATATAATTCGTTTGTATTGATTGTTTTACCGATTTGTCGAATTGATTCTGTATCTACTATTTTATCTTCTGTACCTAGCATCAGTAATGTAGGAATTGGAGATATGTGGTGGATATTTTCCATAGTTGTTTTCATCGTTTCTAAAATGGTCTTATACCAATGGTAACTCACTTTATTTAACATTAAAGCATCTTTATTCGTATCATCTATTACTTCTTTATTTCTTGTTAAACTTTCTACTTTAATACCTGTATCAAATTTAGCATCTTTCGCGACTGTACCGAAACTTGAAGCTAAGAAATTACGTCTTGTTGAAATATTTTGTTGAAAAGCAACTAACGGTGAAATCAATAGTACGCCTTCTACTTTTAAATCTACTTTTTCTAATAAATTAAGAAGAATAAGTCCACCTAGACCAACACCTAATGTAAATACTGGTAAGTGATATTCTTCTGCAATAGATATCCATTCAAGTACTTGCTCATGGTATTCTTCAAATTTATCAACATGTCCTCTATGTACACGGGAAGTTTGTCCTTGCCCTTTTAAGTCACCCATAATAACATGGTAACCTTCTCTTCGTAGCTTAGTGATTACGTATGCGTATCTTCCTGTATGTTCTAGCATATTATGTACAATTACTACAATTCCTTTAGCTTCTTTCTCAGTTTCCCATTTCCACATAATATATTACTCCTTTTACCTAAATAGCTACTTTTTTGTTAAACTTAGTATAACAAAATTTTTCAAAAGAATGGAGAATCTTGAATGATTAAATCTTTTAAAGGTCAAAAACCACAAATCGATCAAAGCTGTTATATTGCTGAAAATGCAACTTTAACTGGTGATATTACTATAGGTCCTAAAAGTTCTGTATGGTTTAACTCAGTTATTAGAGGAGATGTTGCCCCTACAATTATTGGTGAAGGTGTTAATATCCAAGATTTATGTTGTTTACATCAAAGTCCTAACCAACCACTTATAATAGAGGATTTTGTAACAGTTGGTCATAAAGTGACATTACATTCTAGTATTATTCGTAAGCACGCGTTAATCGGAATGGATTCAACTATTCTTGACGGTGCAGAAATTGGAGAATATGCATTTATCGGTGCTGGCTCACTCGTTCCACCAGGTAAGAAAATCCCGCCACATACGTTAGCGTTTGGTCGTCCTGCAAAAGTCATTAGAGAACTAACAGAAGATGATTATAATGAATTAAAAAGAATCAATGCATCATATATTGAAAAAGCTGAGATTTATAAAGCAGATCAATAAATAATAAAAAGGATTGAGACACAATGTCCCAATCCTTTTTTGTTACGCTATTTTAAATTTGCTATGCATAAACGGTAATTTTACAACGATATAAGCGATAATTATTTCATAAAACATTGAGAAGAACTTCTCAAAGAAGAAGACAACATTCTGAACTAATATTGTGCCTATACCTGCCCCACTAAAATGGTAGTTAACGAGTAAGAAATTATCAATAATATTTAAAGCAATGATTGTTATAAAAACTGTCCATGACTTTTTAGTAATCATCGCCACTAAAATTGCTATAATACCAATCACAATTGGCTCAAAAATAAACAATTGCACGAAACTATCTAAAGGTTTCCCAAACATATAAAATGCCATATCCCTAAACATCCCGATTTCTCCTTTACAGTCATTTCTAATACATTAATTGTATCACGATAAACGAGCTATAATTATTAAGATATTTTAAAGATTCATCACTTTCCTTAACATAAAATTAACATTAATAGCCATTAAATCTTTACATTGAATTAGCAATCAATTCATATTGTCGTGTTACTTTAAAGATGTAACATAAGACGCCTTTAAAGGAGCATGATAAAATGCATTTCTTTAAAAAAATAATTATTTCTTTGTTTATATTCACATTTCTACCACATGCAATTAGCATAGCAGCAGAACCCATTTCACCAAACTATGAGCAAGTAACTTCAACATCAACCCCCTAAACCATAATAAGCAATATTAAAAAAATTAAATAATAATGAACTAACAAAGAAACTGACCTTCCCGATCAGTTTCTTTATTACAATATAAATTCCTTTTTTATACATTTATGTATATAATAGTATTAATTACATCTAAGAAAAGTATTCTCGGAGGGATTTATTATGTTGCATTACTACAAACTATTTTGGTTAAATGCTTTTAATATTCACGGTCGATCTAGACGTAAAGAATTCTGGTATCCAATACTTGCTACAATCATTATCACTATGCTGGGAAATCTATTAATTAGATTGATACCTATTCCTGAACTTATTACAGTTGTTATTTCTTTCATATTTAATTTCGCAACTTTTATTGCTTCTATTTCTGTAACTAGTAGAAGATTCCATGATTTAAATATGACAATGACATTTCCAACTATAACTTATGCACTTACTTTGACTTTAGATATTTTGTATAGTTTATTTAATAGTTACGTTACAAATACAACTATTATTGTAATATATGCTGTTTTAATGATTATCTGTTTCTTTTTGAATCTAGCAATACTAATTATGGCGTGTGGTGACGGACATAAAGCACCAAACAAATATGGAGAAAGTCCTAAATACGGTTAAGATTTAATTGTTCAATGGCATTATACAAATCTATTTAAACTACATTAATATACGTGTATACAATTTCTAATTTCGGACAAAATATTGTCAATATTATGGAACGCCTTACGGGGGCGTTCTTTTTCGTGTCAGAATTCATAATTAGTATAATTTTACATTATATTAAAAATGTAAACGCTTAACTAAATTTGTATTTCCATGATAAAATAAATTAAATGAACATATATATTTAAGGAGGACTTGCTATGCCTGTCGTAAAAGATTTTTTTATTGCATTATCTAACAACAAATTCATGAATGAATCAGCTAAGAAAATGGGTCCTGCACTAGGTGCAAACAAGGTCGTAGCGGGCGTTGATATTGATTCAACAATCGATACAGTTGAAAGATTAAATATGAAAGGAATTTCATGTACGTTAGATAATCTAGGGGAATTCGTAACATCACGTCAAGAAGCTTTAGAAGCTCAACAAAATATTGTTGAAATTATGCGAAGAAACTACAATGCTAATATTGATGCGCATGTATCTATTAAACTTACACAATTAGGTCTTAATATAGATAGAGAGTTTGCTTATCAAAATACGAGAGAAATTTTGTTAAAAGCTCATGAATATGGAAATACATTTGTAAACATCGATGCTGAAAAATATGAAGATTTAGTTGGTACTACTGAAATAGTAGATAAACTTAAAGGTGAATTTAAAAATGTAGGAACAGTTATTCAAGCATACTTATTTGATGCTATGAATATTATGGATAAATACAATGATGTACGTTTACGATTAGTAAAAGGTGCATATAAAGAAGCACCACATATTGCTTTTCAAACTAAAGAAGAAATTGATAAAAATTATATAGCATTAATTGAAAAAAGATTATTAACTGCTAAAGCATTTACTTCAATTGCAACACACGATCATAATGTAATTAATCATGTTAAACAATTTGTTAAAGATCATAATATCTCAAGAGATTCATTTGAATTCCAAATGTTATATGGTTTTAGAACAGATTATGCATATCAAATTGCTAACGAAGGCTATAACTTCTGTATGTACGTACCATTTGGGGAAGATTGGTTCGGTTACTTTATGAGAAGATTAGCAGAAAGACCACAAAATATTAATTTAATGTTATTAGATATCTTTAGTGAAAAGAATAAAGGAAAAATCGCTATCGGAGCTAGTGTATTAGCTGGCTTAACGCTATTGGGTATTGGCGGCATTGCTAAAGGTAAGAAAAAATAACACATAATAAGCCAGGACGCTCGTCCTGGCTTATTTGTTTTTATATTTGTGTTTCGATATTTTTAAGTAAGTTTGCCATTTCAATTGCAGCTAAGGCAGCATCTCCACCTTTATTACCTGCTTTTGTTCCTGCTCTTTCAATCGCTTGTTCAATTGTTTCTGTCGTTACGATTCCAAATATTACAGGTACTTCCGTTTCATCATTTATTTTAGAAATACCTTTCGCAACTTCATTACATACATAATCATAATGTGTAGTCGCCCCTCTAATAACACAGCCTAATGTTACGACTGCATCGTATTTACCTGACTTCGCTAACTTTTTAGCTACTAAAGGAATTTCATACGCGCCAGGTACATATGCGACATGAACATTTTCTTCATCCACGTTATGTCTAATTAAAGTATCTTTAGCTCCATCTAATAAACGACCTGTTATAAAATCGTTAAATCTACTCACGACGATTGCTACTTTTAATTGTGATCCATCCATTTTACCTTCAAATTTCATTTTAAAAACTCCATTCTATTTTATATTAAATGTCCCATTTCATGCTTTTTAGTATTGATATATGATGCGTTTGTTTCGTTCGGTTCAATTACAACTGGAACTCTATTAGAAACATGTATACCTAAATCTTGTAATTGATTAAATTTATCTGGATTATTACTGATGAGTTGAATTTCTTCTATATTAAAGTATTTCAAAATCTGACTCGCTTCAGTATAATCTCTTAAATCCGCTTCAAATCCTAAAGCTTCATTAGCAGTAATCGTGTCATAACCTTGTTCAATAAGTTCATACGCTTTAAGTTTATTGATCAGACCTATTCCTCTACCTTCTTGAGGTAAGTATAAAATCATGCCACCATGTTCTTGAATGTATTTCATTGAATATTCAAGCTGTTCTCCACAATCGCATCTAGCGCTATGGAAAATATCACCTGTCACACATTCGGAATGAATACGTACATTCATACCATTTTTGATTTCACCTGAACTAATGACAATATATTCTTTATCGTCTAATTGAGATGTAAAGCCGTACATATCAAATTCACCGTATGAAGTTGGCAATTTAACTTTAGATTCAAGATGAATAATTTGATCATGTCGTTTTCTATACTTTACAAGTTCATCAATTGTTATCATTAACAAACCATGTTTACGTTTAAATTGATATAAATCATCTCTACGAGCCATCGTGCCATCATCATTCATAATTTCACAAATAGCACCAGCTGGTTTCGCTCCAGAAAGTTTCGCTAAATCAACACAAGCTTCTGTATGACCTATTCTTTCAAGAACACCATTGTCTTTAGCTATTAATGGAAATACGTGACCTGGTTGAACAAATGCTGTTGGTGACGTTTCATTTATTAAGGCTTTAATCGTATCTGCCCTTTCAAAAGCACTTATACCTGTCGTACTCGATGCATGATCAATACTTACAGTAAATGCAGTCTTATATTTATCACCCGTTTCAGTCATCAATTTCAAACCAAATTGTTGAGCAATTTCACTGCTAATCGGTGCACAGATTAAACCTCTCGCATGTGTAGCCATAAAATTAATCGTTTCAGCTGTTAAATACTCAGATATAGCGACGAGGTCACCTTCATTTTCTCTATCTTCATCATCTACTACAATAATCGGTTTACCACTTTTAAGTTCTTGTATGGCATCTTCTACGTTATCAAACATGTTATAGCCTCCTAAAATCCTAGATTAAGTAATTTCTCTTCTGATAAATTTGAATGATTTTGTCCTGTTGCTTTCTGCACATATTTAAATAACAAATCCGTTTCAATATGTACGCTGTCACCTTGTTTCTTATTAACAAAGATTGTACGATCTCTCGTTTCAGGAATTAAATGAATTTCAAATTTTTGAGGATATAATTTAAAAATTGTCAAACTAACACCATCAACTGTGATAGATCCTTTATCAATCATTTGATTTAATAAATGTGCTTCTGTAGATATTTCAATAATCCATTCATCTTGTCTCTTTGAAATATGTTTAATAATGCCTTGACCATCTACATGTCCACTTACAAAATGACCGCCAAATCTTCCATTCGCTAACATCGCTCTTTCAAGATTGACTTTGTCATTCATTTTCAAATGTTCTAAATAAGTTACTGAGATTGTTCCAGTAATCACTTCCACTTTAAAAGTAGAACTTGCTTTCTCAGTAACGGTCAAACAAACACCATTAACAGCAACGGAATCACCTAGTGATAAATCATCCATTATTTCAGTGGCTTCAATTGTTAATGTTTTAACGCCTTGGTTTGTACTTGTATTCTTGATTACACCAACTGTTTCAATGAGTCCTGTGAACATCTTGTCACTTCTTTCTTAATGTTATTTTAAGATCTCCACCAATGATTTCTGTTGATATAATTTGAAATAATTTACTATTGGATAAAGGAACGACATCTTGCGTTTGATAATATTGATATTTTCCTTGACCACCAATCATCTTCGGGGCTTGATAAATAATTAATTGGTCTACTAAGTCTTGTTCAATAAACTGACTTACAAGTTTAGGACCTGCTTCAACCATCACTTGAGCATATCCTTCTTCATATAAATCTTTCATAATCGTTTTTAAATTTGATAAATCACTGTTCTTAACTTTAATATGTTGATTCTCATACGTGTGAAATGATTCCGAACTCGTTACAACAACGACAGGATTATCTTCATCTTTGAATATCTCATAATCACCTTCAAAGCTTGATTGCTCTGTTAATACAATTCTAGTTGGATTACTTAACTCAGGATTACGAGAAGTTAATAATGGATTATCTTCACGAACTGTCATCCCACCTGTAATAATAGCGTCATGTTGTGAGCGCAACTTTAATACATCTTGTTTAACTTCTTTAGATGTAATCCATTTACTTTCTTTGTAATCAGTCGCAACTTTACCATCTAGACTCGTAGAAATTTTCAAAGTAATAAAAGGTAATTTCGTTTGTTGTTGTTGAAAAAATGCTTCATATAAGTCTTCTGCTCTTTTAGAAGGCTCATGTTTTACATCTATTCCAGCTTCGTACAACATTTCATGACCACTATTTTTAAGAGAACCATCTTTGACTGCATATACAACTGATTGAATACCGTTATCGATAATCGCTTTCGCACAAGGTGGTGTTAAACCATAGTGTGAACAAGGTTCTAAAGAAACATATATTGTTGCACCTTGAGCTTCTTCACCTGCCATTTTTAAAGCTTGTATTTCAGCATGTGCTTCACCCTTTTTTAAATGCGCTCCAAAACCTATAATTTTATGATCTTTAACAATAACTGCACCAACAGAAGGATTCGTACCCGTCTGTCCTTGTACACGTTCAGCTAAATCAATTGCAAAATCTAAATATTGATTCATTTCTTTACCTCCTAAAAATAAAAACCACCGAAAATCACTTTTCGGTGGTTGGGAGTAAAAATGTATCACGAAATAAGCCTTTTATAAAAAAGACTTTAACATTTTAAGTATAACGAAATAAGCGTATAGTATACGCTGTCGTCTATTCTTTCTCCCATCCAGACTATACTGTCGGCTTCAGAATGTTACTGAATCAGCCATAAATGAAAAATCACTTATGGGTCGCGGGCTATTATACCGCCGGTTGGGAATTTCACCCTGCCCCGAAAGAATATATTATTAAATTATATATCAGTAATCACTGATGACATCATTCTATACCATTTCACTAAGAATTACAAATGAAGAAGTTAAATTTATTTAGCAGGTGTTTGTTTGATGGTTTTAAAAAGCTGATAATGGCCGGCGTTGTGAACACTTTTAATGAAACTTGTTCATAACGGGGGTCTTATGAACACTTCTGGCCAAACTTGTTCATAACGAGGTTGTTGTGAACACTTTCGACCAAACTTGTTCATAACGGGGGCGTTAGTTACAAAAGTCGGCTGCAGTGTTTCTATAGACCCCCTTAGTTACAAAACTCGTCTGAATTGTTACTATGGACGGCCTTAATTACAAAACTCGCCTGAAATGTTTCTAACACACTCGTTATTTGCACTTCTTGCCAAACTTGCTAATAACGGCATCACTATTTACACTTTATACCAAAACTGCTTTTAACGTCCCATCATCCGAACACATAAAAATAGAGTCTGGACATAATGTAATATTTCAGACTCTTTTAGCATCTTGGCAGTAGCTGACTGAATTGAAAATGCGCTTGTATCAAGCTTTTTTCAACTCTAGTCATCCTTGCCGGGGCGGGACTACGAAATCTTTTTATACAAATTAGATTTCTGTCCCGCTCCCTATTCTATTTCTTTTTTGATTTCGCCTTTTTAACTTTTTTTCTTTCTTCTAATTCAACGTATAAGTCATTTACGGCTCTTACGGATTGATCGACTAATAATGAAACGCCATTTACGTCAAAATTAACTCCACTTGTTAATTGTCCAATCACTTTTAAATTTGGCATTGTACCGAATTTAGGACTAATAACTTCATTTGAATATGGCATGACTAGAATACCTCCAAATGGATGAGCAGCTATAATTTGTTTGTTCTCTAAACCTTTAATAAAATGCTCTTCTTCTGTAAGTTCTGACAAATGTTTTTTAGGACCAGTTGCATTAATAACATAATGATAACTTGATTCTTCTTGTTCACCTTCATATTTAATTCTAAATTTACCGTAATATTTTCGTACATTTTCTAATCCTTCTTTAACAACAATGTCTCCATTTTCAATCCATTCGATTAATTGTTTAGCAGATGATTGAGGCATTGGATTCGCATTACGTTTAAAGTGATGACCATACTTTTCTAAAAATGTCGTCTTATCATCGATTGTCATGGCATTCCAAACAGGAATCATATGATGTTTTACTTCTTCAACAAATGATTGGAAATGCCCTACTTCATCTTCATGTCTTAGATCATATTTCATATTCGCTACATTATCTTTTTTAAATCGATAAAGCATTTTTTTCAAGTTAATATTTTGATATTCACATTCTTTCGCAAAGAGATTTTCTATTTCTTTTAATGGTGCGATACCTTTATGCGTCTTTTTTAATTTTTCTATTGCATCTTTCGTAATATACTTCAAATTGATTTCATGTTTAATACCTCTAACTGTCGGAAATTGAGCATGTCTTGATGCTACAGTAATTGGCAGTTGTTTATGATTTTCCATTACAAATCTAATAACATCTATTGAACTAAGTCCCGTTCCAATTATCGCAATATCGTCATTTTCTTTTACATCACGCAATGCTTTAATTGTTGGATATGGTGATTCAATATAACCTTTTAATCCAGATAAATTGTACGGATCTTTATAAGGTAAAGTTCCAATAGTCAAAAATACATAGTCATACTTTTGGCATACCGCTTCATCATCTTCTATATAACAGACATCTATTTTATATTGACCTCTTTCATCTTTAATTTCTTCGACATAGCAACTATCAACTTTATGCTTATGTACGAATATATTATCGTGTTTATTTAACAAGTCATTTAAAATAGATTTCATATAATGGCCAAATACTAATCTTGGTAAATATTTCGCTTTTCCATAGTCAAAATCATCATTTTTCTTATACCATTTCTTAAAATCTTTCGTATCATCTGGACTTAAAGACATTTGATTAGCTGGTAAGTTAATGAGTAAGCGATCACTATCATTTTGAAATGGCTTGCCCATACCCATATCTTCGACACTATCAAATATATCTACCGTAATTTTTTTGAATTTTTTATGTTTTGCTAATTGGTTTAATGTACTAACACCAGCAGTTCCCATTCCTATTATTGCTACTTTCAAATTGTACCCCTCCAAATCTTTCAATGCATAATATGCAAAAAATACCGAATTTTATAAATCTATTATACATGTGAAAAACATGACTTGTCTTTATACATACCTCTAGCCTAATTCACACTTTTTGTATTTATTCCTTTTTTTAAATAACAATAAACATAAATTACACGATTTGGGCGATTTTCATAATTATGCAACTAATGTGTTATAATAATAAACGTCATTATTATAAATTTCAAAAAAAGGAGAAGTGTTATGTTATCAATCCAAGACTTAACTAAAGTTTATCGTGGCGGTAAAAAAGCCGTTAATAGCATCAATATGGAAATTGAATCTGGTGAATTCATAGCTTTTATCGGTACGAGTGGTAGCGGGAAGACAACTGCTTTAAGAATGATTAACCGCATGATTGAGCCAACTAGCGGGACAATTACGCTTGACGGGAAAGATTTAAGCAAGATGAATCCAGTTAATTTAAGAAGAAATATAGGTTATGTCATTCAACAAATTGGTTTAATGCCACATATGACAATACGTGAAAATATCGTATTAGTTCCTAAATTACTTAAATGGACTAAAGAAGAAAAAGAGAAAAAAGCTAAAGAACTTATTAAATTAGTAGACTTACCAGAATCATATTTAGATTTATATCCATCTCAATTATCTGGTGGACAACAACAACGTATTGGTGTTGTAAGAGCACTTGCAGCAGACCAAGATATCATTTTAATGGACGAACCATTTGGCGCGTTAGACCCTATTACGAGAGATACATTGCAAGACCTTGTTAAGACGCTACAACAAAAACTTGGTAAAACCATTATATTTGTTACGCATGATATGGATGAAGCAATTAAATTGGCAGATAGAATTTGTATTATGTCTCAAGGTGAAATCATTCAATTTGATTCACCAAACAATATTTTAAAAAATCCAGCTAATGATTTCGTGCGCGAGTTTATCGGTCAGAACAGACTTATTCAAGATAGACCTAACATACGTGTTGTTGATGATGCAATGAAAGATCCAATAGCCATCACTTCTGAGAAGACTATTGACGAAGCAGTTTCAATTATGAGAGAGCGACGCGTAGATACGCTATTTATTACAAATGTAAAAGGTAAACTTGTCGGATATATTGATATTGAAGATTTAAACGAAGGATATCGTAAAAAATCAGACATTATCGATATTATGCATCGAGATATTTATACAGTTAAGACAGGTACGATGCTTCAAGACTCTGTTCGTACAATTTTAAAACGAAATGTGAGATTAATTCCTGTGGTTGATGAACAATATTACATAAAAGGTGTTATAACAAGAGCAAGCTTAGTAGATATTGTTTACGATTCTATATGGGGACAACCTGAAGAAGCAGAAGCAACTGAAAAAAGTGATATTAAATAAGGAGTGAAAAATAGTGATTGAATTCTTACAAGTTAACGGAAACGAACTACTTCAGAAAACACTGGAACACTTCTATATTTCATTATTAGCTTTACTTTTAGCAATGATCGTAGCGATACCGCTTGGCATTTTATTAACACGAACTAAAAAGTTAGCCAAAGTCGTATTATCTATTGCAAGTGTTCTACAAACCGTTCCGTCATTAGCAGTATTAGCACTTATGATTCCTTTCATAGGTGTTGGTAAATTACCTGCCATTTTAGCATTATTTATTTATATCTTATTACCGATTTTAAACAACACATATATCGGTATTAATAATGTTGATAAAAATGTTAAAGCAGCTGGACTAAGTATGGGTATGACAAAATTCCAAGAAATGTTCATGATCGAATTACCACTTGCTATATCAGTTATTATGAGTGGCGTACGCTTATCAAGTGTTTATGCAATCAGTTGGGCAACATTAGCAAGTTTCATTGGTGCTGGTGGTTTAGGCGACTTTATCTTTAATGGTTTGAACTTATACCAACCTGATTTAATTATTGGCGGTGCCATAAGTGTTACATTAATCGCGCTTATTATGGACTTTGTACTTTCTAAAGTTGAACTATGGGTTACACCTAAAGGGTTAAAAGTTTCAAGATAAGGAGGAAATATAAACATGAATAGATATTTTAAACTGTTATTGCCTATCATGGCTTTATCTGTCATTTTATCTGGATGTTCATTACCTTTTCTTGGCGCTTCAGGTGATGAAAACTCAATAAAAATAGGTATGCAAAATACAAGTGAATCACAAATTATGGGACATATTGATAAATTGATGATAGAACATGAAGCTAAAAAAGATAACGTAAAAGAAAACAACATTCAGCTTATCAATAATTTAGGATCATCAACTGTTACATTTAATGCACAAAATAGTGGTGATGTTAACATTTCAAGTGCTAGATATACGGGAACTGATTTAACAGGTGCATTGGGTAAAGACCCTATCACTGATCCTAAAAAAGCTTTAAAAGTAGTGAGAGATGCATTCGATAAAGATTATGACCAAAAATGGTATGGTTCATATGGTTTTGAAAACACTTATGCCATGATGGTTACGAAAGAAACAGCGAAGAAATACAACCTTAAAAAAGTTTCAGATATGAAAAAAGTAGCAAACAAATTAGAAGCAGGCGTTGACTCATCTTGGATGAAACGTCCTGGCGATGGATACCCAGCATTTAAAGAAAAATATGGTTTCGATTTTAAACGTACTCGTCCAATGCAAATTGGTCTTGTATATGATGCGTTAAACACAGGTAAAATGGACGTTGTTTTAGGTTACACGACAGACGGAAGAATTGCGAGCTATGATTTAGTTGTGCTTGAAGATGACTTGAACTTCTTCCCTCCATATGATGCAAGTCCATTAGTTACAAAATCTTTAATTAAAGAAAAACCTTATGTTGATCGTGCAATGAATAAATTAAGAGGAAAAATTTCAACAGAACAAATGCAAAAATTAAACTACGAAGCAGATAATAACCTTAAAGAACCTGCCGTAGTAGCTGAAGAATTCCTTAAAAAGCACAATTATTTTGACGATGAAAAGGATGGTGAGTAATAGTGGTTGATAATCATGTATGGTCACAATTAGTCGATTATTATGCAACAAATGGTGGATATATATTTCAACTTTTTCTAACTCATTTACTTATTTCTGTTTATGGTGTGTTATTTGCGGTTATAATAGGTATACCAGTAGGAATTTTCATTGCTAGATATTCTAAATTATCCGGCTTTGTTATTTCACTAGCTAATATAATTCAAACGGTTCCAGCACTTGCCCTACTAGCTATACTAATGCTTGTAATGGGTCTTGGTTCTAACACTGTTGTTATGACAGTATTCTTATACGCTTTATTACCGATTATCAAAAATACGTATACTGGTATTAATAACGTAAATTCTAGTATAAAAGATGCTGGTAAAGGTATGGGTATGACATCACGTCAAATCTTGACGATGGTTGAACTTCCCCTTTCTTTATCTGTTATGATTGGTGGAATAAGAATCGCATTCGTTATTGCAATTGGTGTTACTGCAATCGGATCATTTATTGGTTCATCTACACTTGGTGATATCATTATTAGAGGTACAAACGCTACAGATGGTACATCATTAATCTTAGCCGGTGCAATCCCTACCGCTTTATTAGCAGTATTAAGTGATTTATTTTTAGGATATATTGAAAATAAATTAGACCCAACAAAGAGAAAGCAAAAAGGTCCACAACCTCAAACACTTTCGGAGTGATATTAAATGAAATTTATATTTAAAGTAATTGTAGCAACTATTGTTATTTTAATACTTTCACCTAAGAAAAAACTCAAATAATTTACATTAATAACTTATGTAATTATATAATTTTTTGCTATTATGAATTGCATAGTGTTAGTATAGTTAAAACAAAGGAGGAAGTAATATGAAATATAGAATACTTGGAAGTTTATTTTTATCATCAACACTTGTTTTAGCAGCATGCGGGAATGGCTCAGATAGTTCAGATTCTGATACAAAATCAGAAAAGAAAGATGACACTAAAAGTTCTAGCCAAGTCGTAAAAGACTTACAAAGTAGTGCGAAAGATGTTAAAAGTTATCACACTGATAACAAAATCGAAGTTTCTGCTGAAGGCGAAGATAGTCAAACTGTAGAAGTTGGCATGGATGTTGATGAAAAAGAAACAGCTAAATTAGATATGGACCAAGCTGGTCAGAAAATGTCAATTTATGTACAAGGCGATAAAATGCTCGCTAAAGTAGATGACCAATGGGTAGACTTATCTTCTCAAGTAGAAAATATGAATATCGATAGTTCTCTAGATCAATTAAATTATGAAAAATACGCAAAAACTTTAAGTGCTTTTAAAGATGCGAAAGCTAAAAAAGTTGACGATGGATATGAACTTACATATGACATCAAAAACAAAGAAGATTTCACTAAGTTAGCTAACGCCTCAGGTAAAAAGATCAACTAGAACAATTTGAATCACAAGTTGATAAAGTTAAAGGTAATGCTGTATTGAAAGTAAATAAAGATAATCATATTGATTCATACAAATTAAATGCTAAATTAACTAAAGATGACGAAACCGCTGATATGAAGACAAACGTCACATATAATAAGTTAAACGAAATTGATGAAATTAAGATTCCAGATGAAGCAAAAGACGCTAAGAAAATAGAAGACTTACAAGGCGGATCATCTAGCTCATCAAGCAGTAGTTCATCAAACAGTTCAGATAAAGCATCATAAATAGTAAAGACTCGAGGTTAATGCCTCGAGTCTTTTTTGATTTGGACAGGTGTGGTTCCTTGTGAACACTTTCGCCCAAACTTGTTCATAACAGGATTGTTAATTACAAAACTTGGCCAAAGTGTTACTAACGGCCTCCTTAGTTACAAAACTCGACCGAAGTGTTACTATGGGCAGCCTTAATTACAAAACTCGACTGAGGTGTTACTATAGGCTGCCTTAATTACAAAACTCGACTGAAGTGTTACTATGGACTGCCTTAATTACAAAACTCAGCTGAAGTGTTACTATGGGCCCCCTTAGTTACAAAACTCGACCGAAGTGTTACTATGGACTGCCTTAATTACAAAACTCGGCCGAAGTGTTACTATAAGCCGCCTTATTTACAAAACTCGACTGAAATGTTACTGACACACTCAGTATTTGCACTTCTCACCAAACTTGCTAATAACGACACCAGTATTTGCACTTCTCACCAAACTTGCTAATAACGGCAATCTATTACGACTACTTCTATACTCCACTCACACAAAAAAGACTCGAGACGTTTGTCCCGAGTCTTCTTAATTACTATTTTTCTTCTTGTTTATCTAATTTTTCATCTAATGCTTTGATTGAAAGTGACTTATCTGTATCTTCGTATTTATATACGATATAGTACTTTCCTTCTGTTTTAAGTTCGTTATAGAAATCTGCTATTATACGTGCATTACTTTGTGCCCATTTGATATCTGTTGCGTATTGATGTACGCCTGGTTTCTCTGGGTTCCATCTCATACTATATAATGTGTTTTGCTCTGGGTTTGATAAATAATGATCATGTATAAACTTCGCGCCACCTGATATGGCTTTTTGAGGTGTATCCCAGTCTCTTTTTTTAGCGTAATTTGCGCCTGTTCCGATAGGATCACTGTCTAAAGCACCGACACCATAAAAGTTATAATACTTTTTACCATCAGATTCTTCTTTAGATTTCGTTACTTTCCCTTTGTCGGTTAACATGACACCATTTGCTAATTCACTTTTGTTATTACCTGTTTCTAATATCGCGTGAGATATTAAATACACTTCATTAACATGCTCTTTCTTAGCAGCATTTAAAAATTCTGTTGTATAATCTTCAAGTACTTCTTGTTTTCTTAACATATGATGAATTCGTTTTTCTTCAATTCCTTGATACTCTGATAAGTTCAAGAATTGATATACTTGTTTTTTATCATTTAAGATTTTTTCTACATCCATCACTTCATATATTTCGCTTCGTGTTGCATTTTTCCAATTGCCTGACTCTGTTGCTACTTGCATTTTCGTATCATTTTTATATTGTTTATTTACCGCTTTACTTAAAGTTAATGGAACTTCTACATTATCTTCTTGTTTATCTACTTCATAAAATTTCAAATGATCTGAAATCAAATAATAAAACAGGCCAACAATAACTAACAAGACTATTGATAATATGACTAAATTTTTAATGGTTTCTAGCCTGGCATTTTTCATCGTTTCACCTCTATGTTTGTAAACCACCATCAATCATAATTTATTACCTAATTTTTACAATTGTATTAAAGTTTACTCTTTATATTCTATAGGATAAGGGCTTATTATTCAAAAATAAGAATGTTACGTTTTAATTACTATTATATTTCAACAAAAAAAGCAAACATGCTTTGAAAGTATGTTTGCTTATTTATAAGTTGAATAATTCATAAATATAAATGACATTGCCGCTGATCTATTCTTATAGTTATAGTGGCTTAAATTGATTGTACCCTCTTCTTCGCCATTTCTATAATTCATAAATCTGTTTACGTTGTTAATCATTACAAAATCTGCGTTATCTCTTATCGTATTCAAGTCATTATTTCTTGCAAAAAAGTGTTCTAAATTTAGATGTTCGTAATCCATATGATGAGCCTCCTAATCTTTGCCCCAATAAAACATATGTCCATATATATAACCAAATATACACGTTTGAAGCGAAAATGTAAATCATTTCAATCTATGTTTTTATAAGATATTTTCGAGAAAAAGTCTTTATTTTTTCAAAATAATCTCATAAATTATGTTCTATTTTAAAGTTTGTCCGTTTTTTTAATATTTAACTGATTTTTAAAGTGCTTATTTATTATTTACAATGCGTTTATCCGGAAATAACCGTGTGCATGCTCACCAAAGAGGACAACATGAAACAACACAAATTTGAACTTTATTATAAGCAATATAAAAATATGATTCATTATTTACTGCATCGATATCAAATCAAATATGGTTACGAAGATTATTATCAACTGTTATTAATTAAACTATGGACTGAAATAGAGCGTTATGATTTTTCAAAGACCGCTTCACTAGATAAATATTTATATACGAAATTAAAGTATTACCTCATTGACTGTATCAGAAAGCAAAGTAAAGATTCAAACCGTGTTTCCCCCACTTCAAATAATGAAATGTTAGATCAAAGTTTCATTGAATCTCATCAATTTGAAACGTTTAGTATGTTAGAGATTTTGTCTCAAGATGAACTTATGTGGCTAAAGTTAACATTACAAGGCTTCTCAACTCAAGAAATTGCGATATATTTAAATAAAAGTGAATCGTCCATTAAGTATTATCGCAAAAATGCACGTCGTAAATTGAAATCTCATTTTTTATTTTAATTACAAATGAATCTTCAAAAATTACAATCATTTTTTCCAAAATTTAAGTAACATGTTATATAGGGAGGTGTATCAATTGACTTTGATCAACCCTAATATGACATTACTGAAATACGCTGATGATTCAGCTTATAGATTCCAAATCGAATATTTAGATCAATCAACCATTTATACTAATCATTCTATCCCTTATCTTATTAACGATGCACTGAAAATTGAAGGTGCTAGTTTAAAATCAAGAGAACGTTACGCCAAATATGTCCTAAAAATTTCTAAACTTCTTCCTATTCTCATCTATGCCACTGAGGATTTCGTATTATTTCCAACAAGTGCTAAATCTAACTACAATTATATGCTGATTAACAGTAAACACATTGTTCATATCGACGCATACAAACATTACACTAAATTGTTTTTAATTAATCAGCATACGAAAGTGATATATCATGAATATCCTATCATCAGTAGAAAACTCGGTGAATCATTAAGACTCATTCAGTTTCAAAAGCATCATCTTAACAGACTAAATCTACCCTCATATATATAAAAGTCGTTACGCTTTAAACGCGTAACGGCTTTATTTGTCATGTTATATTAACTTGCTACTTACACCTGATAACAATGCTTGGTATGCACTATTAAAGAATGTCAGCAGTACTTCATCTCTTCTAATGATACTTTCTAAATCTTCTTCATAAATTAAAAAGCTTCCATCTTTACCATTATATTCAGCATATGATGGTTCTACTTGTTTCAAGTTGATTTTATCTTGCTTAAACGGATTAATCTTAATAATATAATAAGGAGACTCTCTATATTTATCTCCAAAGTAATAACAAAGTGATACGGTATACTCATCATTACCTTCTACGTAAAAAATAGATGTTACATCAAATTTATCCCAAAACAATCCTGTTTTGACATCTTTAATATTTCTTGAATGCAAAAATTGATAATGATCATATTGAGCTTGCTGCATTAATCTTAGTGCGTGATATGCAGTCTTTGGATTAAAGATACGTTCTTTATCATCTTCATCTAACGTTTTTTCATATGGAATATTATATGGCTTCGTATTGATTGTAATATCAATGCCGTTATCATGCAATGTATCAA
This sequence comes from Mammaliicoccus sp. O-M54, assembly GCF_022386035.1. Lineage (NCBI taxonomy): Bacteria > Bacillati > Bacillota > Bacilli > Caryophanales > Staphylococcaceae > Mammaliicoccus > Mammaliicoccus sp. O-M54. The sequence continues at coordinate 367,253 of NZ_JAJNJE010000003.1, forward strand.
ATATAAAGTGATAATATTCTTGTATTGTACGTCCAGATTTGACGATCATTGATTCTTCCTTTTCATCTATTTTAACGATTAATAACTGATCGATTAAATCTAAGTTAATTTCAAATGTATGGTTGTCCTTTTTTAATTCACCTGTAGATAGCCCAACTTGATTGACAGTTAACATGACGTGCTTATATAATGGTTCAGGTGTATTCACAGCTAAACAACATTTCCCCATAATTTGAACAATATATCTTATTGTTGCACGTGTATCACGCCATTCATCAAAATATAACAAGCTCATCTACAACACCCCCTAGTCAGTAATCTATGAAAATTCTTTAAATCTTCTAGCGATTAATAAACGCCTTGTAAAGAATGCATTTACCCATTTGATACCTTTATAACCTATAAAAAATAACACAATACCTATAACAAGGTATAAGGCTTGTAATGTTAATGCTTCACCAATTGGTTTTGTGAAATATAATGTAAATGTCCCTAATATCAACAAAGCAGCTGTTATTAAAATGCCCGCCATTAAGACATTTCCAAATAATAGTCCACCTAACGTAATTACTTTATATAAACTACTTGGTGGTGTTGCTTTATCTATAATTTCATTTTCTACAAATTCATTCACAAATTTACTTGGTTTACCATATTCATCGATTAAATTTTTATCTGCATGATGGTTTAATTTTTCATGCGCTATATTTTTTTCTTTTTTATTGATAAACCAAAGCTTTTTATAAACAATGGATTTATATTGTTCGTTATTCATTACACACCTCTAAAATTCATTAATATTTTAATTATAACATTAATCAATCACTACGTTGATTATTTTTCAAAATTGCTATTTTGAAGGAGTGAAAATAATGTTTAATTTTAATATCAACTTTATTTCACATGAAAATAAATGGATTTATCATAATGAATACGCATCGATCATATATGTCACAAATGGTTATATTAATATTTTTTATCATACATCGAATTACATGATGACATTGAACAAAGGATTTTTGTGCATTGTACCATTTGATGAATATAGTTTTATTTATGCAGTTAATGGTCAAATATGTATACTGAATATTAATAAATTATTAATATATACGTTAGCTTCAAATATCTATGAATACTTCTTACTCAAAAATTTCTATCCTATTATTCAGTCTTTCAAATTTGATAAAGTATATGATCACTTAAATACGCTTAATATTCTTGCACCTTATCATAAAGAACAATTAACGACGACCGTTTCAACGAGTATCATTACGTTATTAGATGATATTAAACAGCCACCTTATCCTAAAATTTCAACTAACGATTCTTATGTAAGTCTTTACCACCACAATCATTATAGAAACCGTCAATTGTTTGAAGCTACTGTTGCACTTATCTTCAATACACATCAATCTATTTCAGATATAGCTTTAGAATATGACTTTTATGACCAAGCTCATTTTACAAAAGTCTTTAAAAATCACCGAAATATGACGCCGCTTCATTTTAGAAAAAGATACAATGTATATTCACATTACAAATAGCGATTGATAATTTCTTCAGCTTCTATATTCTTTGCTAAAATATTTAATGAATCAAAATTCAAATCTTCTGTAATTTCATGCGTTATAACGATTACGTCCATACCAGCATCTATTGCAGCTTGTGCACCATTCGTCGTGTCCTCAATTGCTAAACACTTTTCTGGTTCTACTTCAAGATCATGTGCTGCTTGAATATATAATTCTGGATTCGGCTTAACAAACGCAACATCTTCACGCCCTTTTATAACATCGACATATTTATCTAATTCTAATCTTTGTACATTAGGCATAATATGTGCTTTATAACTACTAGTCGCGATACCCATTTTCTTTTGATTTTGAGTACCATATTCTATTAAATCTTTAACCACTGGTTTAATAGGCAGAGATTTCGTACCTTCATAATGATCTTCAAACATCTCTTCTAAAGCCTGTTTTGAACCTAAAGCATTCAATATTTTATCATTTAATTCTTCTGATACTGATCCTATTGAAGCTTTATATTCATCTAAACTTATCTTTTCGTTATTCTTTTGTTCAATGTGTTTATTTAACGTGTTAAATAAATTAATTTCTGTATCTATTATCGTACCGTCAAAATCAAATATGATTGCATCGTACATGTTCATACACTCCATTCTAAAAAAATAAGAGACTAGGACTATTCTTAATCCCGGTCTCTTATTTTGATTATAAATCTTCTGATTTAAGTGTCAATTCTAAACGATCGATAATGTTCTCTAATTGAATTAAACTAAGTGATTTTTCCTGTGCAATGCGCTCTCTATTTGTTGCTAAATATTGCACGATATCATGTAATGGGATAATAGAACCTTTTTGTGTCCCATTCTCTTCAATAATAAATAAGCCATCTGACTCATTTAAGTTTAATTCATCTTGTTTTGCATTTAATAAATCATTCTTAAAATACACTGAACCATGAGGAAAATCTTGATGCTTTCTTTCTTCTAAAGAAATGACTGCATCGTGTATATTCTCTTGATTTAATCCATTGTAAAATTGATTAATAATTTGAGTACGATTATCGTGATCGTCGAATAATTTTAGGTTTGTTAACATAGTCATTCACCTCATCCCGTTGCTTATATTTTAACATCTTAAACTGAATATTTAGAGTATTTTATTATTACATTTTCAAGTCATTTATTACATAAGTTTTTCGGCATTCACGAAAGCGTCAAAAATTACGTCGTTTCCATATTGTAATTAATTTCAAAAAATAATAATGTTAAATAGAAGTTATACATTATTTGAAATAGAGGTTGAGTACATGAACAAAAGTTTTAATCCATTGAGACGGTTACATTTTTATGCAGCTTTCTTTATCACACCTTTATTATTAACACTCTCACTTACAGGTATTGGTTATTTATTTTATACAAATGTAGAAAATAATATTTACCATGATGAATTTTTTAAAGATAGCGCTACGAAAGGTCATCAATCATTAGATGATGCTATTCAAGAAATTAGAGATGTATATAAAGGATACGACATTCAAAAGATTAGTATTATGGATGAGCCATACAATAACAGAGTTACAATCGGGAATGAAGATGGAGATTCACGCTATATTTTCTTGGATGAACATAATCAAAGAGTTGCAAATCAAAACGCTAAATATACATATTCCAACGTATTAAGAGAAACACATAGTTCTTTATTTGTTGGTGGTAGTTTTGTAAATTATTTAGTTGAGCTAGCAGCATGTTGGACAATTTTTATGATTATATCAGGTATTTATTTAACTTTTAAATCAAAAGCATTGAAACCAACTAAAAAGAAATCATCATTCTTATTAAATAGACGATTACACGCGATCATAGGACTTATTATTGCAATTCCTATATTCATAATCGTTCTAACAGGCTTACCATGGTCAGCACTTATGGGTAAACAAATTAACCAATTTGCTGAGGATCATCCAAAGCTTGGTTATACAGCACTACAAGCTAACCCACCAGAATCAGAAGACAATGAATTACCATGGGCAACGCGTACTAAGGAGAAACCGTCATCTAAAAAAGATCCACATGCCGCACATCACGGTTCTATGAGTAATGTGATTGGTGCAGATGGACAACAAAGTTTAGAAAATATTATCGCAAGTGCTGAAGAAAATGGCATTAAAAAGCCATTCTCTATCGTTTACCCTTCTGATGAAAAAGGAGTATTCACTGTTTCGAAAAGTAGTAATACAGGTGTTACAGGACTTGACGTTGCACCAAAAGAAGAATCAACAGCATATTTCGATCAATATTCAGGTAAACTTTTAGATAAAGTAGACTATGATGATTATGGTATTATCGGTAAATGGTTCAGTTTCGGCATACCTTTACATGAAGGTCACCTATTTGGAACTGCAAATAAAATCATTAACCTATTAGTATGTTTAGCCTTTATTGGTGGCATTACATTTGGTTTCTTATCATGGATGAAACGAAAGAAATCCAACTCATTTAGCGCACCAATAAGAACTACTAATCAAATTCCAATTGGACTCATTGTTTTCCTAGTTATACTAGGAATCGCAATGCCATTATTCGGATTATCACTTATTCCAGTCGCAATTATTGAATTCTTCTTATGGAGACGACATAATAGATTAAATACAGTGTAAATAAAAAGCATATCACGTATCTGAAATTAATTTCAGATAACACGTGATATGCTTTTTTTTATACAAATATTTAAATGCATTCATATATTCATTAAATTTAGCTATTAGCCTCGTCATAATCATTACAAACTGCTTCAAGTAAGTGTCTTAAATCATGATCATCCATATCATCTGGAACTCTAACTTTTATAAGATGATTTTTATCAGTAATAACATGAAAATAATGATGGTCATTCTCATATCCTTTTCCTAGTATTTGCATGAATAACATCCCCTTAGATATATATCAAACACTCATATACTAATAGTATCATACTTATTTAATTTATTTTAATATTTGAATTTCACAATAAATTGTTTACAAGTTAGGCTCAGGATGTAAATAAGATGAATAAGCGCCAGCTTCTTTTAATTGATGTTCAACTAAATCACATATATCATGTGCTTCATCTAATGTTAAATCTTTATCTACTATGATCGTTACATCAAGAAATACACTATTACCATGATAACGCCCTTTTATAGATGGTACGTCTAATACGCCCTCTATATTTTCAATTTCTTCTATATAATTATTTAAATCTTTTTCATGAAAACCATCACTCAACGTGAATATCGATTCTTTAAAAATCGTAAAACCTGTATAAACAATAATAAAGCCAAGAATGACAGCAAGAATAATATCAATTATAGGTAGACCAAACTGTGTAAATATAAGGCCAATACCAGTACCAATGCTGACTAACGCATCAGACAAATTATCTTTTGCTGCTGATTTAAGTGATGTGCTTTTAGTCTTAATCGCTAATTTCCAATTAAATAAATATACTAAAATCATGATAATACCACTTATAAAACTGACCCATATTGTCAGTGTGCTAGGTTCACTATAATCACCTTGAATTAACTTAGGAATGTTGCTAGAAATAACTTCTATCCCGACAAACATAATGATAAAAGATACAATTAAAGTTGTAATATTCTCCGTCTTCATATGCCCATAAGGATGATTCTTATCTGCAGGTTTGACCGAAATCTTCAACCCTACTAGTACTGCCACAGAAACAAATATATCTGTTAAATTGTTTAAACTATCCGCTTTTAATGCAGCTGAATTATAAGTTGTCCCTACTACATATTTCAAAATAGAAAGAATAATATAAGTAACCAAACTTATATATGCGCCACGTTGTGCAATTCTCAAATTATTTGCCATTTCCAACACTCCAATTTTTTCACTGAAATATGATTATATAACAAAATTTGAGACAAGTTAATGAATTAGTTATCGTAAAATAATATAAATTATTTCGCATATTTATGTTTTAGGCATACCTATATTTCAAGTACACATTCTCTTATAATATAGTATTTATATATCTAAAAATTTTCAGTATATGTTCAGATGATATTTGTTACAATAGACCCCCTTAGTTACAATTCCTCCGACTTTTGTTACTATGTGCCGCCTTAGTTACAATTCCTGCGACTTTTGTAACGTCTAAAAATCATTTTACTTACAAAACTAAAAAACCCAACAAAGTTAGATAACTTTGCTGAGTTTGATGAACTACATTCTTATAAAATGCTTAATCCGCTTGCTTTAATATCTTTAGCAAACCCTTGAACTGTATCTACAGATAATTCATTAATATCTCTTCCGATGTTTGGTACTTTTGCTACTACATCTTTAGGACATGTAATGATATCTACGCCAATTTCGTCTGCTTGAATAACGTTAAATAATTCACGGCAACTTGCCCATAATAATTTAACGCCTTCTTTACTATGACAAACTTTTTCTGATTCTTTCATTAATGGTAGTGGATCTACACCTGTATCAGCAATTCTACCTGCGAATACTGAAACATATGTTTCAACTCCTGGTTTAATTGCTTCTACTATTTCTTTAACTTGTTCAATTGTATAAACAGCAGTGACATTAACTTTAACATCACTTTCTGATAATTTTTTAATTAAAGGAATCATTGATTCACCTTTTGTATTTACAACAGGAATTTTGACAAATACGTTTTCACCGTATTGTTTTAAAATCTCTGCTTCTTTAGCCATTGTTTCTATATCATCTGCAAATACTTCAAATGAAATCGAAGCATCTGGTATTGCTTTAACGACATCTTCAGCAAATGTTTTATAATCCGTTACACCTGCTTTTTTCATTAAACTTGGATTTGTTGTGAAACCATCAACTTCTTTATTCTGATAGGCTTGTTTCATTTCTTCAATGTCTGCACCATCAGCAAAAACTTGTACTTTAAGATTACTCATGAATTTCATTCCTTTCTACATGTTGTGCATTTATCGTACCATAATTTGCAATCGCTTACTAAATTATTTGTTTAAAACGCCAATATCCGAGTTATTTTAAATGTATTTTGAGGTGCTTTATGGCATAATAAGAATAAATATAAATCAAATAATATTTTTTAAGTAATATAAATTGCTTAGGTGGTGTATTTTGATGGCTGATAATATAGAAACAATAAAGCATTTCAAACTATATACGACCGGTTCATTTTTAGGTGACGAAGCAGTCATCAATAATAGTCCTACGAGCCGAGTTGAACGGTACTATATTTTTTCCTACTATTTAGAAATTAATGATTTCAAAATACTCATAAATACAGGCTTTTCCGAACATGTGAAACCAAGTACGGATTTAAAAACTTTAAAATTATTTCGCAGACAAGACTATAAAGTGTACGAAACTTTGCCAAGTCAATTGTTGAAAGATCACGTACATCCAGATGAGATCGATTATTGTATCATTACAAATTTTTCAAGTCATCATCTCGGATATTTAAATGCGTTTAAAAATGCGACAATCATAACTTCAAGTGAAGCTTATCACGATTTTATTACACAACAAGTTTCCAACAACAATAACCTTCAATTAAGCTTTCATGTTATGCCGGATAACTTTAAAGAACGCATTGAATTTGTAGAAGATTTTGTACAAACTGAACACCCTATTTTGGGTAAAGGATATAAAGTCTTCAATCAAGATGCCTTAGTTAGCTATGATTTGCCAGGAGCCATGCCAGGTCAATTCGGCTTAATGATGACATTCTCTAATTTAATGATTTTTATGTGTAGCGATGCCGCATGGTGCCGTTCAAATATTCAAAAGAATGACCTTCCTACTAAAAGATTGTTGCGCAAAGCATACAACGGCGAACTTTTCATTGAAACCCATTTAAAGCTTATTGATTTAAAAGAAAATGCGAATACCTCTCTTTTTATCATTCCTAGTCATTGTAAAAAAATGGACGACTTTGAAGAAGTAATGGAATTATTAGATGCAATAAAATAATTTATATGATAACATAAACGATTATATGGAATTTTTGGAGGGCATCATGGATAAAGCTAAACGCTATTTTTATATATCAATTATACTTATTATTATTAGTTTATTTTTAAGTGCACAAAACCCATTTTTAGAAACAATGTTTGGATCTTTAGTGTCGCTCGTACTAATAAGTAGTATATTAAACGGTATTTTATTATTAATTGCTGTCTTTACAACTGATAAGTCAATTAAATATCAAACTGATAAACACTCAACACTATCAAAATTGAATAAACTATTACCAATTGTTTTATTCATCGTCATTTTATATCATATTGTCGTTATAATAAGATTTTTCGGAATAATTTAAGGGAAACATAATGTTTCCTTTTTTTAATGAGGAGGTTTATTAAATGGTATATTTAGCAATATTTTTAGGCGGTGCTATAGGTGGAGGGCTAAGATATTTAGTTTCGTTAATGATCACTAATGACGCTTTCCCGTTCTCCACCTTAACTGTTAACGTAATCGGAGCTCTTTTAATGGGTATATTCTCTACATATTTCATTAGCTATTTCAAAGCACATCCAAATATTAAAAAATTAATTACAACAGGCTTCTTAGGTGCTTTAACAACATATTCATCTTTAAGTTTAGAAACAGTTGAGTTACTAGAACGTGGACATATCTTCCTTGCAGGCACATATTTACTCGTTAGTTTACTTCTCGGATTCATATTTATTGCAATAGGTTATAGGAAAGGAACTGATGAAGCATGACGTTATTATATATTATGATAAGTTCAGGTATAGGTGCTCTTTGCAGAAATTTCGTGAATGAATTCTTCACTAAACTATATACAAATCACTTCCCAGTAGCTACTCTAACTGTTAACGTAATCGGAAGCCTTATAATAGGATTTGCCGCACAATATTTAAATGATAATAGTTATTCATATGCAATTATCGCAATAGGCTTTTGCGGTGGATTTACAACATTCTCTACTCACTTTTTAGAAATATATGAACGATACTTATTAAAATCATATAAAATGATGACTATTTATATCGTATCTACAGTCATACTATCAATCGGAGCATGTTATTTAGGATATCACTTATAATGCTTCTTACGAAAAGATACATTTATATCTATGACAAAATAAAAAGGACTGACAAGAATAAATTTTCTTATCAGTCCTTTTGTGTTTAAAAGTGTTTATTTTTTAGTTAAGATTCTAACTATTTTACTTATCGGTCTTAGAATCTTTTTTCTTTCTTCTAAATGTTAAAATTCCACCAAATAACGCAATAACAGATGCAAATAAAGTTAAGTTTTTATCTTGTTCACCTGTATCTGGTAATACTTTAGAATCGTTTCCACCGTTGGATGAATTGTCTCCATTATCTCCTGAGTTGTCATTTCCACCGTTTGATGAATCATCTCCGTTATCTCCTGAGTTGTTGTTTCCACCGTTTGATGAATCGTCTCCGTTATCTCCTGAGTTGTCATTTCCACCGTTGGATGAATCATCTCCGTTATCTCCTGAGTTATCGTTTCCACCGTTGGATGAATCATCTCCGTTATCTCCTGAGTTATCGTTTCCACCGTTGGATGAATCATCTCCGTTACCTCCTGAGTTATCGTCACCGTCATCATCGCCGGGATTGTTACCATCATTTGATGAATCATCTTTTACAATTATAACGAAAGTTGTCGTTGTTTCATTGCCTTCACTATCTCTAGTTACAACTGTAACAGTGTATTCACCAGCTTTTGTCGGTGTGCCTGAAATTGTATTTGTTTCTGGATCGAATGTTACACCGTCTGGTAAGCCACTTACTTCATGTGTCACTGGTTTTCCACTATTATCTTTGCCATTCAATGTTACATCTTTGATTGGCGTATTTACTTCTGTTGTTTGATCTTCAATTGGATCTACCGTTGGTGGCAATGTATCTTCAACTGTTATTGTGAATGTTGTTTCTGTTTTGTTGCCTGATTCGTCTGTTGTAACTACTGTTACA
>NZ_JAJNJE010000004.1:0-309743 GCF_022386035.1 Mammaliicoccus sp. O-M54
ACCTGTTCCCATGCCGAACACAGAAGTTAAGCTCTTTAGCGCCGATGGTAGTTGGGCTTACGTTCCGCGAGAGTAGGACGTTGCCGGGCAAATATTTAATTTTATTATTCCACAGTAGCTCAGTGGTAGAGCTATCGGCTGTTAACCGATCGGTCGTAGGTTCGAGTCCTACCTGTGGAGCCATGGCCCCTTGGTCAAGCGGTTAAGACACCGCCCTTTCACGGCGGTAACACGGGTTCGAATCCCGTAGGGGTCATTTTTATGGAGAATTAGCTCAGCTGGGAGAGCATCTGCCTTACAAGCAGAGGGTCGGCGGTTCGAACCCGTCATTCTCCACCATTTAATTTAATAAGCTGGAGGGGTAGCGAAGTGGCTAAACGCGGCGGACTGTAAATCCGCTCCTTCGGGTTCGGCAGTTCGAATCTGCCCCCCTCCACCATTTTTGGGCTATAGCCAAGCGGTAAGGCAACGGACTTTGACTCCGTCACTCGCTGGTTCGAATCCAGCTAGCCCAGCCATTAAGAGCCATTAGCTCAGTTGGTAGAGCATCTGACTTTTAATCAGAGGGTCAGAGGTTCGAATCCTCTATGGCTCATAAGTAAGAGACATTAGTTAATCTAATGTCTCTTTTTTTATTGAAGAAAATATGCATAAATCGATGTATATACGTATAAATATTTGGAATATATTAATATTATCCACAAACCCTTATATAGCTTGATGTAAGTGCTTACATATACTAGAATATAATAGTAATGCAAATTAAGGGGGATTTGAAATTATGAAAAAGAGCGTTGAAATAATCGGTGCACCAACTGCTTTTGGTCAAAGAAAATTAGGCGTTAATTTCGGACCAGATGCTTTGAGATATGCTGGTTTGATTGAAAGAATAGAAAATATAGGTCACCATGTCATAGATAAAGGTAATGTAGAATCACCTAATATTGATATGAAAAAATATAAAAGCGAACAAGAAGGTTTAAGAAATTTAGATGAAGTAATTTCATTTTCAAATAACTTGTATGAATCCGTAAATGAAACGATGAATAATGGTAACTTTCCTTTAATTCTAGGTGGAGATCATTCGTTATCAATAGGATCAATCGCTGGTATCAGTAAACATTATAATAATCTTGGTGTTATTTGGTATGATGCACATGGAGATTTAAATACATTAGATTCTTCACCGAGTGGGAATATTCATGGAATGCCATTAAGAGTCTTATTAGGTGAAGGTAATGAAGAATTAATGAATATCGGTGGATATAAAAATAAAGTAAAACCTGAAAATGTCGTTCTAATTGGTATGAGAGATTTAGATGATGGTGAAAAAGAATATATTAAAAAGTCAGGTATACGTACATATACAATGGCAGATATAGATAAACTTGGCATGAATCAAGTTATATCTGAAACGATAGACTACTTAAAGGATAAAACGGATGGTGTACATCTTTCATTGGATGTTGATGCATTAGATCCAGTCGAAACGCCGGGTACGGGCACAACAGTACCAGGAGGCGCGACATATAGAGAAAGTCATTTAGCTATGGAGTTACTCCATGAGTCAAATTTAATCGTATCTGCTGATTTAGTTGAAGTAAATCCTCTTATCGATGAATATAATAAAACGGCGCATCAAGCAATTGGATTAATGGGCTCATTCTTTGGAGAGAAATTATTATAATTGACAATCATGGATAAAATATACTTTAATAAAGAAGTCTCTTTAATAGAGGCTTTTTTTGTTTTATATATAATTAAATTAACAATATATCTCAAAAATTGTTATAATAATCACTAGGTAAATGAAACACGGAGGAGATACTATGCAGTTACCTGACATTTTTGGTGAATTAAGTGCCTTAAAAGTTATAACAGGTATACTTGATTTAATTATTGTATGGTATGTATTGTACTTAATTATAACGGTCGTTAAAGGTACAAAAGCGATACAACTATTAAAAGGTATATTTTTCATCATAATTGGTAGAACAGTAAGTAATTTTTTGAATTTGACGACTACTACGCTTTTATTTGATTTTGTATTGCAATGGGGATTTTTAGCAATCATTGTAATATTCCAACCAGAGTTTAGAAGAGCGTTGGAACAATTAGGGCGAGGAAGTCTATTTAAACGAGTAAATGTAGCGACATCAGCAGAACAAGAAAGGTTAACTGATAGTGTTGATAAAGCTGTTCAGTATATGGCCAAAAGAAGAATAGGTGCATTAATTGTATTCGAGAAAGAAACTGGTCTTCAAGACTACATAGAAACAGGGATACCTATTAATGCTGATATTTCTCAAGAATTACTCACAAATATTTTTATTCCAAATACACCATTACATGATGGTGCGATGATTATACGTGAACAAAAAATTGCTACAGCAGCAAGTTATTTGCCGTTATCTGACAGTCAAAAAATTTCTAAAAGTTTAGGAACGCGTCATAGAGCAGCTGTAGGGATTTCAGAAGTATCAGATGCATTTACAGTTGTAGTATCAGAAGAAACAGGTTCAATATCTGTAACAATTGATGGTCGATTAAGAAAAGAAATATCAAGTGAAGCCTTTAGAGAATTACTAGTTGAGCATTGGTTTGGTTCTGTTCAAAACAGAAAGGATGTGAAGTAGATGCTAGAATCTAAATGGGGTTTACGTTTTGTAGCTTTAATTTTAGCGCTACTCATGTTCTTATCTGTGAATAATGTGTTCGGTAGCTTGTTTTCAGAAAATGCTTTGAAAAGTTCAGATCATGTAATAGAAGATGTGCCGGTAGATACAATCTATAATACAAAAGAATTATATTTATCTGGCGCACCTAAAACTGTGGATGTAAAAGTTTCTGGTCCACAATCAACAATATTACAGGCTGAAAAATTATTGAATTTTAAAGTGGAATTGGATTTGAAAAACAAATCTGTAGGGCAATATAAAGAAAACTTTAAAATCAAAGGACTTAGTGATGAACTTAAAGCGACAGTTGTGCCTAAAAGCGCAAATGTAACGTTACAAGACAAAGTTTCTAAAAAATATCCAATTGAAGCTGAGATTAATCAAAATAGAATTGCTTCTGGATATGAGCTAGTTGGAGAAACTGTTAATCCATCTCAAGTAACGATTACAGGTGGACAAGAAGAACTTAATAAAATTGCTTATGTTAAAGCTACTTTAGATGAAACGAAGCAATTAACAGATGATACGACTGAAAAAGCGGGTATTAGTGTACTTGATAGCAATTTAAATAAACTAGACGTACAGATTAGACCAGATACTGTTAACGTCAATATTAAAGTTGCAAGATCTAGTAAAACTGTGACATTAAATCCTGTGAAAAAAGGTAGTGTATCAAAAAATATAAATATTGATGATATTACTTTAGATAAATCCGAAGTTAAAATATATGGTTCAAGAAATGTACTTGATGGTATAGGATCAATAGATGTACCTGTCGATGTTTCTAATGTTGATGGAAATACAACTAAAAAAGTTGATCTTAGCTTGCCTGATGGTGTGGACGAAGCAGAATTCAAAGATGTTGAAGCAAAAATAGAAACTTCTAAAAACTAACGGAATTAAAGGAGAATTATAATGGGCAAATATTTTGGTACAGATGGTGTTAGAGGTGTAGCAAATTCTGAATTAACACCAGAAATCGCATTTAGATTAGGTAGATTTGGCGGCTATGTATTATCGAAGAAACATGGTAGTGAAAATCCTAAAGTATTAGTAGGTAGAGATACGCGTGTTTCTGGGGAAATGTTAGAAGCAGCTTTAATCGCAGGTCTTTCATCAATTGGTGCAGAAGTGATGAGGTTAGGTGTTATTTCAACACCAGGTGTAGCTTATTTAACGAGAGAAGTAGATGCAGATTTAGGTGTTATGATCAGTGCGTCACACAATCCAGTAGCTGACAATGGTATTAAATTCTTTGGTCCAGATGGTTTCAAATTAACAGATGATGAAGAATTAGAAATTGAAAAGTTATTAGATTCTACAGAAGACAATTTACCAAGACCTACAGGTAACCAATTAAATCATATTTCGGATTACTTTGAAGGTGCTCAAAAATATATAAGCTATATTAAATCAACTGTTGATGGAGATTTAGATGGATTGAAAATTGTCCTAGATGGTGCACATGGTGCTACTTATTCTCTTGCACCGTATTTATTCGGTGATTTAGAAGCAACGAGCGAAACAATAGGTTGTAAGCCAGATGGTTATAACATTAACTTAAATGTGGGTTCTACACACCCAGAAGAATTAGCAAAAGCTGTTATTGAACATGGTGCAGACCTTGGTTTAGCTTTTGATGGTGATGGGGATAGAATCATTGCTGTAGATGATAAAGGGCAAATTGTTGATGGTGACCAAATCATGTATGTGTTAGCTGAAGATATGGCACAAAATGGTGAATTAAAAGATAACATGGTTGTTTCAACTGTGATGAGTAATTTAGGTTTCTATAAAGCACTAGAAGAAAAAGGTATTAAATCTAACAAAACAAAAGTTGGAGATAGATATGTTGTAGAAGAAATGCGTCGTGGTTCTTACAGCCTTGGTGGAGAACAATCAGGTCATATCGTGATGATGGATTATAATACGACTGGTGATGGTTTACTTACTGGTGCGCACCTTGCAAGTATCGTTAAAAGATCAGGTAAAAGTTTAAGTGACTTAACAAGCAATATGAAAAAATATCCACAAAAATTAGTAAATGTAAGAGTTTCTGATAAATATGGTGTTGAAGAAAATGCTAAAGTTTCTGAAATCATGACTAAAGTTGAAGTTGAAATGAATGGCGAAGGTCGTATATTAGTAAGACCATCAGGAACTGAACCACTAGTTCGTGTAATGGTTGAAGCTAAAACAGAAGAAGATGCTGAAAGATTTGTTAACAGTATTGCAGAAGTAGTAGAACAAGAAATGGGAATTGAATAATAATATTATAAATCTGAGACAACTGCTGTCTCAGATTTTTTATTTTAAAATTTAACAAGTGTAATTATATAGAAAATAATGATAATTGCACGGAATATAGTATAATAATTGCACAACATACTATTTCATTGTAGAATGAAGAGAGCTTGCTTAAGGAGGATTGTGAGGTTTATCGAAATAAGGAAACTTATAGCGCCTGAACAAAGCGCATACACGATTGTAGAGGCATGTATAATCAGATACATGCTGAATGAGTGTTATGACCTTTGTTGACGAGGAGGATAGTTATCGAATTTTCGGCGGATGCTATCCCGGATGTGGCCCATTCGAAGTTCAATGTTTAAAGCATATAGGTGACTGTATGTCCAAAGACGTTGAAATAGCCATAAATTGAACAGAGTATTGAAAGCGACTAGACTAAAATTTTAAAAGTCTGACCGCTTATTTAAAATTGGAGGAATTTTGATTATGTGTGGAATAGTAGGATATATAGGTACAGCAAATGCTAAAGAATTATTACTTAGAGGATTAGAAAAATTAGAATATAGAGGTTATGATTCAGCTGGTATTGCTGTAAGAAATGAAGAAGAAATTAAAGTATTTAAAGAAAAAGGAAGAATTGCTGAATTACGTAAAGCAGCTTCTGATGACTTTGATGGAAATATTGGTATTGGACATACACGTTGGGCAACTCACGGTGTGCCAAACTATGAGAACGCTCACCCTCATCAATCAACATCAGGTCGTTTCACATTAGTACACAACGGTGTTATTGAAAACTATGAACAACTTAAAAATGAATTTTTATCAGGTATCACTTTTAAATCAGATACTGATACTGAAGTTATTGTTGAATTAATTGAACACTTCTCAAACGAAGGGTTAACTACAGAAGATGCTTTCAATAAAGTATTATCATTATTACATGGTTCATATGCATTAGGTTTATTAGATGAACAAGATGCTGACACAATCTATGTGGCTAAAAACAAATCACCATTATTAGTTGGTATCGGTGATGGATTTAATGTAATTGCTTCAGATGCAATTGCTATGTTAGCTGTAACAGATACTTATAAAGAATTAGTCGACAATGAAATTGTTATCGTAAAACGCGATGAAGTAATCATCAAAGACCAAGAAGGTAACGTAATCGAAAGAGATAGCTATAAAGCTGAAATCGATGCTTCAGACGTTGAAAAAGGTACTTACGATCACTACATGTTAAAAGAAATTCACGAACAACCAGGTGTTATGCGTAACATTATTCAAAACTACCAAGATGAAGAGGGTAACCTTAAAATCGATAAAGAAATTATTGAAGATGTTGCACAAGCAGATAGAATTTATATCGTTGCATGTGGTACAAGTTACCATGCTGGTTTAGTAGGTAAAGAATACATTGAAAAATGGGCAGGCGTTCCTACTGAAGTACATGTAGCTTCAGAGTTCGTTTACAACATGCCTTTATTATCTGAAAAACCTTTATTCATCTTTATTTCACAATCAGGTGAAACAGCAGATAGCCGTGCAGTATTAGTAGAAGCAAAACGTTTAGGTCACAAAGCATTAACAATTACAAATGTACCAGGATCAACTTTATCTCGTGAAGCGGATCATACATTAATTTTACACGCTGGACCTGAAATCGCTGTTGCATCAACAAAAGCATACACAGCACAAATCGCAGTATTAGCAATTCTTTCTCAAGTAGTTGCGAATGCACATAACAAAAATACTGGTGTAGATATTATTCCTGAATTAGCGAAAGTAACAACTGCAATCACTGCAATTGTTGACGATGCGCCTAAAATGGAACAAATCGCTAAAGATTTCTTAGAAACAACACGTAACGCATTCTTTATTGGACGTACAATGGATTACTACGTAGGTCTTGAAGGTGCATTGAAACTTAAAGAAATTTCTTATATCCAAGCAGAAGGATTTGCTGGAGGAGAATTAAAACACGGTACAATTGCATTAATTGAAGAAGGTACACCAATCATTGCATTAGCTACACAAGAAAAAGTTAACTTATCAATTCGTGGTAACGTTAAAGAAGTTGTAGCACGTGGTGCTAATCCATGTATTATTTCAATGGAAGGTTTAGAACACGATCAAGATACGTATGTAATACCACACGTTCATGAAATGTTATCACCACTTGTATCAGTAATCACATTACAATTAATCGCTTACTACGCTGCATTACACAGAGGTTGTGACGTAGATAAACCACGTAACTTAGCTAAATCAGTTACAGTTGAATAGAATGGTATTAAACACCTGAGCTACTCGCTCAGGTGTTTTTTTATGTAAATTTTGAATATATTATATATGGATAGGTGTGTATGATGGATGTAGTAACAAAAGTCCGAAGAAATGTAACTAAGGAGGTCTGTAGTAACAAAAGTCGGAGGAATTGTAACTAAGGCAGTCCATAGTAACAAAGGTCCGGAGAATTGTAACTAAGGCAGCCCATAGTAACAAAAGTCGAGAGAATTGTAACTAAGGAGGTCCATAGTAACAAAAGTCTGGGAAAGTGTAACTAAGGCAGGCCATAGTAACAAAAGTCGAGAGAATTGTAACTAAGGACGCCCATAGTAACAAAAGTCCGGAGAATTGTAACTAAGGGCGCCCATAGTAACAAAAGTCCGGAGAATTGTAACTAAGGGCGCCCATAGTAACAAAAGTCCAAGGAATTGTAATTAAGGGCGCCCATAGTAACAAAAGTCCGGGGAAATGTAACTATGGCCCACGATAGTAACAAACTTTCTTTATTCAACATCTCATTATAAATTTTCTGAGCTTTTATATTGAAAAATATACTATAGGGGGGTATAGTATTAATTAAAGAGAGGACGTGATTGTATGAGTGAGTATTTACATGAACATACGGTAACACCTAGAACGAAAGAGGAAAAAGATAAAGTGATCAATAGACTTAAACGTATTGAGGGTCAAGTGCGTGGTATTCAAAGTATGGTTGAGGAAGATAGATATTGTGTGGATATATTAGTACAAATTAGTGCGATACAGTCTGCTTTAAAAAATGTTGGATTTGCGGTAACGGAAAGACATATTAAGCATTGTGTGACGGATGCTATTCAAAATGGTGAAGGCGAAGAAACAATTGATGAATTAATGAGTGTGCTTAAACAATTTTCTAAGTAAGGAGGTTAACGAAATGAGTGAATCTAAACATGTTACTGTTGGGGTAACGGGTATGACATGTGCAGCATGTTCCAATCGTATTGAAAAAGTGTTAAATAGAATGGATGGCGTTGATGCTCAAGTGAATTTATCGACTGAGAAAGCATCCATCACTTTCAATAATGACGCTACAAATTTATCGGATGTTACAAATAAAATTGAAAATCTCGGTTATGGTGTCTTAACAGAAAAGGCTGAATTAGATGTCTATGGTATGACATGTGCAGCATGTTCTAATCGTATCGAGAAAGTGCTCAATCGACAAGAAGGCATTACACAAGCAACAGTTAATTTAACGACTGAACAGGCTAATGTCGAATTCAATCCTGAAATTATAGATGTTAAAAGTATCATTAATAAAATTAAAAATTTAGGATATGACGCAGCTACTAAAAGTGATGTTCAAAATCAAACAACGCATAAAGAACAAGAAGTACAGAAAATGAAAACTAAACTGATTATTTCTGCTATTTTATCGTTACCACTTTTATTAACAATGTTTGTGCATTTATTTAATATGCCTATGCCTCATATCTTAATGAATCCTTGGTTTCAATTTATATTAGCAACACCTGTTCAATTTATCATTGGCTGGCAGTTCTATGTTGGTGCTTATAAGAACTTGAAAAATGGTGGCGCTAATATGGATGTATTAGTGGCATTAGGAACAAGTGCAGCATATTTTTATAGTTTATATGAAGCAATCAAAACAATTGGTAATCCATCTTATATGCCACATTTATATTTCGAAACAAGTGCAGTGTTAATCACTTTAATCTTGTTTGGTAAATATTTAGAAAAACGCGCTAAAAGTCAAACAACGAATTCTTTATCTTCTTTGTTAAATTTACAAGCTAAAGAAGCAAGAGTTATTCGTGATAATAAAGAGATCATGATACCTATTGATGATGTCGTTGTCGGTGATATTTTGAACATCAAACCAGGTGAAAAGATACCGGTGGATGGTATTATTGAAAAAGGACGTACATCAATAGATGAATCTATGATTACAGGTGAATCTATTCCTGTTGAAAAAACAATAAATGAAGAAGTCATTGGTTCAACGATTAATAAGAATGGTTTAATTCATGTAAAAGCAACTAAAGTAGGAAAAGATACAGCACTAGCTTCTATTGTTAAAATTGTAGAAGAAGCGCAAGGATCTAAAGCACCTATCCAAAGACTAGCAGATGTAATTTCTGGGTATTTCGTTCCGATTGTTGTTGGGTTATCAATCTTAACATTTATCGTATGGCTAACATTAGTAGACCCAGGTCAGTTTGAACGAGCATTAGTTGCAGCAATTGCTGTGATTGTCATTGCTTGTCCATGTGCGCTTGGATTAGCTACACCAACATCCATTATGGTCGGTACGGGTAAAGCTGCCGAGAACGGCATATTATTTAAAGGTGGCGAACATTTAGAACGTACACACCAATTAGATACAATCGTGCTAGACAAGACTGGTACAATCACAAAAGGTAAACCTGAAGTTACGGATTATACTGGAGACTTAGAAACACTCAGTCTATTAGCAAGTGCAGAAAAAGGTTCAGAACACCCACTTGCTGAAGCAATTGTTGCATACGCTACAGAACAAGAAGTCGCATTAAATGATGTAGACGATTTCGATGCAATACCTGGATATGGTATTCAAGCAACTATACAGAATAAAGAAATATTAGTGGGTAATCGAAAATTAATGGCAAGACATGGCATTGAAACGACATCATTTGAACAAGACATGTCTAATTTAGAACAAGAAGGTAAAACAGCTATGTTAGTTGTTGTTGATCGTACATTTAAAGGTATTGTTGCAGTTGCGGATACGATTAAAGAAAGTGCACCAGAAGCGATTAAAATGCTTCAAGAAGAAGGCTTAGAAGTCGTGATGCTTACTGGTGATAACGAAAGAACAGCTCAAGCTATCGCAAATCAAGTAGGTATTCAAAAAGTCATTTCTGAAGTATTACCAAATGAAAAAGCTGATAAAATTAAAGAAATTCAAAGTACTGGCAAAAAGGTTGCAATGGTTGGCGATGGTGTTAATGATGCACCAGCATTGGCAATATCAGATATTGGTATCGCAATTGGAACTGGTACTGAAGTTGCGATTGAAGCGGCAGATGTAACAATTCTTGGTGGAGAATTATTACTCATCCCTAAAGCAATTAAAATAAGTCATGCAACAATTAAAAATATTAAACAAAACTTATTCTGGGCATTCGGTTATAATACGGCAGGTATACCAATTGCAGCAATAGGTATCTTAGCGCCTTGGGTTGCAGGTGCAGCAATGGCATTAAGCTCTGTAAGTGTCGTAACAAATGCATTAAGATTAAAAAAAGTTAAATTATAAATACTCATTCACACTCATATATAAATGGGTGTGAATTTTTTTATGAATCATTTTAAGGTAAAATAAAAAGTAATGACAATGCATATAAATAAAAATTGTCATGTTCATACTTAAGTCTTACACTTATTCAGCGTTATATATTATATAATTAAGTTTCATCATTATGTTTTATTTATTATTATTGAGAGTTTTTATTTACAAAGTAATAAAATGAGAAAGATATCAACTTAAAGGAGTAAATTAATGGAGAGTTGGATTACAAGTGTAATGGAACAATTTGGCTATTTTGGTATTGCCTTATTGATATTATTGGAAAATGTTTTCCCACCCATACCATCAGAGGTTATTTTAACATTTGGAGGTTTCATGACAACGAAGTCAGATTTAACAGTCTTAGGTGTAGTCGTTGCATCTACAATAGGTTCTGTAGGCGGTGCTGTCATATTATATTGGATTGGTCGTATTCTAAATGTTGAAAGAATCGAAAGAATTATCGAGAAATGGGGTAAATATCTTAGGTTAACGAAAGAAGATGTAAGAAAAGCAGATGCTTGGTTCGATAAATATGGACCATGGACTGTATTCTTCTGTAGATTTATTCCACTTATTCGGAGTTTAATATCCGTTCCAGCTGGTATGAGCGGTATGAATCAATGGTTATTTTTAGTATTAACGACAATCGGTACATTGATATGGAATTTAGTATTAGTACTGGTAGGTGCTAAAGTAGGAGATAATTGGCATCAAATCGTTAATTATATGGATGTTTATTCTCACTTTATGTACGCAGTCATTGCAATTGGTATAATTGTATTTATCATTTGGTTTATTAGAAAGAAGAAAGTTTCATAACTTAAACAATGAAGGTGATACAATGATAACTTTATGTGAGCAGTTAAATGATAGACATTATGAATTATTAGCTTTAGCAGATGAAAATCAACATGCTGTTAATGATTATGCTACTAGAGGTCAAGTATATGTTTATCAACAAAATCATCAAGATATCGGAATTGCAGTTGGGTTATTAACGAGACCCAATACATATGAGTTAGTTAATTTAGCAGTTGATCCGCAATTTCAAAATCAAGGTATAGGGAAATTATTAATTGACCATATAATTAATGAAGCGAGAAATTTGCATTGTCATACAATAACTGTTGGAACAGGTAACTCAGGTATTGGGCAATTGAAACTTTATCAACAAGCTGGATTTAGAATGAAATCAATAGATATTGATTATTTTGTAAAGTATTACGAAGAACCTATCTTTGAAAATGGTATTCAATGCAAAGATATGGTGAGATTAGAGATGGAATTGTAATAATATAGCCTATACGGATTCAATTTTAAATTGTACCGTATAGGTTTTTTTACTTTTTGAAACAAAGTAGTATACTTTTTATAGTATATAAAGTATACTATAGTTAATTAATAAATAAGAAGAGGTGCAAGTTATGTTTCATGGTAGAGATGCAAATTTAGTAAAAGGCATTACATTAAATGTTAAAGATTTAGAAAAAATGACAGTATTTTATGACAGTATTTTAGGATTAAATATAAAAAGTAAAGATGACAAACAAACAGTATTTGAGATTGGTAACTCAGGTCATACTATTACATTAAATTTATTAGTAGATGGTAGAGAACCAAATATGAGAGAAGCTGGATTATTCCATCTAGCAATATTATTACCAACTACTGCTGATTTAGCTGACTTTTTATTACATGCTTCAAGATTAAATGTAAGACTAGGTGCTGGGGATCATATCGTGTCAGAAGCATTGTATTTAAATGATCCAGAAGGAAATGGTATAGAAATTTATAGAGATAGAGATCCAGAAACTTGGGTATGGAATGATGGTAACGTTAATATGGATACACTTGAAGTAGACGCAGAAGCATTAGTCCAACATGCTTCAACTGAAGGTTGGAATGGTATGCCTGAAGGTGCTAAGATTGGCCACTTACATTTAAAAACAAGCAACATCAATGAAAGCAAAGATTTTTATATTGATACATTAGGATTAAAAATTGTTGTAGGTAATTTCCCTAATGCATTATTCATGTCAACAAAAGATTATCATCACCATATTGCGATTAATACTTGGCAATCAAATAAAAAACGTGAAGATTTAGACAATAGTTACGGACTTGCTAATATCGATATGCAAATTCCGAACAGAGCATCTGAAGTATTGATTTCACCAGATGGATTAAGATTCGATATTAATCCAGAATAATCATCATAAAATTAAGCCTTCCTATCCTATCGTCTTTAATATAAGAGTTGTTTCATGTACAATAAGTGAATATTCTAAATTCTTATATTAAAGGGGATGTAAGTATGCTGCTTGATTTGAAACATATTAATTGGATTAGAGAAGGCAAATACATATTAAAAGATATTTCTTGGGAAATAGTAGATGGAGAACATTGGGTCTTGTACGGATTAAATGGTGCTGGTAAATCTACTATTCTCGATATTATTAACGCATATACAGCTCCATCATCTGGTGAATTTGAAATACTAGATATGAAACAAGGAAGACCAGGTTATTCTGCTGATGCTATTAGAAGGCAAATAGGTTACGTTTCGTCATCTTTATTTAAGAAAATGAGACAACAGGACAATGCTTATACAACTGTTATTAGTGGTGCTTATGCGTCAATAGGTGTTTATGAAGAACCTACTGAAGAAATTAAAGAAAAAGCGAAACATATTTGTGAAACGCTAGGTATTACACATTATATAAATAGAAGGTTTGAAACGCTATCTCAAGGAGAACAAACGCGCGTATTAATAGGTAGAGCGTTAATGTCAGAACCGAGGTTGCTTATTCTTGATGAACCAACAAATGGATTAGACTTTGTAGCGCGTGAAGATCTGTTAGAAAGAATTGAGTATATCGGTCAAGATAGTAATGGACCAACGATTATTTATGTGACACATCATTTAGAAGAAGTCTTACCAATCTTTAAAAACATACTTTTATTGAAAAATGGAGAAGTATTCCAATCAGGTGATATTCATTCGCTATTAAATAGTGATAATATGAGTAACTTATTTGGCATTGATGTGGATGTAACATTTAAAAATAATAGACCAATTTTATCTAAAAAGTAATATAAATTTTAAAAAATTGCCTTTATGTTGTGAGCATGAAATAATAGACATTGATAAATGATATGGAGGATTCAACATGACGACTCAAGCAGTTTTTTTAGATATGGACGGGACAATTTTAAATGAAGACAACAGAGTAACGAATCATACAAATGATGTTATTCAAGAAGTTAGACAAAAAGGCATTAAAGTATTTATTGCGACAGGAAGAGCATATGATGAAATTCCATATTTAGTACCTGAGAATTTTGAAGTTGATGGTATTTTATCTTCAAATGGTGCAGTAGGATATATTAATGGAGAAGAAATATTTAAACACCAACTACCTATGGAAACAGTGCGTAAACTTGTTGATTTAGCAGAACAACATCAAATTTATTACGAGTTATTTCCATACTATAAAAATCGTATCGCCTTAAAACGTGATAAAACGTTATTACTTTCTGAAATCCAAACAGATGAATTGGGAGATGTAGAACGTAATGAATGGAAATCTCGACAAGAAGCTTTAAGTGAGAAAATCAATTGGGTTGATGAAATACCAGAAGATGCTTATTCTAAGTTTTATTTCTTCAAAAAATACGAGTCAGAAATTAAAAAATGGGAAGAACTTATCGTACCTATGAAAGAAGAATTAGATATTTCAATCTCTCATTCAACAACTTGTAATTTAGAAACAATGCCAACGGGTGTTAATAAAGCAACAGCTATTCAAGCGACTTTAGACTATTTAGGTATCGCAGCGGATACTGAAACTTTTGCGATTGGTGATAGTGATAATGATAGACAAATGCTCGAATTTGTAGATAATCCAATTGTTATGAAAAATGCACCTGATCATATTAAAGCGTTAGGTAGTGAAGTTACGAGACGTACGAATGTAGAAAATGGCGTCGCTGACTTCTTAAGCCAAAAGTTTTTAATTAATTAAATCAATATATGAAACCATGTCCGATATAAGGTGACATGGTTTTATTTTATGAACAATAAGGTTGTTAGCAATATATTTTGTGTGATTGGTTTATATACATTTGGATATAATATAATGAATGATGTTTTTAGGGGTGATGAAATGATTAAAACAGTAGTATATGACTTATATGGCACGCTTTTTGATATAGATAGTGTGAGAGAAAAATGTGAAAAGTTATTTCCGGGAAATGGAGATAGAATTGCTAAAGCATGGCGATATAAACTAATTGAGTACACACATGTGAGACAATTAGTGGATGAATATAAACCATTTAGTAAAGTGATTCGTGATTCACTAGAGTACGTACTCAGTAGAAATGATTTTGATTACTCATTGAAAGAAATTAACGAATGTATGGCAGCATATAATCAGTTAACGCCATTTCCAGAAGTTACGCATACATTAAAAGAACTATCCGAAGTTGATCAAATCATATTTAGTAATGGTAATAAAGACATGATAGAACAAGTATTAGATTATTCAAATATCACGAGTTACTTTAAGTTTATCTTGTCTCTTGAAGCGTTTGGGGTGTATAAACCAGATTCTAATGGATACGCTTTGTTAGAAGAAAATATTCCATATAATAAAGATGAAGTACTATTTGTATCATCAAATAAATGGGATATTGTTGGTGCACAAAAGTTTGGATTTCAAACGGCATGGATTAATCGTAATTTTAGTGATTTTGAATATATAGAGGTAAAACCCGACTTTGAATTACAATCCTTATATAGTATTAAAGATTTATTATAAAAAAAGCGCTCAATCTTTTGAATGTAGATTGAGCGCTTAATATGTTATCAATTAGGATTACTGGTTATTTGGAGGGTAAAGTGCATTTTTATTTTTGTGATAGAAGTTCATCACACTTCCGTAAATGAAGTATGAAACAGCAAACATAAAGATAAAGTACACAATATATCCAAGTACCGCGAATATAACTTGTAATACTGCTGGCATAAATGAAACAACAACTGCAACTACGATACCAATAATAGCTAAAACAATATATGCAACAACAACATAGAGTAAGTTGCTGAATAATAATTTCCAAGCATTATTAGGACCTTTACTTGTAATATTCCAACCAATTGAGAATTTAGTGAAAGTTGGTAACGATCTTTGATCAATATGAACAAGTACTGTGTTCATAATAAATATCACTATATAATATAATGGAATAAACACTGCGAATAGAACTAAAATCATAAATAACATGATAATTACAAATGATATAGACATTGCGCCGAAAGCTTCACTTGAACCGCTTGGTTGCATAATAGCCATAGATGTTCCGAATATTGCAACGAATATTAGTTCAACAACTAATACGACAATATAAATCGCTATGTACATTGCAACACTAATCACACCTATAATAACTGTAAGTTTTAATGTTTTAACGTAGTTTCCTTTTCGTAAGAACATAAATAAATCACTAAAGTTTGGTCCAATACCTAAGTCTGTATCTTTATAGTATTTAATCATGCCATAAGCTAAAGGAATTAAAACAAAGATATATAAACCAAGTGTTAATAAAAAGCCGAGTACCATAGTGACAAAGAATATCGCTAGTCCTCCGCCAGAAGGTTCACCTGAAAAGTCTTGTGATGAAGCGAGTGAGACACCACCAATTAAGAATAATACACCCGGTATTAACATTATAAGAACCATAACGATTGATGCTAAAATAGAAAATAGAATAGTTTTTAAATGGAATCCCTGTCCATTTCTAAAGTAATCTAATTGGAACTTGAACATATGATTCACCTCTTGTCTTTTTGTATCATTAGGGTACCATAAAAAACTATGTAAATGTCATTTAATTGTCAAAAACTTTCTTGCATTTGCGAATTTTTCAAAAAAGTTATAAGCACTTTATTTGATATCCTACGTTTTAACTCATATATTTGAGGTACATTAGTTATAGGAGTGAGCTATGAAAAAGTTATTCCGCTTCATCGTTTACCTTGCAACGTGGGTCGCTATTATTACCATGGTTATGCTTTTTAAAAGCCAAGGTGGATTCGATTTATTGAATCATTATGTTGAAGACGTAAAGAAGCAGATGAAAGAAAAAGAAGTAGCGATTCGTACGGAACAAATTAAAAAGAATGATAAAACAGATGACCGTTCACTTGGTAATTACTATCAAGAAGGTCAATGTACATTTTATGTATTTGAAAAAAGATTGAAAATTGATAAAAAAATTAGTTCATCATGGGGTGACGCTAAACATTGGGATGACCGTGCAAAAGAAGAAGGCTATAAAGTGAACGGACAACCTAGTGAAGGCTCAATCTTACAAACAGATTATGGTGAACTAGGACACGTCGCAATTGTTGAAGAAGTAAAAAATGATGGTTCAATTGTTGTTTCTGATATGAACTATAAAAAGCCATATGAAGTGACTTCAAGGTTAATCACGCCAGATAGATTACACAACTATCGTTTTATACATGAAAAAATTTAAAGGAGTGTTTTATAATGAAGATTTTCGTAATAGGTGCTAATGGACAAATAGGAAGACATTTAGTTAAAGATTTAGTAGCAGAAGGCAATGAAGTTGTTGCAGGTATTAGAAAAAACAGTCAAGCAAGTTTCTTTGAAGACTTAGGTGCAACAACAGCACCACTAGATCTTGAATATGACGATATCAATGACATTTCTGAAAAAATAAAAGATGCAGATAAAGTTGTGTTTACAGCAGGTTCAGGTGGACATACCGGTGCAGACCAAACAATTATTATTGACTTAGACGGCGCAGTTAAATCTATTGAAGCAAGTAAAATAGCAGGTACGAAACATTTTGTACTCGTGTCTTCATTTGATACAAGAAGATCAGCTTTTGAAGGAGATTTAAAACCTTACACAATAGCTAAGCACTATGCAGATGAACATTTAAGAAATGCTAATATACCATATACAATCGTTCACCCTGGTGCATTAACAAATGATGATGCTATAGGAACAGTTACATTAGCTGAAGAAGTTGAACGTGGTAAAATACCTCGTAAAGATGTAGCGACTGTCTTGGTTGAAGTATTAAACAATGATGAGAAAATTGGTCAAGAATTCCAAGTCGTTTCAGGAGATGTTGAAATTAAAGAAGCGGTTGATCAATTTAATCAATAATCATAAAGGAGTCTTATGATGGTTAAATTCGCAATTTTGACAGATATACATGGAAATATCGATGCATTAAACGCGGTACTTTCAAATATTGATAATCGAACGGATATAGATCACATTTATAACTTAGGTGATAATATTGGTGTTGGCCATTGTACAAACGAAGTTCTTGAAGCAGTTACAAGCAGAAAAGATATGACATACATTGCAGGCAATCACGACGAAGCGATTATGTCAGTCGTTAACAACGAACCATATCCAGAAAGTTTGAAAAGTAAGTTCTATGAACATCATCAATGGATAGTAGAACATTTAGACAGTAAATATTATACCTTTTTAAATGACCTTAAACGTGAAGTTACAAAAGAAATAGACGGTTTAAAATTTTATTTCACACATTATCGAATACTCGAAGAAAATATGGATAAGCATATTAGTGAAGATCCATTTGAACCAATTGTAGATCCTTCGTTAGAACATGTACATGGACTATTTAACGGCGTAGATGCTGATTTTGTTACATTCGGACATAATCACGTGTTACATCACTTTGATGATATAGAAACAATATATTTTAATCCGGGGTCAGTAGGGTTAAATAACGGTGCATACGCAGTGTATGGCATAGTAGAAGTTAAAGATGGTGCCATAAACGTAGAAAGAGTCAAAGTACCTTATGATAATCAACCATTCTTAGAAGGATTCGATGATAAGAAAGTACCAGGCAAACAATTAATATTTGAGTCATTCATATAGAAGAAAACAGCCACAACATTGATGTTGTGGCTGATTTTTTTACTGAGATGGATTAAAATGGAAATGAATAAACTTATAAAGAAGGTGAACCATTGAAAAAGAACTATTATTCAGTGATTGAATCTCTTATAGGTAGAACATACATAAGTCCTCAAGATATTCAAAAATATGAAACATATAAAAAAGGAAAAGAAGGTGAAAGGAAGTTTTTGGAAATATTAAACTCTATTGATCAATTAGAGTTTATATATGATTTACAACTTCAGAGTACTCAAAATTATCAATTTGATTTTATAGTTATTACTGATAAGATTATCTATCAATTCGAAATTAAAAATTATTTTGGTAAATATGAATTTAATAATGGTAATTTGATTTGTGATAACGGCTTTGTAATTAAATATCCGTTAGCTCAATTAGATAGAAATGACTATATCCTAAATAAAGTACTTGATAAATTAGATATAGAAAGAACAATAAAAAGCTATATAATATTTATTAACGGAAATTTTAGTATGAAAGGCAAAATAGATGAAGAAACAATTATTTTACCAAACCAGTTAAATAAAGTAAGACATCTCCTTAAAAACAGTAACTCTCCAAATAATTCTATAATAAAAACCACATTACAAAATCTCCATACACCTTTTGAAGATGATTATCATCAATATCCGAATTATGAATTTAACAAATTAAAACCTGGTATAAGATGTACACAATGTAACAATATAATAGATACACCACTGAAAAATAAAAAGAAAGTAATCACTTGTTCTAACTGTTTTAATGAGATACCTAGAAAAGAACTTATTTTAAATACTTTAGACGAATTAATGTATTTGAAAGGAGCACCATTCAATATGAAAGAAGCAAGGAAGTGGTGTAATGGTGTACATAGAAATACACTTTCATATATTATGAAAGGACATTTTAATATGATTACACAAGGAAATACTAAAGTATATTATAAGTAAGTTAAGGTATATCATAAATTTGATTTTGAATAGTGTGATGGGGTACTGAATCCAGGTATGGCGCACGAAGACTGAAAGATATCGTGCGCTAGGGTACAAAATCGGGGTGTATCGCACGAAGACTGAAAGATATCGTGCGCTAAGGTACAAAATCGGGGTGTATCGCACGAAGACTAAGAGATATCGTGCGCTAGGGTACAAAATCGGGGTGTATCGCACGAAGACTGAAAGATATCGTGCGCTAAGGTACAAAATCAAGGTGTGGCGCACGAAGACTGAGAGATATCGTGCGCTAAGGTACAAAATCCGGGTGTAACGCACGAAGACTGAGAGATATCGTGCGCTAAGGTGCAAAATAAGGGTGTGGCGCACGAAGACTGAGAGATATCGTGCGCTAGGGTACAAAATAAGGGTGTAACGCACGAAGACTGAGAGATATCGTGCGCTAGGGTACAAAATCAGGGTGTATCGCACGAAGATTGAGAGAGATTCCTATACCAAATTATATAAAGTAAAAAACTAGAACAAATTAGGTATATATACCTAAATGTTCTAGTTTTTCTAATGTACGTGTTCTGTTTGTTCCATGCAACAGAGTAGGGAACTGTCATGCTGATGATCTGGTGTTTCTAATTGGATTGTTGCGTGATGTATAGATTTATGAATAAGTTTATGATTGATTTCTTCTATTATACTGTCGCATTCCTCCACAGTCTTATCTTTATCTACGACTGCGTGGCAACTTAATGCTGTTAAATCACTTGTAATGGACCATATATGCAAATCATGTACTTCTATTATATCTGGGTGCGACTTGATTGTTTCTGAGATTTCATGAACATCGATATTTGATGGTGTGCCTTCCATCAATACATTTAATGCAGACTTCGTAACACCATATCCGCTTCTAATAATTAATAGTGCCACAATAACACTTGCTATCGGGTCAGCTAATTTCCAACCGAATGCAATCATAATGAGTGCTGCTACGATTGCGCCAACTGAACCTAATAAATCTCCGAGTACATGAATGAAAGCACCACGCATATTTAAGTTGTCTTTCGTATCAGACCCTTTAAACATTAACCAAGCTATGAAAATATTCACAAGTAAACCGATTGTACTTATGATTAACATGCCTGTGGAAGCGACTTCTGGTGGATCTATAAATCTAGAAATAGCTTCATAAAAGATATATATACTAATAGCAATTAACAAGACACCATTAATTAAAGCTGCTAAAATTTCAAATCTCTTGTAGCCATATGTCTTATTCTTATTGGCAACACGTTCACCAAATTTAAATGCCATTAATGCAATAAAGAGTGAAATGGCATCGCTTAGCATATGTCCAGCATCTGATAGTAAAGCTAAACTATTTGTAATATATCCACCAATCACTTCAACTATCATAAATACAGCAATGATAATAAATGAAATGAGTAGTATCTTTTTATTGTTTGTATGAACATGGTTGTGGTCATGTCCATGATGTTCATGTCCCATGAAAACACCTCCTAAATTGTTAATGTTTGGCATGCTCGATAGCTTGTTTTAATAATAAGATAACGTGATCATCATCGATTGAGTAATAAATACTTTTACCTTCACGTTCAAATTTAACAAGCCTAAGATTCTTTAAAAATCTTAATTGGTGCGATACGGAAGATTGACTTAGTGAAAGTGTTTCAGCTATACAACCTACAGAATGTCGACCGGTACATAATAAATGTAATATCTTTACGCGAGTTGGATCGCTTAATGCTTTAAAAGTTTGTGATACAAGTAATAATGTTTCATCATCTAAAATAGTATTTGTAGTCATATTATTCTCCTAACATATGAATATATGTTCATATGTTAATCTTATTAAAATTTATGGTATCTGTCAAATCATTATAAATTGACAAAATAGCTATAATTGTGAGATGTTCACTTAAAGTAAATTTTTTGGAGGATACTATGGTGAAAATACATGGCTTAACTGTAGATAATGAATCTAGATGTGAACATTATCAAACGCCGCTAGATATCATCGCGATTAAATTTAAATGTTGTGATAAATTCTATCCTTGTTACAAGTGCCATAATGAATGTGAAAAGCATGACATTAAGAGATGGGATCAATCTGAATTTGATGAACACGCGATACTATGTGGCGTTTGTAAAGAAACGATGTCCATCAATGATTATATGTTAAAAGAGGTATGCCCAAATTGTGATGCTCGCTTTAATCACCGATGCAAGTATCATCATCATTTATATTTTAAAATTTAAGTTGGTTTTCTATTTTAAAGGTAATTTATTACAAAACATGTTATAATATTTTTGACTTTAAAAATTTAACATTGAAATGAATGTGAATGTTGCATAGAGAGAAAAGGAGGACATTGAATGAAGGATTTGATTAAAGGTCATATATTAAGTGGCGAATTTGATACTGCATATAGATTGATGTCCGAAGTGGATTTCTTAGAATTTGAAGAACACTTTATTTCAGCAGCTCACGAAGAAGAAAGTACGATGTTTTATACATTTATATTAGACTGTATTAAGAAGGAAGAAACGAGTGAACTTCATGACTTAGCGTTCTTGTTACACGTTTATCCATATAGTGAACATGATGGCGCATTTCATTCAGCTTATTATCATGCTGAAAGATCGATGATTTTAACAGATCATAAAGAAGTTAAGAGTTTATTACAAATGCTTCTACTACATGCTATACCGGAACCTTTACTTTCTGATAAACAAGCTTTTGATATAAGTAAGCAAATACTTAAGATAGACCCTGAAAATAAAGTTGCTAGAAATATAATGAAAGAAACAGCAAAGAGAATGGACCAAGTTGTGGTAGATTTTTTACAACTATCCAAATCTCAAAATGCATAAACCTAGTCTTTTGACTAGGTTTATTTTTTATGTCATTATAGAAAAGTTACAAAATAAAATTTAGGAGAAAAAAATGGAGAATCAGTTTAAAAGAAAAATAATTATGATTGTCTTTTTAGTTGGTACATTTTTCATGATTTTAAATGAAACGCTCTTAAATATTGCATTAAAAGAATTAATGTCAGTATTTGATGTAGATGCACCAACTGTCCAATGGATGGCAACTGGTTTCATGTTAGTAATGGGTGTACTAACACCATTGTCTGCAGTGGTAAATCAATGGTTTACAACGAGACGGTTATTTTTAGGGTTAGTAACAATATTTTCTATCGGGACTTTAACTGCCGGGTTAGCCGTTAACTTCCCAATGTTATTAGTAGGTAGAATGATTCAAGCAGCTGGAACGGGACTTATGATTCCAACTGTCATGAACGCAATGCTCATGCTATACAATGAGAGCGAACGCGGGAAAATTATGGGTCAATTCGGATTAGTCATTATGTTTGCACCTGCATTAGGACCAACGTTATCTGGTGTTATTGTTGATTATTTAGGATGGAGATGGTTATTTTTAATCGTTATCCCATTCATGCTATTTACATTTATATTCGCTTATAGATATTTACAAAATGTTGGTGAAGTTACAAGACCGAAAATTGATGTCTTATCAATTATTTTATCAACAATTGGTATTGCAACTATTATATATAGTGTTTCATCAGTAAGTACTACTGAAGGTGGCTTCTCAAGTCCTTCAATTTACATCACGCTTATCATTGGTGTTATTGCGATGATACTATTTGTCTTTAGACAACTTAAATTAGAAGAACCTTTATTAGATTTGAAAGTATTTAAATACCATAACTATACAAAGGGTGTTATTATTTTCGTTGTTGTAATTATGACAATGTTTGCTTCTGAAATTGTGATGCCTATGTACTTGCAAGGTCCAATGGGATTCAGTGCTAAAGTTGCTGGATTGATCTTATTACCAGGTGCTTTATTAAATGGTTTCTTATCACCATTTATGGGTGCCATATTTGATAAAGTTGGTCCAAGAAAGCTTGTTGTACCAGGGTTAATTGTGCTGTTATGTGTCTCAATATTTTATTCAACCATTCATCCAGGTATTTCAGTATGGATATTTGTTATTGTATATATTATTTTAATGATTAGTATTTCTGCAGTATTGATGCCGGCAAATACAAATGCATTGAACGCTTTACCAAAAGAAATGTATCCACACGGTACAGCTGTATCCAATATGTTACAGCCAATAGGTGGCGCATTAGGGATTGCGATTTTTGTAAGTATTATGAACGGTGGACAAAGAGCCGCATTAGAAGGTATTAAGAATCCTACAGTAGACCAAATCAATCATGCTATGACGCAAGGTATTCATCAGTCATACTGGTTTGGTATTGTATTACTCGCTTTAGTAATCATTGTCGGATTGACAGTTACAAGAGCGAATTATAGTCAATCAATTAAAGAAAATTCATAAATATATATGAAAAAGCGCAGGACTTTTATAGTCTTGCTCTTTTTTAGAGGAATACTTTCGTAAATAGTGGGTATACATCATTATGTTGAACAAAATTTTGAGGAGGAAAGTTTGTGTCAAATTTGAAAGAAGCAACAAAAATAGGGTTTGCTTATGTTGGGGTCGTTGTAGGTGCAGGGTTCTCGACAGGGCAAGAGGTAATGAAATTCTTTACCCACTATGGTTTATACGGGTATATAGGAGTTATTATATCTGGTATAATGTTGGCGTTTTTTGGTAGACAAGTAGCTAAGATTGGTACAGCACTCGATGCAGATGACCATAGCTCAACGATTAACTATTTATTTGGTAAAGCAGGTATCGTTATAGATTATGTATTAATATTTTTCTTATTTGGTATATCAGTAACGATGATAGCTGGTGCTGGATCAGCATTTAATGAAAGTTTTGGGGTGCCAACTTGGTTAGGTGCTTTAATTATGTGTATTTTTATTTATATCACGCTTTTATTAGACTTCGATAAAATAGTAAAAGCACTAGGTGTCGTAACACCGTTTTTAATCATTGTTATATTAATAATCGCAGGTTACTTCTTTGTGAATGGTCAAGTAGGTATTTCTGAAATTAACGATACGGTTGAATCACCAAGTCTTTTCTGGGGAATTGTTCAAGGATTTATTTATGGTGGTTTAGCGTTCTCAGTAGGATTTAGTACATTAGTTGCCATTGGTGGCGATGCTGATAAACGTCGTATTTCAGGATTAGGTGGCATTATCGGTGGTGTGATATATTTAATATTATTAGCACTTATCAATGCTGGATTATTAGTTGAATATCCTAATATTAAAGATATTGAGATACCAACGTTAGAACTCGCTAGAACAATTTCACCTATTATTGGATTTGCATTATCAGTAATTATGCTTATGGTTATGTACAACACGATTTTAGGACTTATGTACTCATTTACAGCAAGGTTTACTGTACCATTTTCTAAAAAATACGTTGTATTACTGACGATATCTATGGTAATCGCTTATGGCTTAAGCTTTGTAGGTTTCTCATCACTGATTGATAAATTATATCCAGCTATGGGTGTTATAGGTTTAGTGATTTGTGCTGCCATTGTTGTTAAATATATTAGTCGTAAAAGTGATAACAAAAAACATATCGCATAAAATAATTGAATATGTTAAACTATCTTCTTACATGAGGAAGTGAACATATGAAAAGAAAAAAACGACGATTGTTTATTTTGATTGTAGCGATCATCGTTGTTGTAAGTGGATTTTACGGTTATAACAAATATCAGGAACATAAAGAAAGGGAAGCACAATTACAAGCTCAAAGAGCTAATCAATTATTACTAAACAATAAGAAAGTAAAATTGATACGTGATGTATCTTATGGTCATAGTGCACCAAATAGTCAAATGGATATTATTATGCCTTCAAGAATGAAAAAAGGTGAGAAACTGCCAGTCATATTTTGGACGCATGGTGGTGGTTTTATAGCGGGAGACAAAAGACATAAGAATCCATACTTAGCACAAATTGCTGAAAAAGGATATATCATCGTAAATGTAAATTATGCTTTAGCACCTGATTACCAATATCCGACACCAATACAGCAATTAGATCAAGCAACTAAATATACATTAAAACATAGAAATAAATTTAATATCGATTATAGACAAATTATATATGGCGGAGATTCTGCAGGTGCACAAATTGCTAGTCAATATGTGGCTTTACAAACAAATGATAAATTGCAACAGCAAATGCGTATGAAGCCAACTATTAAAAAAGATTATTTAAAAGCTGCCATTCTTTTTGGTGGGTTATATAATATGCAAACAGTGAGATCTACAGAATTTCCAAGAATTGATTTATTTATGACAAGTTATACGGGTACTAAAGAATGGGAAAAGAACTTTGCGAGAATTAATCAACTATCTACCGTTGATCAAGTGACAAAAGAGTATCCACCTACATTTTTAACAGTGGGAGATGCTGACCCATTTGATCCACAAAATAGAGAGTTTGATGAAGTCCTTAAAAAGCAAGGTGTTCAAACGACTACAACATTCTTTGATGGTACGCACGGCTTACGTCATCAATATCAATTCCATATGAACTTGAAAGAATCTAAGAAGAATTATAATAACGTCATGATGTTTCTAGGGGCTAATACGAAACAGTCTCCATATGAAAACAATGCGAATCAAGATTCTGAAACAGTGATTAAAAAAGATAAATAATAAAAAAGGCAAACTACGCGAAATACGTGATGAGTTTGCCTTTTTTTATAATAATTTTGCCATCATAAATTCATCGTAATATTTATCATTAAAATACAATGTTTGTTCTTTCTTTCCTTCTACTTTAAAACCGAATTTCTCGTATAATCGGTATGCTGGTTCGTTCTCCGTAACGACTGTTAACTCTAGTCTATGCAGTTGTCTTCTCACTGCCCAAGCTTCGGTTTCTTGAAGTAGTTTAAATCCAATTCCTTTATTTCTAAATGTCGGAAGTAGACCCATAGCAATTTTTGCGGCATGACGATTTCGATTCGTTTTGCCACCTTGGATCGTTACATAACCAATTAATGTATCATTTAATTCTGCAACAATGATTGTAGAGTTACTTGTCGTAATCATTTCTTCTAGAAATAAAGTTTGGTTTTGTATAGATATTTGATGTTCTCCTGGATTAAAGAGTAAATATTCGGATTGATTAATCACACTATCTAACAATTTATTAAAGTTTTCAACATCATTTATTCGAATTTCGCGTATGATTTCTTTCATAAAATGTCTCCTATTTCTATTTATAAATTACAATCAGTGGTATATTTATGGTAATTAAACAATAAGTTATAAATAGTATAACACATATGTAAAGTCCGAATATAAAGGAGTGCTTAAAATGAAAGCGAATGTACTCATCTCAGGTGGATCAGGGTATATAGGCAAGCATTTAATCAGTACATTAAAAGATGTCGGCAATCTATATACGATTACAAAGTATAAATCAGATATGATGATAGATGATGAAGTTACATGGAGAAAATGCGATATTTTTGTACTTAAAGATATGATTGAAGCTTTAAAAGGTATTGATATTGCAATTTATTATTTAGATCCAAACAAGAAATCAGCGAAGTTAACTCAAAGTACTGCACGTAATTTAAATATTATCGCGAGTCATAATATGGCAAAAGCATGTAAAGTCAATAATGTTAAAAAAATTATATACATTAAAGGTTCGCCTTTTGATATAGAAACGATGGAAATATTAAGTTCAACGGGAATTGAAGTTCAAGTGACAGAACAATCTATTAAGCGACCAGCTGTATCGATAGAATTACAGAAGTCTAAAATAGATGATGTTAGAAGTGTTGATAGAATGCCCATTCCTTATAAATGGGATTTAGAAGATGTTGTGAAATACTATTTCCAATGGTTACAAGAAACAAGTGGCACGTTAGTGAGAACAGAATTAATTGGAGATATTTATTATGTTTATTTTCAACATCGCAGTAAACCATTATTAAAATTAAAAAGAGTACATCCAAATATTGACGAAGATATTATACAGTTCAAAGTTATCGGCGGTTCACTTACTGTAGATTTATATGAAGATAATGGCATGTTAGAATTTAGAAAGTTAAGATTAACAAATGAATTTATGGTTCATTTATTTAATTACGTACCGAGATTACCTTGGAGTATATATTATTTATCACAAGCTCCTATTCATAATGTAACGATGAAGGGGTTTGAAGTTGATTGTAGAATTAAAGATTTTCAACTACGCAGTATAGCAGGCGAAGTTAAAAAATATACAAAGTAGAGGGATAGTATGGAATTACTAATAATTGAAGATGATGAAACTTTATTTAATGCTATGAAGCAACAACTAGAGAAATGGGATTGGTCAGTACATGGCATAAATGATTTTGGTGCAGTGTTTGAAGAATATAAAGCATTGCAACCAGACATGGTCATTATAGATATACAGTTACCTCAATATGATGGATTCTATTGGTGTCGTGCGATTAGAAAACAGTCTAATATACCGATCGTATTCTTATCATCAAGGGACCACCCGATGGACCAAGTCATGAGTATGGAACTAGGTGCGGATGACTTTATACAGAAACCATTTCACACAGAAGTGCTAGTTGCCAAACTTCAAGCAATTTATAGAAGGGTTTATCAATATAATAAAGATGAGCCTAGAATTAAGTTATGGCATAAAGCACGCGTTGATTATGGTAAACATATTATTGAAAAGAACGATATTGAAATTTCGTTAACTAAAAATGAAATGTTTATTTTAGAAATTCTGTTGAATCATAAGAATGAAATCGTGAGTAGAGATACGATTATTACTGCTTTATGGGATGATGAACAATTTGTGAGTGACAATACATTAACTGTTAATGTTAATCGCCTAAGAAAGAAACTTACTGAAATTGGCTTCAATGATTTAATTGAAACGAAAGTAGGTAAAGGCTATATTGCGCACGAGCCGGAGGGATAAAATGATCAAATCGTTTCTGAAAGAAAGATGGATTTGGATATTACTGTTTATAATCATGCAAGTTACTATACTGCTTACGAGCTGGTTAGATGTTGCCTTTTCTTTTAAAAGCGCTTTGTACTTAATAGGTATAAATTTGATTATTTTTATCGTGTTTATATGGTTGATTTACACGAGAGAAACAAGATTTTATAGTGCATTAAAAAATGATATACCGATTAAAGAAATTGAACATAAAGAATTGAATCAATCAACATATGAAAAGATCGTTTTTGATTATATTCAACTTTATGATGAACGTACGAGACGTACCATTCATAACCAAAATAAAGAAATACAAGCGACTAAAAATGATTTGCTAGATTGGATACATGAAGTTAAAACACCCATCACAGCAATGAAATTATTATTAGACCAAATTGAAGAACAAGATTTAAAAAAGAATTTATTATATGAGTGGAGCAGAATCGACTACTTACTGGATCAGCAACTTTATATTAGACGTTTAAGCTCTAAAAGTAATGATTTTTATTTTGGACATTATGCTTTAAAAGAGATGGTTATAAAAGAAATTCAACATGCACGTAATATTAGCATGGCTAAAGGCATAGGGTATGATATACAAATTGAAGATGAAAAAGTTTATACAGATGAGAAATGGTGTCGTACAGTCATTAGACAACTTATAAGTAATGCTCTGAAATATACGCAGAATAAAGATATTATCATTTCAACTTATGAACAGCATGGTCAAACATACTTGAAAATTCAAGATTTTGGGAGAGGTATAAAAGCGCGAGACTTACCACGTATTTTTGAAAGAGGCTTTACTTCAACGACAAATAGACGTGAGTCAACAGCCACAGGAATGGGGCTTTATTTAGTTAAAGAAATTACTGAAGGACTAAGTATTAAAGTCAATGTGAAATCTACTTATGGTGAAGGAACGACAGTATTGCTTATTTTCCCGCAACCAAATGATTTAACAACGGTAGAACAATCAAGTGACAAAAATGTCACTTCAAACATGAAAATGTACGATGAATCAAAGGAAGAATTGTAAAAAAGGCTATAAGATGGAATCATAAACAAATTACAAAGGAGTTTTGAATATGAGTATATTAAAAACTGAACAACTCGTTAAAGTTTATGGTTCTAAAAAAATCAACAAGAAGTGTTGAAACAAATAGATATGACTGTTGAAAAAGGTGAATTCATTAGTATTATGGGGCCATCTGGGTCAGGAAAGACGACACTGTTAAATGTATTAAGTTCCATTGATTATGCGACAACAGGGCAAATTGAAATTAATGGTCATCAATTACAGAATATGAACAATAGACAAATGTCTAATTTCAGAAAAAAAGAGCTGGGCTTTATATTCCAAGAATATAATTTGCTTAATACGCTTACCGTGCAAGAAAATATTATGTTACCTTTAACCATTCAAAAAATTTCTAAAAAAGAAGCGCAAGTAAGATTTGAAGAAATTAGTAAGGCGTTAGGTATTTTAGATATACAAAATAAATATCCTAGTGAAATTTCTGGTGGTCAAAAGCAAAGAACATCAGCTGCAAGAGCATTTATAGCACAACCATCTATTATATTTGCTGATGAACCAACTGGTGCATTAGATTCTAAATCTGCTTCAGATTTACTGAATAAATTAAATCAAATGAATCAAATGACACAATCAACAATTGTTATGGTTACACACGATTCATCAGCAGCAAGTTATTCGAACAGAGTCATATTCTTGAAAGATGGAAAAATCTACTCTGAACTTTATAAAGGAGACGATGATAGAGAGACATTTTACAAAGAAATCATCAAAACACAAAGTGTGTTAGGTGGTGTTGTAAATGAGCTTTAATCAAATTGTTTTTAAGAATTTAAGACGAAACATTCGACATTATAGTATGTATGTCTTTTCAATAACGATGAGTGTCATGCTCTTTTTCGGATTTGTCACGTTAAGGTTCTCTGAAGATTTAAATAGTGTTCAATCAGGTATAAGAGTTGGCGCAGCTATTAAAGTAGGTGTAACAATACTGACGATTATCATCGTTATATTTCTACTTTATGCCAACAAACTCTTTATTAAGAGAAGATCGAGAGAAATGGGATTGTACCAATTAATCGGTATGACAAAGCGAGAAGTCTTTAAAATATTTGCTTTAGAAAACTTTGTATTATTTACATTAACAGCTGTGATTGGTTCTATTTTAGGATTTTTCTCTTCTAAAATATTATTGATGATTTTATATAAAATCATCGGCGTCCAACAAGAAGCACATTTGAATTTTAGTATTGAAGCTTTCGTTCAAACGATTGTACTCATGATTGCGATTTATATCATTATAGCTTTTCAAAATGCAATATTTATAAAAAGAAAGACAATTTTAGCACTTATGCATGAATACAATGCTACAGATACTAAAATTAAGAAAATTAAACTATATGAATTGATTTTTGGTGCAATTGGCATCGTCATGATTATTAGTGGTTATTATTTATCAAGTGTTATGTTCGATAATCTCAGTAATGCAGGGATGGCAACGTTATATATAAGAATGCTTACCATTTTATTCTTAACAATAGTGGGTGCTTACTTGCTCTTTAGATGTTCAATCTCATTAATATTTAATACCATTCGTAAATATAAAAAAGGCATGCTGAGTGTAACAGACGTTGTTTCAACTTCATCTATTATGCACAAAATGAAAACAAATGCTTTATCGCTCACAATTATCGCAATAGTGTCAGCTATGTCAGTCGGCCTACTAGCATTGAGTTACGTTCAATATTACAATGCCGAAGAAACAGCAAGAAGCACGTCACCAGATGATTATATTTTTGTAAATAAAGATGCAAATCAACAATTTAAAAAAGCATTAGATGCTGAGCACATTCAATATAAAGAACGTAATTACAATGTGACACGTTATATTATTGATGATAGAAAAGTGCTTGAAGGTGCTAATGAAACTAGAGGAGTAGAACCCAATTCACCATCAACAGTTGCTAAAGCATCTGAATTTAAAGGTATAAAATTGAAAGACGATGAAGTAGCAGTTGTAGGATTCAATGATCTTCTTGATAGAGTCACTAATGTAAATGATGAAGAAAAAATGTCTTACAAAATGGGTAATCAAACACATCATCTTAAAGTGAAATCTATTAGTAAAGAAAATTATTTATCTTCAATGGTTTCTTATAATGCACCTGTTTATGTTGTGTCAGATCATACATTCGACCAAATGAAAAAACATGAAGCTAGAAATGACGACATGAATCAGCAATTTGGTGTGAACTTAACAAATGATAAAGATGTTAAGAAAGCAGAGCAAATCTTTGGAAAAGTACAAAGTAAAACCGAGTCATCTATGTCATATCATGAAATTTACAATGACTCTAAAAGTAGCCTAGGTGTTATGCTGTTTATTCTTGGATTCTTAGGTATCGCATTCTTACTATCTACTGGATGTATCATTTACATTAAGCAAATTGATGAAACTGAAGATGAAACATCAAACTACAATATCTTAAGAAAGTTAGGCTATACATCTAAAGATATGTCTAAAGGTATTGCACTAAAAATTGGCTTTAACTTTGCATTACCATTAATCATTGGATTATGTCACGGATATTTCGCGGCTAAATCAGCTTGGTTCTTTATGGGACAATCATTCTATACACCAGTGCTGATCGTGATGTCACTGTATTCATTAATTTATATTCTGTTTGCCTTCTTAGCATACATCCACTCTAAACGCGTGATTCAAAGAGTGCTTTAAAAAATAAATATTTAAAATAAAGGCTAGTGCTTGTCATTAGCCTTTTTTTGTGTTATAAAATACCAATGTGAACTTTGTGTTTACGAAAAGTTTACAGACAAGATAAATTTTCAAAAATAAATTAATAAACTGTGGTCGAATTCATTTTGAAAGAGTACAATGAAAGAGTAATTACATAAATTATGATGTAAATTTTGG
Source organism: Mammaliicoccus sp. O-M54 (assembly GCF_022386035.1). NCBI lineage: Bacteria > Bacillati > Bacillota > Bacilli > Caryophanales > Staphylococcaceae > Mammaliicoccus > Mammaliicoccus sp. O-M54. Next base: position 32,422 of record NZ_JAJNJE010000004.1, read on the forward strand.
GAGGATTACTAATGTTTAATAAGAAGAAGGATAAGTTTGGTATTCAGTTAGAAGCTATAGCTGAGAATTTAAGTCGCGCATCAGTTGAATTTGGAGAAATGGATTTTGATTCAGATTTCGACTTAAAAGCTTATTCAGATAAAATTAAAGCCTATGAGTCTAATGGTGATGATCTTATGCACCAAATGATTACTGATTTAAATCAAACTTTCATTACACCAATTGAAAGAGAAGACATTTTAGAATTATGTGATGCATTAGATGATGTATTAGATGAAATGGAAGAAACTTCAGCAATGTTTGAAATGTACTCTATCAGTTATTCAGATGAATACATGGCAGAATTCGTGAAAAATATACAAGCAGCAATTAAAGAAATTGAAATCGCTGTAACGTTAGTAGCTGAGAAGAAATTCTCACACATTCGTGTACATTCTATCAACATTAAAGAATATGAAACGAATTGTGATGGTATTTTAAGACAATCAATTAAATATATTTTCAACAGTGAAACAGATCCAGTAACATTAATAAAAATTAAAGATATTTATGAATCTCTTGAAGATGTAGCAGATAAATGTCAATTAGTAGCAAACAAATTAGAACAAATTATTATGAAAAATAGCTAAGGAGTTTTAAAAAATGGATAGTTTACTCATTATTACCGTAGCTATTGTTGTGTGTGCGTTACTTTTTGACTTTATTAATGGTTTCCATGATACAGCCAATGCAATCGCTACAGCAGTATCTACAAAAGCACTTAAACCACGACATGCAATTATTTTAGCAGCGGTTATGAACTTTGTCGGGGCATTAATGGCAACAGGTGTAGCACAAACAATTGCTAAAGATATTGTCGATCCGTTTAAGTTAGAAAATGGTTCAGTCGTTATTTTAGCAGCATTGATTTCTGCTATAGCGTGGAATCTTATTACTTGGTATTTCGGGATTCCAAGTTCATCTTCACATGCATTAATAGGGTCAATTGCAGGTGCAGCTATTGCTTCTGCAGGATTTGGAATATTACATTACCAAGGATTTTCAAAAATTATATTAGCTTTAATTGCATCTCCAATTTTAGCGTTTATCGTTGGTTTCATTGTATATTCTATTTTCAAAGTCGTATTTAAAAATAATAATTTAACAAGAACAAATAGAAACTTTAGATTTATCCAAATTGGTACAGCAGCTTTACAAGCATTCTCACACGGTACAAACGATGCTCAAAAAGCAATGGGTATCATTACAATGGCACTTATTTCAGCTAATATGCAATCTACAACAGATATTGAATTATGGGTTAAAATAAGTTGTGCTACTGCAATGGGACTTGGAACTGCAGTAGGTGGATGGAAAATTATCAAAACAGTTGGTGGAAACATTATGAAAATCCGTCCAGCTAACGGTGTAGCAGCTGATTTATCATCAGCATTCGTTATTTTCGGTGCTACATTCATTCACTTACCAGTATCAACAACACACGTAGTATCTTCATCTATTTTAGGTGTAGGATCATCACAACGTGTTAAAGGTGTTAAATGGACAACAGCACAAAGAATGATTATTACTTGGATTATAACTTTACCAGTATCAATTATCCTTTCTTTCATCATTTATCATATTTGTGCTTTATTCGTATAATCAATCATCAAAACATCCAACTCATTAACGTTGGATGTTTTTTTGTATGGGAAAATTGAGAAGGGGGAGGAGAAATTTAGTGATAGGTGAATTTTTTGTGGGGAGATGTTCTGAGTTAGGGACAGAATTCAGAGAAATGTCCGTAAGAGGTGTTGTTAGGGACAGAATTCAGAGAAATGTCTCTAAGAAGCGTTGTTAGGGACAGAATTCAGAGAAATGTCCGTAAGAAGTGGTGTTAGGGACAGAATTCTGAGAAGTGTCTCTAAGAAGTGTTGTTAGGGACAGAATTCAGAGAAATGTCCGTAAGAGGCGTCGTCAGGGACAGAATTCTGAGAAGTGTCTCTAAATGAGTGCCCATCTAACTACCAGAATTCAGAATAATGGAAGTTAGCGGCTTCTAATTACCAGAATTCAGAATAATGGAAGTTAGCCGATTCTAACTACCACAATTCGGAATAATGGAAGTTAGCCGATTCTAATTACCAGAATTCAGAATAATGGAAGTTACAGCATTCTAATTACCAGAATTCGGAATAATGATAGTTAGCGCCCAGATAATAAAAACTTCCACACACTAATTTTCTGCATAGAAAAAACCAGTTCGTCTTCTGAACTGGTTTTTTATTAATGAATATATGAATAGTTATATACTTGAGATGCTGGGACTGTTCTGTAATCTTTAACACCTGGAGGCGTATTATAGTTCATTTCTGAAATTAATAGACTTCCGTCTGCGTTAATAGATTCTACATATGATACGTGACCATATTGTCCAGCTGTAGTTTGCATAATTGAACCTACTTCAGGTGTGCCGTCTACTCGGAAACCGTCAGCTTGTGCTGCGCCTGCCCAATATTTAGCATCTCCCCAGTATGTGCTGATTGAACTACCAGCTTGTGCTCTGCGATCAAATACGTAATATGTACATTGACCCCAGTCATATAAGTTTTGGTCATTGAATGATTGATTGCCACCTGTTTGAGTAGGTTGTGTGTTATTTGAAGGAGTAGTTGTAGTATCACTACCGCTTCCACCAGCAATTTTTAAAGTTTGACCAGGATAGATAATATAACCTTGTAAATTATTTGATTTCATTAGTTGGTCAACTGTAACACCGTTTTGTTGTGCGATTACTGCTAATGAGTCACCGCTTTTAACTGTGTATGTAGATCCTGAAGTTGCTGTTTCTTGAGAACCGCTTCCTCCCGTTGAACTACTTCCGTTTACAGTAATGACTTGCCCTGGGAAAATCATATTTCCTGAAATATTGTTACTTGATTTCAGTTGATTAACAGATACACCATATTGGTCTGCAATCATCCATAAAGATTCACCATTTTTTACAGTATGTTGAGTTGAAGCTTCGGCGTCGTTATGAGCTGCTATAGCTGCAACACCAGAAACAGCTGTTACTGCGAATGCAAATTTTTTCAAAGGCTTATCCTCCTTAGGTATATATAATATATAAAAACAGAATACTAAAATGAACTTTCTTCTATACACGTAATGGTAACAAAAATAATATTGTATGTACCTGATGTAATCACTTTGTAATAAAAACACAATAATTAATATTTGCTTTTTTACATTGATTGAAGTGCGCTAAAACCGTTGTGAGCGTATCTATATGGAATATGGTAATTTATGTATGTATGATGAATGTTACAAATTATAGAAGACATGACGTTTGATATATAGAGAAATAGCATGTAAAATGTTGGTATTACGTTATAAAAAGGAATGATTAAAGATGAATTATGATAACCAATATGCATCTTATCAACATACAGATACTCATGGTTCAGCCATTAGAAAAACATGGCTATACTTCTTATATTATTGGGTAATCTTTGGCGTTGGGACATATGTAGGTCAATTCGTACCACCTGCATTACATTTACCAATTACAATAGGATTGTTTGTACTCATTATGATTTCATTATTTGTAAAATCGTCTAGAAAATTTGGCGGTTTAATTTCAAATATATATGCATTCTTTATCGGTGTGATTTCATATACGGCCTTTATGTATTATTTAGGCACATTAGGTACACAAGCGTTTTATGGCAATATTGCCTTAGCAATTGGTGCATTTGCTGCTTTTGGTATACTCGGTTACTTTATGATTGATGATGCCTCAGGTTTAGGAAAATATTTATTTGTAACATTAATCGCATTAATCTTCGCAAGCTTATTAGGTATATTCATCCATAATCCTATTTTCCATACAGTGTTATCTGTAATAGGTATTGGACTGTTTCTACTTTATACTGTGTATGATTTTAACCGTATGAAACTAGGGAACTTCTCTCCTAGAGAGATGGGCTTTAATTTGTTTATTAATTTACTCAACATCATCATGCACATTTTAAGACTCGCAAGTATTTTAAAAGATTAAACATAACAAGTCTGAGGCAATCATCGTGTCTCAGACATTTTTTGATTTGTAAACTTTGCCAGATGTAATCATTATTGTATAATAAGTATGTTAAATAACTCACTTGAAAGAGAGATGGAAATATGGGACGTAAATGGAATAATATTAAGGATAAAAAAGCCCAAAAAGACAAAAATACAAGTAGAATCTATGCTAAATTTGGTAGAGAAATATATGTAGCTGCTAAATCAGGTGAACCTGATCCAGAATCAAACCAAAATCTTAAATTTGTATTAGAAAAAGCTAAAACTTATTCTGTTCCTAAACATATTATAGATAGAGCAATTGAAAAAGCTAAAGGCGGATCAGAAGAAAACTTTGATGAATTAAGATATGAAGGTTTCGGTCCAAGTGGTTCAATGCTAATAGTTGATGCATTAACAAATAACGTAAACCGTACAGCAAGTGATGTACGTGCAGCATTCGGTAAAAATGGCGGTAATATGGGTGTATCAGGCTCAGTTGCTTACATGTTTAACCATACAGCTGTATTCGCATTTAAAGGTAAATCTGCTGATGAAGTTTTCGAACTATTATTAGAAGAAGATTTAGATGTGAGAGATGTTATCGAAGAAGAAGATTTAACAATTGTATACGCAGAACCAGATCAATTTGCACAAGTTCAAAATGTGCTTAAAGCAAATGGCGTAGAAGATTTTGACGTTGCTGAACTTTCAATGTTAGCTCAATCAGAAGTAACATTATCAGAAGAAGATTTACAAACGTTTGAAAAATTAGTCGATGCAATTGAGGATTTAGAAGACGTGCAACAAGTATTCCACAATGTTGACTTGTAATGGAGTGTTTAGATGAATAAAGAGAAATGGATAAGCGCACTCAATTTAATACCACATCCTGAAGGTGGTTTCTATCATGAAACGATTAAATCAGAACATGCTTTAAATGATGGCAACGCGTTATATACAAGTATTTATTTTCTATTAGAAAAAAATAATATTTCGCATTTTCATAGAATAGAATCTGATGAGGTATGGTATTATCATGCAGGACAAACATTGACTGTGCATATGATTTATCCGGATGGACATTATGAAAAAGTTAAAGTCGGTCCAAATGTTGAAGAGGGAGATGTATTACAAGCGCTCGTACCAAAAGGCGTGATATTTGCTTCAACTGTTGAAGGTGACAATGACTATGCACTTGTAGGATGTATGTGTGCACCAGGATTCCAGTTTGAAAAATTTGAACTGTTTACACAGGCTCAATTAATTGAACAGTATCCACAGCATCAAGAAGTAATTGAAAAATATGCTTTCGAAACAATTTAAAGTTTAATATAAAAAAATCCCAATCCGAATGAGTCGGATTGGGATTTTTTTGTGGAATTATAGTTCTCCGTATACTTCTTTAGCAGTTTCGATGACATAAGATAATTTACGCCATTGCTCATCTTCAGATAAGATGTTACCTTCTTCTGTTGAAGCGAAACCACATTGAGGGCTTAAGCATAATTGATCTTTTGAAACGTATTTTGTTGCTTCGTCTAAACGATCAAGAATATTTTGTTTGTCTTCAAGTTCACCAGTTTTTGATGTGAATAAACCTAATACAATATATGCATCGTTTCTATCAAAGTGTCTTAATGGCTCAAAGTCTCCTGAACGATTGTCATCGTATTCTAAGAAGAAGCCTTGTAGCTTTTCAGTGAATAGTTCTTTCGCAATTGGTTCATAACCACCCGTAATTGCCCATGATGATTGATAGTTACCACGACAAATATGAGTTGTAATCAATAAGTCTTCTGGTAAATCAGCTAATGCATCATTGACAACTTTTGCTGCTAGTTTGATAGCTTCTGCTTTTTCTTCTTCAGAACGCTCTCTATTTTTTATTAATTGTTTTGTTGCTGCTAATCCAGCCCAATACACATCGTCAATTTGTAAATAGCGACAACCTAATTCATAAAATTTAAGAATAGATTGACGATAAGCTTCTGAAACATCTTTCGCATATTCATAAATATCTGGATAGATTTCATGGTTTAATATGTTTGGATGGAATAACTGGTTTGGGCTCGGTATAGATACTTTACTTACAGCTCTTCCGTTTACTTGCTTATGTAAATAATCAAAATGTGCGAAGTGAGGGTGATCTGGGTTGTATTGGACTTTTCCTACAACTCTTACGTCATGTTTTTTAGTCTCTACGCCATTAAATGTTAAACCAATTTCTGGTTCATAATCTTCTACGCCTGTTAAATTTTCTAAGAAATCAAAGTGCCAATATGAACGTCTGAATTCACCGTCTGTAATACTCTTCAGTCCGACTTCTAATTGTTTTTCAATAATCTTATCGATTTCTTGATCTTCAACTTTCTTTAAATCTTCTTGTGTAATCGTACCTTCTGAAAATTGTTGACGAGCTTTCTTTAAAGGCTCAGTTCTTAGTAAACTACCTACATGGTCGGCACGGAAAGGTCTTAATTGTTCTGTCAATTTACTTCACTCCTGTTTATATACTCTAAAAATTCTGAAAAATTCAATATTAATTAAAAATACCAAAGTAATACATCGATGTCAATTTAGTTTTGATATAATAAATAAAAAGGAGGGGATTAAACACTTGGCTAATAAAAAGAAAAATATCAAAAAGAAAAGTCAGTCTGTAAAAAGAAAAAAGAAAAATGATAAATCAAAGCGTAAAAATAAAAAGAAATATATTTATGGATTCCTTTTATTGATTATTGGAATTGTGATAGCTATGAGTATTTATCATGTGTTTAAACCTTTACCACATGGTGTTTCAAAAGTGAGTTCAGAAACGATGACAGACCATGTGGAACTATTAACAGATGTCACTTACAAAAACGGGAATAAGATGCAGTACAATCAAGAAATATTTGATAAAGTAAATGAGACGATTAATGAAGCGGATGATTTTATTATTATGGATATGTTCTTATTTAATCATTATCAAACGGGAGACAAGACTTATCCAAAAATATCTCAACGTCTTACACAATCATTAATTGATAAGAAAAAAGAAAACCCAGATATGAGAATTATTGTGATTACAGACCCACTTAATTCATTCTACGGTTCATACACGCCAGACAATATTAAGGATCTAAAAGCCAATAATATAGACGTCTACTATACAAATCTTAATGAATTAAGAGATTCTAACCCGATTTATTCAGGTATGTATCGTACATTTTTCCAATGGTTTGGTAATAGTGAAAATGGTAAATTAAGTAATCCATTAAGCCCTGAAGCACCAGACGTTACGGTTAGAGGCTATTTAAATATTTTAAATATGAAAGCAAATCATAGAAAGACTTTAGTTACAGAAAAACATGGCATGATCTTATCTAGTAATCCACACGATCCAAGTGGCTATCATCAAAATGTTGGTGTCAGAGTATCAGGTCCAATCCAAAATGCAATCATCAAATCAGAAATTGCAGTTGCGAATATGAGTGGGGGTCGATACTCACCAAGTGATTTCAAAATTAAAAACAATAGCTGGAATGATAATGCTAAGTATAGTGTGCAATTAGCGACTGAAGGGAAAATTAAAGATCAAGTCATTCAAAATATTAAAAAAGCACAATCTAAAGACCATATTTCAATAGGTATGTTTTATCTTTCAGACAGAGATGTGATTGATGAATTAATTAAAGCTTCTAAAAGAAATGTAGATATCAAACTTATACTTGATATTAATAAAGAAGCATTTGGTAAAGAAAAGCCAGGCGTACCAAATAAGCCGGTTGCAAGTGAATTGATCAATCGCTCAAAAGGAAGTATTAAAGTAAGATGGGCTCGTTCGAATGGCGAACAATATCACTCTAAATATATGTTGTTTGAGCAAAATGAAAACAATCGTGCCACGATGATATTAGGTTCATCCAATTTAACAAGAAGAAATATCGGAGACTATAATTTAGAATCAGATATTATCATTAAAGGTAAACAAAATGATGCAGCCTTTAAAAAACTATCCAATAACTTTAAACAATCTTGGAATAATAGCGAACATGACATGACTGCACAATATGATGAATTCAAAGACGAAGCACTTTGGAAAAAAGTATTATATAGAATTCAAGAAAGTACAGGTTTATCAAGCTTTTAACAGTATATAAAAAAGACATTCATCGTGAAGGTGAATGTCTTTTTTTGATAAGACTGAATATTAGGGTGTAACGCACGAAGACAGAGAGATATCGTGCGCTAGAGTACAAAATAAGGGAGTGACGCACGAAGACTGAGAGATATCGTGCGCTAGGGCACAAAATAAGGGTATACCGCACGAAGACTCGGAGATATCGTGCGCTAGAGTACAAAATAAGTGTGTACCGCACGAAGACAGAGAGATATCGTGCGCTAGAGTACAAAACAAGGGTATAACGCACGAAGACAGAGAGATATCGTGCGCTAGGGCACAAAATAAGGGTATAACGCACGAAGACTCGGAGATATCGTGCGCTAGGGCACAAAATAAGGGTATAACGCACGAAGACTCGGAGATATCGTGCGCTAGGGCACAAAATAAGGGTATACCGCACGAAGACTGAGAGATATCGTGCCTTATCTATTAATCTTAATAATATTCCGATACATAATATCTGCCATTTTTTCTGGTTTTTCTACACATCCGTTTTTCAGCCAACTGTAAATGGTAGCGATTTGTCCGCCAACTGTATAGTCAAGGAAGAAATTGACGTCTTGAAGTGTACCTATTCGTGTAATCAATTTTTCAAATCTTAGTTTAATGAGTTTGATAAAGCTGATGATGAGTTCTTTTTCTGGATGGACAACGAAGACACTTGTGAAAAATCTCTGATGTCTTGATATGTAATAAAAGACATTTGTAAAGTACTGTTTAACATACTTTCTTCTTTTATCAGGGTTTTCAAGGATAGATTGTTCTATATTATCCATTAATGTTTCATAGTTCGTCATATGAAATTGTTTGATTTCTTCATACGTTTCATATTTATCTTTAAAATGTGCGTAAAATGTTGAACGATTGATACCACATTCTGCACATAACATTTTTATTGTGATTTCATCAAAATGATAATGTTCTAATAAGTAAACCATATTACTTATGATTAGTTGTCTCGCATGTTTTTTCATAGGTCACCTCGAATAAATACATACCTAATATTTTAACAAAAAGCCGTTCAAAGATACATTCATATACCATTTAAATATGTAGATATTATGAATAATTATCTGATTTTTCCGCCATCTTAACCCGACAAACTTATTTAATTTGTTGGTTTAAATCATGATTCCAGAGCCGTATAATGAATAAATCATTGAAATTTGGAGGAAATAAAGTAATGAAAAAAATAGTGCTTGTAAATGTTATCACTATAATAATTTTAGTGGCTATCGGCCTAGTAGGATTCCATTATTATAGTGAAGCAACAGATTATGTAAAAACAGAAAATGCAAAAGTTGACGGTGAGCAAATCAAAATTGCTAGCCCAGTATCAGGTAACTTAACAAGCTTCGACGCTAAAGAAGGTAAAACTTATGACAAAGGCGACAAAATCGGAGAAGTAGCTGGTAAAGGTGAAGATGGACAGTCTCAAGAAATGGACATTAAAGCACCATCTAAAAGTACAATCGTAAAAACTTCTGCAACAGAAAACAGTTTAGTTCAAGCTGGATCACCAATCGCATATGCATATAACTTTGATGATTTATATGTAACAGCAAACATTGACGATACAGATGTAGAAGATGTTGAAAAAGGACAAGCTGTTGACGTGTATATCGACGGACAAGAAGCTAGTGTTAAAGGTAAAGTGTCTCAAGTTGGATTAGCAACTGCATCAAGTTTCTCATTGATGCCTTCATCAAATAGTAATGGAAACTATACAAAGGTGACACAAGTTGTTCCAGTGAAAATCACATTTGATTCTAAGCCATCAACAAATGTTGTTCCAGGAATGAATGTTGAAGTTCGAATCCACAAGAATTAAGGAGGGTGTATTATGACATCAACCTTTACGGTGGCTTATATAATTGTAGCAATCCTATTATGGATTGGAATTAATGCATTTGTTTTAAAACGCAAAAAAAGTAAATCAGTTTCTAAGCAAGTAACTGATGAAACAACAGAGAACAAAGAAACACAATTGAAATCAAAAGATGATAATATCAATCATCAACCAGAACGTTCACATATTGAAAAAATGGAAGCTGAACATAAGTCATCTGACTCAGAGATGAACGAAACGACTTCTAACAAAATGTCTTCTGAAGAGCATGATAAAGAATCAGGTGAATCACATGAGCATACTGAATTATCTGATCGTGGTATGGAATTAAACGAAGACGAACCAATTAATGAACAAATTAAGAAAAATCATGTCAATTTCGTATATGGCAAAGGTATTTCAAGAAACAAAATTTTAGTTGCGATGATGTTTGGTATGTTTATAGCTATTTTAAACCAAACATTATTAAATGTTGCTTTACCGGTTATTAACAATGAGTTCAGTATTTCAGCGTCTACAGGACAATGGTTAATGACAGGATTTATGTTAGTGAATGGTATCTTAATACCAATAAGTGCATTTCTAATAAGTAAATATTCATACAGAAGACTATTTCTTATAGCAATGACGTTGTTTACAGTTGGATCAATTATATGTGCTTTATCATTTAACTTCCCAATGATGATGACAGGTCGTGTTATCCAAGCAGTTGGTGCAGGTGTGTTAATGCCATTAGGTTCAAATGTATTTATGACAATATTCCCACCAGAAAAACGTGGTGCGGCAATGGGTACTTTAGGTATTGCATTTATTCTTGCACCAGCAATCGGACCGACATTATCAGGTTGGATCGTACAAAACTATCATTGGAATGTCATGTTCTATGGTATGTTTGCAATTGGTTTAGTTGCAATATTTATTAGTTTCTTCTGGTTTAGAATTTATCAAAAAACTTCTAATCCAAAACCAGACGTTCAAGGTATTATCTATAGTACTTTAGGATTTGGATTATTGCTTTATGGATTTAGTGAAGCGGGTAACGATGGTTGGACTTCATTAACAGTTTTATTATCATTGATTATCGGTGTAATCTTCACAGCATTATTTGTTATTCGTGAAGTCAGAATGAAAAATCCAATGCTTGATATGTCAGCATTAAAATATTCAGGCTTTACATTGACTACGATTATTAACGTTATCGTAACAATGAGTTTATTCGGTGGTATGATCTTATTACCAATCTATCTACAGAATTTACGTGGTTTCACACCACTAGATTCAGGGTTATTACTATTACCAGGTTCACTTATAATGGGCTTCATGGGTCCTATAGCTGGTAAAATGTTAGACTCATTTGGTATTAAACCACTCGCTTTAATTGGTTTAACAATTATGACATTTGCTACTTGGGAATTGACACAGTTAAATATGGATACGCCATATACAACAATACTTGTTATTTATATTGTCCGTTCATTTGGTATGAGTTTCATCATGATGCCAATTATGACAGCAGGTATGAATTCATTACCACAACGATTAATTCCGCATGGTAATGCAATTAGTAATACGGTAAGACAATTAGCAGGGTCAATCGGTACAGCCATTCTTGTTACAGTAATGACTCAAAATACGACATCACATTTAGCAAATATGTCAGATAATATGGATTCAACAAATCCTATGATCCAAGAACAAATTAAAGCTTTATCAGATTCTGTTGGCGGTCAAGAAGCAGGTACAACTGCACTATTTACTTACTTCAATAAACTTGCAACAGTTCAAGGTATTAACGATGCATTCTGGATTGCAACATTATTCAGTGTGATTGCTTTAATTTTAAGTTTATTCTTAAAAGGTAAATCTCATTATTTATCAAAAGAATAGTAAGAACTCCTAGATATAAAAATATAATTTCATTTTGTATTTTTAAATTATATATTAATGTTTAATTGTTTAAACACTACAAGAAACAGTGAAGTTTCTTGTAGTGTTTTTTTAGAATAGTAATTTAATTTATGAAATTCTATATTGAATGCTTTGAATTAGACATGGTTTTTTATATAATGTAAAAAAGGAGTTGGTAACTTATGAAAGTTAAGTATATTGACAAACGTCATTGGCGACGTCTCCTTAATCGCGAATATAAAGAAGTTGTATTGGACACCAATCATTTTAAAGGGCTAGTTGGATTAGTAACAATGGTACAAGTAAAAGAGCCTTTACAAGTAAATGTGGTCGGCAGGGAAATTACAGTTGCGGATAATGGATATAAGTGGATGCAAATCTTACCTGAAAAGAAGCCATATAGTATCACTGTAATGTACGATAAACAGAATAAACCAGTACAATACTATTTTGATGTGAATTTGAGGAATATCACACAACTTGGCAATGCTAGAACATTAGATTTATGTCTTGATGTATTAGTGATACCGAAGTCGGGTGAATATGAACTTGTTGATGAAGATGATTTAGAAAGAATGCTCAAAGAGAAGAAAATATCCAAAGCCCAATTCCATAAGGCATATGTTACAGCTCATGAAATTATGTTTAAATTAGAGACGGATTTCAAAGGAATTGAAAAGAAAATCAGATATTGTTTTCACGAAATTATGAATGCGAAGTGATTGAACTACAATGTTATGGCATATTTCTATATAAAAACGAGGAATCCCTTTAAAGATGGAATTCCCCGTTTTTTTATTATAGGAAGATTAGCGCAAGTATGATTGCTAATGGACCTACGATGAAACAATATTTACTAAAGATACCTAATTGACCACGTTCCATAATGCCTTGTAACCATTTAAGTGAGAAATAACTTGCTACAAGAGATGCAATAAATGCAAATACATATGAAATCATCAATGATGTATCGGGTGGAGTTTCAACAATATCTTTAATACCAAGTAAAGCTGTACCCAAACTTACAGGAATATATAGTAAGAATGAGAATTTAAATGCTGTTTTTTGGTTCATACCTACACCTAATGCACCAACAATCGTTGCACCACTTCTACTTAGTCCAGGTACTAAAGCAACTGCTTGAAATAGACCGACGATAATAGCATCTTTAAGAGACAAATCTTTTTCAAGTTTTTGACCACGTTTATTCTTAATAAACCACAATGCGATACCAGTGACGATAAGCATGATACCTACCATAATCACACTTTTAGTATCCCCAATAATATCTTTAAAGATTATACCTAGAACACCTGCAGGAATCGTTGCAATGACTAAGTACATCGCAAGTTGGAAATTTTTCTTAATCGATTCGGTACGGTCACCTTTAATATATTTAAGTGTATCAACAATAAGCGTGATAATATCTTTTCTAAATAAGATAAGCACGGCAATTAATGAAGCGGTATTCACAACAATTTCAAATGTTAAACCGTCCGTATGTAATCCTAAAAATTCTTGTGCCATCACAAGGTGTCCACTTGAAGAAACCGGAATTGGTTCAGTTATACCTTGAAGTAACCCAAGAAAAACATATTTAATAATTTCTATAATAAGCATGATATGATCCTTCCTATTTAATGTACATGCTCAACTATAACGAATTATGAATCGACTTTCAATTTATGAAATAAAAAAATTTATATTTCGGTCTAAAGTTGTAGGCGTGGTCGTGTAGGCAAATCGTGTTATAATATAATGAAAGTAAGGAGTGTGTGTCAATTGAAAGTAGACGATTATAAGTTACTGGTAACATTAGAAGACGTAAAGACATTAAGGAAAGCAGCAGACATTCTCTATATATCTCAGCCGGCAGTGAGTCAAAGGTTGAAAACAATTGAAAACTTTTTCGGTATAGATATTTTTATAAGAACAAAGAAGCAATTGATAACAACAAATGAAGGTTCACTTGTAATTGAACACGCTCGAAAAATGTTAAAAGAAGAACGTTTATTATTAGATAAAATCAGTTCTAAAATAGGCGAAGTAAATGGTAGCATTTCAATAGGTGTATCTTCATTAATCGGACAGACTATTCTCCCGCAAGTATTAGGAGAATACACGCACTTATATCCTAATGTGGATATACAATTACAAATCGGTTCAAGTGAACACATTAAACAATATCAGAATGACTTTCACATCATGGTTGTAAGAGGAAACGAAGTCATGAATGTTCAAAATGATCTTCTACTTAATGAGCAGCATTACTTTATATATCCTAAAAATAGAAAACAAGATCTACACCTTTTACCAATGATCGAGTTTCAAGCAGAACCAATTTACTTAAAACAAATAGAAGAGTGGTATTCAGATTATTTACAACAAGAATATCATGCACTCATTAAAGTCGATCAAATTGCTACATGTAAAGCATTGCTATTAAATGGAGTAGGTGTAACGGTCTTACCTGAACTCGTTATAGGTGATATCGATACAGATAAATTTGAAATCAAGAAATTGAATGTCATGCGTAAACCACTGACAAGGTCTACATATATATGTTATGAACATAACGTATTACAATTACCACAAGTGAAATCATTCATAGAAGTCTTAAAGAACTATATTAATCAGCTTGAAATAGGTAAAAAATAAGCAGAAAAGAAATCTTTACGGATTTCTTTTCTGCTTTCGTTATATTGATTTTTATGACAGACGTTTTCTCAACTTCATAAATATTTCGCGGGTTTCATCATTAATCGCGTCATGATTTAAAATATTGTCGATACGCTGTAGATTTTTACTATCTTTAAATCGTGTTTCGTTCAATTCATAAATCGATAATTTTGGCTCAGTTTGTTCAATTAATCTCATATTGTCATTCTGTGAAACATATCCTTCTTTTAATACTCTGAAGTAACAGCCTGTTCGATAACTATCAGCCATGCGTTTAACTAAATCTTTAATGCCATAACGTTGTGCGATTGTAGCGCAAGGTTGTCTTGGACATGAAACTTGAATGATCGCTTCACCAAGTTCGTATGTATCACCAATGTTTAAATCTTCTTCTGTCAAACCTGAAACGGTTATATTCTCTCCGAAAATTGCATACTTCGGTAACAAATCAATAATGTCTTCCCAATATGCGTAATTATCTTTGCTGTAAAAGCAGAGTGCTTTTTCAGGGCCACCGTGTCCTTTGTATTGCTGTTCGTCTTCAACAAAGCCTGTATGTGTTAAGTACATCTTATCTTTAAAAGGTTCTTTGAAAATGGCAGTCTTTTTTGATTTTTGATCGCTAAATGTGATATTGGCAATTTTTCCGACTGATATATAATCTACTTTGTAATCCACTAGAATGACTCCTTTTTACAATATTTAATAATGATTTTACCGGTTAATGTGAATTATAGCAATAAAGCATTGACGTAACAGAGGATAAGCTTTAAAGTACAAGCATATAATAAAATATAGGAAGTTGTGAATTCATGTTTTTGAAATTATTTCAAATAAAAAATTATAAACTCTTTACCGCAAATATGGGTTTACTTGGTATGGCAGTTGCGATTACTGTTCCATTCCTAGTGTTGTATGCGACGCAACATTTAGGCATGACGAAAGGACAATATGGGTTGTTAATGGCGCTTGCAGCAGGGGCATCATTTACAGTAAACTCTATTGTTGCTAGATTTTCAGATAGTGGCAAAATTAATCGTAAATATCTTATCATTACCGCACTTATTATGGGTGCATTATGTTTCTCCATTTATTTCTACATACATACTATTTGGGTGTTCATCGCACTTTACGCAATGTTCCAAGGTCTAGCTGCACCAGCAATGCCTCAAATGTATGCCTCAGCACGTGAATCAATTAATGAATCAGCTTATAAAGATAGAAGTATATTTGCTAATACAGTTCTACGTTCTACATTTTCATTAGGATTTTTATTTGGTCCTTTAATTGGGACTGTATTGTTAAGTGCTTTTGGATATGATGGATTGTTTGGTGGAACGGTGGCACTATTTTTAACAGTTTTAGTATTATTAATTATATTTTATAAAGAACCGAAGAAAGTTATTAAAAATGCTATCGGTAATTTTACTGAAAAGAAAGCACCAAACTTAATGAAAGAACCGACATTATTAATACCATTTCTAGCATTCATTTTGTTACATGTCGGTCAGTGGATGTACACGCTGAATATGCCATTATATGTAACAGAATATCTTAAAGATAATGAATCACATGTCGGCTATTTAGCAAGTTTATGTGCGGGCTTAGAAGTTCCGTTTATGATTATACTTGGTATTATTGCAAGTAAGTTCAAAACAAAAACATTATTAATGGTTGGATCTATTTTTGGATTCGGTTATTACTTTAGCATCGGGGTGTTTGATAGTTTCGTCGCAATGTTGATAGGACAACTCGCATTAGCATTCTTCTTAGCTATTTTACTCGGTTTAGGTATTAGTTATTTTCAAGATATTTTACCAGAATTTCCAGGATACGCATCAACATTATTTGCCAATGCAATGGTCATCGGTCAGTTAGGTGGAAATTTATTAGGTGGTATTATGAGTGATCTCGTTGGACTAGGAAATGTATTCTTTGTTTCAAGTTTATCAATAGCAGTAGCATTTGTATTACTTATTTTCACAGTAGAACATACGACACATAACGAAACTAAAGTAAGTTAGGAGATATAAAAATGACAGCAATAAGTTGGATATTAATTATCTTAATGTTTGTAATTGCATTTATAGGATTAGTGAAACCTATAATTCCATCCGTATTATTTATATGGGTTGGGTATTTCATTTATCACTTTGCAATTGATTCAAGCAAATTGTCTTGGGTATTTTGGGTAGTAATGATTGTATTTACAATATTTATGATCTTGTCAGATATCATTATGAATAGTTATTTCGTTAAGAAATTTGGAGGTTCTAAATTAGGAGAAACAATGGCAGCAGTCGGTGTCATCATCGGTTGTTTCGTATTTCCTCCATTTGGAATTATAATCGTTCCATTTGTATTAGTATTTGTAACAGAAATCATTCAAAAAGGTGATATTGCAGCTGCAACAAATGCAAGCGTAGGATCATTACTTGGTTTCTTAACAAGTTCAATAGCAAAAGCATTGATTATGGTAGTCATGATTATCTGGTTCTTTATTGATATTATTATTTAATATAGTAGGGAAAGCCTGGTACAGTTCAATAGCTGTATCAGGCTTTTTTATTTGGAATGAGGAGTATGGGGAGTGGAAGTTTGTTTTAGGTGTGGAGGCTTGTTGGGTATGGGGTATGGGTGCGGAAAGATGTGAGTTAAAGAGGTAGTAAACTCACGAGATCGCAAAACATGTGAGTTAAATGTGGAATAAACACACGAGATCGTAAAACATGTGAGTTAAAGATGGAATAAACTCACGAGACCGCAAAACATGTGAGTTAAAGAGGCAGTAAACTCACAAGATTGAAAAAGATGTGAGTTAAAGAGGTAGTAAACTCACGAGATCGCAAAACATGTGAGTTAAAGAAGTAATAAACTCACAAGATTGCTGAACATGTGAGTTAAAGAAGTAATAAACCCACGAGATTAAGAAAGATGTGAGTTAAAGTTGGAATAAACTCACGAGATCGCAAAACATGTGAGTTAAAGAAGTAATAAACCCACGAGATTAAGAAAGATGTGAGTTAAAGATGGAATAAACTCACGACTTTAATAATGTACAGAATGTAAATTGTAATTATTTTCCTCAAATGATAATATAAGTTAAAAATAGCTAAATAGATAAAATAAATTATTTTTGAATCTGTTGAGGTGAAATATATGAAAGGCTTATTGATAATAGATGTACATAAAAAGTTTTTAAAAGGTGAGAATGGATGTGATATTAAAAGTAAAATATTAGCTATAAGTGAGTTATTCAAAAATGATAATTTACCTATTTTCATAATAAAACATGATGATTGTGGAGAATTAGATAATGATATAAATAATTTAAGTGATATTCTTATTAAAAAAGATACACCTAGTGCATTTTTTAATACTCCTTTAAAAATCTTATTAGATGAATATAAAGTAACTGAATTAGTTATAGTCGGATTTAACATTGAATATTGTGTCCTTTTTACAGCAATTTCAGCTTTTGAATTAGGGCTTAAAGTTCATGTAGTTGAAGATGCATGCGGAACAGTAAATGATGAAAATACATATGATATGCCTGGATTAGACATTAATGATTTTATTGGGTCCATATTAAATTGGTCGAAAGTTATTGAAGTGCCTTATCTTGATGAATATTTGATTTATCATAAAAATTCTTAAACTAGTATAATACATAACATTGTATTGAATGAAAATTAGGAATGCTAACAGAGATGTCCTAAGTCTTAGATTAACTACTGAATAAAGCCAAGAGATAGCCTAAGTCATAGCTTAACTACTGAATAAAGCCAAGAGATAGCCGAAGTCTTAGCTTAACTACTGAATAAAGCCAAGAGATAGCCGAAGTCATAGCTTAACTACTGAATAAAGCCAAGAGATAGCCGAAGTCATAGCTTAACTACTGAATAAAGCCAAGAGATAGCCTAAGTCATAGCTTAACTACTGAATAAAGCCAAGAGATAGTCCAAGTCATAGCTTAACTACTAAATTAAGCCAAGAGATCGTCCAAGTCTTAGCTTAACTACTAACTTAAGCCAAGAAATCCCCTAAGTCATGGCTTAATGTCTAACTTAAGCCAAGAAATCACCCAAGTCATAGCTTAACTACTGAATAAAGCCAAGAGATGCCCCAAGTCATAGCTTAACTACCAACTTAAGCCAAGAGATAGCCCAAGTCATGGCTTAACGCCTAACTTAAGCCAAGAGATCGTCCAAGTCTTAGCTTAACTATTGAATAAAGCCAAGAGATGTCCCAAGTCGTAGCTTAACTACTGAATAAAGCCAAGAGATGTCCCAAGTCTTAGCTTAATGTCCAACTTAAGCCAAGAGATCAATCAAGTCATGGCTTAACGTCTAACTTAAGCCAAGAGATAGCCCAAGTCATAGCTTAACTACTAACTTAAGCCAAGAGATCGTCCAAGTCTTAGCTTAATGTCCAAATAAAGCCAAGAGATAGCCGAAGTCATAGCTTAACTACTGAATAAAGCCAAGAGATCAATCAAGTCTTAGCTTAACTACTAACTTAAGCCAAGAGAACAACCAAGTCATGGCTTAATGTCTAACTTAAGCCAAGAGATCATCCAAGTCATAGCTTAACTACTGAATAAAGCCAAGAGATAGTCCAAGTCGTAGCTTAATGTCTAACTTAAGCCAAGAGATGTCCCAAGTCTTAGTTTAATGTCTAACTTAAGCCAAGAGATAGCCCAAGTCATGGCTTAATACCTAACTTAAGCCAAGACATTCCCTACATACCAAAAATAAAAACCCTCAGGGACAAATGAAACTGTGTCCCTGAGGGTTCCTCTTTTCTTACTATTTGCCTTCTTTCATATCTTGTTCGATTTGTTCTTTTGATTCGCCGCTTTCTTCTAAGACCATTTTACGGTCGTACATTTTGAAGAATGGGAAATAGATAATGACTGAAACGGCGATATTAAATAGTACGAGTACGATTGCTCGCCAATCGCCACCTGTTGCTAAATATGCACCGATTGGAGCTGGTAATGTCCATGGTGCCATTACGCTTGTGGCATTTACGAGTCCAAATAATGTTGCTAAGTAGGTTATGACGGTTAATACTAATGGAATGATAATAAATGGTATAACCATGATTGGATTTAATACAATTGGTAATCCAAATATTACTGGTTCATTAATATTAAATAATGATGGTATTGATACAGCTTTACCGAATTTCTTTAAGAACTGAGATTTTGCAAACAATAATATACAAATGACAAGTCCTAATGTAGCACCTGCGCCACCTATCCAAACAAACCATTGGAAAAATGTTTCTGGTGCTATATGCGGTAATGGTTCACCGGCAGCATGTGCTTCTGCATTTTTAGCTAAATAAACTTCCCATAGAGGACGCTCGATTGTCCCGACAATTGACATACCATGAATACCAAATGCCCAGAAGAAAGTTGTTAAGAATACAGGTACTAGTACACCAGGCAATGTATCACCTGCAAAGACAAGCGGACCTACGATTTTATCAACGAGTGTATGTAAATCAAGTTGGAATACTACTGTAATGATACTCATTGCACCGAGTACAAAAACTACTGGGATTAAAGATTCAAATGAGCGACTTACTGATGGCGGTACTTGAGGTGGCATCTTGATCGTAATATTTTTATTTTTACATAATCGATATATTTCTACTGAGAATATCGCAACAAACATTGCAACAAATAGTCCGTGACCCCCTAAATTGGTCATTGGTAATACGAAACCTAATTTTTTATCCATAGTTGGTGCGATTGTTAATAAGAATGCAGCAGTGGAAAGTTGTGCTGCTGACAATGGATCTAAGTCATAGGATTTGGCGAGATTGTAACCTATACCAAACACAATATACAAACTCATGATAAACATCGTCATTCTATATGGAATTAAAATTTGCTCAGCGTGTTCTGTTGCCCACTGAGTAATTGCCCACGACTCTGGTAACGGTGGTGTCGCAAATATTAGGAAGAATGAGCCGAATATAATAAATGGAAGTGCTGAAATAACCCCGTCACGAATGGCGAGTAAATGACGCTGGTTAGAAAGCTTGGTCATTGGACCTGAAAGTTTGCCTTCTATCCATGTCGCAAAGTTATTCATAAAAAAATCCCCCTTCGTTTGTAAGCGCTTCAATTTTGTTATAGTATAAACTAAATAGATAAAATATTCAAAATTATAAAAAAAGAAATATATTGTGAATGGAAGTGAAGTTTGATGAAACGGTTAGGAATTTCTTTATATCCAGGAAAATCAAATGAAAATGAAGATATTCAATATATCGAAAAAGCCCATCAATACGGTTTTACGAGAATATTTACAAATTTATTGCAACTTACCGATGAAAATAAAGCGACATTGTTACCAGTCATTGAAAAAACGATTCGTTATGCTAAAAATTTAAACTTTGAAATTTTTATAGATGTGGCACCTCGCACATTCAAAGTACTCGGCATCGAACCAAATGATTTATCTTTTTTCAATGATTTAGGTGTAGACGGTATAAGACTTGATGAAGGGATAGGTGCGAAAGAAACAAGTGATATGACTTATAATCCTTATGGCATAAAGATTGAACTGAATATGAGTGTGATGAATCATTATATTGATAATGTGATGGATTTTGAGCCGAATCGCGCTTGTTTAGTAGGATGCCATAATTTTTATCCGCATCGATATGCAGGGATATCCGAGGCATTCTTTTTAGAAGGTAGTAAAAAATTCAAAAAATATGGGTTAAGAACAGCAGCATTTGTTTCAAGTAAAGTAGCTGACTTTGGACCATGGCCAGTTACAGAAGGTTTGCCTACTTTAGAAGATCATAGAGGTTTACCAGTTACAACCCAAGCACAACATTTATGGGCTACTGGGTTGATAGATGATGTCATCATCAGCAATTGTTACCCTTCAGAAGCAGAATTAGAGATTTTGAGTCGTTTGATAAATGAACCTATTACATTTGATGCAAAATTATTTGATGAAATATCTGACTTAGAGAAGAAAATTGCAATCGAAGAGCCACATTTTTATAGAGGTGATGTGAGTGAGTATATGATTCGTTCAACACAAAGTCGTGTGAAGTATAAAAATGAATCATTTCCAGCACATCATACAGTTGCCATTAAACGTGGTGACATATTAATAGACAATGAAGAATATGGTCAATATAAAGGTGAATTACAAATTGCATTAAAGCCGATGCTCAATACTGGAAAAGTCAATGTTATTGGCAGAATTGAGCCACATGATTTACCACTGCTCAACTATTTAAAACCTTGGGCACATTTTAAATTTAATATAAAGGAGAAAGATTAACATGAAAAAAATATTATTAGTTTGCTCAGCGGGTATGTCTACAAGTATGTTAGTTAAAAAAATGCAAGATACTGCAAATAAAGAAGGTAAAGAATACGAAGTAGAGGCATTAGCCTTATCAGAAGCAGAAACAAAAGTTGATGAAGTAGATGTTATTCTACTAGGACCACAAGTAAGATTTCAAAAAGCACAAGTAGAAAAAGTAGCAAATGGAAAAGTACCAGTAGATGTAATTGATATGCAACAATATGGCATGATGGATGGAGAAGGCGTATTGAAACATGCTGAAAGATTAATGGAATAAGGTGAGAATATGGAAAAATATGAACAAATTGCCTTTCAAATTATTACAAATGTAGGAATGGCAAAAAGTAATTATATGCAAGCAATTCAAGAAGCAAAAGAAGGCAATTTTGAAACAGCTGAGAACTTAGTTTCTGAAGGCAATCAATTTTTAGTTGAAGGACATAAAGTGCATAAGGATCTGATTCAAGCAGAAGCTTCAGGTGAGCCGGTTCCTTTAAATTTGTTATTGTCCCATGCTGAAGATCAACTTATTTCTACTGAAGTCATTAAAGAAATGGCTAAAGAACTGATTTATGTACATCAAAATTATGTGAAAAAGCAATAAAAATAAGGAGATAAACAATGTCGAATAGAATTCTAGCAATCACTGGACCAACTTCAGGAATAGGAAAATCAACCGTTATTGAATTAGCACACGATTATGACATTATTATTTTGTTATGTAGAAATGTTGAAAAAGGTAATGACTTAAAAAAGCTTTTAGAAGCGGAACATCAACATATTACAGTAGATGTTATTAAGTGTAATTTATCAGATTTAGCAAATGTTATGAAAGCTGCGACACTTGTTTTAGAACGATATCCTTATGTCGACTGTCTCATCAATAATGCAGGCGTCATGTCATTAACAAGACAAAAAACTGTAGATGGTTACGAATTAATGTTTGGTACGAACTATTTAGGACACTTTATGCTAACGCATATATTATTTGGTTCAATTATGAATAGTCATGACAAACAAATTATTATCGTATCATCTGGCGCATATTTATTTGCACATCTTGGAAGACGAAACTTTAAGTATCCATTAAGATTTAATCCGATTAAGTCTTATGGAAGATCTAAGCTTGCGACTTTATATTTTATGCAAGAATTACATGAAAAATTTTCAAAAGATGGCTTACATGTTACGGCAGTGCATCCAGGTGCTGTTTCAACTAATTTAGGAAAAACAAAATATAATCAAACATTTGGGAACTTAGTTTATAAAATATTTGATCCATTATTTATTTCTCCTAAAGAAGGTGCTAAGTCGACCATTAAAGTATCGAAGAATAAAAATTTGTATAAAGGTGAATATGTTCAAGAAGGAAAGATTACAAAACTCAAATCACATGGTCTTAATTACTATGATCGCAAAAGATTAATTCGTGAGACGTTAGCATCATTACAACTAGACCAATTCATGTATTGGGAAAAATAATAAATGAATACGTTTACATTTGAAACTGATGATGTAATTTATTGTTTTCTTTTAAATTAAATTTTATAATAGTTGATATTGTAAGAATATTTCCAAAATTAATCAAAGGATGAGGCACATGAGTAAGCATTATATTTTATTGGCTGATTGTAAAGATGAAATTGGCATTACATCATTAATATCCACTATTATAAAAGATACAAATTCAAATATATTTCATTTAGATCACTATACAGACATTCAAGAAGAAGAAAATCATTTATATTTACGTATAGAATTTGATAAAAACGATGAAGTTAAATCACTTTTAGAGAATGAACTGACAAATAGAAAGATTAATTTTCAAATCTTTGATGCTGAAGAAAAAGTGAAAACAGCGTTACTTGTGTCTAAAGAAGACCATGCGTTAAGTGAAATTATGTTACGTGCGAATCGACAAGAATTTCCGATTGAAATCAGTTGCGTCATTAGTAATCACGAGAATAATCGCAAATTTGTTGAAGATATGGGCATTCCTTTTCATCATGTTAGCGTAACAAAAGAAACAAAGCGTGAAAGTGAAGATGAAATTACAAGCATTTGTGAAAGCTACAATGTTGATTTACTAGTACTTGCGAAATACATGCAAATATTATCACCAGTATTTGTTGAAAGACATCACTTGAAAATTATTAACATTCACCATTCATTCTTACCGTCATTTATTGGTGCGAACCCTTATAAACAAGCCTATACAAGAGGTGTTAAATTAATTGGGGCGACGAGTCATTATGTGACTGAAGACTTAGATGCAGGACCAATTATTGAGCAGGATGTTGTAAGAGTTAATCATAGATATACTGCACAAGATATGAAACATACAGGTAGGCATGTTGAATCTCAAGTATTAGCGAGAGCGGTGCAATGGCATTGTGAACATAAAGTTATCGTAAATGGTAATAAGACAGTAGTATTTTCATAATTTATTTTTAGTAGTGAGTATATTTGCTCACTGCTTTTTTAGTTGTATAATATGAAATAAAGTAAAGCGAAAAATGGTGTGAAAAAGATGATTAAAACTTATTATGTCAATTTAAAAGATGAAATAAAAGAAACCAATTCACCTAAAGATATTTCAGAAGAGAAAAAATGGATATGGGTTGATTTAAATGAACCAACTAAAGAAGAATCTGAAATATTAGTTGATTATTTTAATTTTCATCCTTTATCAGTAGAAGACGCAACGCAAGTACAACAAAGACCGAAGTTTAAACAATATGATGATTATCAATTTATTGTATTCCATGCATTGGATCTAAAGACTTTAGAATCTGAAGAAGTGGATATATTTATTGGTGATGATTTTATTGTGACATTCCATAGAGAACGTTATGAAGAAATCGATACGATCAAAAGAAAGTTATTTAATGAAACAATCGAAATAAATGAACCTAAAGATATACTATTACATATTCTAGATGATATAGTAGACAACTATTTTCCGTTTATTTATGACATTGAAGACAAGGTGTTTAATTTCGAAGATCGTCATAATTTAGATATTACAACTAAGACGTTAATCGATGACACATTTGATTTAAGACAAGAATTGTTGATTATTAAAAGAACTGTTCAACCTATGAAGGATTTAGTATATAGAATGCGTGAAGGTAAAGTGTTGCATCTTAATGAACAACAATTTCTATATATTACGCATATTAATGACCACCTTATGAAACAAATGGAAATGGTAGATTCGTCACGAGAAATGACGAGTGATATACGAGATAATTATATTTCTTTGAACTCATTCAAGATGAACAATATAATGAAAATATTAACCATTTATTCTGTTGTGTTTATGCCTTTAACTTTAATTGCAGGTATTTACGGGATGAACTTTACGAATATGCCAGAACTCGAATGGCATGATGGGTATTATATTGTTCTTGTTATTATGGCCGTTATAGCAATTATTATGTTAATCGTCTTCAAGAAGAAGAGATGGTTCTAATGAACGTATGCGTTATGATTTAGAGTATGATTTGTGAAAATAAATAAAATGGGAAAGAGTGTGATATAAGTGAAACTTCTAGGTGCGATTGAAGCGGGTGGAACGAAATTTGTATGTGCAGTTGGTGATGAAGATTTAAATGTAATTGAACGCATCTCTATACCAACAACTGAGCCGTCAGAAACATTACCTAAAGTTATAGAATTTTTTAAACAATATCAAATTAGTAGTATAGGTATAGGATCATTTGGACCGATAGATATCAATAAAGATTCTGATACATATGGATATATCACTTCGACACCAAAAATTGCGTGGCAAAATTTTGATTTTATAGGAGCAGTTCAAGAACATTTCGACGTACCTGTAGCATTTACAACAGATGTAAATGCCTCTTTATACGGTGAGTATAAAAAAGGAATCGCAAAAAATATTGACTCAGCTGTTTACTATACAGTAGGTACTGGTATCGGTGGTGGTGCGATCGTAAAAGGGAAAATTGTTCAAGGGTTAAGTCATCCTGAAATGGGACATATGTCTATTAAAATTCATAAAGATGATCAAGACTTTGAAGGTAATTGTCCGTACCACGGTAATTGTTTAGAAGGTTTAGCTTCAGGTCCAGCAATCGAAAAAAGAGCAGGTATTTCTGCAAAAGAAATTCATGAAAATGCTCAAGACTGGGATATCGTTGCTTATTATATTGCACAAGCAGCACTTAATACAGCACTTATGTTGTCGCCTGAAAAAATCATTTTTGGCGGTGGTGTGATGCATCAATCACATTTATTAAAAAAAGTGCATGAGCAATTTGAACGATTAAATAACAACTATATTGCAGTGCCACCAGTAGAAGAATATATTGTTACGCCAAGTTTAAATGATGACCAAGGTATAATCGGTTGTCTAGCATTAGCGTTGAACGAATATCAATCATAAGTAGGTGTTAAGTATGGATGTATTAGTCGAATTAGCAGAAAATCAAATATTGGAAACAGAAAGACTTATATTAAGACCTATTAATTTAAATGATGTTGAATCATTATTCGAATATGCATCTGATGTTGAAAATACAACACATGTATTTCCAACACACTTATCTAAAGAAGAAACTAAAAGTGTAATTGCGGGATATTATATGAACGCACCATTAGGAAAGTATGGTATCGAATTAAAATCCGAAGATAAATTAATAGGTACAATTGATTTAAGAGTTGAGCAAGAACATAAACGCGGAGAACTCGGTTATGCCCTTAACTTAAAATATACAGGTAATGGCTATATGACAGAAGCAGGATTAGCATTGCTATCACTATCATTTGAAACATTAGGACTTAATCAAGTAAAAGCAATGCACAGTACAATTAATCCGAAATCAGGCGAAGTGATGAAAAGACTCGGCATGAAGAAAATAGGGGTCATGCCTAAAAACAGAATTCATAAAGAAAAAGTAGTAGACGATGTCATTTATGCCATAACCGATACAGAATATGCAGAAATGGTAAAAAGTGAGAAGTAGTAGTGTGTAATGGTGTGGGTGGTGTAAGTTTGAGTATTGGGTCTTAGCTTAAGTACTGAATAAAGCCAAGAGATCGCCCAAGTCATGGCTTAAGTACAGAGTAAAGCCAAGAGATCGTCCAAGTCATGGCTTAAGTACTGAATAAAGCCAAGAGATCGTCCAAGTCATGGCTTAAGTACAGAATAAAGCCAAGAGATCGCCCAAGTCATGGCTTAAGTACCGAGTAAAGCCAAGAGATCGCCCAAGTCATGGCTTAAGTCCCGAATAAAGCCAAGAGATCGTCTAAGTCATGGCTTAAGTACCGAATAAAGCCAAGACTTTCCCACCATCCACCCCCCAAACAAAAAACAAACTGAACTTACATAAGTTCAGTTTGCTCATATTGCTCCTAATCGGAAAGCAGCTTATGGTTAAGCTGCTTTTTTCATTTTTGTTAAAACTTTGAGTCCATATGCAAAGATACCGTATCCTACTAATGAACTTGGTAACCAAGTTTTAGTTAATGTGCTATCATTTTTTCTACTGAATAATGCATATGGCACGAACGTTGAAATTAAGTAAAGTACTAGAACCTTTTGATAACGTTTGTTCATCTTAAACACCTCACTTTGTTACTTTCATTATAATACTTTTTTATGCATGAATGAGGTGAGTTTTTTACAAATTTAGAACATTCTTTATTCGAATTTCGCAAATGCTGATGCTGGTATGCGTGAGGCTCTATCATTATTCATTTCACCTTTACCAATTGAGATAAGCATTGCTGGTACTAAGTTATCTTCAATATTAAATGCATCAATTACTGCTTGTTTGTCAAAGCCTATCATTGGGCAAGTTGCGAGACCTGCGTCTTCACTGACTAACATTAAACTCATCGCAAATAATGAAGCGCCACGTATTGCTTCGTCTCTTCTGTTTGTATCACTTTCAAAGAATTGGTGGACACTTTGTATTAATCCTGATTTTTTATCAGCTGGTATATGTTTATGGTCTATCCAATCATCTGCGATATCACCAATTGTTTCATGTGCATTTAAGTCACCTAAAATGATAAATGTCGCGCTAGATTCTTTTATTTTAATTTGTTTATTAGCTGCGTTATATAATTTTTCTTTTGCTTCATCTGTATCAACAACAATTACTTTCCATTGTTGTAAGTTCCAAGCTGAAGGTGATAATGCAGCTTGATCTAATAAATTATAAATTGTTTCTCTATCTAAATCGTATGGCTCATAAGATTTAACAGAGCGTCTTTTTTCTAATGCTTTTGCTAATTCCATGTTTTTCCCACTCCTTATATGTCGATATTTTTATGTTCATATAAAATAGTTTTAAAAACAACTTTTCTGCTTATTTGCAAAAATCAGTCATTTTAATACTGGTTAAAAACAGTTATTTGTTACAATATAAGTAATAAGGGAATAAAGTTGTATGATTTTAGTTACGTGATAAAAGGAGAGGTGCACATGATAGATATTCATAATCATTTATTATATGGATTAGATGATGGTCCATTAGATGAGGAAAGTATGCTTGAACTTGCAAGAGAAGCTGAGAAAATTGGTATAACAGATATAGTTGCAACACCTCATTATATAAAACATCGGTTTAGAAATAATGCCGATATCGTAAAAAGTAGAACTGAAGAAGTACAATCTCTATTAAATGATCATCATATTGATATTAAAGTTTATCCTAGCCAAGAAATTCATATGTTTGGCGAAGAACTTGAAGGATTAGAATCTGGTGAATTGTTACCTATTACTGAAGGTTCAAGATATGTGTTAATTGAGTTTCCATTTTTCTCGATACCAGAATTTGCTGAACTAACATTTGAAAAGTTATTTAATGCTGGATACCGTCCAATATTAGCTCATCCAGAACGTATCATTCCGATTCAAGATGATCCACAAATTTTATTTAATTTAATTGATAGAGGCGCATTATGTCAAGTTACAGCAGGCTCTTTAGTGAATAAATATGGCGAAGATGCTAAAAGAGTAGCTGATTATTTATTAGAACAAGATGCTATTCATATTCTTGGAAGTGATGCTCATAATACATCCAATAGAAACTTTCATATTAAAGAAGCATATGAATTTTTAGAACGTACGAAAGGTATTGAGACTGTCACACGATTGAAAGAGAACGCACGAAAAATATTAAAAAATGAAGAAATTTGAAGTATTTAAAAAGCGAGAAACGCATGAGGTACCCGTTGATATCTCATACATTTCTCGCTTTTTTATTATTATTATTAAGTTGTTTGTAAAGGTTCAGCTGTTTCATGCTTGTTAACGACAAACATTAAAATACTTGCTACAAGCACCATGATAAATGCGAAATAAGGCGTGCTAGATAGTGTTAAGTGGTTTAATATAAATCCACCGATAACAGAACCAAGTGTAATACCTATGTTAAATGCAGAGATGTTTAAACTTGAAGCGAAATTGACAGTTTCTTTACTATTACGTTCAGCAAAAAGTACGACAATAAGTTGTAACCCGGGAACATTCATAAATGCGAATAGTCCCATTAATAATATACTGATAAGGCCAACTACATGAAAATGTATCGTAAATCCAACAAGTAATAACGTTAATGCTTGTAAAAGAAAAATAATCGTTAATGATTTCGTTGGCGCATGGTTCGTTAATTTTCCACCTAATGTATTACCAATCGCAACCATCACACCATACAATATTAAAATAATGACAATACTATTTGAGTCATAACCTAATATATTCGTTAAAATTTCAGTCATATAAGTGTAAACAACAAATGTACCACCATAGCCAAGCGCTGTAATTAAATAAATAGACATAAGCGGTTTGTTTTTAAAGATAGCAAGTTGTTTAATAATAGGTGCTTGCTCATATTCTGTTAAATTTTTTGGAACGAATGATATATTTGCGATTAAACTAATGAGTCCTATCAAAGCAATCGTATAGAATGACATTTCGTAACCGAAGTTTTGACCGACCCAAGTACCAAATGGGACACCTGTAATCGTTGCAACTGTTAAACCTGTAAACATCATGGCGATGGCACTTGAGCGTTTATGCGCAGGGACTAAGTCAGCTGCAATGGTTGTTGCAATAGACATGAATACACCATGTGAGAAAGCACTAAGCACTCTCATAGCGAGTAATAAACTAAATGATGTTGCAAGTCCTGCAAATACATTAGCAATAATAAACACAACCATAATGAGTATTAAAACATTCTTTCTTTTCATATTGTTTGTTAAAGGCGTTAAGATAGGTGCGCCAACTGTAACACCAATAGCATATAAAGATACAGTAAGTCCTGCTAATGGGATTGTCACATCAAAGGCATCTTTAATTAATGGGAGTAATCCTACGCTAATAAATTCAGTAGAACCAATAGCAAAAGCTGAGATAGCAAGTGATATAAGTGCGAGTTGATTCGAAAATTTGTTTTTCAATTTTTATATTCCTTCCTTTGTTATAAGATATGTGATATTTTAAAACGTAATAAGACAAATAGGAAGTACGCACTTTAAAGTCATATAGGTACTAAAAAGTGCCTTAGGGAGGAATCATGATGGAAGTTACGGAATATAATATTGGTGTAGAAGCAACAATAGATGTCATTGGCGGTAAATGGAAGCCAGTGATACTGTGTCATTTAAAGCATGGAACAATGCGAACATCTGAACTTAAAAAAGCTATTCCGCATATTACACAAAAAATGTTAACGCAACAATTAAGAGAATTAGAAAAAGATGGCATTATTAATCGAATTGTATATCAACAAGTACCACCAAAAGTTGAATACGAGATATCAGAATATGGTAGTACACTAAATGAATTACTAGAGCACTTATGTAAATGGGGAGAATTCCATATTAAAAAA
The DNA here is from genome assembly GCF_022386035.1 of Mammaliicoccus sp. O-M54. Classification (NCBI taxonomy): domain Bacteria; kingdom Bacillati; phylum Bacillota; class Bacilli; order Caryophanales; family Staphylococcaceae; genus Mammaliicoccus; species Mammaliicoccus sp. O-M54. The sequence continues at coordinate 63,286 of NZ_JAJNJE010000004.1, forward strand.
CGTAAAGAAGATGGGGAGCAAATAGAGCTTGATTCCGTAGAATTTATAGATGGAATTTAAATAGGAAGTGTAAATAAGCAGGGACAAATTTTTGTCCCTGCTTGTTTTGTATTTTATTCAAACATACCTTTTCTAATCATTTGATAATCTGAAAGCATATGTTGTCCTTTTGCAAATACATCTTTTATTTGTTTCTTTTTCGGATTAATTATTAATATATCTGCATCATAGTGTTCTTCGATATGACCTTTATGATGTAGTGTTAATACGTTTGCGACATTAGAAGTAAATAAAGCAATCACTTCTTCCCAGTTCGAGTCTTGTACCAATAAATTAAATAATTGGTCTGTTAGCGTGCTGCATTTTGCAACATCATAACCTACAAGTTGATTGTGTTTATCGAATTTAGGTAAACTGCCATGTCCATCTGAAGAAACCGTCAACTTCGAGATGTCTCCTCCATGTGCTCGGTAATAATTGACGTATTCTACAGTATTTGAACTTGCTGTTAAGTCAACATACACACCTTTATGACTTAATGAAATACCTTCTTCTAACAAATCTATCCCTTTATCAAAATGTGTCACATATAGTTTGTTCGGTTTAACATCAAAATGATCGATTAGGTCATGAATTTGTTTCAGTTTATGTTTGCCTGTACCTATATGAAAATGTGTTACACCAGCTTTTCCACTTAGCATTCCGCCTACTGTTGTGTCAGCCACAATTCTTGCAAGTTCTTCAATTGTTGGAATAGATGATCTGAAATCATTTATAGCAATCTCACCAGTGCCAATCACTTTATCAATTAAAAACAAATCTTCTTTGATGGAGTTTGTAATTGTAGTAACGGGCAAGTGATAATTACCTGTGTACATATATGTAGAGACACCTTCAGCTTCTAATGCTTGAGCCTTTGCATATAAACTCGTTAGTGTTCTAGAAATACCATCTGTACCTATTAAGCCAACTACGCTTGTAATACCATTTGATATTAAATTTGTTAATTGAACTTCTGGCGTTCGCGTCACATAACTCGCTTCTCCGCCACCTCCAAGCAAATGAATATGTGGGTCTAAAATCCCAGGCATAACCGTATATCCTGTAGCATCGATGATCTTTAAGTTTGGATCCAGTTGCTTTATTAATTCAATATCTATATCTCCGATTTTAATAATAGATCGCCCTTGAATAAGTATCGATTGCTGACCCTTATAGTTCGGTGAATATACATCACCATTTTTAATAATTGTAAACATCAGCATCCTCCTTTAAAGCTTTCATTATATATATTTTAGTGTAAGTATGTCGTTAAATCAAAATGTAGCAAATCAAATTAATATATGTGGATATTCTATATGTAATATAAATGTAATATAAAATTACACTTTTTATAATGACTTTATACTTCATGTTATATATAATTAAATTGTACTTATTCTAAAAATATATAGGGGTGGATTAAATGTATCGATCGAAAAAAATTTTATCAGTAGGTTTTACTTCAGTTATGGCTTTGACTTTAGGATTATCAAATGTGGCTAGTGCGAAAGAAAGTAGTCCTTTAGATCAAAAGGAATTAAAATCAATTCCTAAACAAGAAATAAACACAAAAGCTGAAGCGCAAGAGATTTTGAGTCAGTTACCAGGCAATCCAAATATTAAGAAAAGTTACAAACAATTTGAAGTAGCAAATGAATTTAAAGATAACTTAGGATATACGCATTATACTTTAAAACCTAAAGTAGATAACTACGTTGTCGAAGATAAAGAAGTCAAGATACATACCAATGATAATCAAGAATTAGAGCTCGTCAATGGGGATGTCAATACAGAAAAAGTTACATATACAAATAAACAAAGTTTATCTAAAGATGAAGCGGTTAATAAAGCTTTTGAAAGTATCGGCGTAAGTCAAAATGAAGTGAAAAATATTAAAGGACAAAAAGTCGTTAACAAAGATGAACTAGTGATCAATGCTGAAAAGAAAAAATTAGTCTATAATGTTGAAATTATTTATTTAGATCCTAAACCAGCACGTTGGGAAATTAAAATTGATGCTGAGACTGGTGAAGTTGTAAGTAAGAAAAATAAAATTGAACATATTGCCGGAAGTGGTGTAGGTGTTAATGGGGATACTAAAAAGCCACTCAATTTAACAAAAATAAGCAATGGTTATGGTTTACAAGATGAAACACATTCTGGAACAATCCATACTTATGATGCAAAGAATGGTACGTCTAGCTTTTCACTTATGACAGATACGGATACAAACTTTAATAGTAAAAATCAAGCTGCAGGAGTGGATGCCCATTTTAATGCTGCTAAAACATATGACTACTATTTAAACACACACAATAGAGATAGTTATGATGGAAACGGTGCAGAAATTAATTCTATTGTTCATTTTGATAGAAATTATAATAATGCCTTTTGGAATGGCCAATACATGGTGTATGGAGATGGAGATGGTAGAACATTTACATCATTATCAGCTGCAGATGATGTTGTTGCACATGAATTAACACATGCTGTTACAGAACATAGTGCAAATCTTGTATATGAGAATCAACCAGGTGCTTTAAATGAATCAATGTCAGATGTGTTTGGTTACTTCGTTGACCCTGAAGACTGGTTAATGGGAGAAGATGCATACACACCAGGTAAACCAGGTGATGGATTAAGAAGTCTTTCTAATCCAGAACAATATAATCAACCTGCACATATGAATAATTATCAGAACTTGCCAAATACTGAACAAGGTGACTATGGTGGCGTGCATATTAATAGTGGTATACCGAATAAAGCAGCTTATTTAACAATTACTAAAATTGGAAAAGAAAAATCAGAAGACATCTATTATAGAGCTTTAACACAATACTTAAGTTCAAACTCTTCATTCTTAGATGCTAAATTTGCGTTAAAACAAGCAGCATCTGATTTATATGGTGCAAACTCAACAGAAGTACAACAAGTGGTCAATGCTTGGAATTCAGTAGGCGTAACTGGATAAAATAATTGTATTTTCACACATTGAGACTTAAAATAAAGAGGAGGACATTAACATGCAGAATCCGAAACATATGATACATCGTAAAATGCTTATGAATCAAGGTCGTGTATATTTGACGGGACAAATATGCACAGCAACACCGATACCAGATGATATGCATAGCGTGGGTTATTCAAACATGTTAATTCGATAACTGAATACGGGGAGCGTTATATATGAAATTAGGAGAACGTGTCAAACAAAGGAGAATAGATTTAAAGCTATCTCAACAGAATTTAGCGCAAGGTATTGCGACTCAAAGTCAAATTTCAAAAATAGAAAAGAATGAATTACAACCGGGATCTCAACTACTATTTAACATTTCAAGAAGATTAAATTGTAGTATGGACTATTTATACATTGGCGATGAGTTAGATACACAATTAGAACAGAAATTAAAAGTAATAGAAAGATTGTTAGAAGAGCGTGATTATGATGCGCTCATACCTATTATAGATGGCAATTATTTATCTAATAGTTCAACAGATGAAATTGCTGCTTCGAAGTGGGTAAGATCGATTATTACTTTTTATAAGCATGATGATGTTGAACAATCTCTACAACTAATAGAAGAAGCTTATCGTTTAATGGATCATAATATGTATGAGAAATTACAAGTTTCTATCTGTAATACGCGCGCAATTTACTACTATAGACAGAATGAAAATGAAAAAGCAAAGTCATCACTAGAACAAGGTTTAGAAATTGCTAAACGCTATAATGTAGACGATAATTATCAAATCAAATTGTTATATACATTATCTAATATTTACTCGAATGAAAAAGCTTATGACAGATGTTTAGCTTATGCTCAATCTGCATTAGATATTACGATTAAATCGAATAGATATATGTTATATAGTGAATTAGTTTATAATATTGTGCAATCACGATTAGAGATGGGCATTCTAAATGATACAGATAAGAAACAATTAGATATTGCACTTTTCTTAAGTGAACAATCTAAAAAACATAACATCACAATATTAATTAGAGATTTAATGAAAACTTTATAAACAAAAATACTTTCATAACCAATTCTTTTAAACGAATGGGATATGAAAGTATTTTTTATTTTTGAATGACTTGAAGTATGGTCTCTGTCGTTAATTCAGATTCAAGTTTAGAAGCTGATTGTTGAATGTCTTTAAAGTCATGTCTTTCTTTATAAGGATATGTATAATTGAGCGTCTTTAATATATGTAGGACAATCGCTTCTTCTAATATGACATGTTTATTGTTCAAAATAGTCGTCGTAACCATTTCAGGGTAGTATTCTTTAATGATTTCATATATGTATAACTTCGCAAAATAATACGCTATCACATCGTATAATAAATCATATTTATGACATAGAGATTCTATAAATAAATATAAATGTGCGTTATCTTCTAATTGAATTGAAGCATCTTCTTTATATGTCCCAACAAGAAAATAAATATCTGGCTTTAAATATGTTTGATATTGCTTTAGAAATTTCAGCCTTACTTCAAAGATAATATGAACCAATGTTGTATTTATTTTTAAAATTAAGGGAAGGTCTTGTTCTAATTTTAGAAGCGTTGGATGGATATTTTGACATAGTACATGTTCATCATAACCTGCATGCTGAAACTCTGTATGATACTTTGTAAAATATGAAAGCCTCGACTGTTCATTTAAATGAAAGTTATTAAAAAAATCATTAATTGTATTACTAATAATCATAATTGAACCCCTTAACATTTGCTTTAATCTTATGATAGTTATATTACCTGATTTTGATGATTTAATCATCAAATGGTAAAATTAAAAATTAATATTTGACGAGAAACAATATGTACTGTACCCTTTTAAAGTATTCAAGATATATAAGAGGAGAAAATAATGAATCAAATTAATCATAAAGGATCATTTATAGCTTTATTACCGTTAATCGTATTTGTAACGCTGTTTATAGGTACTGGATTAATCATGAAAGATTTTAATTACTTACCTTTAAATGTAGCGATTCTGATTGCAGCAGTCTTTGCATGTGCCATGTATCCAAAGACGCCTTTAGCTAAAAAATTAGATATATTTACAAAAGGTGCAGCTCATCCTAACATTTTATTAATGGTATTTGTCTTTTTAATGGCAGGTGCATTTAGTCAAACAGCTAAAAGTATGGGGGCTGTAAGTTCAACTGTTAATTTAGGATTATCTTTAATTCCCGGACAGTTTTTATTAGCAGGTTTATTCATTGTTGGTGCATTTATTTCAGTAGCGATGGGTACATCAATGGGAACAGTAGCAGCATTAGCACCAGTAGGCGTAGGTATCTCAGAAGCAACAGATATCTCACTTGCTTTAACAACAGCAACTGTCGTAGGTGGTGCAATGTTCGGTGATAATTTATCAATGATTTCAGATACAACCATCGCAGCAGTTAGAACACAACAAACGAAAATGAGCGATAAATTTAAGATGAATTTCTTAATTGTATTACCAGGTGCTATCTTAACAGTGCTTATTCTATGGTTTGTTACAAAAGATGCAGGTATGACAGATGCTAGCCAAGGTGGCTATAGTATCATTAAAGTCATTCCATACTTATTTGTATTAATTAGTGCATTATGTGGAATGAACGTATTGATGGTATTAGTGTTTGGTGTCATCGTAGCAAGCTTAATAGGATTGTTAGACGGTTCATTTACACTAGCAGAAAATTTAAAAGCAATCTCAGATGGACTTATCGGCATGCAAGATATTTCTATGATCGCATTATTAATCGGTGGTATGATTGGTCTCATAGAATACCATGGCGGAATCAAATGGTTGCTCAATACCGTAACGAAACGCTTGAAATCTAAACGAGGTGCAGAATTTGGAATTGCCAGTTTAGTAAGCGTGACAAATTTAGCAACAGCTAACAACACAATTTCAATCATTACAGCAGGACCACTCGCAAAAGAAATAGCAGATGATTATCAAATTGATCGCAGAAAATCAGCAAGTATATTAGATATATTTGCAAGTACAGTACAAGGAATTATTCCATATGGCGCACAAGTATTAGCAGCAACAAGCGTCGCAGGAATATCAACAGTATCACTATTACCTTATTCATTTTATCCATATTTATTAGGCATATGCGGTATCGTGTCTATTATAATAAGCTATCCACGTAAGAAGAAAGAAGCGGAGTAATAGCCATTAAACCCTATCCATCAACGTGATGGATAGGGTTTTTATATATTTGCTTGAAAATAGAAGATGGATTATATAATATAATATCGATATATAAATAAGCTTAATTCAAAAATAGACAAGGAGGAAATTAAATGTAGGAGAAAATTTAAGTTATTAGTATTATTGAAAATAGTAGAAAAACAGATGATTATTATAAGAAAAATTGAATAAAGGAATAGTGTAATGAAGACATGGAAATTAATTAGTATATTATTATTTATTGTTACTATGTTTATACTTAACCAATCGATTACATTCGCAACCGAAGTTATTAATAATTCTGAGGATTCAACAGTTCTTAGTAATAGTAAAGGTCAACCAATAGAAATTAATGAAAAAGTAGATACTATTACAGTAAAAAATATAGAATCAAATGATGATAAATCAGTCATAGCTTCAGCGGAAAATAATAATCCTACATACACTAAAAATCCAAGAATTGTAGATGTTGAAATTGAAGGAAAGGGAGACAAAAATAAATCTGGAATTTCATATTTCGATAATATTAAATTAAATATAACTGGTGAGAATTTAACAGATGATAATTTGTTAACAAAAGAAGGATTACATTGGTCAGATAAAACATATGTAGATATTATAACTGGTAAAGAGAAAGGTATTATTAATCATAGTGATACATTTGGTGGTCAAAATACTCCTAATGTTCCAGTTAAAGCTTATAGCTTGAATAATGGGGATAAAGGGAGAATTAATTTTGTTGGAACAACAAAATCAGGTATTAACTTAGATTTACTTTGGACTGTAAAGAATTCTGATAAGGAAGATTGGAAGAAAAACTCTGGATATAATAATGATAATAGAGTAAAAGGTTTAGCATTTACAGGTGAACAGTTTATTCCTAATACAAATGGGAACTCAATAGTAACATTATATAATGAAGCAAATAATCTAAGTTTATTTTATCAAATAGTGAAACATGGTACTTATGAGGAAAATCCTGTTCTTGTAAATTTTATATCAACTGATATTGATGCTGCTCAGGGAGTTGAAAGTAATTTATCTAATCTTGGGGAAGTAATTCCCGAAGATTCAAATCTCAAGGTTTCTAATAATATAATTTACGATGCAACTCCAGGTGTTGAAGGGTTGAATGGATCTATTGATTTACCTAAAGGTGGTTATTTGGGAGTAGGGTTTTTATCTAACTTTGATTATACATTTTATTCACCTGCGCCTATGCGGAGAAATGATTCCTATAACTATGCAATTGCTGTTAGATATGATATTTTTGGTAGCAGTTTACAGGTAAAAATGAATACAAAAATTAAACAAAAATACAGAGTTAATTATTTAAATATAAAAGGAGAAAAAATTTTATCATCAAAAACATATACAGGTTATAATAACAAAAATTATAAGATACCAGTGCCGAAAATAGATAAATATACGAAGTTATATTATAAAATTGATAATCAAAATAAAAATGATCAAGTTATTAACCTGTTTTATCAATTAAAACCCCAAATTATTTATAATTTTTATGATGAAAACGGTAATAAGATTAGAGCTTCTTTAAAATATACTTATGATAAAGGAGCTGAAATTAAATTTAATCCTCCAAATATAAAAGGATATATTAAACCTAAAATATTTAAGACAATTATCAATAAGGGTAGTACTTATAATTTTATTTATGTAAAAGAGAAAAATATTAAGAAGCATACTAAACCTTCAAACAAATTAAATAAAACTAATCAAAATAGAGAAAAGAATAAAAAAACAAAGAATACTAAAGCATTGCCTATAAAAAACATACCTACAAAATCAAAAAACAAACCTACAGCAAATGCGAAAACTAAAAATTTAAAAAGCAAGAATACTATAAGTAAGAAACCAAATAAATCTACGAAAGATATATATAGACCTCGTTACATTTCATACATTAAATCGCCGCAAAAACTAAAAATACCTAAGGCATATCAAAACTATCATAATAAAAATAATTCATTAAAAAGAATAAACAGTTTTACAAAATTTTCTGAACAAAAAAACTATATAACACACTCTAAAAAAATAAATAAAGAAAGACAACAGAATAAGTCAGGGTCACATATTGATTTACACAAATATAAAAAGAAAAACAAAAAAGATTGGTTTGCAATTAATACTGGCCTTAAAGGCCAAGAACAAATTGAATTCATAAGGTTCTTAAATGCACTAGCAGCAGAGGCGAATAAAAAGTATAAAGGTAATTTTAATGAAATAAACCATTATATAGCCAATGGATTAGCCTATCATAACTATAAAAATAATATTTTGCAAATTTCAGTTAATGATTTATGGAAAATAGATAAAAGTAAAGTGAAATATCCTAAAGCAAATTTTGAGATAGAATTTATAGAAGGAAAAAATAAAGTAATTAAAAGTGATAATCTTCTTCATCACATACATGTGTCGAAGAACTATGATATAGATTTTCCTCATATGGGTGCTACTTTGGGAAGTGTAGAAAAAAGCGTGTGGTATAAAGAACTTATAAAGAAAATAGCTAGTTTACCACTTGAAAAATATGATGGCATATCATCGGAAGATAAATTTTTCCAATTAAATGCGCTCACTGGTGACTTATTAACCAATATTAATAAAAAAGATGGGAATTCTGATATTGATGCAATGATTATGTACTATCATCCAAAATTTAAAGACTTACCCTTAAATGAGAGAATTATTAAATATTACAGTACAGAAAATTTAGATGTTGAAAGAAAAAAGTTCAAGAGTGAGGTTTTACCAATTATAGTTAAGAAAGATGTGAATAATAAATCGGGTTATTTATTTGTTGCATCTATTGCTACTTTAGGTGGGCTTATATTAGGTAGAAAATATATATATGAATTTATAAAATTTACACCTAAATTTTTTGTGGAAAAAGGAAAAAATATTATTGAAAGAACCAAAAAAAATATAAAAATAGTCAAAAAAATCATTGAAAATAAAGTGACTAGGAAATTAAAGAAGGTTAAAAGTAATGTTAAAAAGTATATTGTAAAAAAGATTGTTAAACCTATAAAAAGAAATTTAGTTTCAATTAGAAGAAAAATAAAGCAAAATGTTATGAAGCTATCTAAACGAATAATTTCGCCTATAAAAAGAATTATTAAGAGAAAAATTAATAATAGCCGCACTATTAAATATGTTGCTCGTAAAATGAAATCTATTCGAAGAGCCTTTAATAAAAGAATTTATATTCCTGCTAGGAAATTTGTTTCTAAAAGAATTTATATGCCTGCTAGGAAATTTGTTTCTAAAAGAATTTATATGCCTGCTAGGAAATTTATCTCTAAAAGAATTTATATGCCTGTTAGGAAATCTGTCTTTAAAAGAATTTATAGACCAGTGAAAACTATAGCGAACAGAACTAGAAGGTATTCAAGAAAAATATCAAATAGCATCAGTAAAAGTAAAAAATTTATAAGAAAAGGATTTAGAAAGTTAAAAAGATTATTTAGAAGGTGAGTAAGTCATGTGGAATAGCATAAAAAATTATAAAGTCTGGATATTATTTGCGTTTTATCTAAACTTGTTTAGGTTGACGTTAGTTGTATTAATACTCTCATTATATCTATATTTAAACTTCTCAAAGTATTCCGTTTATTATGCTAAACATATACCTCATGACAAAGGAAGAGACCCAGAAGTTGAAATGTTAATCAAAAATATAGCTAGAGCAGAAACACCAAAGATAGAGGGTGTAACTTATTCTCCGACGTGTATATATGGAATCGGTAATTGTTTAAAATATTCAGTAGATGGAATTAATAGTGAAGATACAAAAAATCCTGATCATCATCGTTCTGTAATTATGGGAGATTCCAAAAATGAAATTGAATATATAGAAAATTATGATATATATTTATTTAATGATAAATATAAATTAATTTCATTTATTGAAAAAAGAGGACTAGAAAAGCCTGTTTCAAATATTAATGAAATTGAAGTAAAAAAACAAATACGTTCAATTGTTCAACCTGTAATAAATGTTCAACCTAAGCCAAAGGTTAATTTACAATGGGTATTTAATTGGATGTATGGTGATTATTTTAAATAATGTGGTTGGAGATGATATAAATATTATAAACAAAAACAAGCATATCACGTTATGACTGAATGGTTCAGTTAAGTGATATGCTTGTTTTTTTGTGCTATATATTTTTATGCTTTTTCTTGTTTGAGTTCGTATCCATATGCGGTTTCGCCATGGAATACGGCATCTAAGCCTTCTAGTTCTGCTTTTTCGTCTGTTCTTAATGTTGTAAAGATACTGATGATTTTAGCGATGATGTATGTCATGATGCCACTAAATGCGATTGTTACGACGACGGCAACGATTTGTACGACTACTGGCATAATGCCACCACCAAAGAATACACCGTCTGCTATTGTTGAGTTGACGCTAGAATTTTGGAAAAGACCTGTTCCTATTGCACCAACGACGCCTCCAAATCCATGTAAACCAAATGCATCTAATGCATCGTCATAGTTAAGTAAGACTTTAAGGTGCGTGATAACATAGTAACAAACGAATCCACCTAATATTCCTAGAATCATTGCACTTCCGTAACCGACAAAACCTGCTGCAGGTGTAATCGTTACAAGTCCTGCTAACATTCCTGATAATGTTCCGATTAACGTAACTTTTTTCTTTTGAATATATTCAAAGATAGACCAACCGGCAATACCTGCACATGATGCTAGTATTGTATTAACAAATGCGAGCATCGCAACTGAATCGAAAGTGAGTGCTGATCCTGTATTAAAGCCAAACCAACCGAACCATACGAGAATACCACCGATTAAAGTAATGACTAAATTATGTGGTGGTTTTTTATTGCTAGGTTTTCTAGAACCGAGTAGTAGGGCAAGTACGAGTCCAGAAACACCAGATGAAATATGGACTACTGTACCACCAGCAAAATCAATTGCACCAAGTTTGTGAATCCAGCCGCCACCCCATACCCAGTGTGCTACTGGGCTATAAACTAGAATGACCCATAAACTCATAAAGATTAAAAATGGTCCGAATTTCATTCTTTCAGCTACTGAACCAGTAAGAATTGAAACGGCAATGGTACAAAATGTTAATTGGAAAAGCATAAATAATGCGAATGGAATGGTTTCACTAAAATTACCATTAGGTGTGAATCCAACACCGTTTAATAATGCGTGTGAGAAATCACCTATCCATAAATTGTTACCGCCAAAACTAATAGAAAATCCTATTAATACCCATGTGAATGTTACTACAACAATTGCTGAAATACTGTGCATCGAAGTATTTAAAACATTTTTAGATTGAACTAATCCTCCGTAAAATAATGCTAATCCAGGTGTCATTAACCAAACTAACAACGTACAACCGAATAATAAAAGTGTATCTGTCTGACTCATCTTCCCTCAACTCCTTATTTTTTTAAAAGTATAAAATATAAAATAAGAAAAAAGAAATATGAGTCAGGTAAATTTACACTTGGTGTGATAATACTTAACATCTGTTAAGTAATTGGATTATTGAACACCTAAATAATCGAACGTAACAGCAGCGACTGATTTAGCTGCAATAAGTAGAGAACCTTCATCAATATCAAATTTAGGATGATGATGAGGGAATGTTTCTTTATCTTTAGGACTTGCGCCTACATAGAAGAATGTACATGGTAATTCTTTTGCATAGTAAGCGAAATCTTCTGATGGTGGTTGTGGTTCGCAACGTTCAACACTTTTAACTTCAGGAATGTTAGCCGCTTCAATTGCTTTCGCAACTTGTTTCGTTAATTCAGGATCATTATATAGAACCGGATAATCTCTCGTATATTCAAGTTCACATTGAACACCATACATAGATTCTAAACCTTTAGAAAGTCGTTTAACTTCTGATTCAATCAGTTGTAGAGTTTCTTCATTCATACCTCTAACGTCACCTTCAAGTGTGACTTCATTTTTAATGATATTAAACTGTCCTTTACCATCAAATGAACCGATAGAAATAACGCCCATATCAAATGGATTCAATCTTCTTGAAACAATTGTTTGTACTGACATAACAAAGCTACTTGCTGCAACAATTGGGTCATTTGCTAAATGTGGTGAAGAACCATGACCACCACGTCCTGTTATTTTTAATTTAAAGATATTTCGACCTGATTGAACATTGCCTTCTCTATAATAAACGTGATCACTTTCAAGTGCACTCATAACATGGACGCCGATAACATTATCAACGCCATCAAGAATGCCATCTTTAATTAAGTATTGTGAACCACCAGGTGGCTTTTCTTCTGCAGGTTGGTGAATGATGACAATTTTACCTTTAAGTTGATCTTTCACTTCAATTAAAGTTTCAGCAAGCACCATCATATATGCAGTATGCGCGTCATGACCACAAGCATGCATGACACCTTCATTTTTAGAACTGAAAGGTAGGCCAGTATCTTCTTTTATTGGTAAAGCATCGAAATCAGCGCGTAACGCTAACGTCTTACCTGGTTTACCAGAATCAATGGTTACTTTAATACCGTAAATGCCTTCTCCTCCGATATGCGTTTGTAATGTGACATCCTTATCTTTATAAAAGTCAGCAATATACTGGGCTGTCTCTTTTTCTTCAAAAGATAACTCAGGATGCTCATGTAAGTATCTTCTGATTTCAATCATTTTGTTTTCTTTCTTAGATAATCTTTCATAGAAATCATTTAACATATCATGTTCCTCCTTATATTTGTTTAATTTTATTATAATAGAAATTTTTGAAAAATTGTTGTTAGAAGCGTAAATGGGTGTTGACATAACATGACAATGGGCGTAGAATGATTGAGTATTAGTTAGCAAAGCTAACTATATTTTTATGAGAAAAGGTGAAAACAATGAAGAACTTTTTATATTCCTATACAAATTTGTATCGACCATATATTCATCATATTAATGAAATATTGGCACCTTTTGATTTATATGCTGCGCAGTACAAAGTGTTACATGATATCGCATATAATCAACCAACCACACTTGTTCAAGTTTCTAAGCGTTCTTTTATTGAGAAACCTACAGCTCGTAAAATTATAAAAAAATTAATCGAACGGGAATTGATTCAAGCAGTTAATAGTAAAGAAGATAAAAGAGAAAAATTCCTTACATTAACTGAGCAAGGTCAAAATCAATTCGATGAAATTCATCATAGAATTGGTGTATTTCAAGAAAAATGTCTGCAAGCAGTTGGTGTCGATGAAGTAGAACTTAATAAGGCACAAGAGATTTTAGAGAATTTGAGAAGTTATTTAATAGAGGAGGAAACAGAGTAATGGACGACCAAATTAAGAAACCGATTTGGACAAAAGATTTTATATTTAATTTTGTTATTAGCTTTTTTATATTTTTATCAATGTACTTACTATTAGTAACAGTAGGTGGTTATAGTAAAGAAACGTTCGGTGTTTCAGACAGTATGGCTGGTCTAGCATCAGGTTTATTCATAGTTGGATCATTAGTAGGTAGATTTTTAACAGGTAAATATATCAATATAGTAGGTAGTAAGAAAGTGTTAGTCATCGGTGGTATTCTACTAGTTATCACAAACGGTTTATATCTTGTGACTGCATCATCATTCGTATTGTTATTAATCGTACGTATTCTAAATGGTATTGCAAGTGGGGTAGCAAGTACAGCTACAGGAACAATTGCAGCATTTATCACACCAGCACAACGTCGTAGTGAAGGTATCAGTATGTATAGTTTAAGTATGGTACTCGGTACAGCAATCGGACCATTTATAGGCTTATTACTATATCAACACATTCCAATGTCTGGACTATTTACAATTTGTACGATACTTATTGTTGTAGCATTTGTTATGTCACTATTCATGAAAGTTGAAACACCTGTTATGGCGAGTGTTAAAACAGAAGAGAAAAAAGGATTTAAACTTACTGATTTCTTCTCAGTACATGCCTTACCAATTGCAATCGTAGTTGTGATTGTTAGTATTGCATACTCATCAGTATTGTCATTTATTCAATTCTTCGCACAAGAAAATCATTTAGTAGATGCAGCAAGTTTCTTCTTTGTTGTATATGCAGTAGCAGTCTTAATTACAAGACCATTTACAGGAAGAATTATGGACCAACGCGGTGAGAATATCGTTACAATACCAGCATTTATATGTTTAATTCTTGGTTTATTCCTAATTAGTATTGCAAGCAATGGTGCGGTCTTATTAATCGCAGGTGCATTTATAGGATTAGGATTTGGTAACTTACAATCTATATTCCAAGCATTAGTCGTTAAAGTATCACCAGTAGAAGCGATGGGATTAGCAACATCAACATATTTCATCGGCTTAGACTTCGGATTAGGATTCGGACCATATGTATTAGGTAACTTCACACATTCAATCGGATATTCAGGATTATATCTAGCAATGTCTATCGTAGCCTTATTAGGATTAGTCGCATTCTATTTCTTACACATGATTAAAGCTAAAAAAGTAAGTCAATTATAATAAATGGAAGATTTGTTAGAGACATAATTCTGAGAAATGTCCGTAAGAGGTACTGTTAAGGACAGAATTCCGAGAAATGTCCGTAAGAGGCGTCGTTAGGGACAGAATTCCGAGAAATGTCCGTAAGAGGTGCTGTTAAGGACAGAATTCTGAGAAATGTCCCTTACTGAGTACCCTCTAATTACCACAATTCAAAATAATGGAAGTTAGCGCATTCTAATTACCACAATTCAGAAAAATGGAAGTTAGCGTATTCTAATTACCAGAATTCAGAAAAATGGAAGTTAGCGTATTCTAATTACCAGAATTCAGAAAAATGGAAGTTAGCGTATTCTAATTACCACAATTCGAAATAATGGAAGTTACAGCATTCTAATTACCAGAATTCATAATAATGGAAGTTAGCGCGTTCTAATTACCACAATTCAGAATAATGGTAGTAAGCGATACTCAATTACAAAACTTTATAATAATGTAGTCTGAGACACTGAGATGTCTCAGACACTATATAAAAAAATAGCGTATAGGACAGTCATTGTCCTATACGCTATTTATATATTATCCTTCTAAATCAACTGAGTTGATATCAATGCCTAATGCGTCTGCTACACCTTTACCGTAGTCTGGATCTGCTTTATAACAGTTACGGATGTGACGGTGTTTTACTTCGTCAGTAGTGCCTTGCATTTCGTTAGCTGTATTTTGGAAAATACGTTGTTGTTGCTCTGGTGATTGTAGACGGAATAATTTACCTGGTTGTTCATAGTAATTATCGTCATCTTCACGGAAGTCGTGTTCGTATAATTCACCTTCAAGTTCTAAACCTGGTTTTTTGTATTCTGGTTGTGATTGATGTGCTTCATAACTATTTGGATAGTAGTTAATGCCGCCACCTTGGTTACCATCTACTCTCATTTGTCCATCTCTTGAGAATGGGCAAACATTTGTTGCAGCTTTTGGTGAGTTTACTGGGATTTGCCAGTGGTTAACACCTAAGCGGTAACGTTGTGCATCTCCGTATGAGAATAAACGACCTTGTAACATTTTATCTGGAGAGAAGTCTATACCAGGGATGATGTTTGTTGGTGCAAATGCAGCTTGTTCAACATCTTGGAAATAGTTCTCTGGGTTACGGTTTAATTCGAATTCACCAACTGGAATTAATGGGTATTCGTCTTTGAACCAAACTTTAGTTAAGTCGAATGGGTTATCTTTATGATTTCTAGCTTGTTCTTCAGTCATAACTTGAATGTACATTTTCCATTTAGGGAAATTGCCTTCTTCAATCGCGTTGAATAAGTCTCTTTGACTTGATTCGCGGTCTTTAGCAATTACTTGTTCAGCTTCTTCTGCTGTGTAATTTTCAATACCTTGTTGTGTTCTGAAGTGGAATTTAACCCATACACGTTCACCTGCATCGTTGTACATTGAGTAAGTGTGTGAACCGAAACCGTGCATGTTACGGAATCCTTTTGGAATACCTCTGTCTGTCATTAAAATTGTAACTTGGTGTAAAGCTTCAGGTAATAATGTCCAGAAGTCCCAGTTTGATTGTGGGTTATGCATGTTTGTTTTAGGGTCACGTTTAACAACATGGTTTAAACTTGCAAATAATTTAGGATCACGGAAGAAGAATACAGGTGTGTTGTTACCAACTAAGTCCCAGTTACCTTCTTCAGTATAGAATTTAAGTGCGAAACCACGGATGTCACGTTCAGCATCTGCAGCACCACGTTCACCAGCAACTGTAGAGAAACGTGCAAACATTTCAGTTTGTTTACCAATTTCAGAGAATATTTTAGCATTTGTATATTGTGTTATATCATGTGTAACAGTAAAAGTACCGAACGCACCAGAACCTTTAGCATGCATACGACGCTCTGGAATCACTTCTCTGTCGAAATGTGCCATTTGTTCTAAGAAATAAATATCTTGCATAGCAAGTGGTCCGCGTTTACCAGCAGTTAATGAATTTTCACGATCTGATACTGGCGCACCAAAAAGTCCTGTAAGTTTTGATTTATTACTCATATCATAATCCTCCTCAAGAATTCTTAATTATAATAATTCTAATTTCATATTAATTATAATTTAAAGTAAGCAAAGTGACAAGTAAAAGAATAAATAATACAGAAAGAATTACGGTGCTACTTTGTTATATATTTAGATATAATAACCTAAAAGTGTAAAAACTAAACATTATATAGGGCTTTTTGACTAAATTTTACGGTTTGTACACAAATTGTTAATAGAATATATTTTATTTAAAATGAGAATTGGACAGATTAATTGATTATAAGAACTATAAATAATAAAAAAAGAACGCGTTTTTTCGCGTTCTTAATAGAAATAAATATTATTTAGGTAAATCTCTGTCAATAAATAGTGGCTCGACATCTACTTTTTTCAATATGATTTCTTTTGCTTTTTGAGGTAGCAGTTTAATTTCAGGAATTTCTGAGACTCTTAATGATACATATTTAACTTTTTGATCGAAGGGAATGGTCAAGTCTTCTATAGATTCATTAATTGTAGCATGGTAAATAAATAATATTTCGTGATAAGACGTACTTTCATATTCAAAGAAATTTTGAACTGTTGTTAAAAAGTAAATATCATCACATTCAATATTGAGTTCTTCTTTGATTTCACGTTTAATAGCTGAGTCTGAGCTTTCGAAATATTTAACTCTGCCACCAATTAATGCATAAAAATCGTGTTTTTTATCATAGTGAAAACAATAACCATGCTTATCTTTGATGATTGCGCCAACTCTAATGTTCAACATACCATCGCCTGATTTAAGAGAAAGATCCATCACAACGACCTCCTTAGTATTAAATTAGAATAATTTAAGAATGACAATGCCGACAAAGACTAATATCGCACCAATTAATCGTCTCGTTGTAATTTTAAATTTTGGTGTATTAAATAAACCGAAGTGATCAATTAAAAGTCCCATTAACATTTGTCCAAATATAACGACCATTAATGTAAGTGCTGCACCGAGTTCAGGCATAAGTAATATGTTCGTCGTAACAAATACAACACCTAATGCACCACCAATAAAGTAGATCGGTTTAATCGTACCTTGTTCAGGTTGATGGAAGCTAAAACGAATTCTACGAACAAGAATAAGTGAAAGAATGAATAAAGCGATTGTCCCAACTGCGAATGATATAAGTGCTGAAAAATAAAATGAATCTACTTCATATCTAAGTGCACTATTAATAGCTGTTTGAATAGGGGGAAGACAACCCGTCATAATACCGAGAATCATCCAATAATTAGTATAATTAGATTGCGTTGTAATAACACGTGATGATTTCTTTTTATAATTCATTAATAATATACCCAGTAACATCAGAATTACGCCAGAAATTCTGCCGATATTGATTGTATGAATGTCAGCATCAAATAATCCGAATTGGTCGATGATCAGTCCCATTATAATTTGACCGGAAACTGTCATCACGACTGTTAATGCTGCGCCAATTCTTGGAAGTAATAATAAATTACCTGTTAAAAAGACGACGCCTAATAGACCACCTGTAAACCAAACGTATGAAAAGTCTTGATTCATTATAAATGAAGGTGTTAATTTTTGTGGGTTCATAATGGTATTCACAATGATTAACACGATCGTTCCGATTAAGAATGAATAAAATGATGCAAGTATAGGTGATTTCGTGTAACTACCAAGTTTCGTGTTAATAGATGTTTGTAATGGTACACATAACCCTGCTAAAATGCCTAGAATAATTAATAAAATCAATCTTCATAACCCCTTTTTTCTATATCTACAGCTTCTTGATAATAAATCTTTTGTTCATTTTCTGGCACCATGTTACCGCCTGTTGACCAAACGAGGTGCGTGGCATTTTCGGAATCATAATTTAAATCATGAATATATTTTAAACCTTGGAAACCTGAAGTAGCAGAAGGTTCTATAAAGATATTCTCATGATCTTTTAATGTTTTTAAATAAAGATAAAGTTGATGGTCATTTACTGTACATGAACCAAATAATAATGAAGTCATAATGTTGCCGACTAATTTCGATGGACGACTAACTGCTAAACCATCTGCAATTGTTTTCCCGGATAAACCTATATCTTGAACGGAAATTTGATCATGTAGCTGTGAAATCATGCCTAAAGTCATACAAGGTGCTTCAGTAGGTTCGATAAAGATAGGATGTACATGATCGCCATAAATGAGTTTTAATCCAAATGCGACACCACCAGGACCACCGCCAACGCCACATGGTAAATAGACGTATAACGGATGCGCTTTATCTACATGAATATTTAAATCTTTCAATTGATGCTTAAGTCTTAGTGCGCTAACTGCATATCCTAAAAATAAATCTTTAGATGCTTCATCATCAACAAAGTGACAATAAGGATCATCTGCTGCAGCTTTACGACCTTCTTTTACAGCATAACCGTAATCTTGTACATGTTCTACGACTTCGACTCCTTTAGAACGGAGAAGGTCCTTTTTCCATGTCTTAGCATCTTGAGACATATGAACCGTTACTTTGAAACCTAATTTGGCACTCATAATACCGATGCTTAATCCTAAATTACCAGTAGAACCAACAGCAATTCTATATTTAGAGAAAATAGATTGATATTGTTCAGTAGCAAGAAGGCGGTAATCACTATTAATCGTAAAATCAGTTTCTTTCATAGCTGTTTCTTCAGCAAACTTTAGCACTTCATAAATGCCACCACGAGCTTTAATAGAACCAGAAATAGGTAAAGCATGGTCACCTTTAAGTAATAAACGTCCCTTTAAATGACTGAATCGTGCATTTTTAAAATGATCTAATGAAAAAATTTGAGATTCAATTTTTCCATTGTTTTGTTTCGTTTCAGGAAAGACTTCTTCAATATACGGTGCAAAACGAGCTAATCGTTGTTCAGCATCTAATACATCATCCATCGAAAATGGTAAATCAGTAGTCGTTAAATAGTCAGGATTTTTCCAAAAAACTTCTTCTCCATTTTTAATATTAGAAATAATAGTATACTTATCTTCTAATGATTTTATGTCTATAGACATGAATAATCTCTCCTTTTTAAAATATGATGTAATACAATAGTACAACTGTTTGGATATTATAGATAGATTGTGAGAATAAAAAATATATGATTATTTGTAATCTTTAACAATAATAGAAGGTTTAGAAGTTTTGGGAATTCCAAGTGTGACATGAATGTAGTGGGTCTGTTAATTACAAAAGTCGACGGAATTGTAAATAAGGGTGTCCATAGTAACAAAAGTCGTCGGAATTGTAACTACAGACGTCTATAATTACAAAATTCTACAGAATTGTAACTAAGAACCTCGCTATCATCACACCAACATACTCAAAAAAAGACTTCCGACGTATTATCGGAAGTCTCCATTATTATGATATATATAAATCTCTTGTAGGTGTTGGGATTCTGCTTGGGTCTGCATGTTTAATAATTGCACGTACATATAATGAAGCGACAATTAGAAATACGATTGAACCGCCGATTACAGATGTTTGATATGGTAATGATAATCCTTCGGGTGCATATAATACATATACACTAATTGCAGCAGTCATGAATAATGCTGGTATTCCGGCTACTAGATGTTTTTTGCCATATCTTAATAAGTAACTTACACTTACCCACAACATAACGGTTGCGACGATTTGATTTGAGAATCCAACATATCTCCATAAGAATGAATAATCAATTGTTGATAGTAAGAAAGCTGGTAACCCTACCGCAAAGCTTGCTGCGATCATTAATACTTTTGGCTTAATTTTTACTTTATCTCTCATGAAATCTTCTATAATCATTCTTGAACTTCTAAGTGCAGTATCACCTGTTGTAATAGGTAGGATGATAACACCAAGTAGTGCAAGGATACTACCGAATGGTCCTAATAGTTCCATTGAGATTTGGTCAACGACACCAGCTGGACCGATTGATTGTAATTTTGCTGCTAATCCTTCAGTACCACCGAAGAATGTCATACCAGCTGCTGCCCAAATTAATGCAATAATACCTTCTGAAATCATTGCGCCATAAAAGACTTTTCTACCTTCTGATTCATTTTTAACTGTTCTTGAAATGATTGGACTTTGCGTACAATGGAAACCTGAAATGGCACCACAAGATATTGTCACCATAAGTAATGGCCAAACAGGTAGTTCTTTAGGATGCATATTATGAATTGTAATTTCAGGAATATGCTTACCACTGAATATTAAAGCAACGGCTACACTAACTGCCATAACGATTAAGATAACACCGAATATTGGATAAATACGTCCAATAATTTTATTGATAGGAAGTATAGCTGCTAGTATAAAGTATGTAAAAATGATAACTAATGCTACGAAGAACGATATAGGTGTCTTGCTTGATAATAATTGAGCTGGCCCAGCAACAAATGCAGCTGCAACAAGTACCATCAAGACGACAGAAACTACATCTGTAAACACTCTAATAACCTTACCTAAATAATGTTGTACAAGCATAGGGAACTGTGCACCGCCATGTCTCAAACTTAACATGCCTGAGAAATAGTCATGTACACCGCCAGCGACGATACAACCTACTACAATCCAGATAAATGCTACTGGTCCATATAAAGCACCAGCTACTGCACCAAAAATCGGCCCCAATCCAGCTATGTTGAGCAGCTGAATCATCCATCCTTTCCAAGCAGGCATAGGTACAAAATCCATATTATCTTGTTTACTATACGCAGGTGTTTGTTTATCCGGATGTATCTCGAATACGCGTTCAACATATTTACCGTAAAAGATATACCCCAAAATTAAAATAATAATACTAGAAATAAATGTAACCATTGTAAAACCTTCTTTCAAACTAAGAATATTCATAGATTAGCAAATATTTAACAGTGTATCAATAATATTTTTGAAATTTCTGAAAATTTATCAATATAGTAAGTATAACAATTATTTGCAATTGTAAAATTACAAAATTATAATCAAAAGTAAGCCGTTTCATTTAATAATGAATTTGTTTGGCTTTTTTGGGCATAATTTCATAGAGGGGGTAATCAATATGCAAGAACATCAGGTTATAACAATTGATGGTAAAGATTTTCTTGTAGAAGAGGGCATGAGGCTATTGGATTTTATTAAAGCTGAAAAGTTATCTTTTGTTCCGTCTATATGCTACAACGAATCTTTAGGACCAATTGAAACGTGTGACTCATGTGTCGTCGAAGTTAATGGGCAACTTCAACGTGCATGTAGTACGATGATTGAGAATGGCATGGTTGTAAATACACAACTTGAATCCGTGAAATCAGCTCAGAAACAAGCATTGGACAGAGTGCTTGAACACCATGAATTATATTGTACAGTTTGTGATTATAATAATGGCAATTGCGAAATTCATAATACAATGGGTGAATTTGGTTTAGAACATCAATCTAATCCATTTCAATCTAAAGGTTATGAAAAAGATTTTGGGGCATTTTATAGATATGATCCAGATCAATGTATTCTATGCGGTAGATGTGTAGAAGTATGCCAAGATGTACAAGTGAACGAAACATTGACAATTGATTGGGAAAGAAAACAACCTAGAGTTATTTGGGACAATGATCGTGCGATTGATGAATCAAGTTGTGTGAACTGTGGACAATGTGTAACAGTATGTCCTTGTAATGCTTTGATGGAAAATAACATGCTAGGTAATGCAGGCTATATGACTGATCAAGAACCTGGCTTATTACGTTCGATGATTGAACTCACTAAAAAAGCTGAAACTGGATATGGACCACTGTTTGCGATTTCTGATTCAGAAGCGGCGATGCGAGAAGATGTCATTAAAAAGACGAAAACAGTATGTACTTACTGTGGTGTAGGTTGCTCATTTGATGTTTGGACAAAAGATAGAGAAATATTAAGAGTGTTACCACATGAAGATTCTCCAGCAAATCATATTTCTACGTGTGTTAAAGGGAAATTTGCATGGGACTATGTGAATTCTGAAGATAGATTAACGAAACCTTTAGTTAGAAAAGAAGGCTATTTCCAAGAAGTTGAATGGGACGAAGCTTTAAGAGTGATCAGTACCCGATTTTCTCAAATTAAAAATCAATACGGTAAAGATGCATTAGCGTTTATTTCATCTTCTAAATGTACAAATGAAGAATCTTATTTAATGCAGAAATTAGCGAGACAAGTTATTGGGACGCATAATGTCGATAATTGTTCAAGGTATTGTCAATCACCAGCTACTCAAGGATTGTTTAGAACAGTAGGTTACGGTGGCGATTCAGGTTCAATTGAAGATTTAGAAAAAGCTAAAATGGTCATTACTATTGGTACAAACACAGCTGAAGCACATCCAGTTATTGCGAGTAGAATTAAACGTGCACATAAATTATTGGGACAAAAATTATATGTATTTGATATTAGAAAACATGAGATGGCTGAACGTGCAGATAAATTTTATCAACCAAATCCTGGTACAGATTTAGTTTGGCTATCAGCTGTAACAAAATATATTATCGACCAAAATTGGCACGATGAAGCTTTTATCAATAAATGGGTTAATGATTTTGATAGTTATTATGAGAGTCTTAATACATTTACGTTAGAGTATGCAGAAAGTCTAACGGGCATTAGTCAAACAGAACTTAAACATATTGCTAAACAAGTTGCAGAAACTGAATCTCTATCCATCTGTTGGGCAATGGGTGTAACGCAACATCGTATCGGTAGTGATACAAGTACAGCTATTTCTAACTTATTATTAGTGACAGGGAATTATATGAGACCTGGCACAGGTGCTTATCCACTAAGAGGTCACAACAATGTTCAAGGATGTAGTGATATGGGCAGTATGCCTAACACATTCCCAGGATATCAAGATGTCTCTGATGATGAAGTGAGACATAAATTTGAACAAGCTTGGCAAGTTTCGCTCGATTCAGAAAGAGGGTTGGACAACCATCAAATGATAGATAGTATACATGAAGGTACATTACACTCACTTTATATTAAAGGTGAAGATACAGGTGTTGTAGACGCTAATATCAATTATGTCAGATCAGCATTTGAGAAAATTGATTTCTTAGTCGTTCAAGATTTATTTTTATCAAAAACAGCCGAATTTGCGGATGTTGTCTTACCAGCATCTCCTTCATTAGAAAAAGATGGTACATTTACAAACACTGAAAGACGCGTTCAAAGAATCAATAAAGCATTAGACACGCTTGGAGATTCTAAACCAGACTGGGAAATCATTCAATTAATTGCTCAGTCACTTGGCGCAGATTGGGATTATCAACATCCTAGTGAAATATGGTATGAAGCACAATCACTCATGCCTTTAGTCAAAGGTATTACGTATGATCGTTTAGAAGGATTTGATAGTTTACAATGGCCAATGAATGATGATGGCACTGATACACCATTATTATATACAGAAAGATTTAATTTCCCTGATGGCAAAGCTAGACTTTATCCATTGTCATTTAATGTTGAATCTAAAAAGACTAAAGAAATGTCATTACACGTTAACAATGGACGTGTCTTAGAACATTTCCATGAAGGTAATATGACTTATCAAGTACCAGGTTTAAAATATAAATTGCCTAGAAACTTCTGTGAAATTTCTAAAGAACTTGCTGAAGAACACGGTATCGAAAATGGTGCGAGAGTTAAAGTAACTTCTAAAGTAGGTACAGTAGAAGTGAATGTGCAAGTAACAGACAGAGTAGCAGGTAATAATATTTATATTCCATTAAATGATCAGAATGAAGGTGCACCTAACTTTGTAACAGATAGTGATGTTGATAAAGATACAAATACACCAGCATATAAAGATAATTATGCGAAGTTAGAAGTTGTCACTAAAAAAGGCAAATCACCTATACCTAAACATAATTCACGTTTTGGTAATAGACAGCCACAGATTAGTGTGAGAGTACAAGATAAGTGGGCGAAATCTAGTTATACATTCCCTAGTAAAGGTGGCGATTTATAATGGGTGAAAGAGTTAAAGTGATTAAGAAAATTCATAAAAGTAGAGAATATATAATTGAAGAAAATATGAATGACATTAAATCACGATTATCAGATCGAAAAATTGCCATTGAAAAAGGGATTGATATACTCGATGCACTGGAAGAAGCGGAAGCACTGGATGCTTTTCATGCAGCCATTGTGCAACGTAAAATCATTACAAAAAATATCGTCAATGAACTGAATAAAGAACAATATGAAGGTATTTTAGGAAATCTGGGACAAGTTCTATTTCTATTAGGAGAGCTAGATATAGAAGAAACATCGACTTTCGTGAGAAGAATTAATAACGGTATGAAAGTAGCGAATAGGGCTAATCCTTATAAGAAGACTTCTGTAACAGATTTATTAGGTGCACTTAAAGATCCAGAAATTAATCAAAGTGTAACGTTATTATTGAACTTCTTAAAAGGTATGAGTAGAGAAGAGTGAGACAGATTTCTGTCTCGCTCTTATTTTTTTTGAAAACATTTCGTTGAAATTTAAGAAAATATAAGATAAGTTAAAACAGTAACAATGCTTATACAAATAGAAGAGGTGTGAATATTATTAACTTTTTGAGAGAAAGGTTTTCTTTAATTTTAGGGCTCACAATTATTATTATATTTATTGTTTTATTATTTATTTTTGAGTCTCCTTTTTTTAAAAATCATCAAACACATACTTATGAAGAAGCGCTTGAAATTCAAACGCAAAGTGATGCACCAGCCGTTACACAAAAGGACAATAAATTTGTGTATGCTGATAAAAAAGAAATCGATAAATTTATGGATATCGACAAAAGTCAGACAGACTTTCAATTCATAGATATATCTAAAAAAGTAGATGTATCAGAAAAACAAGTTAAAGAAATTTTAAAAGATAAAGGCATATTAAAAGGTAAAGAAAAAGCTTTTATAGATGCTCAAGAAAAATATGATGTCAATGTCATATACTTGATGAGCCATGCTTTTATCGAAACTGGCAATGGTAATTCTGAATTGGCTAGTGGTGTCAAAATGTCCAACGGTAAAACATTCTATAATTTTTATGGAATCGGGGCATTTGATCAAGATGCTGTAGAAACGGGTAGTAGTTATGCGCGTAAAAAAGGTTGGACTTCTCCAGAAAAAGCTATAAATGGAGGCGCTGAATTTATTAAAAAGGATTATCTTAACAATGGGCAAGACACATTATATAAAATGAGATGGAACCCTTATAATCCTGGACAACACTTATATGCAACAGATGTGAATTGGGCAACTAGTATCGGTAAAATTATGGAAGGTTATTATGATGACCATAATTTGAAAAAATCAAAAGTCCATAAAGACTATTACAAATAAAGTTTACCCCTAGTTCAATATGAACTGGGGGTAAAGATATGTAAGGATTCATGTTAAAATAAAGCTTATAATCAAATTTTTATTTCAAAGAAAGTAGTGAACAAAATGAAAATTGCTGTAATTGGGGCAGGCATCGGTGGGTTAACGACTGCTGGATTACTAACTCAAACGGGACATGAAGTTTATGTTTATGAACAACGTAGAAATTTAGACCAAGATGGTGCTGGTCTAGGCATTGGAAGTAATGTCCTTAAAGCATTGAAACAATATAAAATGGCATATGCAATTGAGCAAGAAGGCCAGCCATTAAGAAAAATAGAAATTAGATCTGATTTAGATGAATTTTTAAATTCATTAATGATGAATCAAGATGAACATAAAAATATTACGATTCATAGAAAAGTGTTACATGAAATCTTAAAAACACATGTACCAACAGATAATATTTATTTAAATCACGAAGTTAAAACATTTAAGCAAACAGCTGACGATGTACGTCTTTATTTTACAAATGGTTTAGAAGAACAATTTGACTTAGTAATTGCAGCAGATGGTATACATTCAAAAGTAAGAACACAACTGTATCCAAAATCATCACCTAAGTACGCTGGGTACACTTGTTTCAGAGGTGTTGTAAACGAGAAGTTAAATATCGAACAAGATGTTACTTTAGAATATTGGGGACATAAAGGAAGATTTGGCATTGTACCTTTAAAAGACAACGAATTATACTGGTTCTGTACAATGAATGCTAAAGAAAATGATTTACAATTTAAGTCATTTGAGAAACCACATCTTCAAGCATACTTCAATCAATTCCCAGATGAAGTAAGAACTGTATTAGATGCACAAGAAGAAACAGGCATACTACATCATGATATGTATGACTTAGTTCCATTGAAATCTTTCGTTTCAAATAGAGTAGTTCTATTAGGTGACGCAGCACATGCAACAACACCGAACATGGGACAAGGTGCAGGCCAAGCAATAGAAGATGCCGTAACATTAGTTAATTTAATTAACGATCGAGATATAGAATCAGCCTTAAAACGATATGATAAGTTAAGAACGAAACATACTAAAAAAGTCATCTTAAAATCAAGAAAAATCGGTAAAGCAGCACAATCATCAAGTACTTTAAAAATTAAAATGAGAAATAAAATGCTTAAACAAAAATCTTCAAAATCACTTAGCAAAAAAGTGAAGTTCTTACAAAAAGCAAAATTAAAATAAGAAAAAACCGCTTAGACACGATGGATGTCTAAGCGGTTTTTGACATTAAATAGGTTAGTTGGTTGATTTAATTACCAGAATTCTGAGAAATGGTAGTTAGAATTGTCTAATTAGGGACATTTCTCGGAATTGTGTCTCTAACATCACTCCTTAGGGACATTATTCGGAATTGTGTCTCTAACAGCACTCCTTAGGGACATTACTCAGAATTGTGTCCCTAACAGCACTCCTTAGGGACATTACTCAGAATTGTGTCCCCAACACGACCTCTTAGGGACATTTCTCGGAATTGTGTCTCTAACAGCACTTCTTAGGGACATTTCTCGGAATTGTGTCTCTAACAGCACTTCTTAGGGACATTATTTGGAATTATGTCTCTAACAGCACTCCTTAGGGACATTATTTGTAATTGTGTCCCTAACACAGCCCATTAGGGACATTACTCAGAATTGTGTCTCTAACACCGCCCGTTACGGACATTTCTCAGAATTCTGTCCCTAAATACTTCCACAACACTATCTAATTTTTAATGTGTAATATCTGAAGTTGATATTCCGGTTGCTGATTTAACTTGAACTTCTTGGAATTTATCATGTGATTCTGATTTACCTAGGAATGTTCCTAAAAATGCTCCAATAAAGCCTGCTGGTACTGATATGATTGCAGGGTTTGATAATGGGAATATTGGCGACATTGTTATAAATGCTGTTCCTGCTGGATTCATGACATTTGGACTTAGAATAACGAGTATAAGTGACATGATTAAGCCGACAGCGATTCCTGTGATTGCACCGTGTGTGTTAAATCTCTTCCAAAATATCGTAAATACAATGACAGGTAAGTTAGCACTTGCTGCGACACAAAATGCTAATGATACTAAGAATGCCACGTTTAAATTTTGAGCAAATAAGGCTAATATAATGGATACAACTGAAACGGTTAATGAAGCTAATTTTGCTGCTTTCATCTGTTCACGTTCGCTTATTTTACCTTTTTTAATAACTTGCCCGTAAATATCATGTGCGAATGCAGACGCGCCTGTTAATACTAAACCTGCTACTACTGCTAAAATCGTCGCAAATGCAACGGCAGAAACAAATGACATTAAGAAATCTCCACCTAATTTTGCTGCTAATAATGGAGCTGCCATATTACCTGCAGGGTTAGCTGCAATAATTTCTTCACGTGTTAATAATGCTGCTGCACCAAATCCAAGGAAGATTGTTAAAATGTAGAAGATACCGATAATCCATGTTGCCCACATTACAGAAGATCTTGCCGTTTTAGCATCTTTAACTGTAAAGAATCTCATCAATATGTGTGGTAAACCAGCTGTACCAAAGAGTAACGCAATAATTAATGAGATGTTATCTAATGGTGGTTTACCTTGTGAACCTGGATTAATAAATTCACCTTTGAAATCTGATGACTTAATGTTATGCATTTCACCAAACATCGTAGAAAGATTGAAGTCAAAATGTAATAACACTAAAAATGAAATAATTACTGTACCTATCATAAGTAATACCGCTTTAACCATTTGTACCCAACTTGTTGCTGTCATACCACCAAATAATACGTAAATAGTCATCATAATACCAACTAGAATAACAGCGAGTGTATAAGGTATACCAAATAGTAATTGAATAAGTGCACCTGCTCCAACGAGTTGTGCAAGCATGTAGAAAATAACTATTGTAATAGAAGAAACTGCAGCCATAGCTCTTACTTTTTTTAATTCAAATCGTGCTGCAATCATATCTGCTAAAGTATATTTACCAAGGTTTCTTAATGGCTCAGCTACGATGTATAACACAATAAGATAAGCTGTTAAATAACCAATACTATAGAAGAAACCATCAAACCCCCATAATGCGATGGCACCTGCTATACCTAAAAATGATGCGGCTGATAAATAATCACCTGCGATTGCCAAACCATTTTGCCAACCTGTTAAGCCGCCACCAGCAGTGTAGAAGTCATTTGCTGATTGCGTTCTTTTAGATGCAAAATATGTAATAAATAATGTGATCCCGACAAATATTAAAAACATAACGACAACGATGACATTCATAAGTTTTGCTCCTCTCTATATGCTTTTAATAGTTCCTCAGCATCTTTATCAAAAGATTTTGCTTTTCGCATGTACAAAGTGACAAGTGTCCAAACCATAATGAATAATAATAAAGCGTAAATCCATGCCCATGAAATATTCCAAAATGCAATATTATTCAAGATGTTTGTATAACCAGTCAACACTGGAAATAGGAGTGTTGCCAAAATAAAGAATATAGAGATAGGAAATATAAAACTATTTCTTTTTTTCAGAAGTTCTTTAAACTTTGGATCTGCTGCTAAACGCTTGAAATCATGCTCTGCCATACTCATAACCCCCTTAATTATAGATGTAAAAATACATCTTAATTTTCATTTTATTTGTTGTTCACAAAGTTGTCAATAATTTATTGATAGCGCTTACATTTATAAAAATTCATTAAGAAAATGTTAATCAATCATTAAAGAGAAAAAATACAATCCAAATAAATGAATATTTAGAAAAATTTGATTATAAGTATTGACGATAAATGGAAACACCCATATAATTCTTATCATATTAATAAGAATTCGGAAGGGATAAATAAGATGATTGAATTTAAAAATGTAAATAAAATTTTCCAGCAAAAGAATTCTGAAATCCAAGCTTTAAAAGATGTCAGTTTTAAAGTCGAAGAACAAGATATTTTTGGCGTAATTGGATATAGTGGTGCAGGAAAAAGTACGTTAATAAGACTTGTTAATGCTTTGGAAGAGAAAACAACGGGAGAGGTCATTGTTAATGGCCATGACATCAATCAATATTCAAAGAAAGAATTACAAAGCGTTAAGAAGAATATCGGCATGATATTTCAACATTTCAATTTATTAAATTCTAAGACAGTATTTAATAATGTTGCGATGCCACTTATTTTGCAAGGTACAAGTAAAGAAAAAATTAAAGCCAAAGTAGATGAACTATTAAAGTTTGTTGGACTACAGGATAAAGGGAAGCAATATCCTAATGAACTATCTGGAGGACAAAAACAAAGAGTGGCTATTGCAAGAGCACTCGTGACAGATCCAAAAATATTATTATGTGACGAAGCAACTAGTGCACTTGACCCGGCAACGACAGATTCTATATTGAAATTATTAAAAAATGTCAATGAAGAATTTGGAGTCACAATTCTACTGATTACACATGAAATGAGTGTGATACAAAAGATTTGTAACAAAGTCGCAGTCATGGAAAATGGAAGAGTTATCGAAATTGGACCTGTATTAGATGTCTTTAGTCACCCTAAAACAGCTACAGCTAAGAATTTTGTATCTACCGTTATTACAACAGATATATCAGATAATTTAAGAAAGTTAATACCGACTGATCAACATGCAACAGACATTAAATTATACATAGATGGAGAGAAAGTGACACAATCCATCATTAATGATTTAATTACAAAATATCAAGTTCAAATTAATGTCTTGTTTGCTTCAATGTCAGATATTCAAGGCACACCAGTAGGGTACTTAACGTTACGTCTGAAGGGTGACGATAGTGCAATTAGAAGAAGTTTTGCCCATTTAGATTCATTAAATATAGAATTTGAGGAGGTTGGTGCATAATGTTCGGATCATCATTAGATTCTTCACTATTGTTAGATTCTATATATCAAATTTTATATATGGTAACTGTGTCACTTGTATTAGGTGCATTAATCGGTATTCCATTAGGCATTTTGTTAGTGATTACTAGAAAAAACGGTATATGGGAAAATGTCATCATTTATTATTTACTTAATCCAATTATTAATATATTTAGATCTTTACCTTTCATTATATTATTAATTGCGATTGTACCTTTTACGAAATTAATTGTAGGTACTTCAATAGGTACATCTGCAGCAATTGTACCACTGACTGTTTATGTTGCACCTTACATAGCAAGATTAGTTGAAAACTCATTATTAGAAGTTAATTCTGGTGTTATTGAAGCTGCACATTCAATGGGTGCTTCACCCATTCAAATTATTAGATATTTCTTATTACCAGAAGCACTAGGGTCATTAATCTTAGCATTAACGACTTCAATTATTGGTTTAATTGGTGCTACTGCAATGGCCGGTGCAGTTGGTGGTGGCGGAATAGGTGACTTAGCACTTGCATATGGCTATCAAAGATTTGATACAATCGTCATCGTTATCACCGTTATTATACTTGTTATTATGGTACAAGTTATTCAATCTCTAGGTAATGTCTTATCTAGATTAGTACGCAGAAGTTAAATATTTTAATATAAAGGAGCAATTCAAATGAAGAAAGTCTTAACATTATTAGTAGCATTAGTATTATTACTCGCAGCATGTGGAGATAAGAAAGACGACAAGAAAGTAACAATTGGTATCGCATCAAATGACACAGCAGTTTGGGACAAAGTAAAAGAATTAGCTAAAAAAGATGGTATTGAAGTTGAAATCAAACAGTTTTCAGACTACAATGTTCCAAATAAAGCTTTATCAGACGGAGATATTGATTTAAATGCCTTCCAACATTTCGCATTTTTAGATCAATTTAAGAAAGCAAATAAAGGTACAGATATTACTCCAATAAGAACGACAGTGTTTGCGCCATTAGGTATATATTCTAAAGAATTAAAAGATGTTAAAGATTTAAAAAATGGTGCTAAAGTCGTAATTCCAAATGATGTTTCAAACCAAGCAAGAGCGTTAAAATTATTAGAAAAAGCAGGTTACATTAAATTAGATAAGAACTTCGGTTTAAGTGGTGGACCTAAAGACATTGTTGAGAATAAAAAGAATTTAAACATTAAAGCTGTAGATGCACAACAAACAGCGAGAGCATTAGATGAAGTGGATATTGCTGTTATCAATAATGGTGTAGCTTCAAAAGCTGGATTAGATCCTAAAAACGACCCTATCTTCTTAGAAGATCCAGATGCTAATGCAGCTAAACCTTATATCAACTTTATCGCAGCAAATACAAAAGACAAAGATAATAAAACATATAAGAAAATTGCGGAATTATATCATTCAGAAGAAGCTAAAGATGCTTTAAAAGAAGATACTAAAGACGGAGAAATTGTTGTTGATTTAAAACAAGATGAAATTAAAGAAATTGTGGATTCACTTAAATAAATTAAAATAAAAAGATTCGGCTCCCCTTAGCCGAATCTTTTTTATTTTATGCTTTTTTTAATGTTTTTAAATATTCTTGACCTTTTTCATGATCATATTTGTTTTCCCATTTAGAGATTACAATTGTTGATAACGCGTTACCTACAACATTGACACATGTTCTAGTCATATCTAATAGTCTGTCTATACCGATAATTAATGCAAGTCCTTCTGGATTTAATCCCATAGACCCTAATGTTGTAATAAGAACAACTATAGAAGTACCAGGTACAGCTGCCATACCTTTAGATGTAATCATTAATGTAAACATTAATATTAACTGTTCAACAAGCGTTAAATGAACACCATACATCTGAGCAACAAATAATGCTGCGATTGATTGGTATAAAGCTGATCCATCAAGGTTAAATGTATATCCTGTTGGTACTACAAATGAAACAATATCTTTTGGTGCACCGAACTTTTCCATTTTTTCCATGACTGATGGTAGAACCGTTTCTGAACTTGAAGTTGAGAACGCTAACAATAAGTCGTCTTTTAATATGCGAATAATAGAGAATACGCTGATACCACAAATTTTTGCGACAATCCCTAATACAACAATAATAAAGAATACCATTGCACCTACAACAACAGCTAATAACTTAACTAATGGAATTAAAGCAGATAATCCAAATGTCATAATCGTTACACAGATAAAAGCAAATACACCATATGGCGCTAATCGTAATATTCTATGTATCATCCAGAATACAGCTTCTAATGTTCCGCTTAATACATCTTTAACTGGTTGACCTTTTTCACCAACAGCAGCGATTGCTAATCCGAAGAATACTGCAAAGAATATAATAGGTAGTAATTCTCCAGCTGTTAAAGCTTCAAATATATTTGTAGGTATGATGCTAACTATAGTATCTATCATATGGTTACCATAAGTAGACTTTTCTGCAGCATCAGCAGTTTGTTCATATTTAGAAATATCACCTTTAGGTAATTTGTTTGCGTCTATACCTAATCCAGGTTTGAATAAGTTTCCGAATATAATGCCCAACCCAATTGCAATTGTCGTGATAATTTCAAAGTATAAAATCGTTTTCCAACCATATCTACCAACTGTATGCATATCACCAACGTTTGAAATTGATAATGCTAATGAACAGAATACAATTGGAATAACAATCATTTTAATAAGATTTAAAAAGATATCTCCAATAGGTCGAATGAATTTAATTAAATGGTCTTGTCCGTGTAAAAAGTATCCTACCACAACACCTAATACTAAAGCGATTAATATTTGTGTCGGTAAGCTTATATATCTTCTTCTCGGTTTTTTAATTTTTTGATCCAAAAAAACTCCTCCTTTAAAGCACTGTAGTGATAAAGTACAAAAAAAATTATGCCTTTCCATAAAAATGGAACTGCACAAATAACGTTTAAAAAGGGGATTCATAAAATACGTCACTCTTAAGATTATAAGAGTATACGTCATTCTATCACGAATTTTAATTTTAGTATTTAATCAGTTTTACTATAAAAAAGGAAAATAACACTTTCAAAAATTGAAAGTGTTATTTGATCATACGAATTGATAATGGTGGTAAATAAGTTTCTCCATTGTATGCTTTGATAGCACCAATAACCGTAAAGACAAAAGCTAAAATAGCTAATATTGGTATTAAAATAAAACCTACTAATATTAAACATAATAGGGAAGCAACAAGCCCCCAAATCGTATATGAAATAAAGAAGTTTAAATAATCTTTACCAATTCTATCAACGAATGGAGAGTTCTCTCTTTTAATTAACCAAATGATAAGTGGCGCAAAGAATGAAGCAAAGAAACTTGTTAAGTATATAAGCATACCGAATAATCTATCATCATCAGTTGTATCAACGTGTTGTGATACTTCTTCATATGTTGAATGTGTTGAAGTTTGTTGAAATGGATTTTGTTCGTTTTCACGCATGTATAATCCCTCCTAACTTAATTCAAGTATACATTTTTTTACCGTTGCCGCCAAACAATAATATAAATTAATTATTTTATAAACAAAAAAGGAGATCTAGACAATAATATGTCCAGTCTCCATATACATGATATTCAATTAATCTTAGTGAATGTAGTTGTAAGAACCAGCTTCTGAAGCTGAGATAGTACGAGTTGATACGACACCTTCACCTTGGTAGTTCATTTCAGAAACTTCAACGCTACCGTCAGAGTTTACATTTTCAACGTATGCTACGTGTCCGTAAGCACCAGCTGTTGATTGTAAGATTGAACCTTTTTTAGGTGTGTTATTTACTGTGTAACCATCTGCTGCTGCGTTTGCTGCCCATTGGTTAGCATTTCCCCAAGTTGAGCTAATTGGTTCTCCAGCTGCTTGTCTTTTATCAAATACATAATAAGTACATTGTCCAGCAGTGTATAAGTTAGCTGATGAACTTGTAGTTTGAGTTGCAGTTTGTGTTACTGATGAAGTAAATGATTGACTCATGTTTGAAGTGTTGTAATTTTGGCTATAGTTATTAGTATAGTTAAAGTTTTGAGTTTGAGTTTGGTTTTGGACTGGAGCTTGAGCGTTATCGAAAGTATCTGCTGAAGCTTCACCATTTCCAATTATTGTTGTTGCTAATCCCGTAGATAATACTGCGAATGCTGTTAATTTTTTCATTATAAATAATCCTCCGTAAATTTCGTATATGTTTTAAATTTAAATTTTAGTTTTGTTTGTGTCGTTTTCCGACGACAAATAATACTTTAACAGATGTTTTTATGTTTGTGTGTGTTTTCATACACTTGTTACTTAATCATAATCAGATACAATATTTTAGTAATATTTATGACCAATTATGACAAACAGTAATATAGAAAATATACCGATAATATAAGGTTTTACGGTGAATTTTTAGAAAATTAATGTCATTTGCTTGTAATATTTATGTTAAGGATTAAAACATTGAAAAAGAGTAGTTAGCAAATTATTTGCGACTACTTTTTTCATATATTAAATAATATGGTTAGTTTTCTAAGTATATTGAAGGGGGCATTATATGAAGAGATTACCAACTTTATTTGAAGCAATTTCTACGATTTTATTTATGGGGCTAGTCGTATTGATTGGTTTTGGGATTTTACATTATCCAATTCAGCCTTTATTAATTATTGCAGCGGTTTATGCGAGCTTTATAGCCATTAGAGTAGGCTTAACTTGGGAAGACTTACAAGATGGTATTACAAAGAGGCTAGCAACTGCAATGCCAGCTATATACATAATATTTGCAGTCGGTATTTTAATAGGTACGTGGATGTATTCAGGCACTGTACCTGCTTTAATTTATTATGGTTTAGAAACGATCAATCCGACATACTTTTTAGTAACTGCATTTGTCATAACAGCCGTTACATCTGTCGCTACAGGTACTGCATGGGGATCAGTAGGTACAGCTGGTATAGCATTAATGGCGATTGCCAATGAAATGAATATTCCGATAGGTATGGTTGCAGGTGTTGTAATAGCAGGTGGTGTGTTTGGAGATAAAATGTCACCACTTTCTGATACGACCAATTTAGCTGCATTAGTAACGAAAGTAAATATCTTTAGGCATATCCAACATATGATGTGGACGACAATACCTGCATCAATTATTGGGCTTATTATATGGTTTATAGCAGGCTTACAATTTGATGCTAAAAATGTAGAAAGCAAAAGAATAAATGAATTGCTGAGTAATATTGATACAGCTTTTAATTTAAACTTTTGGGTATGGGTACCAGTTATTGTTATAGTCTTAGGTATTAGTATAGGAAAACCTACTGTACCGATGATGTTATTATCTAGTTTAGTCGCAATGTTTGTAGGTGTGTTTAATAATGGATTTGAAATAGTAGATGCATTTAATGTAACGATGCAAGGTTTCAATATCAATATGACAGGCTTAGCTGAAAGTGATGCATCAAGTTCAATGGTAGAACTGTTACAACGAGGTGGCATTATGAGTATGACTGAAATTGTTGTAACGATTTTCTGCGGTTATGCATTTGCGGGTATTGTAGAAGCATCTGGCAGTTTAAAAGTTATTTTAACGACAATATCTAGTAAAGTCTCTAAAGATTCACATTTGATATTAGTTACGATAGCGGGAAGCTTAATACTGGTATTTGCAGCTGGTGTTGCATCTGTCGTAATTATTATGATAGGTGTATTGTTAATGGACATGTATAATGAACGTAATTTAGATCGTGTAAACTTATCAAGAACGCTAGAAGATTGTGGGACAATGGTATTGCCATTTATCCCATGGGGAACATCAGGTATATATTATCGTGATTTATTGGGTGTTTCGTTAGGAGATTTCTTCTGGTGGGCTGTACCATGTTATTTATGTGTGTTCTTTGCAGCATTTTATGGTATAACAGGTATCGGTATCAAAAAAGTAAAAACAAATGCATAAAAAAAGAGCAATCGCAATGATTGCTCTTTTTTTATTTATATTCATCTTAGTGAATGTAGTTGTAAGAACCAGCTGCTGAAGCTGAGATTGTACGAGTTGAAACAACACCTACACCTTGGTAGTTCATTTCAGAAACTTGAATAGAACCGTCAGAGTTTACTTTATCTACGTAAGCAACGTGACCGTATCCACCAGCTGTAGTTTGTAATACTGAACCTGCAGATGGTTTGTTATTTACTGTGTAACCAGATTGTGCTGCTGCGTTAGCCCAGTTATTAGCATTTCCCCAAGTGCTACCTAAGTCAGGACGTTTGCTGAATGCATAGTAAGTACATTGTCCTGCAGTGTATAAGTTAGCTCCTCCACCAGTTGATGGGCGAGAAGTTGATGTAGTTGTAGTGCTTACATTTGAACTTGAGTTTGATGTAGTTGCTGTATGGTTGCTAGTTGATGGTGCTTGTGTAGTTGTTACACGAACATTGTTTTGGTTTGAAGATGTGTTATGAGAATCTCCTAAACCACCACCATTTGGTGCAGCATTGAATGCTGGTTGTGAATAATTTGTATTTGAAGCTGCTTCGTTATTTGAAGAAGCAGTGTTAGTTGCTACTTGTTGTTGAGCTTGGTAACCGTAATGAGATGATGGATTCCAGTTACCTTCCCAAGTGTAGTGGTAGTTACCTTGTTGGTCAATTGTGTAATTGTAAGAATAAGAATATGGATCGTTTGGATTATATCCTTGTGTATTTTCTGCTGCATCTGCGTCATGTGCCATAAATGTTGCGATTCCTGCTGTTGCGATTGCTGCTGTTGCGATTTTCTTCATAATAAATAAATCCTCCTAGATAATTTAAAAATAATTTTTTCGTATATGTTTTATGTTTTTTTTCTAATAAGTTTTTTCTTCGCTGTTAATCAACAAAACCTACTTTATCAGAAATAGTTTAGTTTGTGTTGAATGTTAAAGCTTTGTAATTTAATTTAAATATCTAAAGATTTCATGTAATAATTCCGAACATTTTACACTGAATAAAGAACGTTATAATACCAACGTTTTTAAGCACTTTTAGTTACTAAACAGGATTCTTTGTTACACGTTTGTAATATTTAAGACATAATAAAATAATTGACTTTGGATAATAATACGAAAAATTATATCCAATAAATAAAAGAATATTGCTTCTGAAGGATTAAAATAAGTACAAAATTTCATAATAAAAAGTCAAGAATAAAGTATTTTTAGTAATATTTGTTGAATTATAATTATCGTGAATAGTAAATAAAGATGTTTCATAAGGAATTGAGGTGTTTGACATGTTATATGATAGTAATTTTAAAATTTACCAACCTTTAAATATTAAATCTGATTTTAATATGGGGTTATTACTTCTATTTGTAATAGAAGGAAGT
This sequence comes from Mammaliicoccus sp. O-M54, assembly GCF_022386035.1. Lineage (NCBI taxonomy): Bacteria > Bacillati > Bacillota > Bacilli > Caryophanales > Staphylococcaceae > Mammaliicoccus > Mammaliicoccus sp. O-M54. The sequence goes on from NZ_JAJNJE010000004.1 coordinate 101,732, forward strand.
AGTAAAATCTATATCAATGGAAAAATAAGAGTTTATCGAAAAAATGAAATTATCATCATTAATGATTTAGAACATTATCGTATCTATTCTAAAGAGGATACTGTTATAGCAAGTTTATATTTATCAAGATGTGAACTAGATTACTTTTTTCAATTTGATAAAAAGTATTATATTGATGTAGATAAACTTGATTACAAAGCGCTTAGGTTTTATATGAACAAGGTGCTCGTCAATTACTTTAAATATAAAAATAATAAAGATAGAAATGTGATTAATGCAATTAAGCAATTGATGATGACATTGAGGTTATATAGGATTGTAGATGAAGATCATGATTACTTTTTAAATAATGATATACATAAAGCAATCAATTATATGTATGAAAATTATAAAGAAAAATTATATATAGGTGAAGTTGCGACGAATTGTATTTTATCAGTGAGATGGTTTTCAGAAAATCTAGAAGAAATAACGGATATGAGATTTATAGGACTTAGAAAAAGTATACGTTTATCTTATGCCGTATTTGACTTGATCTATTCAAAGAAATCTATTACACAAATTGCGGGGGATAATGGATTTACTTACGAATCGAACTTTATAGAAAGTTTTAGAGAAAAGTATCACATAACGCCAGCGAAATATCGAAAGCAACTGACCAATGATCAGTACTATCCATTTAGTAATGAACGAACAATTCTTCTTAAAAATTATGAAAAGATATCTCATCGTATAAAGGAGTTATCTACCAATGTTGTAGATTATGTTAGTTCAGATATTCATATAGATACACAATCAACATCAAAGATTCCAACTTCAAATTTATTAATATATATCAGTAACATTGAAACATTAACTAATAATTTTCAGCAATCAAAGTTATTAACGATGAGAAGAGAAATTGGGCAATTTGGATTATTGTTTTCGCATCACTTACTTAATGGACTTTTAAACGAATCGAATTTTGAAAGTAATAGATTGATGCATCAAATGTTTTCATTCTCATTAGAACACCAATTTGAGATTTCATTTGAAATAAATTTATCTAGAACTGAAAATTTAGAAGTGTTTACAGATAAATTTAAGCGACTATTAAATTATTTAATTGATTGTACGTACTATTATGGACAGAGGCAGTTTCATTTCTATTTAAATATGACATATTACCAATATAATCATGTTTATAAAATGATAAATGAAACATTGAAAGATTCAAAAGTAACGTTAATTTTGAATGATTACGATAAATACTTAGCTAATCAAATGACACATATAATAGATGGAAATAACCAAATTGCATGCAAAGTTTACAATGAATTAGTCTCCGACAGAGAAATAACTACTATATTAAAGAATAATTCTTCGTTAAATATCTTATATCAACCGACAACCCCTAATCGAATCGAATCACTTATTGAAACATTTAAATGGTGTTTAGAGTATAAGCAAAGAATTTCAATTATTATAGATGATACTTGGATTGATAGTATGATACCTTCACAGAGCAGTCACCTTATGATCAAAGAATTACAATTAAATAAAGAAAGTCAGTATCAGTTATTTGAATTAATCTTAACTTTAAAAAGATTAAGAGGAAATATCGTGTTTTTTAATGACAATATTGTAATTACGCATTATTTAAATGAATATCAGCTATTAATTTTTCCAAATAATAAACTGTTTAATAAGCTGCATCAAAAACTAAATATTACTGGATTGAACATTGAGGATATTGAGTATAGAATTCACGATATTTGTATTAAACGTAATAAGCCAATTAATCAGCATTTTAATGAAGAAACTGGTAATAAGATAAATACAATAAATTTTGAGAAAGAGTTAAGAAAATTAGTAATAGATTATGATTCTTCAGCTGATGTCATTAAGCATATCTATATAAAACAAAAAATAAAATAAGGTGGTATTGAGCTATGACTGAATATAAGAACGAATTATTGAAATTAAATTATTTAAATTTTCAAGTGAAGAAAATACTAAAGAAAAATTACGCATTAAATATTTATCATTTAAAAATTTTGCAGTTTATTAACGATAATCAAAATAGAAGAAAATATACAGCTCTAGATTTTAAAGAAGTACTTCGTATTAATCAAACGATGTTAACTCATGTCATATCCTATTTACATGATTTGAACTATTATAAAAAAGAACGATTAAAGCAAGATGAGAGAAAAATCATTATAATAGTAGAAACTCGTCACAAATCGAAAATATCTCAATTAATTAATCAAATAGAAATGGATCTTCAGCATAATTTAAATGAGATTTATCCAGACTTAAATATGGATTGTTTCGTTGATTATGTGATAGAGGTTAATCGTGTGATGAATGATATACATCTCAGTATCAATCATGAATATAGAATGAACATCGATCAATTTATGATTTTATTATTTATAGAGATGTCTAAAAATGGATGTAGAACATTAAAAGATATTAAAGATCAGTTTGGATGGGATTTAGTAAAAATCAATAAATCTATAAAGGCACTTGTAAAGTTAAACTATCTTGATAAAGAAAGATCAAATACAGATGAACGAATTGTATTAGTTTCAATTAAGAAGGATAAAGAAAAGTTGATTAAATTAATGATAGAAAATGTACTAAAATCACAAAATATTAAAGATGGTGAACAAAATTTAGCTATGGTAGAATGAGCATAATAACAACTCATTCAGGAGGTTAATATGTCACATTTTCATTTCAAAGAAAACTTTTTCGGTGCATCAACAAAACCAATCGAAGTCTATGATGAACACAATAATCCTGCATTTATACTAAGCTTATATTATACGTCCACTAGACAAGAAACATTTGCGTTGTTAGGAAGAAAGAAACATAATTTTATGATTGAATTTGAAGGCGGCACTTTTAAAGTGTTACAAGAAAGATCGATTGAAGGAAAGTTAAAGACACCTTTTAAAACTGTTTGGGAAGTATTTAAGAACGATACTAAAATAGGTACATTCGAAACAAAAATTGGATTTAAACCTAGAATAATATTTAATGGTGAAAAAAACGATACTTTATTGTTTGAATCAGGGTTTATATCTAGATCTGTAAAAGTAACAGATGAAGCAAATAATTTAGTCATGGAGACTAAGTCTGAAAGATTTAAAATTGCATCCAATCATAATATTGAAATTGTTAATTCAAAATATCATCCTGCAATGTTAATCATGCTATTCCAAGTATTTTTTGAGTATCAGGAATATCAAAGAAGTAAATCTAATTAATTGATAAATGAAGGGGATCGTTTACGTTGTTTAAATTTTTTAAGAGAGAACAACTGAATCAAGATATTACGCATGAAATATCTGAAATAGATGGCATGACTATTGTTGATGCGTATTATATACAAGATGATCAAGTTGAATTATATAAACAAGACCGTGAAAGATATAGTGATGCATTAATTTATATTTTGAGTCAATATTTTTCAGACGTTGATAGAATGTTTGAAGGTAGTGAAGATGGAGAAGCAATTGTTGCATTTCAAAACGGAGAACCTAAAAAATGTATTTATTTAAATCCAGAAACAATCGATCAGTTAAGGATTTATGAACAAGAGATGCCTTTAAAACAGTCTATTATCAAGTTATGCAATTTAGAAAATAATCATTAAACAAAAAAAGTAGCACACAAACTTCTACAGAAGTTCATGCGCTACTTTTTTATTTTGATTAATATTATTGACAAATGACAATTTAGTACTATAATTATATCTAGTATAATAATTATATCGAGGTGAGAACATGAAATTTGAATTAGGATTATCATCATTTGCTGAAATCTCTCCAATTAATGGTGTGGACAAACCTTTCCCTGCACATGAAAGAATTAATCAAATTGTTGAAGAAATTAAGCTAGCTGATCAAGTAGGATTAGATATTTATGGATTAGGGGAGCACCATAGAGAAGATTATGCAGTATCAGATCCAGTTACAGTATTAGCAGCAGCGGCTAGTCAAACTAAAAACATTAGATTGTCATCAGCAGTAACAGTATTATCATCTGACGATCCTGTTAGGGTCTATCAAAGATTCGCTACATTAGATGCGATTAGTAACGGTAGAGCAGAAATTATGGCAGGTAGAGGATCATTTATTGAGTCGTTTCCACTTTTCGGATATGACTTAAAAGATTACGATTTACTTTATAAAGAAAAATTAGATTTATTAATGCAAATTAATGAAAATGAAACCGTGACTTGGCAAGGACAAACAAGAGCTGCAATTGATCATTTAAAAGTATTTCCAAGAGCAGTTCAAGATAAATTACCTATTTGGTTAGCAACTGGAGGTAATCCAGAATCTTCTATGAGAGCAGGAAAATTGGGATTACCTATCACTTATGCTATTATAGGAGGGGCGCCAAGTCGTTTTAAACGTAATGTGGCAATGTACAAAGCTGTTGCTGAATCAAATGGTTTTGATACATCTAAATTACCTGTAGCGACACACTCATGGGGTTACATTGCTGAAACTGATGAACAAGCTATGGAAGAATATTATCCATCAAGTGCATATGTTATAAATCAATTAGGCCGAGAACGTGGATGGCCACCGTATTCAATGGAAAAATTCGAACAAGAAATTGTTCATGGTGCATTGTTTGTTGGAAGTCCTGAAACAGTTGCAGCTAAAATTATTAAACTGCATGAAGATTTAGGTATTAATCGATTTATGTTACATTTACCAGTAGGCTCTATGCCACATGAAAAAGTATTAAAATCTATTCAACTATTAGGTGAGCAAGTTAAACCGATTGTAGATGAATATATGAAAAATAAGGAGGAAATTAAGTAATGTTAAGATATTTATTAAATGTATATGTAGGTAAACAAATTTTTGATTCAAGTCAACCAAAAGTGAAAGATGACGACGGTATGGCTCAACAATTCGAAGAAGGATTCGGCCTTTCAAGAAATGCTATGAAATTAGCTGGTGGACTTGAATTAGTAGGTTCTATCTTCTTATTCTTAAGTGCTTGCAACAAATCTTTATCAAGATTAGGTTCAGTACTTGTAGGTTCGGTTATGACAGTTGCAGCATATAAACACTATGAAGCTGGACATGGCTTTAAAGGTGCTAAACATGCTTTGACACTTTTAGGTTTATCTGCATTAAGTTTCGTTGATACATTAGGTAAGAAAAAATAATATACAATCTTTAAATCTGGTACATTAAGATGTACCAGATTTTTTGTTTTAAACAAAATTAGGAAAATGCAAAAGAAAATCTGCCATCATCATTATTATATATTATTCAATTTATGGTAGGAATTCTTTATATTTAAAAAGTAATATTTTTTTAAAATGTCATAAATAAAAACTATATACACAGGTAATTTTTTTGTAAAATGTACGCTGTAAGGCTTGATATATAAGGGTTTTTCGTAAAGTTGGAAATGTTGAAAAGTGATTGTTTGAAAATTTATTGAATGTTTTTAAAAGTCATTATAAAATAATAAATATTATTAAATCATTGTGTTGAAAGGGAAAAATGCTATAGATACTAAAGATTGCACAATATACCAATTCAACTATTTATTAGATTATTTTAAGGAGTTGATTTGCAATGGAATCAGTATCAGTACCAATCAGAAACATCGTTGAATTAGTTGTTACAACTAGGAAATCAAAAGATTATATCGCAAATATCAAAAGTCAATTTGCACTCTCGTTTGAAGAAATATATATTTTAGTTTATATATATAAAGGAGAAAAAGATTGTTACAACGTTAAAGATATCATTAAACAATCTAAATTTAAGCCATATTATATTTCAAAAGCCGTGCAAAACTTAAAAGAAAAAGGACTTATTTCTAAAAAGAGAAATGATCAAGATGAGAGAACAGTTGCGTTACAAGTATCAAAAGTTCAACATAAAAAGATAAAAAAATTATTAATGGAAATTGAAGCTGAAATACTATAATAATATCGAGGAGCGGGATAAAGAAATCTTTTTAGTAAAAGATGCTCTGTCCCGCTTTTTCATACTATGTAGTTAAATGTTAAATGATATATTATATGTATAAACAAACGAATTTATTTAAGAAGATATCGTAAAAGGAGAACCTCTATGGGCGAATTATTAAATGTTAAACCGAAAAGTCAATTATTTCCTATACCAATGGTTATGGGGTGTGAAGGTACGGCAAGTTCGATGCTGCTTAATTTCTATAATAAAGATATTAATGCAACGACTATTATGAGAAAGTGGCCAACACATTCAGATAACCCAGAAAAGGGATATGTAGGCAATCATTTTCTAATCAAATTTGGACATCATCAAACTATTTTTCCGAATGTACTTGCAGAATTTCTAAATAGATATGATTCAGAAATTATTGATGGTACGGGTACTGAACTTGAAGATCTAGAGAAGATAATTGATAAAGGTCATCCGGTTGTAATATATCATACGACATTAGGAGCTAAACCGATTCGCAAAATTTTTAAAATCGGTGATAAAGGTAAATCCTATGTTACAAATATCCATGTAACTTTATTAATTGGATATGATGATGAGTATTACTATTATATAGATCCTTTATGGAAGCAAATACTGGGATATGCATATATACCAGCATTATGGCCATCCAAATATCAAATTATCAAAATGAAAAAAAATAAAATGAAGATGAGTTATAATACGCCAGGAAAAATGTGTATTTACAAAAAAATATAATTATTTTTAAAATATTATGTCATAATGTTGTAACATTTGTTATGATATGGTTATAAATTTTAAAAAGAGGTGTTTAAATGTCTACTAAATTAAAGTTACTAATTATAGGAATTGTAGTAGCCTTTCTTGCAATAGTAGGAATTGGTGGCGCAGCAACATATTATTTTCTAACAAATACGCCAAAGAATACATATTTATTAAGTGAACAAGAATCAGCAAAATCTTGGAAAGAATACTTTAACGACAGATTTGAAAACGAAACTGAATTCCAAGATAAAATGAAAGATGAATCTTATGAAACATCATTCAAATTTGGAGCAGAAGTATCAGATTCATTAGTTTCTCAATTAGGCATACCAAAGTCAGTTATCGACTCAACGAATATTGTCTTTAATGTGGGGCATGATCCTAAAGCGAAAAACTCTAAATTAGGTATTGAACCTACAATTGCAGACAACAAGATTGGTAACTTCCAATGGAGCGCAGACAAAAATAATCAATATTTAGAAACACCATTATTTAAAGACATATATAAAGTAAAAAATAATGAAATTAAAAAAGGAATCGAAAAAGCTACTGGTGAATCATTAGATTCAACAGACGGACAAGAAATTACAAATGATTCTTTAAATTTAAATACGATCTTATCTAGCTCTCAAATCTCTCAAGATCAAATCGACAAAATCTCAAAAAGATATAGTGACTTATTTGTTGATCAATTAGATGACGATAACTTTGAAAAAGATAAAGAAAAAGTTAAGATTTTTGATGATGAAAAAGAATTGAAAAAAGTAACAATGAACTTAAGTGAAAAAGATACTAAGAAAATCGTTGTAGCAATTCTTGAAGAAGCTAAAAAAGATGAAGATATTAAAAACATCGTAGAAAAACAAGGTAATGTAAAAGAGTACGATAAAGAAATTAAAGATTTATTGAAGAAAGCTAAAGACGAAGATGTAAAAAATTATCCTAAAGTGAAATCTATCATCTACGTAGACGGTAAAGAAATCTTGAAACGTGACTTAACAATTACAAATAAAGATAATGAAAAAGTTAGAATTCAAGGTACAAATGTTATCGATGATGGCGTACAAGTAGATTATAAAGTATCAGCACCAGGTGAAGACGGTGGACTTACACTTAAAGGTAAATCAACTGGTAAAGATGAAATTAGCGATAAATATGATTTAGAAATCAAAGAAAATTCATACTCAACAACAACATTAAAATTAGATAATAAATCTAAAGTTGATGGAGATAAACGTACAGATAAAGGTAAAGTGACGATTGCACCATCTAGCGGTCAAAGCTTAGACTTAAATTACGACCATAATTTAACAACAGACACTAAAAACAATCAACAAAAACAAAAATTAAATGTTGATTTCGATGTGAATGGTGAAAATATTAAATTAATTATGGATGGTAAAACTGAACTGAAAAAAGACATTAAATTCAAGAAAGATGGCGCGATTGACTTTAATACATTATCAGACTCAGAAGTTGATGATTTAACAAAAGAAATAGAAGATAAGCTACAAGATTTAGGAGAAGATCTTGCGAAAGATATTCAATAATTAGAGAGGAGTGGTTATATGTCGACAATAAAATTGTTCAACATATACCACTCTTTTTTAATTAAAAAGTGGTATTTGATTGCATATATTTTATTATTATTTTTAGCTGTGTTGGCCGTTATGATTGGGGTTAACCAAGTAAATGAAAAAGTTCAGGCGTTTACAATTGGAATCGTAGATAAAGATCAATCTAAAGAAACAAAGTTAATTTTAAATGCGATAGGTGATGGGCAATCACTCGGAAATGATTTGTCTATAAAGCATTATAATGAAGAGAAAGCTCGACAACTATTATCAAAAAAGAAAATTGATGGCTATTTTGTCTTTAAAGATGGCATGACGAAAGCATTTTATAAAAATGGTGAGTTACCAATAGTTGTGAATACATATGATAAACAATCAGTTGAAAGTATTATTATTTTGCAGTTAACAGATTCGGTATATAGCCGGTTAATGTTGTCGATGGGTGGGGCGATGTCATATACATCTCTTTATCCTAGTGCATCCGAAAATGAATTGTTAACGATGATGACAGATATGTTATTTACTGGGTTAAATAGAAGCGGCTCCTTTGATGATGAGCCTATCAAAGTATTTGATACGTTCAGTTATTATACAATTTCTACTTATTTTGTATCTATCTTTTTCTTCTTCTTTTCAATTTTTAGCATTTTAAAAATGAATCAAAAAGATGCATTAAAAGAACGATTAAGCATGTATCATTTCTCTTATGAAAAGTTAACAATTGTAAGGGGTGTGTTTAGTCTTTTCTATACTACACTATGGAGCATACTTGGTTTATGGGTTATCATACATTTTCTTAAACCAGATTTTGAAATGTATAATATTGGGCAACTTATTTTAGATATCGCTTATTATTTAGTTATGATATTTTTAGTATTTCTGTTTATAGATATTGCGTTTAGAAATATATTGAATTATTTGTTTAAAGTTTTATTAACGCTAGTAATCTTATTGTTATCTGGCGCTGTGATTCCAATCATTTATTTGAAAAGTTTGAGTGCAGGATTGATTGAGGCATTACCATTTTCAATTGTGTTTAATCAGCTAGTAGAAATGCTTTTAAATAATTACATCATTGACACACATCCAATGTATTATTGGCATTTAGGTATTATGCTTGTATTAGTAATCTCTGCTTTGTATTGGAGGTATCGCCGATGAAATCAATCTTTCATTTAGTTGTTAAAAAGCAATGGAAACAATATGTAACTTTAGTGGCGTTACTGTTAATTACAATATTGATCATTGTAGGTGTTCAAGCATCTAGCAATCAATTATTTAAAATGCCAATAGCAGTTCAAGATTTGGATGAATCTCAATCTTCAAAAGAGCTAGTGCATACTTTAGAGCAAACAAAATATTTAGAAGTTATACGTTTACCTAAGAATGAGGCATATATTGAAGATGTCATTCAAAAAAAGCAAGCAATTGTAAGCTTACAAATACCTGATGATTTTAGTAAACGGTTAAAAGAAAATCGTCTACGTGATAGCATTCCGTTATATTACAAAGATGATTTCATTGGAGAAATTGCATTAGAAGTGACGAGTAAAGCTTTATACAAACAGCAAATACCCGTCATCATTGAGGATCATTTAAAGAAATCCAAACAAGATGTATCGATGCAAAAAATTAAAAAAGCATATATTAAAAATACGCCTCACTCTAAAATGGAACACCATGCAGTTCAAAAGCATTCAGATGTTTCGATTGGTGCAGCAGTATATGTTGCATTACTATTAATTGTAAGTTGTAGTCAAATTGTATTGCATCAACGACTGAAACAAAATGCTGCACTAGAGCGATTAATGATGTTTAATGGCACAAAATTAAAATTATTTACGTATTATATATTGAGTCATGTCATATTATTATTCGCGATTGTAGTCATCACGAGTTTACTACTATCATGGTCATTAAGCATTGTATTTTATTTAGTCTTATTGATGACATTGTTTATATATGAAAGTGTCTTAAGTATATTCTTATTTAAAATAAATACGCTTAGTCATAAATTATTTATGTCTATCATATGGTCTATCGCAATAAGTTGTCTATATTTGTATTTTCAAGTTTAGGAGGTGTATACATGATTACAATAGAGCATTTATCAAAGAAGTATAAAGATAAAGAAATTTTCCATGACTTTAATACAACATTTAAAGATAAAACACTGACTGTATTATTAGGGGAAAATGGTGCGGGTAAGTCGACATTACTTAGAATGATTACAGCATTAGAAAATCCAGATAGTGGAGATATCCGTTATTTTGGGAAAAAGTTAAGCAATAAAAAAATCAAAGAAATCATAGGTTATATACCTCAAGATATTGCACTATTTGAACATATGACAGTTAACGAAAATATAGAATTTTTTAAAGCATTAAATAAACAACCTATATCTTCAGAGCTTATAGAAGATTACTGTAACCAGTTAAATTTATATGAAAGAAAAGCAAAAATTTCTTCGCTTTCTGGAGGAACAAAACGTAAAGTTAATTTATTAATCGGACTGCTCGGAAATCCAAGTATATTAATTTTAGATGAACCAACAGTAGGTATTGATTTGAAATCTAGATTTGATATTCATAAATTATTAAATCATTTAAAAACAACAAGACTCATTATATTAACAACTCACCATTTAGATGAAGTCGAAAGCTTAGCAGATGAAATTAAGTTAATCGGTAAAGATCCATTCTATAGAAATATATTAACCGATAAATCTTGGACATTTGAAGACAGTCTTGTATTGTGAATAAGGCGGTCGTTAGTAACAAAAGTCAGTGGAATTGTAACTAAGGACGCCTATAGTAACAAAAGTCGGCAGAATTGTAACTAAGAGCCGCCATAGTAACAAAAGTCGGCAGAATTGTAACTAAGAGCACCTATAGTAACAAAAGTCGGTGGAATTGTAACTAAGGAGGCCGTTAGTAACAAAAGTCGGTGGAATTGTAACTAAGGAGGCCTATAGTAACAAAAGTTGGTTGAACTGTAACTAAGGAGGCCGTTAGTAACAAAAGTGGGACGAACTGTAACTAAAGCGACCGTAAGTAATTAAAAAAATCATTATAATTTAAAACATACTAAGTTTATTCAAACAATGATCTTAGTATGTTTTTTTGATTGTATTTATCTGAAATTTTAGAAAAAGAAAAACGTATTGCAAAACATATTTTTAAAGTGTATTCTTATTTAATGTATCGGAATTAAATGTTTTTGGGAGGTCCTTTAATGGAAACACTTTGGGTAGTTATTAATATTATTGTTTTCTTATTATTTATTGGTTTATTAGGTTATTTAAATAAGAAACATGTAAAGTTCTCTAAACGTGTTCTTATTGGTTTAGGAATAGGGATTGTGTTTGGTTTAGCTTTACATCTTATTTACGGTGTAGATTCTAAAGTAACAGAGTCGACAGCTTCATGGTTTGATATTGTAGGTACTGGTTATGTAAAACTATTACAAATGATCGTGATGCCACTTATCTTTATATCAATTGTTTCAGCATTTACTAAAATAACAATTGGTCAAAACTTTGCTAAAGCTGGTGCTTGGATATTTACATTCTTATTAGGAACGGTTGCTGTTGCAGCTTTAGTTGGTATTATTTATGCGATGCTATTCAATTTAGATGCATCACAAATAGATTTAGGTAGTGTGGAAAATAGTCGTGGTCAAGAAATTGAACAAACTTCTAAAGATATGACGGCTAATAATTTACCATCACAAATTCTTGAATTGTTACCTGCAAATCCATTCTTAGATTTCACAGGTGCTAGAGGAACTTCAACAATAGCGATTGTTATATTTGCAGGATTTGTTGGATTTAGTTTCTTACGTGTGATGAGAAAAGAACCTGAAAAAGGTAGCTTAATCAAAAGAGGTATAGATGCGATTTATGCCTTAGTTATGGGAATCGTTACTTTTGTATTAAGATTAACACCTTACGGAATTTTAGCGATTATGACTAAAACGGTGATGACAAGTAACTTTGAAGCAGTATGGACATTAGGTAAGTTTGTTGTGGCCTCTTATGCAGCATTAATTACGATGTTCATCATCCATTTAATCTTAGTATCTGTTGTTGGTTTAAACCCAGCTACTTATGTTAAAAAAGCTAGTGAAACGTTACTATTTGCGTTTACGTCTAGATCAAGTGCAGGAACGTTACCATTAAATGTTCAAACACAAACAACTAGATTAGGTGTTCCAGAAGGTATTGCTAACTTTGCAGGTTCATTCGGTTTATCAATCGGACAAAATGGTTGTGCGGGTATATATCCAGCGATGTTAGCTATGATGATTGCGCCAAGTGCAGGTATTGACATTGATTTACCGTTTATCTTATCTGTAATCGGTGTTGTAGTCATCAGTTCATTTGGTGTAGCAGGTGTAGGTGGCGGTGCAACATTTGCCGCTATACTCGTACTTTCAACATTGAATTTACCTATTGCTTTAGCAGGGGTATTAATTTCAGTTGAGCCATTAATCGATATGGGTAGAACAGCATTGAATGTTAATGATTCAATGTTAGCTGGTACAGCTACTGCTAAAATTACAGGACAATTAGATGAAGAAAAATACAATGACCAAGACTTCAATGAACTTGGAGAGTCATATTAATCATTAATTTTATACAGGCACATACTGATACCGATCGTGAATTTCAGTATTGCCTGTTTTTTATAAAAACTTATTGGTATGCTCGGATATATATTGAAAGCAAATAAATACAATGATAAAGTGATAATAAGGAGTGTGGACACGATGAGTAGAGATTTATTTATTAAGAATGAATTCCAACAAAAATGGGTTAATAAAATAGAAAATCATAAAGCGTCATTACAAAAACACGCTGAAAAAAATGATTTAAATTCAGAATTTCCATATGAAAATATAAATTGGTTAATTGATGAAGGCTATACGAAAATTGTACTTCCTAAATCATATGGTGGCGAAGGTGCGACACCAGAAGATATCATTTTATTCCAAGAAACACTAGGTAGAATTGATGGTGCGACGGCATTAGCCATTGGTTGGCATATGGGTGTAGTTGGTCAAATTTATCAAGAAAAATTATGGACGCAAGATTTATTAGATGAATTTGCTGAAGAAGTATTAAATGGTGCGATTGTTAATAGAGCTGTAAGTGAAGCGGAAACAGGCAGTCCAACTCGAGGCGCACGTCCAAGTACACATGCTGATCGTGACGGAGATCATTACATTATAAATGGTGTTAAGACATTTACAACAATGAGTCAAAGGTTAACGCATTTTCTTGTTGGTGCATATGTACCTGAAAAAGAAGCACTCGGTTTCTTTTTAATACCAAGAGAATCTGAAGGTTTATCAATAGCAGAGAATTGGAATATGGTAGGTATGCGTGCTACTGAAAGTCATGATTTAGTGTTAGATGATGTTAAAGTACATGAGAAATACTTAGTAGAAGTTGCGAATGGCCCAAGAGGCAATAATATCAACCCGTGGAATTTACATATTCCAGCAGTATACTTAGGTATTGGCCAAGCAGCACGAGATTATGCTGTTGATTTTGCAAATGAATATAGTCCTGGAAGTATCGATGGCGTAATTGCTGATATTCCAGCTGTTCAACAAAATATTGGTCAGATGGAATTAGAATTAACGACAGCAAGACATTATATATATAGTGTAATCAATAAATATTTAAATCCTTCTATAACAGATGCAGTTATAGATGTTGAATTAGGTGCAGCTAAACATGTTGTTGTGAATCACTCTATTAAAATCATCGATATCGCGATGAGAATTGTAGGTGCGAAAAGCTTACAAATGGAAAGGCCATTGCAACGCTATTATAGAGATATAAGAGCTGGCTTACACAATCCGCCGATGGATGATGTAACCATTACAAAATTAGCTAAAAAAGCTAGAGAAGAAAGAAGTAAACTTAAATAAAAGGATTGGGTTGGGACATAACATCATGTCTCAACCCAATTTTTTATTATAATTGATCTGTTTGTATGACTTTTTTACGTTTTTTACGTCTTGGTTTCATGCCTACTGACATATATAGTACGACAACCAAGATGACAATCATGCCAATAAGTTGCCACAATCCAAATGGTACTTTTAACCATAGAACAGAAGATATAACTGCTGTTACGGGTTCAAGCACACCAAATAATGCAGTTGTTTGTGGGCTAATATACTTCACGCTTTCTAAATACATCCAAAAAGCAAACATCGTTCCGAAAGTGATCACAAAGATGAAATAAATCACACCTTGAACATCTAATAAATGCCAAGGAAATGAGAAGTCTAAGTTGATAATTGAAAGTGCAATACCGCCAATAAACATTGACCAACCGATAACAACAAGAGATGGCCAATTTAAAAATAATTTAACAGCATATACAGTATAAAAAGCAGCTGCACAAGCTGTTAATAATCCCCATACGATTGCATTTGGAGGGACTGATAATGTGGCATAATCACCATTTGTTAATAATAAGCTCGTTCCAAATAGTGAACACACAATAATGATGATATCTGTTATTCTAAATTTGCTTTTTCTAGTGATCAGTAAATATAGTAATATGACGACTGGTGCTAAAAATTGTAACAAAGTAGCGATTGCAACATTACCTTTATCAATTGTCGCCATAAATGTGTATTGCACACCTAACATGCCGAATAAAGCATATATAATCAATTGAAATAATGAATGTTTGACTCTAAATATATTTGTTAAAGGATGTTTCTGAATTAATTTTGCAATGAGCAAAAGGAAAAATCCACTTAATATCAATCTTTCAGCTACAAATAATGAAACAGGTAAATGATATTCTGTAAATAACTTTTCAGTAACTGTTCCACCTAATCCCCAAAAAGTAGCGCCAAGCATCACTAATAAAGTACCTTTTAGTTGTTTGTTTTGCACTTATAAGCCCCTCGATTCTAAAAGATGTTAATTAATTAATTTTAGCATTTGATAAATTATTAAACAATAAGTTGAAATGTTTTACTTGCAATTTTATAATATGCGTTCTTATAATGAACATAATGAGTTAAAAGTGAGGTTTCCGCATGAAATTTGTATTAATATCAGTTGGTATACTTGCTACTATATTAGGATTTGCTGGCGCTGTATTGCCGTTATTACCTACAACACCTTTTATATTATTAGCAGTATTTTGTTTTGCTAAAAGTTCAGATAAATTCCATAGTTGGTTAGTAAGCACAAAAGTTTATAAAGAATATGTAGAAGATTTTCAAAAATATAGAGGGTACACTTTAAAGAAAAAATTCGAACTGCTTATAAGTGTATATATCGTAGTAGGCTTTTCAATTTGGATGGTTGATCATTTTTATATTCGCATAGGTCTTTGCATCATGCTATTCTTCCAAACTGTTGTATTATTCACTTTTGTTAAAACTTTACCAAGTAAAAATAAATCATAATATTAAAATATCGATAAAATGACGTAACGTCTTTTATCGGTATTTTTTTGTTGTATTTGCATACATCATTATTATTGTAAAATAGAATAAAAAAGTTATATAAATTTAAAAATTCTATTGCTATATATATTGAAGGGTTATATAATAGACAAAGATGAAAATGAGAGTCATTATCAATTGGGAGGATAATTATGAAGAAACTTTTAGTGTTTATTATGGCTTTAGCATTAGTTGTTGCTGCTTGTGGCAATAAATCTGATGAGAAAGAGAGCAGCAGTAAAACAAAATCAAGTAAAGAGACAGTAAGTTATAAATTAGACGACGGTAAAAAAATAGATATCCCGAAAAACCCTAAACGTATTGTTGTACTAGCACCATCATACGTTGGTGGCTTATTACACTTAGGTGTTAAACCTGTGGGTGTACCAGCTTCTACAGATCAAACACCAATACTTAAAGATAGAATTAAAGGTATTGAAAAAGTTAGTGAAGACAATGTTGAACAAGTAGCTAAATTAAAACCAGACTTAATCATTACATATAACGCAGATAAAAACTTAAAGAAATATAATAAAATCGCTCCAACAATTCCTTATGACTATGCAAAACACAATTACTTAGACATGCAAGTAGAATTAGGTAAATTAGTTGGTAAAGAAGATAAAGCTAAACAATGGGTAGAAAAATGGAAGAAAGAAACTTCTAAAGACGGGAAAGAAATTAGAGATAAAATCGGCGAAGATACTACAGTATCAGTTATTGAAGCATTCCAAAAAGACATCTATACTTACGGTGAAAACTGGGGTAGAGGAACAGAAGTATTATACCAAGCATTCGGTTTAGCAATGCCAGAAAGCATTGAAAAAGATGTTAAGAAAGACGGTTGGAAAAAAATCTCTCAAGAAGAAATTGAAAAATATTCTGGAGATTACTTATTCTTACCAGTAACAAAAGGACAAGCAAAACCAGAATTCACTAAAACTGAATCATGGAAATCAATTCCAGCAGTTAAAAATGATAAAGTCATCGAAATTGATGCACAAACATTCTGGTATAACGATCCATATTCATTAGAAATGCAACGTAAATACTTAAAAGATGAAATTCTTAAAAAAGCTGAATAATCAATAGCAAATGCTATAACACCGATTCTCATTATCAGAATATAAAAAGCAGGGACGTCAGTCTCTGCTTTTTTATTGTCTTAAAAATTTACATATGTTTAAACATATGTTTTAGTGGTGATATAATATAAGTAAAAAATGAGATAACAATAGAAGTAATATAATAGGAGTGGATGATATGAAATACCATTTTTATGCCTTATTAGAAAAAGAAGATAAATTTTACAATGTTTCATTTCCTGATCTGCCTGGAGCTAATACTTTTGGTGAAAATATAGAGGATGCTATTGATATGGCTTCTGATGCTCTAGGAGGTCATTTATTAGTAATGGAGGATGACCATGATTATATTCCTAATCCTACTAACTATCATGATCTTGCAAGAAATTTAAAAAGTCAGCAACAACTTCAGCTAGTTAAAGTAGACACAAATATTGTGAGGTTACGTGAAGAAAATAAGACGGTAAATAAAATGGTAACTCTCCCTAAATATATGGTAGAGTTAGGCAAAAAAAAGAAAATTAACTTTAGTCAGACTTTACAACGTGCACTTAGAAAGGAATTAGAATTAGGGGAAGGTCATAAAGAAGATTAAAGAACATTATATAAAAAATAAAAAATAAAAAGCAGGGACCCCGATGTCCCTGCTTTTAATATAGTTCATTATTTTGTTTCTTTCACGTATTGATCGTTAATTGTATGAATGGTTAAGCCTACGATATTCTTGTTGTGTTTTGCGAATGGTAAGCTTGCTAAGTAACCTACAATAAATGCGATAAAGAAACCGATAACGGATACTGTAAATGGTGTGATATCTGTTTTTCCTACAAAGTAAGAAACGATTGCTGCGACGATTAGTCCGATGATAACACCATAAGTATTGGCTTTCTTAGTGAATATACCTACTGCAAACACGCCGGCGATTGGTACACCGAATAGTCCTGTTACAAGTAAGAATAAATCCCAAGTTTCGTTTGTTTTTTGATTAATTAAGTATAATGATGCTAATGTACCAAAGACACCTGCAAGAATAATGATGATTCTTGCTAATAATACATCATTTTTAGCGTTATTTGTTTTAGAAAATCTTTGTTTTAAATCGACAACCACACATGCTGAAATTGAGTTCAAGCTTGAAGAAATTGTTGATTGTGCTGCAGCAAATATAGCAGCGATTAATAATCCTCCAACAAATGGTGGAATTTGAGTCAGAATGAAATAAGGTACGATAGCTGATGTATTAAATCCTTCTGGTAAAGATGTAACATTATTATAGAAGGAATACAACACAGTTCCCATTCCATAGAAGATAGGGATTGTAATAAATGCTAATAACCCGTTAGTCCATAACGATTTGTTTGTTGATGATATTGAACCAGTTGTTTGATAACGTTGAACGATATCTTGGCTGGCAGTATATTGGTGTAAGTTATTAAAGATAGAACCAATAAATATAATTGGAATTGCAGCGGCAGCAGTCCCGAATTTCCAGTTATCCACTGAGATAAACTTCTTATCTTGTACAGCTTCATTTAAGACTGTACCGAAGTTTCCATCAATTTGGAAAGCACCTAAGAAGATAACGGCAACAGCACCACCTAATAAGATAATACCTTGAATAACATCGCTCCAAATAACCCCTTCTATACCGCCCATAAACGTATAGATAACACATAATAATCCAACTAACGCTGCGATTAAATATGGGTTAATATCTGAAACGGAAGTGATTGCTAATGTTGGTAAATAAATAACAATCGCAACACGACCAATATGGAATAATGTAAATGCTAGAGATCCAATAACACGCATTGTGATACCAAATCTTTCTTCCAAATATTCATAAGCTGTTGTTACATCAAGCTTTCTGAAGAATGGAATATAGAAATAAATCAGTAATGGAATGATCGCGATAATGGCGATATTTCCAGCTGCATAAGACCAGTCTGTATTAAATGCTCTTTCTGGTGTTCCCATATAAGTAATCGCACTTAAAGTTGTCGCATAAATTGAGAATCCAACTGCCCATGCAGGGACTCTACCTTTTGCTTTGAAGAATGCGTCTGTATCTTGACCAGCTCTTTTTGTAAAATATACACCTACTAATAACGTTGCAATTAAATATAGAATTAATGCAATCCAGTTTCCTGTACCAAATCCTACTTCATTCATAATATGACATCCCCTTTGTACATCAAATAATTATAAATTGTATTTAGAAACAAGTTCTTTAACTTTTTTGAGTGATGCTTCATCTAATGGCGCGAGTGGTCGTTTAGTTGTACCAGCCTCAATACCATTTTCATTTAGTACAGCTTTCAAAGTAGGGTAAATACCTAAAGCTAATACTTGCTCAATAATATCGTTTGTTTCATGTTGAATTTCATATGCTTGTTCAATTTTGCCTTCTTTAGCTAAATTAAAGATTTGTCTAGCACGTTGTCCATTGATGTTATAAGTTGAACCAATCGCACCATCTACACCTGACACAGCAGCTTGAATAAGCATTTCATCAAAGCCAGAAAGTATTAATTTGTCTGGGAATGCTTTTCTAATTCTTTCTAATAAGTAGAAGTCAGCTGCAGTATATTTAATACCGATGATTTTTTCATTTTCGAAAAGTTCTTCAAATTGTTGTATAGATAAGTTAACACCAGTTAATGCTGGAATTGAATAAATAATCATTTCATTTCCAGTAGCTTCAATGATGGCATTGTAGTAATACTTAATCTCTTCGAATTTGAATGGGTAATAAAATGGTGTTACAGCTGATAATGCGTCATAGCCTAATTCTGTAGCATATTTACCTAATTCAATTGATTCGTTTAAATCTAATGCACCAACTTGTGCGATTAATTTAGCGTCTGATCCTACTTCGTCTTTAACAATTTCAAAGACTTTCTTCTTCTGTTCAGTATTCATTAAGAAATTTTCACCAGAACTACCATTTACATATAAACCATCTACTTGTTGTTTATCGATATTTTGGCGAATGATTTGTCTTAAACCTGATTCTAAAATATTGCCTTCCTCATCAAATGGTACGAGTAATGCAGAATATAATCCTTTCATTTAAAAAAACTCCTTTATATTTATTAATTGATAATATTGTCAGACCAATTTATAATCATATTGTAAGCGAATACATATTCTTCTGTCAATCGTTTTATTATTTGATACATCACTTATGATAAAATAAATAATTAAGAGGAGGTAGGTAAAATGATGAAACGAACATCACTCGTTGATGTGGCTGTTGAAAAATTAAAAGAATATATAGCAGAACATCAATTTGGTAATGGAGATAAACTACCTTCAGAGAAAATGCTTGTCGAACAATTAGGGGTGAGTCGCACAGTTGTGAGAGAAGCGATTAGTCGCTTGCAACAAAGTGGTCTCATTCAAGTTAAATCAGGAAGTGGCATGTTTATAACAGAGAAGAATAAACATTTATCAATGCTTTTTGAGTCACATATGAAAGTGCATGGCTTTAAAATTAAAGAATTACTGGAAGTGCGTAAAATATTAGAACTTGGTGCGATACGACTTTTAATAGAAAATAAAATCATAATCGATGCGAATAAACTAAGAGATTTGAATGATATTTATTATGAGTCTTTCAACAAATCTCAAAAATTCGCGCATTATGATTCAGCCTTTCATGAAACGATTATTATCTTTACTGAAAATCAAACATTAATCACGATGAGTAAAGTTATTAAAGAGTATTTCGATAAGAACCAGTTTAATCAAATCGTTGATAAAGAAGATATAGAAAAATCTTACAAAGAACATGCTGATTTAATAGAAGCAATTGAGAAACAAAATTTAACTTTAGCACATGACATTATTAATAAACATCTGTCTAGAGTCGTTGAGTGGATAGAAGAATTGGAGCAAAAATGATGGGTAAATTAGATAAGATTGAAGTCCAAAGTTTGAAGTCGCAAGTATTACAAGAAATTAAACAATATATTTTGGATAAAGGCATGACAGAAGGGGATCGCTTACCGACAGAACGTGCGTTTACTGAAATGTATGGCGTGAGTCGTTCAGTTGTAAGAGAAGCTTTGAGTTATCTCGAACATACAGGTGTGATCGAAACGGTTCAAGGAAGAGGAACGGTAATCAAAGCACCAGATATCTCTAGTTTAGTTGAAGGATTTCTATTTAGTTTTCAAGTCGCAAATGGTTCGAAAAATGATTTACTGTCATTGAGAATTATTTTTGAATGTGCAGCTATTGAAGAGATCGTTAAATTGGATAAGGATATCAGTGAATTAAAAGCAATTGTAAATGAAGATGTTATCAATCATTATGAGAATGATAAGGCATTTCATCAAACGTTATTAAGTACTACAGGAAATGTATTATTCGAACAATTAAGCTCTGTTATTCAGTCTTACTTCTATCATATTGAAGAAGAAGGGAAAGAAATTAATTATATTCAAACGAATGAAATGCATAAGAAAATTATCGAAGCAATTGCCAATAAAGATGTTCAATTAGCTAAAGAACTTATGACGACACATTTGTCTATTTAGGAGGATATTATGAAAATTGCAATTGATATAGGTGGTACATTTATTAAAGCTGGTGCAATTGATGATCACCACACAATACATAGTTATCAAAAAATTGAAACACCACATAATAAAGATGGGGGTATTGTTGAAGCAGTTAAGGGAATCGTTGAATCATATACAAAAGAATTTAACTTAAATAAACCTGAAGTTGGTATTTCTACTGCAGGTGTTGTTGATTCACATAAAGGTGAAATTACATATGCTGGCCCTACGATACCATATTATAATGGTACAAATTTTAAACAATCATTAGCAGATATTGCTGGTAAAGTAGCGGTTAATAATGATGTATCATGCGCGTTACTTGGTGAATTGTTAACGTTTGATAGAGCAGTTCAATCGATATTTTTAATGACAATTGGTACGGGTATAGGTGGCGCATATTATGAAAATCAATTACTAGAAGGTAAAAAGTATAGAGCATGTGAAATAGGCTATTTATTATATGACAAAGAATCGGATACAACATATGAAGATAGAGGCTCAACGACAGCTTTAAAAAAATTAATCAGTGCCAATTACAATGAAGAGGTTCAAGTCGAGAAATTATTTGATTTGGCGTATCAAAATGATGAAAAAGCTCAAGACATCCTTAATCAATGGGCTAAACACGTAGCAGAAGGTATTGCGCAAGTTCAAATTATGTTTGATCCAGAAATAATACTGATTGGCGGAGGTATTTCTAAACAAGAAGAAAGACTACTTTCATTGATTGAACCATTTATCGATGATTATTTACCAACTGATTATGGTCATGCCAAAATTGAAGTCACTTCAAAAGGAAATGATTCAGCTTTATATGGTGCTATTTCATGTTTATAAAATAATTGTTAACCTGTAATTTACATTGGTTAACAATGTGGTATAATATCGTTATCTTATATTAGGAGTGAAGAATTTGAAAACTAAAGATATCGTTATTATAGCAATGTTTACTGCTTTTATTTCAGTATTAGCATTTATACCACCAATTCCATTACCGTTTATGCCGGTACCAATCGTTCTACAAAATATTGGTATCATATTAGCGGGATGTTTATTAGGATATAAAAGAGGTACATTAAGCGTTATTATCTTCTTATTACTTGTTGCAACAGGACTGCCATTATTATCAGGTGGTAGAGGCGGACTAGGTGTATTCTTTGGTCCATCTGCTGGTTACTTATTCGGCTACCCAGTTGTTGCATTTTTAATTGGATTCTTTATAGATAGAAAGTGGAAAGATCTCTCGTTTACATATGCGTTAACAATTAATATTGTCATTGGGGTTCTATTACTCAATTTAATTGGCGGATTTGTGATGGGTGAGTTTATGAATATTTCAATCGCTAAAAGATACATATTAGCAGCAACGTTTTTACCAGGTGATATTGTTAAAGCAATATTAGCAACTGTGTTATTATTTAGCTTGAAGAACGTACCCGAAATAAAACGATTAAGAAATACTTAATGAGGTGAATAACGATGGTTTCATTTAAAGATATAGAAACAGATGGAAAGGTTTTGACTGAAACAAATAGATATATACATTATCAAACATTGGATAAACGTATTCAGTATGATTCTAACAAAATTGTATATAAAGAAATGCCAGACATAGATACGTTTAAAGCAGATGAAGCAATGTTGAAAGAAATCCATGAAAAAAATAATCAGCCTTTTCTTAAATTTGTCTTTCCTGAAAATGAAACAATCGATATTGAATTAAGAGAATATTTAAAATTTCAAGGTTATGAAACAGGTTGGTTAGAATTATATATCAATGCTGAGAAGAACTTTGAAAGTGATGCCAATCAAGACATTGAAGTTGTTCTAACGAATGAGGATAACATTGTTGATTTCTTGAACGTATCATATGAACAAGATGAAGCATATGGCAAAGATTATGCAGAGCTTAAAGTTGAATTAAATAAAAAACAATTACATAGTGATAATCCGATTCAAGTATTATCTTATTATAAAGGTAAGCCTGCAGGTATTTTGCTTATATGGATGAATGAGAAGTATGTAGAATTAGATAGCTTTGGTGTTCGAGAAATATATAGAAGGTTAGGTATAGGAACGAAAATGCAAGCCTTCGTAGCAGAAATCGCTAAAGATAAACCGATAATTCTTGTAGCTGATGGTGAAGATACAGCTAAAGATATGTATAAAAGACAAGGTTATATTTATAGTGGATTTCAATTTGAAACATTAAAAGAATACAAATAAAAACAGGTTGAGGCAGCAATGATGTCTCAACCTGTTTATTTATTGTTAGGATTGGTTTTGTATTCTATTAGCGTGGCTATATACATTAAAGCTGCCATCTCTTATAAATCCAACGGCTGTTATATTTAAATCATGTGCTAATCCAATTGCTAAGTTAGTTGGTGCTGATTTAGACAAGATGATGCCAACACCAATTTTAGATGCTTTGATTAATATTTCCGAGGAAATTCTTCCACTAAAGATGAGTACTTTATTTCTGATTGGAATGTCATGTTCTATACAATAACCATATAATTTATCTAATGCGTTATGTCTACCTATATCGGATCGATGTAAATAGAAGTCATCTCCATCACTTATGGCAGCATTATGCAAACCACCCGTTTCTTTGAAAATCTTACTTTCTTCATGTAGTTTATCCATCATAGTTATAATTTGTTGAGGCGTAATATTTATTTTAGATTGTGACACTTTAGCTGTTACGGCATCGTTATTAAAATAGAATGCTCTACTTTTACCACAACACGACGAAATCATGCGTTGTGTATTTTTTTTGAAATTGATATCAATCTCTTTCGTGAGTTCTACGTGAGCAAAACCTTTAGAATCGTCTATTGAAATAGATTTAATTTCAGATTTCTTCTTTATAACTCCTTCAGAAGCAATAAATCCGAGCACGAGTTCTTCTAAATCTTTAGGTGAACAAACGATTGTTGCAAACTCTTCTCCGTTTATAATAATCGTAATAGGAAATTCTGTTACGTAGCTATCCGTTGTCTCAATAAATTGATCGTTTTGGTATTTTAATATTGGCAGATTGTAAGTCATATTTTGCTTCATAATAATTCCCCATTTAAATAATTGTTTAATAGGTTTATTTTACTTTGTAACCTACTAATAATAAAGTGAAAGCACTTTCAAAATATATTGTGATTTCATATAATAAATATAAGTGAAATCATGGAGGGGTAAAAATGGGTAAGACTAAACATCAAGGTCCTATGAAGAAAGATTTAAAGCCGGCACCAGAATTTTGGGTGAGTCCAATACCTTTTGGACTAGGTAAAGTAAAGCCTAAACATATAAGAGATACAATGAAAATAGTTTGGGATAATAAAGATAATTTAAATTACGCTAAAAATATTATCACTAAAGGTGTCTGTGACGGTTGTGCATTAGGTGTATCTGGATTAAGCGATCAAACTTTAACCGGTCCTCACATGTGTACAACACGATTTAATGTTTTAAGACTCAATACAATGCCAGAAATTAAACCAGAAATTTTACATCAAGATATAGATGAATTGAGAAAATATAATAGCACAGAATTAAGACAATTAGGTCGTATTCCTTATCCAATGATGAGACGAAAAGGCGATCGTAAGTTTATACGTATTTCTTGGGAAGAAGCGATGCAAACAATAGCACAAAAAATGAAATCATTGAATTCGAGAAATTATGCTTTTTATTTAACTTCAAGAGGTATTACGAATGAATCATATTATGTTGCAGGTAAAGTCGCGAGATATTTAGGTGCTAACAATATCGACAATGCTTCTAGAATATGTCATTCACCTAGTAAAACGGCGATGAAACGTTCAGTAGGTGTAGGTGCTTCAACAGCAAATTACCAAGACTGGATAGGTACGGACGTATTACTGTTTTGGGGAAGTGTAGCTTCTAATGCTTCGCCTGTTTCAACTAAATATATGCTTGAAGCAAAGAAAAAAGGAACAAAAATCATCGTTATCAATCCATATAAAGAACCAGCAATGGATAAATATTGGATTCCATCTGTAGCAGAATCAGCATTATTTGGTACAAATGTTGCAGACGAATTCTACCAAGTCAATATTGGTGGTGACATTGCATTTATGCATGGTATTATGAAACACTGGTTTGAAATGGAAGAACAAGCATACGGTTCTGCAATTAACCATAAGTTTGTTCAAGAACATGTTACAAACTATGAAGAACTTAAAGAAACAGTCGAGAAGCAGTCATGGGAAGAGATTGAACAATCAAGTGGTATTTCTAAAAATCAAATTTACAAATTAGCGCTTGAACTTGCCAATGCTCAAAATGCTGTATTTGCCTGGGCACTAGGATTAACGATGCATGAGTTTGCGACGGATAATATATCACAAGTATGTAATTTAGCTTTATTAAGAGGATTCTTAGGTAGAAAACATAGCGGTCTAATGCCGTTTAGAGGACATTCTAGTGTGCAAGGTACTGGAGAAATGGGCTGTGATCCATTTGTATTACCAGGCGGTGCTTTTGATGGAGAAAATAAAAAGCGTATTGAGAAGTTATGGGGATTTGATATCGCGGATTGGCAAGGTGATACGGTTGGTGTAACGTTAGAAAATATAATGTTACCTGATGATCATGAACGTAAAATTAAATGTTATTACATGTCCGGTGGGAATTTCCTAGAAACAATGCCTGACCCAACATTTATACAAAAAGCTTTAGAAAATCTAGAACTTAGAGTACATCAAGATATTATTTTAAATACGTCAACTTTAGTTGATGCGAAAGAAACGGTTATTGTTTTACCTGCCAAGACACGATATGAGCAAGATGGTGGTGGCACGTCTACTTCGACAGAACGCATGGTTTAATACTCACCAGTAATTGAAGGGAATCAAAATAGAATAAAAGAAGCAAGATCAGAGTGGCAAATATATATTGATTTAGCTAAACGTGTTAAACCTGAACAAGCACATTTAATTGATTTTAAAGATGGTCAGTCTATTAGAGAAGAGATTGCTAAAGCAAATCCAGATTATGATGGTATCCAACATTTAAAAAATCAAGGAGATGTCTTCCAGTGGGGTGGCGCTTGGTTATGTGAAGATGGTATTTGTCCAACTGAAGATGGCAAAGGTCATTTAATCAGTGTAGATATTCCAGACTTAAACAGACAACCTGATGATTTCATGTTAACGACAAGAAGAGGTAAACAATTTAACTCAATGGTATATGGTGATTATGAATCCTTTAACCATGGTGGAAGATATGATGTATTAATGAATAAAGAAGATGCTGATAGGTTAAGCATCGCTGAAGGTGAAGGTGTTGTATTGCATAATGGATTCGGCGTATTCCAAGGTGTCGCAAAATATGTCGATATCTTAAAAGGAAACATTGAAGTCTATTTCCCTGAAGGTAACTATTTATTACCTAGAGGTAGATATGAGAAATACGCTAAGATTCCTGATTACAACATAACAGTCAAAGTAGAAAAAGCGGACAGATTTAACGCTAAAAAAGATAGAGACTATTATGAAAAACCGATTAAAGATTTAGAAGAAATACCGATGCAATAATAGGTAGGGAGTAGCCTCAAATAAATAAGGATATTCCCTATAATTACAAATTTCACTATACTTTAAGGATAATTTGTGAAAAAATGTACTTGAGCCTTACAATAGTATAAATAAAGGTGTAAATTAAGTTTGTACATATCTAAAAAGGAAGGAAAGAAGTCATGAAAAGATTTTTAACATTAGTCTTTGCTTTGTTACTTGTATTAGCTGGTTGTAGCACAGAATCTAACCAAGATAAAGCTAAAAAAGAAACTGAAAGCAAGACATTAACAGTATCAGCAGCAGCAAGTTTGACAGATGTATCTAAAGCACTAGAAAAAGAATTTAAGAAGAAGCATCCGAATACGAATATTAAATTCAATTACGGTGGTTCAGGTAGTTTACGTAAACAAGTAGAAGCTGGCGCAGATGTAGACGTATTAATGTCTGCAAACACTTCTGATGTTGATAAATTACAAGATAGTAAAAAAGTTAAAGAAGTTTATGATTACGCTAAAAATAAATTAATTATCATTAAATACGAAAACTCTAGCATCAAAAATATTAAAGATGTTAGTGCGCCTAACAAAGTCGCAATTGGTGAAGAAAAAAGTGTACCAGCAGGTCGTTACGCTGTAGAATATTTGAAAAAAGAAGATCTATATAACGGCATGACAAGTACATTTGTTTTCGCAAAAGATGTTAAACAAGTATTAAACTATGTTCAAAAAGAAAATGCAGAAGCAGGATTTGTATACGCAACAGATATGTATAAAGGTAAAGATAAAAAAGTCGATAACGTCGTTAAATTAGCGGATGCACCTTTAGATCATCCAATTACTTATAGAGCTGGTCTTGTTACTGACAAGAAAGAAGCTAAAGAATGGTTTGAATTCTTAAAATCAAAAGAAGCTAAAGAAATTCTTAAAGAATATCACTTTGAAGGATAGGAGATAAAGCTATGCCAGACTTAACACCACTATGGATATCAATTAAAGTAACAATTATCAGTACTATCATTGTGTGTATCCTAGGTATTATTCTGGCAAAGTTGATGCTCAATTATAAAGGTAAATTAAAGCCTGTAGTTGAAAGCATTATTATGCTTCCAATCGTATTACCACCGACAGTTATGGGTTTTATACTCCTTATTATCTTCGGTAAGAATAAATTTTTCGGTCAATTTTTATCTGATGTATTGCATATCAATGTGATTTTTACGTGGGTAGGTGCAGTGATAGCAGCGATTATTGTTAGTTTACCGCTTATGTATCAACATGTAATGAATGGATTTCAATCTATTAATCCAAAGATGCTTAACTCAGCAAGAACGATGGGTGCTAGTGAAGGGAAAATTTTTAGAACGATTATTTTACCGTTATCTAAACGTTCCATTTTCTCTGGTGTTGTGATGAGTTTTGCTAGAGGGTTAGGAGAATTTGGTGCAACGCTTATGATTGCTGGCTATATTCCTGGTTTAACGAACACATTGCCATTAGAAATTTATTTCTTAGTGCAAGCTGGTGAGGAACACAAAGCATGGTTATGGGTTATTGTACTGATCGCATTTGCAGTTTGTGTGATTAGCTCACTTAATATATTAAATCAAAAGAATCATAAATGGGAGTAGATATGGATGATTGATATATCAATTAAAAAGTTAATTAAAGACAGAACGATATCATTAAATATCCAAGCTGACACTCCGAAAATTTATGCGATAGTTGGGCGATCAGGTATAGGTAAATCCACATTATTAAACATTATTGCAGGTCTTACAGAAGCGGAAACTTGCAGAATAGAAATTAATCAAAAAGTGCTCAGTGATCAAAAGCATGTGATTAAAGTGCAAGATAGAAATATTGGTTATTTGTTTCAAGATTATCAACTTTTTCCACATAAGACAGTTCATGAAAATATTCATTACATGATTGAGCCTAATAAAGAGACAGAGCAATTGATTAAACATTTACGTATAGAAAATTGTTTAAATCAATATCCATCTACGTTATCTGGTGGAGAGTCACAAAGAGTTGCATTATGTAGAGTATTAAGTGTCAAACCTAACTTATTACTTTTAGATGAACCATTTTCAAGTTTAGATGATGAAACAAAAGATGAAGGTATGGCGTTAGTAAAGTCCATTTTCAAGACTTGGCAAATACCGATTATACTTGTGTCTCATTCTAAAAAAGAAGTTCAAATTTTAGCAGATGAAGTTATCGAAATTAGTTAACAGTTCATTGTAAGGTGAAAAATAAATAATATGTTCGAAGCCTCAAACAAAGTTAAACACTTTGTTTGAGGCTTTTTTGCGCAAATAAAAGAATGTAGGGAATTCGTCATGTTGTATAGGTAATCCCCTAATACATAAACATTGTGAAAAAAATTACAATTGATATAGATAATTAAGGGCAAATAATAGGAGGTTCTAACTATGTCTAAGTTAGGTTTGAAATTCTTTAAGCCAACCGAAAAATTTAATGGGAATTGGTCTATATTAGAAGAAAAAAGTAGAGAATGGGAGAAAATGTACAGAGAAAGATGGAGTCACGATAAAGTTGTCAGAACGACTCATGGTGTGAACTGTACAGGTTCTTGTTCATGGAAAGTATTCGTGAAAAATGGTGTGATTACATGGGAAAATCAACAAATTGATTATCCTTCTTGTGGACCTGATATGCCTGAGTTTGAACCTAGAGGATGTCCGCGTGGTGCTTCATTTTCATGGTATGAATATAGTCCATTACGTGTGAAATTCCCTTATGTTAGAGGTAAGTTATGGAAACTTTGGAAAGCTGCATTAAGTGAATATGAAGATCCTGTTGTCGCTTGGGCATCCATTGTTGAAGATGAGCAGAAAGCTGAAATTTATAAAAGTGCGCGCGGTAAAGGTGGACATGTTCGCGTCAATTGGAGAGATGTTACACAACTCATCGCAGCACAAATTATATATACTGTGAAAAAATATGGTCCAGATAGAATTGCTGGATTTACACCTATACCGGCTATGTCCATGATTAGCTATGCTTCAGGTGCGCGTTTTATATCGTTATTAGGTGGGGAAATGCTTAGTTTTTATGATTGGTATGCTGACTTACCACCCGCTTCACCACAAATCTGGGGTGAACAAACGGATGTTCCTGAATCAAGTGATTGGTATAACGCCGGTTATATTATTATGTGGGGATCAAATGTACCTTTAACACGTACACCAGATGCGCATTTTATGACAGAAGTTAGATACAAAGGTACTAAAGTCGTATCTGTCGCACCAGACTATGCTGAAAATGTAAAATTTGCTGATAACTGGTTAGCACCAAATCCTGGTACAGATGCAGCATTAGCACAAGCTATGACGCAT
The DNA here is from genome assembly GCF_022386035.1 of Mammaliicoccus sp. O-M54. Classification (NCBI taxonomy): domain Bacteria; kingdom Bacillati; phylum Bacillota; class Bacilli; order Caryophanales; family Staphylococcaceae; genus Mammaliicoccus; species Mammaliicoccus sp. O-M54. The sequence continues at coordinate 132,091 of NZ_JAJNJE010000004.1, forward strand.
GTCATTCTTCAAGAATATTATGAAGATAAACAAGAAGAGATGTTTATCAACTATGCTAAACAATACACGGATATGCCTTTTATTATACAACTTGATAAACATGGAGAAGGCTATAAAGCAGGTCGTTTCTTAAGATCTAGTGATTTAGGTATGGAAACAGAACATGCAGAATGGAAACCAGTTGTTTACGATCAAAATAGTGAACAATTTGTCATACCTAATGGAACGATGGGACAAAGATATGAAGAAGGCGTTAAATGGAACTTAAATTTAGTAGGTGAAGATGGTAAAGAAATAGATCCAGCTTTATCTTTTAAAGACCATGAATCAAAAGTGATGACAATTCAATTTCCGTATTTTGATAATGATGGTAATGGTATTTTTGAAAGACCTATTATCGTTAAAGAAATCGAAAATAAAGACGGAGAAACAATTTATATCGCGACAATATACGACTTAATGACAAGTCAATATGGTGTTAGAAGATTAAATCATCCACTAGAAGCAACTAGTTATGAAGATGAAAATTCTATGTATTCGCCTAAATGGCAAGAAAAAGTAACAGGTGTTAAATCTTCAATAGTGACGCAAGTGGCAAGAGAATTAGCGCAAAATGCAGTTGATACAAATGGTCGCTCAATGATTATTATGGGGGCAGGTATCAATCACTGGTTTAACTCTGATACGATCTATCGCTCTATATTAAACCTTGTTATATTATGCGGATGCCAAGGTGTAAATGGTGGCGGATGGGCGCATTACGTTGGTCAAGAAAAATGTCGTCCAATAGAAGGTTGGTCAACAATTGCTTTTGCGAAGGATTGGCAAGGACCACCTAGACTTCAAAATGCTACAAGTTGGTTCTATTTTGCAACGGATCAATGGAAATATGAAGAGTCTGGTGTTGATAAATTACAGTCACCATTATCAAATGAATTGAAACATCAACATCCAGCTGATTATAACGTATTAGCTGCTCGATTAGGATGGCTACCATCTTATCCGCAATTTGATTGTAATAGCTTATTGTTTGGAGAAGAAGCGAAAGATGCAGGAGATGACTCAAATGAAGCGATTCTTAAAAGGGCAGTTGAATCTGTAAAATCTAAAAAGACTAAATTTGCTATAGAAGATCCAGATGCAAAGAAAAATCATCCAAAAACATTGTTCGTATGGCGTTCAAATTTAATCTCTAGTTCTGCAAAAGGACAAGAGTACTTTATGAAACATTTATTAGGTACTAAATCAGGTCTATTAGCAAATCCTAATGAAACAGATAAACCAGAAGAAATTGTTTGGCGAGAAGAAACAACCGGCAAATTAGATTTATTAGTTGCGCTAGATTTTAGAATGACAGCAACACCATTGTATGCAGATGTCGTATTACCAGCAGCAACATGGTATGAAAAACATGATATATCTTCTACTGATATGCATCCATTCATACATCCGTTTAACCCTGCAGTTGACCCATTATGGGAATCAAAATCAGACTGGGATATTTATAAAACGTTAGCAAAATCTGTTTCTGATTTAGCGAAGACACATATGAAAGGCACATTTAAAGATGTTGTAACAACGCCTTTAGCACATGATTCTAAACAAGAAATTTCAACACCTTACGGAATTGTTAAAGATTGGTCTAAAGGTGAAATTGATGCAATACCTGGTAAAACGATGCCTGGTTTCGCAGTTGTAGAAAGGGATTATACAGCTATATACGACAAATATGTATCAGTTGGACCATTATTAGAAAAAGGTAAAGTCGGTGCTCATGGGGTAAGTTTCTCAGTTAAAGAGCAATACGATGAATTAAAGATTATGTTAGATACGTGGGAAGATGACACTGTTAAAAATGGTCTCCCTAGAATGGATACAGCACGTAAAGTAGCAGATGTCATATTGAATGTTTCGTCAGCTTCAAATGGTAAAGTCTCACAAAAATCTTACGATGATTTAGAAGAACAAACAGGTATGACATTGAAAGATATTTCTAGTGAACGTGCATCAGAAAAAATAACGTTCCAAAATATAACAGCACAACCGAGAGAAGTTATACCGACAGCAGTATTCCCTGGTTCAAATAAATTAGGCAGAAGATATTCGCCATTTACGACAAATATCGAACGTCTTGTACCTTTTAGAACGTTAACAGGTAGACAAAGTTATTATATTGATCATGAAGTATTCTTACAGTTTGGTGAGAACTTACCTATCTATAAACCAACATTGCCGCCAATGGTATTTGGTACGAAAGATAAAAACATAAAAGGGGGCGTTGATACATTAGTCTTACGATATTTAACGCCGCATGGTAAGTGGAATATTCATTCAACATATCAAGATAATTTGCATATGTTGACGTTATTTAGAGGTGGTCCAACTGTTTGGATTGCGAAAGAAGACGCAATGGCGAATGACATTAAAGATAATGATTGGTTAGAAGTATATAACAGAAATGGTGTTGTTACAGCAAGAGCGGTTGTATCGCATAGAATGCCTAGAGGTACGATGTTTATGTATCATGCACAGGATAAACATATTGAGACACCTGGATCAGAAATTACAGATACTCGTGGTGGTTCACATAATGCACCTACACGTATTCACTTGAAGCCTACGCAATTAGTAGGCGGTTATGCACAAATAAGTTATGGCTTTAATTACTATGGGCCAATTGGGAACCAAAGAGATGTATATGTTGCCATCAGAAAAATGAAGGAGGTAGATTGGCTTGAAGATTAAAGCGCAAGTAGCTATGGTTATGAATTTAGATAAATGTATAGGATGCCATACATGTAGTGTCACATGTAAAAGTACATGGACAAATAGACCAGGCGCTGAATATATATGGTTTAATAATGTCGAAACGAAACCTGGTATCGGTTATCCGAAACGTTGGGAAGACCAAGAAACTTATAAAGGTGGTTGGGTACTCAACAAAAAAGGAAAATTAGAATTAAAATCAGGTAGTAAACTATCTAAAATTGCATTAGGTAAGATTTTCTATAATCCTGATATGCCAGAAATGAAAGATTATTATGAACCTTGGACATATAATTATAAACATTTAACAACAGCTAAAGAAGGAAACCATTCTCCAGTAGCAAAAGCTGAATCTGTTATTTCAGGTAGAAAATTAGATATCAAATGGGGACCAAACTGGGAAGATGATTTAGCGGGTGCTCATGTAACTGGACCCACTGATCCAAACATTCAAAAAATCGAAGAAGAAATTAAATTTAACTTCGACCAAACATTTATGATGTATTTACCAAGATTGTGTGAACATTGCTTAAACCCAAGCTGTGTTGCATCATGTCCATCTGGTGCAATGTATAAAAGGGATGAAGATGGTATTGTACTTGTCGACCAAGATGCATGTCGTGGTTGGAGATATTGTATGACAGGTTGTCCTTATAAGAAAGTATATTTCAACTGGAAAACAAACAAAGCAGAAAAATGTACATTCTGTTTTCCTAGAGTTGAAGCAGGTTTACCTACAGTATGTTCTGAAACATGTACAGGTCGTATGAGATATTTAGGTGTATTACTTTATGATGCAGACAAAGTTCAAGAAGCAGCTTCTGCAGAAAATGAAAAAGACTTATATCAAAAACAACTTGATCTATTTTTAGATCCATTTGATGAAGACATTATTCAACAAGCTGAAAAAGATGGTATTTCACATGATTGGATTGAAGCGGCACAAAATTCACCAGTATATAAATTGGCAATAGAATATAAATTAGCATTTCCTTTACACCCTGAATATCGAACATTGCCAATGGTATGGTATTGTCCACCATTAAGTCCGATTATGAATTACTTTGAAGGTAAAGATTCTATTAGAAATCCAGATATGATTTTCCCAGCAATAGAAGAAATGAGATTACCTGTTCAATATTTAGCAAATATGCTAACAGCAGGTGATACGAAGACAGTTAAAGAAGCATTGCAAAAAATGGCGATGATGCGTAGTTATATGAGAGCTAAATCAAGTGGTAAAGACTTTGATATTTCAAGACTTGAACGCGTAGGACTTACGGAAAGACAAACGAAATCGATGTATAGATTACTCGCGATTGCTAAACATGAAGATCGTTTTGTTGTACCGACATCCCATAAAGAAGGTTACATGGATACTTACAGAGCACAAGGTAGCCAAGGATATGGTGGCGAAATGTTTGGCTCAAATTGTGATGGTTGTGGTGTTCAAGGATTATCAGAGCAAAAATCCGGACAAGAAATATATAATGAGAACTTCTATGGAGGGATTTTCCGTGATTAATTTAGATGCATTATATCAACTTAAAGAAAGCTTTGGGTTTTTTAGTAACCAGTTAACTTATCCAGAAAAGCTCGATTTTCATCCTAAAGCATTTGATAAAGCTTTTGATACCAATCATCCGGCTTATCGTGACATTAAGCAATATTGGGAAAATATGCATGATATATCTTTAGATGATATTCAAGAAGTATATACAAGAACGTTTGATTTTGAAAAAAAGACGACGTTATATATGACGTACAATAAACTAACGGAACAAAAAGAACGTGGTCAAATGCTAGCAAGATTAAAAGTACTTTATGAAATGTTCGGGCTAGAAATGCCTCAAAATGAACTGTCAGATTTTTTACCACTTATGCTTGAATTCTTATATGTTGCAGAGTGGAGAGGTGACGATCGTGCACAAGAAAGTTTAACGCTAGTTGTGATGGTCATTGAAGATGGGACATATGGATTGCTTCAAGCTTTAGGTAAACAAAACAGTCCGTATTTTCATCTGATTAAAGCAATTAGAGAAACGTTAAAATCATGTGTAGTAGAGCAAGAGAAGGTGATCAACGGTGATTAATCAATTTATATGGGTTATCTATCCTTATTTATGTATCGCTATTTTTATTATTGGTCATTTATTCAGATTTAAATATGATCAATTTTCATGGACAGCAAAGTCTAGTGAGTTTATTGAGAAGAAACAATTGATGTGGGGAAGTATTTTATTTCACTTAGGTATTATTCCAGTTATATTTGGACATATAGTTGGTTTAGGCATACCTGCAGAATGGTTAAGTAGTGTCGGCGTTAATAATCATTTATATCATATCGGTGCAGTTTATATTGGAAGTATTTTCGGTATTGTGACATTAATCGGTATGGTTCTGTTAACAGCTAGAAGAATTACGAAACAAAATGTAAGAAGGCTAAGTTCAGCTTCGGACATTATAGTAAATATATTATTGTTAGTGATCGTATTGATGGGGTGTATTTCAACGTTATGGACGAACGCGACAACACCAGACTTTGATTATAGACAAACAATTTCTGTTTGGTTTAGAGGTTTATTAATCTTTAAACCGGATGTTGCTTTAATGAATGACGTACCTTTAACATTTAAGACGCATATTATTTTAGGATTTTTAATTACAAGTTTATGGCCATTTACGAGATTGGTACATGTTTGGAGTGTGCCACTTAATTACTTCAGTAGAAGTTACATTATTTACAGAAAACATAAAACGAATTAAACTATAAGTAAAAAAGTCGAGGTGTTTAAAATGTCTAATGATTTTAATTTTCAGGAACATTTGGATCTTATTCGTAGTACTTATGGTGTTGATTTTGTCGGATTAGCTATGACTTCTGAAGACGCTGCTCACTTTCATATTAAGTGGCAATATGTATCTGGAAATTTAAATCATAGATATCAAAACATTGTTTTAAGAAGCGGAAGAGGGATAGCAGGGATTGTGATTAAAAGTGGTAAACCTATTGAAATTCGTGATTTGAAAGAAAGTCCTTATCATGATCAACCCTTTAACTATCCGATTGTTCAAAGTGAACAATTAACATCATTACTTGCAATTCCATTATGGAAAAAGTATCGAGTATGTGGTGTGCTCTTGCTTGGACAACGTGATGAAAAACAATTTCCTGAAATAGATATAAATGATTTTAATCGCTTTGGACCATTTTATGGAAAGGATATGATGAATGCATGAGTTCAGAAGATGCTTCAATATTAATGGATATATTAAAACAATACTATGAAAAAACGAGTGAAATGATTGTGTTTTTAAATAGTAAAGGACAGGTAATTAATATGAATGAAGCTGCCCGAAGAGTAATCTCTGAAGACAATCAATCATCATTGACACATGCCATTTGTAGTAGATGTGAAGGTTATTCAAATGAATATGCCTTACAATCATGTAGAGACTGCTTTTTAGAGTCTTCAAAAATTGGCAACACTAGTTTTCAAGTGTTTATGCAGACAAATAGTGGGACTGTTGAACCTTTTACAGCGACTTATCAAACGATTAGTCAAGAAGACGATGTTAAAGTGTATACATTACAAAATGTATCGCCACAAATTGAAAGACAACAGAAATTACATCAACAAACGATGATCCAAAAAACAATATCCGCACAAGAAAACGAGCGTAAAAGAATTTCTAGAGAGTTACACGATGGTGTTGTTCAAGAATTGCTTAATGTCAGTGTTGAACTTAGATTATTGAAATATCAGAATGATATTGACGAATTGAAGCAGCAGTCTCAACATATTGAAACGTTAATGTCTCGATTAATCGATGATATTAGAAACTTATCTTTAGAACTAAGACCTTCATCATTAGATGACCTTGGATTAGACGCAGCATTTAAGTCATATTTTAAACAGCTTGAGAAAAATTTCGGTTTCCATGTTCACTATCATTATGATTCGTCTATTAAACGTTTTAATACGGAGATTGAAACGGTCGTATATAGAATTGTACAAGAAGCGGTGTTTAATGCATTGAAGTATGCTAATGTGGATAGTGTTGATGTTCATATGTCTTGTGATGGCAATGAAATAGAAGTTGAAATTGCTGACCAAGGGAATGGATTTGTATTAGGTAGTCAGCCAAAAGGTTCAGGACTTGGTATATATGGTATGAAAGAACGTGCTGAAATTGTTGGCGGTAAAATCAATATCGAAAGTAAACTTAAAAAAGGTACAAATATTAAATTGAATGTACCAATAGCATAAATGGTGGGTGGTATATATGAAAATCGTAATAGCAGATGATCATGCAGTGGTGAGAACAGGCTTTTCAATGATTTTGAATTATCAAGAAGACATGGAAGTTGTTGCGACAGCTGCAGATGGTATAGAAGCATATCAAATGGTTGCAAAACATTCACCAGATGTATTGATCATGGATTTAAGTATGCCACCTGGTGAATCAGGATTAATCGCAACTGGTAAAATAGCAGAAGACTTTAAGCAAACTAAAATATTAATATTAACGATGTTTGATGATGAAGAATATTTATTTCATGTATTAAGAAGTGGTGCTAAAGGATATATTTTAAAAAATGCACCAGATGAAGAGTTAATACATGCTGTAAGAACGATATATAGAGGCGATATGTATATTGATTCTAAAGTTACAAGTTCACTCGTAAATGAACTCTTTAATCATCAAGATAACAATGAGCAAAGTACTTCTGATCCATTTAAAATATTGTCTCAAAGAGAACTAGAAATCTTACCTTTAATCGCAAAGGGCTATGGTAATAAAGAAATTGCGGAGAAATTATTTGTTTCTGTCAAAACGATTGAAGCACATAAAGCGCGAATTATGGATAAACTCGGTTTAAAATCGCGTCCAGAATTAGTTGAATATGCTATGAAGAAAAAATTATTAGATTTCTAAAATGAAACTGACCTGATAAATTGCGGCTTAAAAACCTTAGTTTATCAGGTCTTTTTATGTTTTTTATTGGATTAATTTTTATAAATGAATATAGGGATTTTCCATGTTTCAATAAGGGGATATCCTTATGTGCACTTTTTCACAAATAACCTACAATAATATTGGAAAGATTATACATAAAGATTAATTTCGAAGGGTGAAAAACATGAGAAACAACTTAGGAAAAGTTCAACTACCACTTCAAACCTTTAGTTTAATGGCAGGATTTATGGTTTGGAGTATACTGGCACCTTTAATGCCTTATATTACACAAGATATAAGTGTAGAAGAAGGTCAGAAAGCTATTATTTTAGCAATACCCGTTATTTTAGGATCGATTTTAAGAATACCAATTGGCTACTATACGAACTTATTAGGTTCTAGACTTGTATTTTTAGTGAGTTTTATTATTTTATTATTTCCAGTATTTTATTTAAGCCAAGCACATTCAACTACAGGATTGATGATTGCAGGATTCTTTATAGGTCTCGGTGGTGCAATCTTTTCAGTAGGTGTTACTTCTATTCCTAAATATTTTCCAAAAGAAAAGCATGGTTTTGCGAATGGTATTTATGGAATGGGTAATTTAGGGACAGCTGTATCATCATTTTTAGCGCCTCCAATAGCAGGCATTATCGGATGGCAACATACTGTACAACTTTATTTAATCGTATTACTTATCTTCGCAGTATTAATGTTTATCTTTGGAGATAAAGAAGAACCTAAAGTAAAAATTCCAATGATTTCACAAACGAAGCAAGTCATCAATAACTATAAACTTTACTATTTTAGTTTCTGGTATTTTATTACGTTTGGTGCATTTGTTGCATTTGGTTTATTCTTGCCGAACTTTTTAGTGAGTCATTTTGAAATTGATAAAGTAGATGCTGGTATTAGAACAGGTATCTTTATTGCAATCGCAACATTACTTAGACCAATTGGTGGTATGTTAGGAGATAAATTTAATGCTTTAAACGTATTGAAAATATTCTTTATCGGCTTAATAGCGGGCGCAATCGTCCTTTCAATATCACATCATCTCATCTTGTTTACAATTGGATGTTTGACGGTAAGTGTTTGTGCAGGTATTGGTAATGGACTTGTATTTAAACTTGTGCCGACATACTTCACAAAAGAAGCAGGTGTTGTAAACGGAATCGTATCTATGATGGGTGGTCTCGGCGGATTCTTCCCACCATTAATGATAACGTTAGTAACGAGTTTGACTGGTTCAAATCATTTAGCATTCTTTATGCTTGCTATATTTGGTGTGCTTGCACTCATTACAATGATGCATATGACTAAAATAGAAAGAAAGCATGTTTAGTTGTTTGTCTTAAAAAATTAAAAAGGCTGAGGCAATGTTTTGCCTCAGCCTTACAATTAATTGAGGATAAAAGCGTTTAACTCTATAATAGAGTTAAAGAGATTCGTGAAAGGTTGATATAAATGAACGAACGTTATTCTCGTCAAATTTTATTCGATAAAATTGGAGAACAAGGTCAAGAAAGAATTGAACAAGCGAGTGTCACTATTGTAGGCATGGGTGCACTTGGTACACATGTTGCTGAACAGTTGACTAGGTCGGGTATAAAGAGACTCAATATTATTGATCGAGATTATGTTGAATCGTCAAACTTACAAAGACAAACATTATTTATAGAGAATGATATTAAAGAAATGCTACCTAAAGTTGTAGCAGCAGAAAGACATTTAAAGAAAATTCGTGAAGACATTACAATAAAATCTTATATTGCGCAATGTGATGCAAAGTTATTACATGAAGTTGCGCGTTACTCAAACATTATTATTGATGCGACAGATAATTTTAATACAAGACAAATTATTAATGATTTTGCGTACAAGATGAATATTCCGTGGATATATGGCGCATGCTTAGAATCTACATATGTTCAAGCGACTTTTGTGCCTAAAGAAACACCTTGCTTCAACTGTGTATTACCACAATTGCCAGTGATTAATAGAACTTGTGATACAGTAGGCGTGATAAATCCGGCAGTAACAATGGCAGCAAGTTTACAAGTTGCAGATGCACTTAAAATATTGGCTGGTTATTCATTTACACCTAAAATTACGTACGGTGACGTTTGGTTCGGTGAACATCAATCATTTGGATTTGAACAAATGAAACGAGACGATTGTGAGACTTGTGGAGCAGAACCAACTTATTCCAAATTATCAAATTCAGACAAACAACTAACTGAATTATGTGGCCGTCATACTGTTCAATATATAAACGAGAAACTTAATCGACCAGCTATTGAAAAGTTTGTTGCTCAAAATGGATTATTGCATCGTTCTAATGCGTATATGATTCAGTATTTATACGATGACCATCGTGTCGTAGCATTTAATAATGGTAGGTTATTAATTCATGATTTGGATTCTGTAGAAGAAGGCAGACAGTTTGTTGAGAATATGTTTGGATAGGAGTTAAATCGATGAGTGTAGTTAATAGAATAGATCGTCTTATAAATGTGGCAGTTTTAACCGTAAGTGATACGAGAACGAAAGAAACAGATAAAGGTGGACAACTTGTTCAACAATATTTGAAAGATCTCAATGTTGAAATTAAAGAAGGGCATTATCAAATTGTTAAAGATGATGTCACCGAAATTCAAACGCAAGTGAATGAGTGGTTAAGTAAAGATGTTGACGCCATTATTACAACTGGCGGTACAGGTATTAGTCAAAGAGATGTGACAATTGAGGCGATTAAACCTTTACTAGATAAAGAAATAGAAGGATTCGGTGAGATATTTAGATATTTAAGTTATACAGAAGATGTAGGTACTAGAGCGATACTTTCTAGAGCAATTGCAGGTACAGTCGGGCATCAAGTTATTATTTCAATACCGGGTTCTACAGGTGCAGTTAAATTAGCAATGGAAAAGCTCATAACTAAAGAATTGAATCATTTAGTACATGAGCTTAATAAATAACTATTGGCGTTTGAAGTCGCCATTTTTGCCACCAGTCTTATAAGATAAATATGTTTCACCTATAACCATGCCTTTATCAACGGCTTTACACATATCATATATTGTTAAAGCTGTAACACTTGCAGCAGTTAAAGCTTCCATTTCTACACCCGTTTGACCTTTCGTCTTAACGGTTGCTGAAATATTTATTGTGCATGGTTCATCTTTATCCCATTCATAAGAGATATCGATGCCTGTTAATTGAAGTGGGTGACACATAGGTATCAATTGGCTTGTATTCTTAGCAGCCATAATGCCAGCAATTTGTGCTGTACCAAGTACATCGCCTTTTTTATTTGTTGCATTTTTTATTTGATCATAGATTGTTTGATTTACTTTAATACTTGAGTTTGCAATTGCGATACGTGTGCTTGTTTCTTTATCTGAGACATCGACCATTTTTGCATGGCCTTGCTCATTAAAATGTGTAAATTCAGACAAAATCATCATCCTTTCTAAAGATATTATAACATGTAAGTTTAAATAAATTGATAGGGAGTGTAGACAATTGACAGTTGAAATGAGAACACCTATACCAGTGAAGGAAGCAATTGAACGTGTTATTAAAGTAGTAAAGCAGTTAGAGACAGAAACAGTATCAATAAATGAAAGTTTAAACTATATACTTGCTGAAGATATTAAAGCAACTTACGATATTCCTCGATTTGATAAATCACCTTATGATGGATTTGCAATTAAAAGTGCTGATTCTAAAGGGGCATCAGGAGATAATAGAATATCATTTAAAGTTGTAGATCATATCGGTGCTGGAACAGCTTCAAGCGTGACTTTAAATAGTGGAGAAGCGGTACGTATTATGACTGGCGCACCTATACCAGAAGGTGCAGATGCAGTTGTAATGTTTGAACAAACAGTAGAAACAGAAACAGGATTTACCATTCGTAAACCATTTACGGAAGGCGAAAATGTCGCGTTTCAAGGAGAAGAATGTAAAGAAAATGAATACGTCTTACTTAAAGGTCAACGTATTAACAGTGGTGTTATTGCAGTGTTGGCAACATTTGGCTACGAAACTGTTAAAGTATCCAAAAAGCCAACCGTTGCCGTCATCGCAACAGGTAGCGAGTTAGTAGGACCAAATGATCCATTAGAAACAGGTAAGATTAGAAATTCAAATGGTCCAATGATTGAATCGTTATGTAAAGAAGTTGATATCGAAGCTACTACATATAACATTCAAGAAGATAACTTACAAGGGTGCATTGATATTGTTGAAAAAGCAATGTCTGAACATGATATCGTGATTACAACAGGTGGGGTATCAGTTGGAGACTTTGACTATTTACCGAAAGTGTATGATGCAATTGGTGCAACAGTACTGTTTAATAAAGTGCAAATGAGACCGGGTAGCGTAACAACGGTTGCTTACAAAGGTGAGAAGATGTTGTTTGGTTTATCAGGCAATCCATCAGCTTGTTACTCAGGATTTCATTTATTTACTAAGCCAACCATTCAAAAAATGATGTCTGCAGATGCTATATACCCGGTCATTATAGATGCGAAGTTGAATGAAGACTTTAAAAAAGCCAACCCATTTACGAGATTTATAAGAGGTAAATTATCATTCACTTCACAAGGTGTTTATGCTGAGCCTTCAGGATTTAATAAATCAAATGCGGTTGTCGCAATTGCTAAAAGTAATGGTATGATTATTTTACCTGGTGGAACAAGAGGCTACCAAAAAGATGATGATGTGAAAGTTCTATTAACGGATCATCAGTCATATGAAAGTAAATTAACACTATGAAGATATTACAAATAGTTGGTTATAAAAATAGTGGTAAAACAACATTAATAAATGAATTAATTAAAGAATGTCGCAGTCAGCAATTAACAGTATCTACAATTAAACATCATGGGCATGGTGCAGACGAAATTTCTTTAAATCATAAAGAAGTAGACAGTTTAACGTTTATTAATAGCGGTGCTAAAGAAAGTATCGTGTTGGGTAAACAATTAATAGAGAGAGTAACGTATGAAGAGAAGTCGTTGCAGCAAATAATAGATGAAGATTTGTCTGTTGAGCCTGATGTGCTATTAATTGAAGGATTTAAGCATGATCATTTTCCAAAAGTACTTTTGACGAAGCAGTCTGAAGATTTAGCACAAACATTACAAAATATTGTATATCAGTTTGATGCGTTTAATCTTGAAGAAAAGAAAGACTTTATAGTTTGGTTTGAAAATTGGTTGAAAAAGTAGGTGTAGAAGTGAAACAATTTGAAATCGTCAATGATCCAATAAATCCTGAACAATACAGAAACTGGACACTCAATGAAAAGCAAGGTGCAGTTGTTGTCTTTACAGGCCATGTGAGAGAATGGACAAAAGGCATTAAAACAGAGTACTTAGCTTATGAGGCATACATCCCAATGGCAGAGAAGAAATTAGCTCAAATAGGTGATGAAATTAAAGAAAAATGGCCAGGTACAATAGTTGCAATTGCACATAGAATTGGTGAATTACAAATTTCAGATATAGCTGTTGTTATCAGTGTATCTTCACCGCATAGAAAAGATGCTTATAAAGCGAATGAATATGCGATTGAGAGGATTAAAGAAATCGTACCAATCTGGAAAAAAGAAATATGGGAAGATGGGGAAGAATGGCAAGGCAGTCAAAAACAATACCATTCTTCTATTCAAATGGAGGGTGAATAATGAAAGTATTGTATTTTGCTCATTTAAAAGAAATAATAAACATAAATGAAGAGCAAATAACTCTTAACCAAGACTACTCTGTGTTAAACTTTAAGCAATATTTAGTTGAGAAGCATCCAGAGTTAAAGGATGAAACTTTTCAAGTTGCTGTAAATGAGGAATTTGTGCAAGATTCAAGTGTTATAACAGACCAAGATGTTGTTGCATTGATTCCACCAGTTAGTGGAGGGTAAAGAGAAAATGATAGCAATAGTTCTAGCTGGCGGTAAGTCCAGTAGATTCGGTTCACCAAAAGCGTTAGCGACAATTAATGGAGAAGTTTTTTATGAAAAAATCATTCAAACTTTAAATCAAACGAATTTATTTGAAAAAGTTGTGATTAGTACGAGTGAAGAATTGAAAGATTCATTCAATCACCATGATGTTGTCGTAGATTTATCAAAGTACAAAAATAATGGTCCTTTAGGTGGGATTTATAGCGTGATGCAAAAACATGATTCGGAATGTTATTTTGTGATTGCTTGCGATACACCTAAAATTACCGAAAAAGCGATTAGTCATTTATATCAATTTTTTATTTCGCGTGTAATGGAAGAACAGCTAGACATTGCTGGATACGAAGCAAATGGTAAAAAAATGCCGACGTTAGCATTTTATAGTCATCGTGTTGAAGCGGACATTAAAGAAGCGTTAGACCATGAAGCTTTTAGAATGAAAGAAATATATGAAAAGAAACCTTCACAGTGGTTAGATGTATCAAATGTGAAAGATTCAACTAATTGGTACCAAAATATAAATTACATTGAAGATTTAGAAAAAGCCGAGTCTTAACGATTGTATAGGTAGAGGGGGCGTTACGATGCATCAACCTATCAAAGATAAATTAGGAAGACCAATTAGAGATTTAAGAATATCCGTTACCGACCGATGTAATTTTCGTTGTGATTACTGTATGCCTAAAGAAATTTTTGGGGATGATTACGTCTTCTTACCTAAAGAAGAATTATTGAGTTTTGAAGAAATTACGAGATTATCGAAGTTATACAGCTCACTTGGTGTAAAGAAAATTAGAATTACAGGCGGAGAGCCACTTCTAAGACGAAATCTATATGAGCTTGTAGAAGCCTTGAACAAGATAGAAGGTATCGAAGACATCGGACTAACAACAAATGGTATGTTGTTAAAAAAACATGGATTGAATTTATACAATGCAGGACTACGAAGAGTGAATGTAAGTATAGATGCAATGGATGATGAATTATTTAAATCGATTAATAATCGTCAAATATCCGCTTCTCATATACTCGATCAAATAGATTATGCAGTAAGCATAGGTTTAAAAGTTAAAGTGAATGTCGTAATCCAAAAAGGGGTGAACGACCAAGAAATACTACCACTTGTTGAGCATTTTAAAGAGAAAAACATTATCGTAAGATTTATAGAATTTATGGATGTAGGTAATGATAACGGGTGGAATTTTGATAAAGTCGTCACTAAGAAAGAAATGTTAAATATCATTTCTTCAGCCTATGATGTAGAACCAGTGGACGCCAATTATTTTGGAGAAGTTGCAACATACTATCGCCATAAAGATAACGGCGCACAATTTGGTTTGATCACGAGTGTGTCAGCATCATTTTGTTCATCATGTACACGAGCAAGAATTTCATCTGACGGTAAATTTTATGGCTGTTTATTTGCTGAAAAAAATGGCTATGATATAAAATCAGAGCTAAGAAGCGGCAAGACAGACGAAGAATTATTAAGCACATTAAAGTATTTATGGAATATAAGAGATGACAGATACTCAGATGAACGAACAGCAGCTACAGTAGCAAGACGAAAGAAAAATAAAATTAATATGAACTATATAGGTGGTTAGATTAGAAGTTAGGGACAGAATTCAGAGAAATGTCTCTAAGAGATGTCGTTAGGGACAGAATTCTGAGAAGTGTCCGTAAGAGGTGCTGTTAGGGACAGAATTCTGAGAAATGTCCGTAAGAAGTGTCGTTAGGGACAGAATTCCGAGAAGTGTCCGTAAATGAGCGCCCATCTAATTACCACAATTCAGAATAATGGAAGTTACAGCGTTCTAATTACCACAATTCGGAATAATGGAAGTTAGCACATTCTAATATAACTAAAACAAGCTAGGATATTCTCATTATCCTAGCTTGTTTTACTATTTCATAAAATATTTTCCGATAATCATATCTAACGTTTCATTTGAAAGTACGAGTGTTTGTTCGTTAGCTTTTTTGAGCATTTCTTCCGTATTCTCATCATTAAATTTGATAGATTTAGAGAAGTAAGGTGCGAATACATCTATAAAACTATTCAGCACTCTTTCTTCATCTGTTATTGTGTTTATTTCACTCATTGGTGCAACTTCTAATTGATGGAAGTCTAAGTGTTTCTTAATTGTCTCAAATATAAAGTCATTTGATGGTGGGTTCTGATTGGTTGCGTGATAAATCTTATGATTTTCTGCATAATCACATGCTACTGTGAGTACTTGTACAACATAATCAACGGGTACGAAATTTGACGTATGACTTGCATCTCCAAATAGTCTATATATTGAATGATCTTTCTTTTTTTCTACACGTCTTTTGAAGACTTTTAATGCTTTCATAAAGCCGTACAGCGTAAAGTTTGAATCAGCTTCTCCTGTTACGGAATCACCTATTATGATTGCTGGACGAATAATTGAAGTTTCCATTGTTTTTCTTTGCATCACGATATGTTCAGCTTTAATTTTAGTCGCTTCATAAGGATTATTTGTAGGCGAATCGATTGAATGAAGTACTTCATTACCGAGTTCTTGTTCACCAACCGTATAGGCTGTTGAAACATATAAAAAATGCTTTGTTTGTATTTGTTCTGCTAAGTCCAAAGCATGTTGTGTACCGATATAATTGATTTGATAAAGATCATCTGCAAGTTCGAAATTAAATTTGACGAGTGCAGCTAAATGATAAAATTTATCTATTTGAGGTATCGTTTCAATATCACTTTCAGACACGCCACATAATGTTTCTGTAATGTCTCCATTAATAAAGTGAATTCTTGAATGATACGATGGTTTTAATTTTTTGAGCAATTGATCTTTCTTCTGCTCACTCCTGTATAATACATAAAATTGCTTTTGTGCATCTTTTGCAAGTGATTGTATTAACTCTGCACCTACAAATCCCGTAGCACCTGTTAAAAAAATGTTCATGTTTCCACTCCGATTCTAAGTTTCTGACTATATTTTGAACGATGACTATCTGAAAGTAAAGTATTTTAATAAGTGTTCACATATAACATTGCTATTTGAAAATTGTTAAGCAATAATATTAGGTAATAGATATAAAAGGAGCGTATTTCATGAACGAACAAAAGATGGCTAAGCCTTCATTATTTTTAATCGTCATTCTCGGTTTATTAACCGCATTTGGACCATTTTCAATAGATATGTATTTACCAGCATTACCAGAAATTAGTCGTGATTTTGATACTACAACGTCAAATACACAATTGACGCTCACACTCTTTATGGTTGGTTTAGCAGTTGGACAAGTATTTGTCGGGCCACTATCTGACTTTATAGGACGTAAACGACCACTCATGGTTGCATTGATTGTATATACAGTAGCTTCAATATTATGCGTATTTGCACCTAATATATACGTCATGATGGCATTACGATTTGTACAAGGTTTTACTGGTGGGGCAGGGGCAGTTATTTCCCGGGCAATTTCCAGTGATTTATATAAAGGTAAAGCTTTAACGAAATTCTTAGCGATATTAATGCTTGTTAATGGTGTAGCACCTATTTTAGCACCTGTATTGGGTGGTATTATATTATCATTTTCAACTTGGAAAGTAGTCTTTATTTTATTAACGATATTCGGCTTTATTATGTTTAGTTTATCTTCAGTAAAATTGACAGAATCATTACCTGTAGAAGAACGTTCATCAGGTAGAATCAGTGAAGTGCTAACAGACTTTAAAAATTTACTCAAAAGTCCAAAATTTTTAATGCCTTTATTTATACAAGGTTGTACATACGCGTTGTTATTTAGTTACATATCCGCTTCATCATTCATAACGCAATCTGTCTATCATATTTCACCATTAGCTTTTAGTTGTATGTTTGCTTTTAATGGTCTTGGATTAATATTGTCAGGTCAAATTATTAATAAATTAGTCGACTATTATGATGAACATGTACTTATGCGTTTATTCGGAATGATTCAAATTATAGGTGTGATTATCGTTTCAATCACATTAATGAATGGTTTATCAATTTGGATATTAATGATTGGATTCTTTATACTCGTTAGTCCAGTATCTGCAATTGGTACGACAGGTTTTTCCATTGCGATGGCTAACAATAAAGGTGGCGCAGGAAGTGCTGCGAGTTTATTAGGATTATCTCAATTTCTATTCGGTGGTATCGTTTCGCCATTAGTGGGTATAAAAGGAGAACATGAAGTATATCCATATGTCCTGACGATTATTATCGTTTCAATATTGTTGATTATTTTATTCTTCGTTAATAGTAAAGTGTTTAAAAGAGCAGCTTAAAAGTAGGAGGGTATGAACATGAATTTAAAATTTGATCATATTATTCATTATGTAGATGGTATAGAATCAATTGAATTTCCACATCAATATATACAAGCCATCCAAGGTGGTAAACATACGCAATTAGGAACCTACAATCAATTAAGTTATATAGATTTACATTATATAGAGTGGATTGATGTCTTTGATGCAGATTTAGCACGTTCATATGCTCAAACAGAAGAAGGCAGATTAAGCTTTGCGAATACATTTAAAGATGCGCATGTACAAGAAGGATTTAAAAGAATCTGCCTTAGAACACAAAATATCGATAACGTGAAGACTCATCTAGAGCAATTTGATATAGATATAGTAGGTCCAATTGAAATGTCGAGAACGAAACCGGATGGCACTATGATACAATGGCAATTACTATATTTAGATGATAAGCAAGATTTAAATTTACCATTCATCATTCAGTGGGGAGAAAGTGATGAACAAAGAGCAGCATCTTTAAAAGCTCATTTTCATGATGATTTATCGATCGATGAAGTGACGATTCAAGTGAAGAATCTTCATGAATCGAGTCAAAATTGGCAATCTTGGTATGGTTTGAAAGAGCTTGAGAAAAGCGAAGAATATGTTAAGTTAAGCTTTAAAGAAGATGATGTTGTCATTAAACTTACAGAGGATGTAGAGGAGAAATATACAACATTATCACTCTCATCAACAAATATAAAAAAAGACACGCGCATTTTATTTAAAGGCGCGTGTTACGAATTCAAAGCTAATTAGCATAAACACTGAGATAGACGCTTTGAACAATAATGCCTAAATGTACGAGTGCAATTAAGGCGCTTATAATGGCTATAAATAATATAGATTTGCGTGCGTTCTCAAGAATAAAGACGATGCTTAGTAGCAAGGTGAAGGCAACAGTTATGATACGATAGCTTAAATAATTAATTGTGCTATCAAAATTTAGACTGACCGCAATCAGTATGATATTTATAATAATAAAAAGCGTTAGAACAAGTTGTCTCATATATTTCAATCCTAACTGTATGTTTTATATGACAAGTATAACAAATATTGGTCTTTTGCGTGAAATTATAGTACGTTTCATTGTATAATTAAAAGACGAATTGATAAAAAGGAGATTTATAAATGACGATAAAGAAAATGAATATCACTCATGAGCAACATGATGAATTTGTAAAGCAACATCCAAATGGTGATATGTTGCAACTTACAAAGTGGGCAGAATCCAAAAAGCTTACAGGTTGGTATTCTCGTCGTATAGCAGTGGGCGATGGTGAAAAGATAACAGGTGTAGCACAACTTTTATTTAAGAAAGTGCCAAAGCTACCATATACATTATGTTACATATCTAGAGGTTTTGTTGTTGATTATAAAGACGAAACATCTGTTAAAGTACTTTTTGAATTATCTAAAGAAATCGCACGTAATGAGAAAAGTTATGCCATTAAAATTGACCCAGATATAGAAGTGGATCAATCTGAAGGTGTTCTTGAATATTTAACTTCATTAGGATTTGAACATAAAGGTTTTGAAGATGGATTAAGTAAGAAATATATCCAACCTAGAATGACGATGATCACAAAAATCGATCAACCTGAAGAAGACTTAATGCAAAGCTTTGATAAACGAAACCGCTCACGTGTTAGAAACTCTTTAAAAAGAGGTACTGAATTAGTTATTGGTAACCGTGATGACTTAAAAATCTTTGCAAAAATCATGGAAGAAACAGGCGAGAGAGACAATTTCTTAACAAGAGATGTTTCATACTTTGAGAATATTTATGATCATTTACATCCAGATGGCGACTGTGAATTATTCTTAGTTAAAGTTGTGCCAGATACAGTCTTAAAAGACTTATTTAAAGAACGTGATGCACTACTTGAAGAAAAAGAAAAATTAGCAAATAGAAGACAAACTAAGAAAGTCGTTAATCAGTTAAATGATGCTGATGAAAAATTAGGTAACTTTGAAAAACGAATTCAAGAAATGGAAGAGTTAAAAAGTAAAAAACCAGATGGCGTGTATTTATCTGGTGGTATCTTAATCTTCTCAGGTAAGAAATCGTATTATTTATATGGTGCGTCATCAAATGAATATCGTGAATTTTTACCAAATCACCGCATGATTATTGAAATGATGCGTTTTGCTAAAGAAAAAGGCGCTACTAAGTTCGACTTCGGTGGTACGGATAATAACCCAGACCAAGACCATGAACATTATGGATTATGGGCTTTCAAGAGAGTTTGGGGCACTTATTTAAGTGAGAAAATTGGTGAATTTGATTATGTGTTAAATAAACCACTTTATACTGCAATCGAGAAAGTTAAGCCAGCAGTAGTTACTTATAAAAGAAAAATCGAAAAGAAAATCAAAAGAAACTAGACATAAGATTAAGGCACTAAAACTTTAAATTATTAAAATTTTAGTGCTTTCTTTATGTATAAGGTATGTTTTAGCGTTAAATTATTATACAATTATTTACAAATCATAAATTAGGGGGAAATTGAGTGGTTCAAAAAATGATCAAGTTCTCGCTGAATAATAAATTTGCTATTTTGCTTATGACGATTATTATTTTGCTTGGCGGCATATATTCAGCGTTTAAAATGAAACTAGAGTTATTACCGGATATTACAACACCTGTTATAACAATTACGACACCATATCCAGGTGCAACACCTGAAAGTGTTCTAGAAAATGTAACAGAACCAGTTGAAAAAGAAGTTCAAAATCTAGAAGGCGTACAAAATGTCACAAGTCAGTCTTTAGAAAATGCTTCAGCAATTACATTAGAATATACATATCAAACAGACATGGATGAAGCTGAGACTGAATTAAGAAAGAAATTAGAAGCGTTAGATTTACCTGACGGTGTTCAAGATCCGGATATGAGTAGAATGTCTATGTACTCATTCCCAGTTGTGAGTTATTCAATTTCTGATAAAGATGACGATCTTGAAAAAGTAACAAAACAAATGCAATCAGATTTAATACCTAAACTTGAAAAAGTAGACGGCGTACAAAATGTATCATTGTCAGGTCAAACATTAGAAGAAGTTAATTTAGAATTTGACCAAAATGAATTAACGAAACGTGGTATGAGTGAAGATGAAGTACTTCAATACATCGACGGTGCTACGAAAGAATCACCTTTAGGTTTATATACATTTGGTGATGATTTGAAATCAATTGTTGTAGATGGAAGATTCACTTCAATAAAAGCACTGAAAGATTTAGAAATACCTATGACAGGTGGCGCTTCAAGTGGTGGAGGGCAAAGTGCAGCAAGTCAATCACAACAAGGCCAGCAAGCTCAACAAGGTCAAGAGGGTTCTGAATCAAGCGATAGTAGCGCATCTCAAAGTATCCCATCTGTAAAATTATCTGATATCGCAGATGTTAAACAAGAGAAGAAACGAGATTCAATTTCTAAAACAAATGGTAAAGATGCTTTAGCGCTTCAAGTAACGAAATCTACAGATGCCAATTTAGTAGATGTCGTTGATAATGTAGACAAAGAACTTGAAGCTTATAAGAAAGATCATAAGAACATAGAATCTGTACAATTGATGGAAACAGCATCAACAATTAAAGACTCAGTATCGACAATGGTTGAGAAAGCTTTAATCGGTTCTATCGTTGCAGTGATTATCATTATGTTCTTCTTAAGAGATATTAAATCAACTATTATCGCGATGGTTTCTATTCCAATGTCATTATTAATGGCACTCATTGGTCTAAAAGCGATGGATGTTTCATTAAATATCTTAACTTTAGGGGCATTAACAGTTGCAATTGGACGTGTTATTGATGACTCCATTGTTGTTATAGAGAATATTTATCGACGCATGTCGGATAAAGGTGAAGAACTGAAAGGTAGTAAACTGATTACAAGTGCGACGAAAGAAATGTTTATTCCAATCATGTCTTCAACAATCGTTACAATTGTCGTGTTCTTACCGTTAGCTTTTGTAACTGGTCAAATTGGAGAAATGTTTAGACCATTTGCTTTAGCAGTAGCATTTAGTTTATTAGCTTCACTACTTATCGCATTAACAATTGTGCCAGTTCTTTCACACATCTTCTTTAGAAATGGAATTAAGAAAGCTAAGAAAGAAAGAGGACATTGGTTAGCAAATAAATACAAAGGCATTTTAAAATGGAATTTAAATCATAAATGGCTTGTTATTGTATTAAGTATCGTGCTTGTTATCGCAAGTATTGCACTTGTATTTACGCCATATATCGGTAAGTCGTTTATCGATACAGGTGAAGATAAAATGTTAGCACTAACTTATAAACCTTCACCAGGTGAAAAAGAAGATCAAGTTGTTAAAAACGGTGAACAAGCTGAGAAATATTTATCAAAAGATAAAAACGTAGAATTCGTTCAATATAGTGTAGGTGGCGAAAATCCATTTAATCCTTCTGCCAAAAATGACATGGCTTTAATGGTTAAATACGATAAAGATACACCTAACTGGGATAATGTCGGTAAAGAAGTTATGGATCATATCGGTAAATTCAACCATAAAGGTGAATGGAAACAACAAGATTTCTCTACTGGCGGTACAGCGAACGAAGTATCTGTAAAAGTATCAGGTCCATCAACTGAAGCAATAGAAGGTACAGTTAAAGACGTAGAGAAAGAAATGAAGAAAGTTAAAGGTGTAGAAAACGTAAGTTCGAACCTTTCTAAATCTTATGAGCAATACGATGTGAAAGTCGATCAAAATAAAGCGAGCAAATTAGGACTTTCAGCTGGTCAAATTGCTATGACGCTTAATCAAACTACACAAGAAAAAGTTGTTACTAAATTAAATGATGATGGTAAATCTATCGATGTTAAACTGACTAAGAAAGAAGAAACAGATTGGTCAGAGAAGAAATTAGAAGATACTAAGATTACATCTCCATTAGGTAAAGATGTGAAACTAAGTGATATTGCGACATTGAAGAAAACAACTTCACCAGATACAATTACAAGAGAAAATGACAAAATTTCTGTTTCTGTAGATGCGAAAATCACTGCAGACGATGTTGCTAAAGTAACAACAGATGTTAATCAAAAAGTTTCTAAAATTGATACACCAACAGATGTTGAATTAAATGTTGGCGGTACAAATGATGACATCAACGAAGCAATAGAACAGCTGTTGCTTGCAATGGGTGCAGCAATTCTAATCGTATATTTAGTAATCGTATTAACATTCAAAGGTGGATTAGCACCATTTACAATATTATTCTCATTACCAGTATCTATTATTGGTGTAATCGCAGGACTGTTAATTACACAAGAAACGATATCCGTACCAAGTATGATTGGTATGTTAATGTTGATTGGTATTGTTGTAACGAATGCGATTGTATTAATAGATAGAGTGATTAATATGGAAGAGGCGGGCATGACTACAAGAGAAGCATTAATAGAAGCAGCAGGCACGCGTTTAAGACCTATCTTAATGACAGCTATTGCGACAATCGGAGCATTAGTACCACTATTATTTGGTGGCGGAAGTTCTGTTCTTATTTCAAAAGCATTAGCAATTACAGTAATAGGTGGATTAATTTCTTCAACATTATTAACACTATTAGTTGTGCCAATTTCATATGAAATCATTATGAAATTTAAGCGAGCAATATTTAAAAGACCAAAAGAACGTATAGAATAGATGATTAACCCCTCCATGTCTGTGAGACAAGGAGGGGTTTTTGTATGTAGTAAATATATATTGGTTAAGTTAGTAACAAAAGTCGTGAGAATTGTAACTAAGAGCTGCCTATCCTAATAAAAGCAACCTGAGTAACCATTCCATATACCTATTATGATTTATTTCTTAGTAATTTAATAAGAAAATACTTGTTCGTGTTTCATACTTTGATAGAATATATTCATATACAAAAAATAGTCTGAAGAATTTTATTTCGAGGAGTCGTTATTGTGCCAATATCAAAACTATTATCAGAAATACCAGACAGTTACTTTGGAAAGACAATGGGTCGTAAGGTTGAACATGGTCCGTTACCGTTAATTAATATGGCGGTTGGCATCCCTGATGGTGAGACGCCAAAAGTTATCGTAGATGAATTTATTAAAGCTGTACAAAAGCCAGAAAATCAGAAATATGGTGCTTTTCATGGTAAAGATACGTTTAAACAAGCGATTGTAGATTTTTATAAGAGGCAATATGATGTGGATTTAGATAAAGAAGAGGAAGTTTGTATTTTATATGGTACAAAAAATGGTTTGGTCGGTTTACCGATTTGTGTTGTAGAACCTAATGACTATGTATTATTACCGAATCCAGGCTATACAGATTATTTAGCAGGTGTTCTACTCGCTCGTGCTAAACCATATTCTTTAGAATTAACGCCTGAACATCAATACTTACCACAGTGGGATGACATAGAACCTGAAATCTTAGATAAGACAAAATTAATTTATTTAACTTATCCAAATAATCCAACTGGATCTGTTGCAAATACAGAGTTTTTTGATGAAACGATTGCTAAATTTAAAGATACACAAACAAATATCATACATGACTTTGCATACAGTGCTTTCGGATTTGATCAGAAGAATCCGAGTATTCTCCAATCGGAAGGTGCTAAAGAAACAGCTGTAGAGATATTTTCCTTATCGAAAGGGTATAACATGTCTGGTTACAGAGTAGGCTTTGCAGTCGGTAACAAAGAAATGATTGCTGCTTTAAAGAAATATCAAACGCACACACATGCTGGTATGTTTGGTGCATTACAAGATGCGAGTACTGTCGCTTTAAATGAATGCGATGATTTTCTTATTAAACAAAATGAAATATTTAAGACGAGAAGAGATCAATTTGAAGCGTCATTAAGAGAAGTAGGTATACCATTTGAACCAATGAAAGGTGGTATATTCCTTTGGTTACAAACACCTCCAGATTATGATGGAGAAGCATTTGTAGAATACTTATTACAAGAGGTTTCTATATTAGTTGCTCCAGGAGTACCATTCGGCGATAATGGTCAAAATTATGTCAGAATCTCATTAGCGTTAAGTGATGACGAACTATTGGAAGGTGCTAAGAGGTTACAAGGTCTAGCTCACTTATATAAATAAAAAGAGCTGAGAAATAATTTTCTCAGCTTTTTCATATAAATGAGATTTTGTAGATATGCATTAGGGTATTAAAACACTATAAATAATAAAATCACAAATATGATTAATATAAAGATCGACATATAATTGAGTAGTTGAATTGCTTTTTGGTCTTTAATGCGATATTTAAATGCTGTGATTTCAACATTGATAACGAGACAAACCAATACAGCTAATATCCACCAAGTTTGCATTGCAAAACTAAATACAATACTGCCTAAAAAGACAATAAGCATAAGCCCCATTATAAATCTTAAAGCTTGCGTAAGCATCGTATGTAGTTGGTATATACTTAAGTAACTAATAATAAGATAAATAATGGTAAATAATAAAAGTATGAGAATTAACATAGTCATTTCCTTTCGTTAATCTTGATCAAGTTGAGCGCGAACTTTACTGATTTCTTCTTCGATTTTGACAAGTTGTTTTTCAAGTAAGTCGGTTGCTTGACCAGTAGATTCTCTCTTTTCTAGGTCATTTTGTATACGTATGTAATCATATTTAAGTTCAGAAAGTTGTTGGTTTAAATCCATTTTAAACACTCCTTTTTATAAAATAGCTATGAAGTAGGTGATAAATTGAAAAAAGTTAAAACCAATGCGATGCGCATCTTAGATCAATATAATATATTTTATCATACTCATGAATTTAAAATAGGAAAAGATCATTTAGATGGTCATGAAGTTGCGCAATTAATTCAGAAACCAGAACATCAAGTGTATAAGACGCTTGTATTAACAAATGGGAATCGTGAATATTTCATCTTTGTTATTCCAGTCGTTGAACATCTTGATATGAAAAAAGCTAGTAAAGCTGTTGGTCAGAAAAAATTAGAACTCTTACCACTTGATCAACTCACCAAAGTTACAGGTTATGTAAGAGGTGGTTGTTCTCCAATTGGTATGAAAAAAACATATCAAACCGTAATAGATATCAATGCTGAATCATTATCTACGTTTATCGTCAGTGCAGGTAAACGTGGCTATCAGATTGAACTTGATCCAGCAGATTTAGCCAAAGTGATTGATGTAAGATTTGATGATATTATTAAATATAACTAAACTAATTTTAGTATAATTTATTAATATTTCAAACAAAAAGTGTGCATAGAAGTTAAACTGTTGTTAATATAGATAAATGTGAGTTTAATGAGAGAAGTGATAAAGTGACAGAAAAATTTATAATGATTATTTTATTAATTGCTTTAGGATACGTTCTAAAGAAGCTTAAATTCTTTAAAGCTTCTGATGGTAATGTACTTGCAACACTTGTACTAAATGTTACTTTGCCTTCATTAGTGATTGTAAATTTAAATGGATCTGATTTAGATTTATCTTTAGGATGGCTTCCTATATTAATGCTATTATACGGCATTATAGCAAAGCTACTAATCATATGGTTATTCAAGAAAAAATATAATAATCAAATAAGAGGTACTGTGGGCATGATGGCCGCTTCAGTTAATATTGGACTGTTTGCATATCCATTAGTCGCACAAATTTGGCCTAAAAATGGTTTATTATACTTTGGTATGTTAGACATTGGTACAGCTATCATTATGTTCGGTGTAACATATTTTGTTGGTAGTTACTTCAATGATGGTGGCGATCAATTTGACTTTAAACGAATGGGTTTAAATTTATTAAAGACCGTACCACTTATGACATATATGATTATGTTTATCTTAAATATAATGAGCATTAAAGTACCTGACAAAGCGATAGATTTCTTTGAAATTATTGCAAATGCGAATATGCCATTATCCATGATCTTATTAGGTTTATTCTTGAATTTTAAAATCGAAAAAGCATACTTACCGATTGTTGTTAAATACTTAGCATTTCATTATGGCTTTGGTTTATTAATGGGATTAATTGTTCATTTCTTCTTACCTGTTGATGACCCAATGATCAAAACGACGTTACTTATTGGTTGGTTATTACCTATAGGTGTTTCAGTACTGTCTTATGCCATTACATTTAAATATAAGACTTTACCTATAGTGGGTATGGCTACTAATTTAAGTATTGTCATATCAATCGTCATTTTATATGTATATCAATTTTTCTTTGTTTAATAAAACAAAAAAAGCGTTTGGATTTCGCATCCAAACGCTTTTTGTAATCTATTAACCTTTACCGCCCATGAAAGCAGGGTAGTTTGTCATTCCGCCATCAACATATATTGTTGTACCGTGAATGTAACTTGCTTGTTCTGAAGCTAGGAATGCATTAATATTTGCAACTTGATCCGCTTCACCAATTTCATGTAGTGGAATCATTTCTAATGTTTCTTCGCGTGTTGCTGGGTCAGAGAATTTTTCGCGAGTATGTTCTGTAACAATAGCCCCTGGAGAAACATTATTAATTCTTATACCATTTTTACCGTATTCCATAGATAAAGTTTCCATCATCAATTTTAAGCCGCCTTTACTTGCTGCGTAATTGACGTAGTTTGGCCAAGGAATAACATCGTGCACACTTGCAGTATTGATGATTTGACCTTTAATATCATGCTCTAAATAGTAATTAATGACTTCTCTACTACCAATAAAAGCACCTGTTAAGTTGATATCGATAACTTTAGACCATTCTTCTAAACTCATTTCATGAGATGGAATTGGTTTTTCGAAACCAGCATTATTGATTAACACATCTATACGACCAAATGTTTCATGTGTTTGTTGAATCAAGTTCTTGATATCTGCTTCTACTGAAACGTCTGCTTTAATAGCAACCGCGTCAGCACCAGAATCTTTAATAGATTGAACGATTTTTTCAGCTTCTTCAACGTGATCTAAATATCCAATAACAACTTTTGATCCTTCTTTACCAAATCGTTCAGCAGTTGCTTTACCAATACCACTGTTACCACCAGTGACAATCACAACTTTATCTTTTAAATCTTCATACATATTAAACACTCCTATTTTTATATATTGAGTTTACCCTTTAGCTGCACCAATAATGAATGCTGCAATAATGATTAACACGATACCTATCCAAATAAATGTCATTTGGCGTTTTGTTTTTTGTTCGCCTAATAGGTAAATACCACCTAGAGTAGAAACGATTACTAACATTTGTGAAAATGAAAAGCTCGTTCCGACACCAACTTTTGGTTGTGAAATGAATAGGAACATATTACCTAATGCCCATACAATCCCTGGCAATAAGTTGAGTGTCGTATGTTTAACAGTAGGTTTATGTTTGAATGATAAAATGATACCCCCAATTACCATACCTATAGATTGTGGAAATAATGCATCCCAACCTTCAACACCGAATACTTGGCCGATTACAACGTATACGACATAACCGACAGTAGAGATGAGTAATATTGGAATAGCTTTACCAAGCTTTTTAGTATTTCCGCTATTTCCAGAACCTTTTTTCTGAACAGATGTAAATATCACACCGATAATCAGTAACACTAAACCTGATAGGCCAAGTGCAACTTGCGTACCTGTTGACCATTCTCCTAAAAATGCAGCACTGAATAATGTTGTTCCAAGTAATTGTAAGCCTGTAGATATAGGCATCGTTATTGAAACGCCAATTAAGTCTACACTTCTAAGTTGAAATCCTTGTCCAAGTGCCCAGAAAGCACCAGAAATCATACCGATAATAATTGTAGTGAATGTAAAGTGCACATCACCAAAGAAGAATAGACATAAACCGATGATGAAAGCCCCGATTGTTGTACCTAAAATTTGGTTATAAGGACCTCCACCAACTTTAACATTGATTAATACGACGCTTCCCCAGAACAATGCTGGTAATAGCGCTATAAGGTATTCCATACACAAGACTCGCTTTCTCTATTTATTTGTATTATTTAAACTACCCAAGTATTATACGCCCGAAACTTTTTTATTGTAAAACATATAGCTCACAATGTAATTTTACTATTAAAAAAGACCCATGAGCGCTTATTAAGCATTCATGAGCCTTAGTTTAAATATTATACATCGTATGGTCTCACATATTTAAAATGATGTGTTTCATTGACGATGTGGAAACCGACTTTTTCATATAATAATTGTATTTGTTCATGCTTTTTACTATCTACATAAATACGAACTGTTTCGACATCTTGATGATTAAATGCTTCTGTCGTCGCGAAATGAATCATTTGAAACGCGATGCCTTGTTTTCTGTAATCATGGTGAGAAGCTAAATTAGGAATTGTGGCTAATTTCTCAGGTATATCTATGGATAGATAGATGTATCCTTTAACAAGACCTTCAGCTATATATAAATAAAGCGCATGATTGTCATCTAGTGAATCTATAATATCATCAGCACTTATATCACTATGTTTGAAACTATTGGAATGTAATTTGTTAAAGGCATAGTAATAAGGTTTGCTGTATGGCGTCATTTGGTGTTGCTTATCAATTGGTAAAGGTGGTTGTTGAATTTCTAAAGTATATTGCGTTTCTACATATCCCGCATGTAGTCTTTTCAGTTTACTATTATTTAAAATGTGATCTTTATGTAGCGAAATGTGGCAATATTTAATGTTTGGATGATTATTTAAAAGTGTTTCCCATATTTCTTTTAAGGCGTTTAACGTTTCTTCATTTGTATTATTAACGATTGGTCCCCATACATTTGCAGTCTCATCATCTACACGCTCAAATCCTAATATCCCGGTAATTGTGTCATTGTCTTCTATATAGTAGAAGGTGGTTTCATCAAATTTATGGCTTAAGTCATTCTTAATCTCTTCTATTGACTGAGGTATATGTGTCACGTAGTTTGTTTCTTGCCTGTTTTTTTCGTGTAAATAAGAAGCTATCGGATCGATTTCTTTAAGAGGCAGTATTTGCATGATAGTCACTCCTTTAATATTCAACGATTATTTTATTCCATTATACGATTAATCGAAAATTTATAAAAGTTTTTCATGCCTTTAGAACACTTTTTATTCATGTTATAATAGTACGAATGTAAAAAAGAATGGGTGAAAAGAAATGAAAGCATTAGTTCTTGCAGAAAAACCTTCAGTAGGTCGTGACATCGCTAAAGCATTAGGTATTCATGATCAGAAGAAAGGTTACTTTGAAAATAAAAATTATATCGTTACTTGGGCATTAGGACATCTTGTAACGAATGCTACGCCTGAAGAATACGATAAGAAATTTAAAGAATGGAATTTAAATGTCTTACCAATAATTCCTGATTATATGAAACATGTTGTAATTAAGAAAACAAGAAGCCAATTTAATACAGTTCAACATTTGATGAAACGAGACGATGTAAATTCAATTATTATTGCGACAGATGCTGGTAGGGAAGGTGAACTTGTTGCAAGGTTAATTATTGAAAAAGCAAAAGTTAAAAAGCAAATTAAGCGACTATGGATCAGTTCAGTTACTGAAAAAGCAATTAAAGCAGGCTTTCAAAATTTAAAACCTGGTGAAGCATACAACAATTTATATCAAGCAGCATTATGTAGAAGTGAAGCGGATTGGATTGTCGGTATAAATGCGACTAGAGCTTTAACAACGAAATATGACGCACAATTATCATGTGGTCGTGTTCAAACACCAACTTTAAATCTTGTACAAATGAGACAACAAGAAATTCAATCATTTAAACCTGAAAAGTATTATCAGATGAATATTGAAGTAGAAGGTTATAAATTTAAATGGTTGAGTAAGAGCGGAGATAAAACATTTGATTCTGATTTAATAGAACAAGTTAAACAACAAGTTCAAAATAAAAAGGGTATTATCCAAAATATCTCGAAGAAGAAAAAAACAAAGTATCCTCAAAAGTTATACGATCTTACAAGTTTGCAACAAACAGCGTATCAACGATATAAAATGAGTGCGAAAGAAACGTTGAATACAATGCAAGCATTGTACGAACAACATAAAGTATAGACTTATCCAAGAACAGATTCTAACTATTTAACAGATGATATGGTTTCTTCTCTGAAAGAACGAGTATCATCATTAAGCGCTACACCACTTAAATCACATGCTGTACCATTGCTTAAAAAACCAATTAGAGCGGGTAAACATTTTGTTGATAATAAGAAAGTATCAGACCACCATGCGATTGTACCAACAGAAGTGAGACCTAACTTTGATCAGTTATCTCCTAGAGAACAGAAAATTTATATGCTAGTGGCAGAAAGATTTTTAGAAGTATTATTACCACCATATCAATATGAAGAAACAACTGTGACATTAACATGTGAAGGGGAAATTTTTAAACTGACACAAGAAGTAGCAGTTGAATTAGGCTTTAAAGAACTATATGAAGAAAAGACGCATGTGAAAGCTTTGCCTTTTAAAGAACAGCAGCATGTGAACATACAAAAAGTGAATGTCGTTAGTAAAGATACAGAACCGCCTGCATACTTCAATGAAGGAACTTTACTTAAAGCGATGGAATCACCACATCATTTCTTTAAACTTAAAGATAAGAAAATGGCTCAAACTTTAAATGAAACAGGTGGTATCGGAACAGTTGCGACAAGAGCGGATATCATCGAGAAGTTATATAGTTCTAATGTAATAGAAGCGGTGCAAGGTAAAATTAAGATAACGCCTAAAGGAAAACAATTATTAAACTTAGCGCCTGAACAACTAACATCACCAGAATTAACGGCAGATTGGGAAATGAAGTTAACGCAAATCGAAAAAGGAAATTATTCTAAAAATAAATTCATGAATGAAATGAGAAACTTCACGAGAGAAATCATTGCGGATATTAAAGAAAGTGATGATAAATTCAAGCATGATAATATCACAACGACTGAGTGTCCGACTTGTGGTAAATTTATGCTTAAAGTTAAAACGAAAAATGGTCAAATGCTCGTCTGTCAAGATCCAACATGTAAGACTAAGAAGAATCAACAAAGAAAAACGAATGCCAGATGTCCAAACTGTAAGAAGAAACTAACACTGTATGGAACAGGTAAAAAAGCGACATATAGATGTGTATGTGGTCATACAGAAACACAAGAGCATATGGACGAAAGACTTAAAAACAGAAAATCAGGCAAAATAGGTAAAAAAGAAATGAAGAAATATATGCAAACTGAAGAAGTAGAAAACAATCCGTTTAAAGACGCTTTAAAAGGATTGAAGTTCTAATTTAATATGAAAAGAGACTGGGGCATCGTGTGATGTCTCAGTTTTTTTAATCTATTAGTAGCAATTGAGTTGGCTAGAAGCGTATTGTCAGGGGTTATAATGTGTGAAAACCGAACTATAACACGAACATAAATAAAATTAATTATATAAATGTTCGTAAAAAGTATTGATTTTTGATGTTCCCAGTAATACAATGTACAGTGTTGAAATTAATAAAGGAGTCTTATGATGAAACGTTACTTTAAGTTTGATGAATTGGGAACAAATTATAAAAGAGAAATTCTTGGTGGTTTAACGACATTCTTATCTATGGCATACATATTAGCCGTTAACCCATCAATGTTAAGTTTGGCAAGTGTTGAAAATGTACCTGATTCAATGAGAATGGACCAAGGTTCTGTGTTTGTTGCTACAGCGTTAGCAGCATTAGTTGGTTGTTTATTTATGGGTATCATAGCGAAATACCCGATAGCTTTAGCACCAGGTATGGGATTAAATGCATTTTTCGCGTTTACAGTTGTGCTTACAATGGGTATTCCATGGCAAACTGGTTTAACGGGCGTACTATTCTCAGGTGTTATATTTGCGATATTAACGATGAGTGGTTTACGAGAGGTTATTATCAATGCAATACCATTTGAATTAAAGATGGCTGTATCTGCCGGTATAGGTTTGTTTATTACCTTTGTAGGTCTACAAGGAGCAGGTATTGTTAAAAAAGAAGATTCAACTTTAGTTACTCTTGGAACAATGCATAACCCAGAAGTACTATTAGCAGTATTTGGTATTATCATTACTATTATATTAATGGCTAAAAAATTACCAGGAGCAATTTTCATCGGAATGGTCTTAACAGCTATTGCGGGATTAATTACAGGTTTAATTGCAATGCCAGATAGTATAGTAGGGAAGGTACCAAGTGTATCACCAACATTTGGTGCAGCATTCGAAGCGTTTGGTGATTTATCTACTATATTTAATGTACAATTCTTAATTGTCGTTTTAACTTTCTTATTTATAGATTTCTTTGATACTGCAGGAACGTTAGTTGCGGTTGCAAACCAAGCTGGTTTAATGAAAGATAATAAATTACCTAGAGCAGGTAAAGCATTATTCTCTGATTCATTAGCAACAATTGTAGGTGCAATATTTGGTACTTCAACTACAACAAGTTATATAGAATCTAGTGCAGGTGTTGCAGTTGGTGCACGTACAGGGTTCGCAAGTGTTGTAACAGGTATTTGTTTCTTAGCAGCATTATTATTCTCTCCATTAATGGCAGTTGTTACAAGTGCGGTTACAGCACCAGCGCTTGTTATAGTAGGTGTATTGATGGTTAGTAACTTAGGTAAAATTGATTGGCAAAAATTTGAGATAGCAGTACCAGCTTTCTTAACAATGATTATGATGCCTTTAACATATTCAATTGCAACAGGTATTGCGTGTGGATTTATCTTCTATCCAATCACAATGATCGTAGCAAAAAGACATAAAGAAATTCACCCAATTATGTACGGTTTATTCTTCGTCTTTGTCGCTTACTTTGTATTTGTACATGCATAATAAAAAAAGCCACGAGATTTCATTTAATGAAGTCTCGTGGCTTTCTATTTATATATTAACTTTTATAAGTAGTCTTGTAATATTTAGATGGGATATATACTGGGGCAATTATAATCGTAAATAAGAAGATGATCATTAAAACGACCATTACGATATGTAATAACCAGCCAATAATAGGAATGATTGCAACAAAGCTAGCGATTAGTCCGATTAATGGAATGACAAATATTACTTTAACAGAATTCTGGTTATCTATTAATAGGATAAGTGTCGTAATAAAGTATAACGTTCCATTAAGTACCAAAGCATTATAACCAGTTGATAGAACAATTCCTCCACCTAAAAATGGAATGGCTAATAATAACTCAGATACAACTAATATAATAGAAAGAACTAGCAACACTGATTTAATTCCTCTTTTCATGATTTCACCACCTAGTTAAAATTGCTTGTTATATTATAACATTTTGATTACAAATTATCTATTTAAATTTTACCTATTGAAAAAGAACGCATAATCCGTTATAATACTTGGGTATGTGTTAGATGAAATTAGAAAAAATATATGGTTATCTATTGATTAATAGAAATAAATCATGTATCATATCTAATGTTGGACTTTAAGAAGCGATGAAGCGAGAGGTTACTGACACACCCGGCCGCTTTGCCATGGCGGTGTGTGAGAGAGTTTTCGTGGAGAAGTCTATCACTATAAAGTAGACGAACAAGGAGGGAAAATTATGGCAAAACAAAAAATTCGTATCCGTTTAAAAGCGTATGATCACCGCATGATCGATCAATCAGCAGAGAAAATTGTTGAAACAGCTAAACGTTCAGGAGCTCAAGTGTCTGGTCCGATTCCATTACCAACTGAGAAATCAGTTTATACTGTAATCCGTGCCGTTCATAAGTACAAAGACTCACGTGAACAATTCGAACAACGTACGCATAAACGTTTAATCGACATTCTTAACCCTACACCAAAAACAGTTGATGCTCTTATGGGCTTAAACTTACCATCAGGTGTAGACATCGAAATCAAATTATAATTCATTAAAATAACAGGAGGTGCGACTTTCGATGACCAAAGGAATCTTAGGAAGAAAAATTGGAATGACTCAAGTATTCGCAGAAAACGGTGAATTAATACCAGTTACTGTAGTAGAAGCTAGTCAAAACGTAGTATTACAAACTAAAACTGAAGAAGTAGACGGCTACAACGCTGTTCAAATCGGTTTTGAAGACAAACAAGCATATAAAAAAGATCGTAAATCTAACAAATATGCTACTAAAGCTGCTGAAGGCCATGCTAAAAAAGCAGGTACAGCACCTAAGCGCTTCACTCGTGAATTCAGAAACATTGATGTTTCAGCATACGAGGTAGGTCAAGAAGTCACTGTAGATACTTTCCAAGCAGGAGACATTATTGATGCAACAGGCGTTTCAAAAGGTAAAGGTTTCCAAGGCTCTATTAAACGCCACGGTTTCTCTCGTGGACCAATGAGTCATGGTTCTCGTTACCACAGAGGCTCTGGTTCAATGGGTATGGCTTCAGATGCTTCTAAAGTATTTAAAGGTAAAGAATTACCAGGCCGTATGGGCGGAAACACAGTTACTATGCAAAACTTAGAAGTAGTTAAAGTTGATGCAGAAAATAACGTAATTTTAGTTAAAGGTAATGTGCCGGGTCCTAAAAAAGGTTTAGTAAAACTTACAACTTCAATTAAAAAAGGTAATAAATAATTATTTAGGTGAAAGGAGGAAACAACATTATGGCTAATATTGATGTATTAAAAGTAGATGGATCAAAATCAGGTTCTATCGAATTAAATGATAGTGTATTTGGTATCGAACCAAACCAACACGTATTATTCGAAGCAGTCAACTTACAACGTGCTTCATTACGCCAAGGTACTCACGCAGTTAAAAATCGTTCAGCAGTTCGTGGTGGTGGACGTAAACCTTGGAAACAAAAAGGTACAGGTCGTGCTCGTCAAGGTACAATCCGTGCGCCACAATGGCGTGGTGGTGGTATCGTATTCGGTCCTACACCAAGAAGTTATTCTTACAAAATGCCTAAGAAAATGCGTCGTTTAGCATTACGTTCTGCATTATCTTCAAAAGTAAGTGGTAACGAATTAACAGTTTTAGAAGCATTCAACTTTGATGCACCTAAAACAAAAGAATTCAAAAATGTAATGAGCAACTTAGAACTTTCTAAGAAAGTTTTATTCATCGTTGATACTGTAGACAGCAACGTTGAATTATCAGCTCGTAACATTCCAGGTGTTAAAGTTATCGACGCTCAAAGCTTAAACGTATTAGATATCTTAGATTCTAGTAAAGTCGTAATAACTAAAGCAGCAGTGGATAAAGTAGAGGAGGTGCTCGCATAATGGAAGCAAGAGATGTTATTAAGCGCCCCGTAATCACAGAAAAATCTTCATCAGATATGGCTTTAGATAAATACACATTTGATGTAGATACACGTGCAAACAAAACACAAGTAAAAATCGCAATCGAAGAAATTTTCGACGTGAAAGTTGATACAGTAAATATCATGAACGTTAAAGCAAAAGCTAAACGTGTTGGTCGTTACAATGGTTTCACTAACAAACGTCGTAAAGCAATCGTAACTCTAAAAGAAGGTTCTTCAATAGACCTATTTAACTAAAAACAATTACCATTAAGGAGGTAAAACGACAATGGCTCTTAAAAAGTATAAGCCAATTACAAATGGTCGTCGTAATATGACATCTTCAGATTTCGCTGAAATTACATCAACGACTCCTGAAAAGTCTTTATTACAACCGCTTCCGAGAAAAGCGGGACGTAACAACCAAGGTAAATTGACAGTTCGTCACAGAGGTGGCGGTCATAAACGTCAATACCGTGTAATTGATTTCAAACGTAACAAAGATGGAATTCCTGCTAAAGTAGCAACTATCGAGTATGATCCAAACCGTTCAGCTAATATCGCATTATTAGTATACGCAGATGGTGAAAAAAGATATATCATTGCTCCTAAAGGATTAAAAGTAGGACAAGAAGTATTCAATGGTCCAGATGCAGATATCAAAGTAGGTAATGCATTAGCATTAACTGATATCCCAGTTGGTACTACAATTCACAATATCGAATTAAAACCAGGTAAAGGTGGACAATTAGTCCGTTCAGCTGGTACAAGTGCACAAGTACTTGGTAAAGAAGGTAAATACGTACTAGTTCGTCTTAAATCAGGTGAAGTTCGTATGATCTTATCTACTTGTCGTGCAACAATCGGTCAAGTTGGTAACGAACAACACGAATTAATCACAATTGGTAAAGCTGGTCGTTCTAGATGGATGGGTAAACGTCCTACAGTTCGTGGTTCTGTAATGAACCCTAACGATCACCCTCACGGTGGTGGTGAAGGTCGTACACCAATCGGTCTTAAATCACCAATGTCTCCATGGGGCAAACCAACACTTGGTAAGAAAACTCGTAAACAAAACCAACGTTCATCTAAATTTATCGTTCGTGGTCGTAAGAAAAAATAATAATACCTTATTTACGTGTGCGGCTTAGATGCCGCGCGCATTAAATAAGAAGGGAGGCGCCATAATGGCTCGTAGTCTTAAAAAAGGACCTTTCGTTGATGATCATTTAATGAAAAAAGTTGAAGCTCAAAACGAAGGTGAAAAAAAATCAGTTATTAAAACATGGTCTCGTCGTTCAACAGTATTTCCTAACTTCATCGGACATACAATAGCAGTATATGATGGTCGTAAACATGTGCCAGTTTTCATTACTGAAGATATGGTTGGACATAAATTAGGAGAGTTTGCACCTACACGTACTTATAAAGGTCATGCTGCAGACGACAAAAAGACTAAACGCTAATTTCTAAAAAGAGGAGGAAGTCACAATGGAAGCAAAAGCGGTTGCTAGAACAATAAGAATCGCACCTCGTAAAGTGAGATTAGTTTTAGATCTTATTAGAGGTAAAGAAGTGGCAGAAGCAATTGCCATCTTAAAATTAACAAACAAAGCAACATCACCTGTTGTTGAAAAATTATTAATGTCAGCATTAGCAAATGCAGAACATAACTATGATTTAAATCCTGACACATTAGTAGTAAAAGAAGCTTACGCTAATGAAGGACCTACATTGAAACGTTTCCGTCCACGTGCACAAGGTCGTGCAAGTGCGATTAACAAACGTACTAGCCACATTACAATCGTAGTTGGCGAAAAAGAAGCTAAAGAAGTTAAAGAAGCATAATTAACTAAATCATTAAGGAGGGAATATAGTGGGTCAAAAAATTAATCCAATCGGACTTCGTGTCGGTGTAATTCGTGACTGGGAAGCAAAGTGGTATGCAGGTAAAGACTTCGCAACACTTTTACATGAAGACTTAAAAGTTCGTAAATATATCGCAGAAGCATTAAAAGAAGCTTCAGTTTCAAGTGTTGAAATTGAACGTGCAGCAAACCGTATCAATATCGCTATCCACACTGGTAAACCAGGTATGGTTATTGGTAAAGGCGGTTCAGAAATTGAAAAATTACGTAACAAATTAAACGCATTGACTAACAAAAAAGTACACATCAACGTTATCGAAATCAAAAAAGTTGATTTAGATGCAACATTGGTAGCAAATAACATTGCTCGTCAATTAGAAAACCGTGTATCTTTCCGTCGTGCTCAAAAACAAGCTATCCAACGTGCTATGAAATTGGGAGCTAAAGGTATCAAAACTCAAGTATCTGGTCGTTTAGGTGGCGCAGATATCGCTCGTGCAGAACAATATTCAGAAGGAACTGTTCCACTTCATACATTACGTGCAGACATTGATTTCGCACATGAAGAAGCCGACACTACTTACGGTAAATTAGGTGTTAAAGTATGGATCTACCGTGGAGAAGTTCTTCCTACAAAGAAGTCTAGTGAAGGAGGAAAATAATAATGTTATTACCAAAGCGTGTTAAATTCCGTCGTCAACATCGTCCAAAAACAACTGGTCGTTCAAAAGGAGGAAATGAAGTAACATTTGGTGAGTACGGTTTACAAGCTCAAACAGCAGCTTGGATTACTTCTCGTCAAATCGAATCAGCTCGTATCGCAATGACACGTTACATGAAACGTGGCGGAAAAGTATGGATCAAAATATTCCCACATACACCATATACTAAAAAACCTTTAGAAGTACGTATGGGTTCAGGTAAAGGTGCAGTTGAAGGATGGGTAGCAGTAGTTAAACCAGGACGTATCTTGTTCGAAGTTGCAGGTGTTCAAGAAGAAGTTGCACGTGAAGCATTACGTCTTGCAGCACACAAACTTCCAGTTAAATCTAAGTTTGTAAAACGTGAAGAATTGGGTGGTGACACAAATGAAAGCTAAGGATATCAGAAATTTAACCACTACTGAAATTGAAAAAGAAATCAAAGAAGCTAAAGAGCAATTATTCAACTTACG
This sequence comes from Mammaliicoccus sp. O-M54, assembly GCF_022386035.1. Lineage (NCBI taxonomy): Bacteria > Bacillati > Bacillota > Bacilli > Caryophanales > Staphylococcaceae > Mammaliicoccus > Mammaliicoccus sp. O-M54. The sequence goes on from NZ_JAJNJE010000004.1 coordinate 171,392, forward strand.
CTTTCAGTTAGCAACTGGTCAACTTGAAGAGACTGCTAACATTCGAAAAGTTAAAAAGACGATTGCACGTCTAAAAACAATCGTTCGCGAAAGAGAAATCGAAGAAGAGAAAGCAGCAGATAATAAATAATCAAGTAGAGGAGGTTCATTACTGTGAGTGAAAGAAATGACCGCAAAGTTTACGTTGGTAAAGTAGTTTCAGATAAAATGGATAAAACTATTACAGTAGTTGTTGAAACATACAAAACTCATAAATTATATGGTAAACGCGTAAAATATTCAAAAAAATATAAAACGCATGATGAAAACAATTCAGCAAAAATGGGCGATATCGTTAAGATTGCAGAAACACGCCCTTTATCATCAACTAAACGTTTCCGTCTAGTTGAAATCGTTGAAGAATCAGTAATTATTTAATAGAAGTATAAAGATAAGGGAGGTCAAACAAAGATGATCCAACAAGAAACACGTTTAAAAGTAGCAGACAACTCTGGTGCTCGTGAAGTATTAACAATTAAAGTTTTAGGCGGATCTGGTCGTAAGACAGCTAACATTGGTGATGTAATCGTCGTTACTGTTAAAAATGCTACACCAGGTGGCGTTGTTAAAAAAGGTGAAGTTGTTAAAGCTGTTGTTGTACGTACTAAATCAGGTGTACGTCGTGAAGATGGCTCTTACATCAAATTTGACGAAAATGCATGTGTAATCATCCGTGATGACAAAGGTCCACGTGGTACACGTATATTCGGTCCTGTAGCGCGTGAATTACGTGAAGGTAACTTCATGAAGATCGTTTCTCTAGCGCCAGAGGTACTTTAATCTATAATGATAAAAAACAAAATTCCTAAGGAGGTGCCTACACATGCACGTACGTAAAGGTGACAACGTAATCGTTATCTCAGGTAAAGATAAAGGTAAAACTGGTAAAGTTTTAGAAGCATTACCTAAGAAAGAACGCGTAGTTGTAGAAGGTGTTAACATCATTAAAAAACACCAAAAACCAACTCAGTTCAATCCAGAAGGTGGTATCTTAGAAACAGAAGGTACTATCCACGTATCAAACGTTCAATTACTTGATCCTAAGACAAATGAACCAACTCGCGTTGGATACAAAGTAGTAGATGGTAAAAAAGTTCGTATCGCTAAAAAATCTGGCGAAGAAATCAAATCATCAAACGAATAATTATTAAGTGAAAGGAGGATCCACTTTGACACGTTTAAAAGAAAAGTTTAATAATGAAATTTCTGCTGAGTTAGTTAAGAAATTTAACTATAGTTCAGTTATGGAAGTACCAAAAATCGAAAAAATAGTTGTAAACATGGGTATCGGTGATGCAGTTCAAAACTCTAAAGTTTTAGACTCTGCAGTTGAAGAACTTCAAGCAATCACTGGTCAAAAACCATTAGTAACTAAAGCTAAAAAATCTATTGCGACTTTCCGTCTTCGTGAAGGTATGCCAATCGGTGCAAAAGTTACATTACGTGGAGAAAGAATGTATGAATTCTTTGATAAATTAATCTCAGTTTCATTACCACGTGTACGTGACTTCCGTGGTATCTCTAAAAAAGCATTCGACGGTCGTGGAAATTACACTTTAGGTGTTAAGGAACAATTAATTTTCCCTGAAATCGACTATGATAAAGTAAGTAAAGTACGAGGAATGGATATCGTTATCGTTACAACTGCTAACACTGACGAGGAAGCTCGTGAATTGTTAACACAATTCGGTATGCCATTTCAAAAGTAATCTCTAATTATAAAGGAGGCTAATTAAGTGGCTAAAAAATCAATGATCGCTAAACAACAACGTAAACAAAAATTCGGAGTTCGTGAATACACTCGTTGTGAACGTTGTGGACGTCCACACTCAGTATATCGTAAATTCAAACTTTGCCGTATTTGTTTCCGTGAACTAGCATACAAAGGCCAAATCCCTGGCGTACGTAAAGCTAGCTGGTAAACTCAAAAGAATGAAAGGAGGAAACACAAATGACAATGTCAGATCCAATTGCAGATATGTTAACTCGCGTGCGTAACGCAAACATGGTACGTCACGAAAAATTAGAGTTACCTGCATCAAACATTAAAAAAGAAATCGCAGAAATCCTTAAAAAAGAAGGATTCGTAAAAAGCGTAGAATATATCGAAGATGATAAGCAAGGTGTTATCCGTATGTTCCTTAAATATGGTCAAAACAACGAGCGCGTTATCACAGGATTAAAACGTATTTCTAAACCAGGTTTACGTGTATATGCTAAAGCTGACGAACTTCCAAAAGTTCTTAACGGTTTAGGTATTGCACTTGTTTCTACATCTGAAGGTGTTTTAACTGATAAAGATGCTAGACAACGTGGAATCGGTGGAGAAGTATTAGCTTATATCTGGTAATTATAAAATTATAAGGAGGTGCCCACATAATGAGCCGTGTTGGTAAGAAAATTATTGAGATCCCTTCAGACGTTACAGTTACTATCGAAGGTAACACAGTAACAGTTAAAGGATCTAAAGGTGAATTAACTAGTACTTTTAATGAAGAAATGACATATAAACAAGAGGACAACAGCTTAGAAGTTGTACGTCCATCTGACTCTAAAGAACATAAAACAATCCATGGTACAACTCGTGCGTTAATCGCTAACATGATTGAAGGTGTATCTAAAGGTTTCGAGAAAAACTTAGAACTTATTGGTGTTGGTTACCGTGCCCAAATGCAAGGTAAAAATATCATCTTAAACGTTGGTTATTCTCACCCTGTAGAAATCGTTGCTGAAGATGGAATCACATTATCAGTAGAGAAAAACACTAAAGTTAAAGTAGAAGGTATTTCTAAAGAACGTGTTGGTGCAATTGCATCTTATATCCGTTCAATCCGTCCACCAGAACCTTATAAAGGTAAAGGTATTCGTTACGAAGGCGAATATGTTCGTCGTAAAGAAGGTAAAACTGGTAAGTAATCATTAAGATAAGAAAGGAGCACTAACATGATCGCTAAAATCGACAAAAATAAAGTTCGTTTGAAAAGACATGCTCGTGTACGTGCTAAATTAGCTGGTACAAGCGAAAAGCCACGTTTAAACGTATATCGTTCAAACAAACATATTTATGCTCAAGTAATTGATGACTTAAACGGTGTAACAATCGCTCAAGCATCAACTGTAGATAAAGAATTTAATTTAGAGCAATCAGGTAATGTAGAAGCAGCTGCTAAAGTAGGCGAAATCGTTGCAAAACGTGCCGCTGAAAAAGGCGTTGACGCTGTAGTATTTGATCGTGGAGGATATTTATACCACGGACGTATCAAAGCATTAGCTGATGCAGCTCGTGAAAACGGACTTCAATTTTAATTTAAAGGAGGGACACTCATGCGTCGTAAAGAACAAGAAGTTAAAGAATTTGAAGAGCGCGTAGTTACGATTAACCGTGTAGCTAAAGTAGTTAAAGGTGGTCGTCGTTTCCGTTTTACAGCTTTAGTAGTTGTTGGAGATAAAAATGGTCGCGTAGGTTTCGGTACTGGTAAAGCTCAAGAGGTACCTGAAGCTATTAAAAAAGCAGTAGAAGATGCTAAGAAAGAATTAGTAACAGTTCCACGTGTTGAAGGAACAACTCCTCACCAAGTTATTGGACGTTTTGGTGCAGGTCGTGTTTTAATTAAACCAGCAGCACCTGGTACAGGTGTTATTGCAGGTGGACCAGTTCGTGCCGTATTAGAACTAGCTGGTATCACTGATATCTTAAGTAAATCATTAGGTTCTAACACGCCAATCAACATGGTTCGTGCTACAATTGAAGGACTTAAAGAACTTAAAAATGCCGAAGAAGTAGCTAGTCTACGCGGTAAATCAGTAGAAGAATTATTAAATTAAGGAGGGAACAAACACTATGGCTAAATTAGAAATTACCCTCACTCGTAGCGTTATTGGTCGTCCTGAAACTCAACGTAAGACAGTTCAAGCGCTAGGACTTAAAAAAACAAACTCAACTGTAGTAGTTGAAGATAATCCTGCGATTCGTGGGCAAATCAACAAAGTAAGTCACTTAGTAAAAGTTACTGAAAAATAAATTCATCTAAAGTATTAAGGAGGTGCCAAAATGAAATTACATGAGTTGAAACCAGTTAAAGGTGCTCGTAAAGAACGTAACCGTGTAGGTCGTGGTATGGCTACAGGTAACGGTAAAACAAGTGGTCGTGGTACTAAAGGTCAAAAAGCACGTTCAGGTGGCGGTGTTCGTTTAGGTTTCGAAGGTGGTCAATTACCATTATTCCGTCGTTTACCAAAACGTGGATTCACTAACATCAACCGTAAAGAATATGCAATTGTTAATCTTGATCAATTAAATCGTTTCGAAGAAGGAACTGAAGTTACACCAGCGTTATTAGTAGAATCAGGTGTTGTTAAATCTGAAAAATCTGGCGTTAAAGTTTTAGGAAACGGTTCATTAGAAAAGAAATTAACAATAAAAGCTCATAAATTCTCAGCTTCAGCTATTGAAGCAATCGAAGGTAAGGGCGGAACGCATGAGGTGATCTAATGTTTGAAACGATCATTAGTTTTTTGAAGACTAAAGATATTCGTAACAAGATATTATTCACACTAGCAATGCTCGTTATATTTAAAGTTGGAACTTACATTCCAGCTCCTGGTGTTAATCCAGATGCTTTTAATCAAAATAAAGGTTCGCAAGGTATTACCGATTTGTTTAACACATTCGGTGGAGGTGCCTTGCAGAACTTCTCAATTTTAGCGATGGGTATTATGCCTTACATTACTGCTTCAATCGTTATGCAATTATTACAAATGGATGTTGTACCTAAGTTTACAGAATGGTCTAAACAAGGTGAAGTTGGTCGTAAAAAGATTAATCAATTTACACGTTACTTCACAATTGTATTAGCCTTTATTCAAGGCTTAGGTATGTCGTATTCATTTAATAATATGCTTGGTGGTAATTTAATTCAAAATACTTCAGTGTTAAATTATGTGTTAATAGCACTTGTTTTAACTGCAGGAACAGCTTTCTTAATGTGGTTAGGTGAACAGATAACACAATTTGGTGTAGGTAATGGTATTTCTATTATTATCTTCGCTGGTATTTTATCTTCAATGCCAAACTCATTAATTCAGTTCTACCAACAAAGTTTTGTTGGTGCAGATGATACAACTATGGCTTGGTTAAAAGCGATTGGTTTATTCGTAGGTATGATTTTACTAACTGTTGGTGCAGTTTATGTACTACAAGCAATTCGTAAAATTCCTATTCAATATGCTAAACGCCAAACTCAAGGTGCAGGTGGTTCATTATCTGCAAACGCAACATACTTACCTTTAAAAGTTAACTCAGCAGGTGTAATTCCTGTAATCTTTGCGATGGCATTCTTCATGCTTCCGAAGACATTAACATTGTTCTTCCCGGATCAAGAATGGGCGCAAACAATTACAAATTATGCTGATCCATCACATAATATTGGTATGATTGTATATGTTATTTTAATTATAGCTTTCGCATACTTTTATGCATTTGTTCAGGTTAATCCTGATAAGATGGCTGAAAACTTACAAAAACAAGGTAGTTATGTACCAGGTATTAGACCTGGAGATCAAACTAAAAAATACATCACTAAAGTGCTTTATCGTTTAACGTTTGTGGGATCAATTTTCTTAGCATTTATTGCTATTATTCCGATTTTAGCAATTAAGTTAATGAATTTACCTCAAGCAATACAAGTTGGTGGTACTAGCTTACTAATCGTTATCGGTGTTGCAATTGAAACAATGAAAACTTTAGAAGCTCAACTCAATCAACGTGAATATAGAGGCTTTAGAAGACGATAAGCAAGTAGGAGGGTTTTTATGAACATCATTTTAATGGGTTTACCTGGAGCAGGTAAAGGTACTCAAGCGAGTGAAATTGTTAAGAAATACCCTATTCCTCATATCTCAACTGGTGATATGTTCCGTAAAGCGATCAAAGAAGAGACTGACCTCGGTAAAGAGGCTAAATCTTATATGGATCGCGGGGAACTTGTACCAGATGAAGTGACTATAGGTATCGTTAGAGAAAGACTAGCTGAAGAAGATGCGAAAAAAGGATTTTTACTAGATGGTTTTCCTCGTACAGTTGAACAAGCTGATGCATTAAATGAAATTTTAAGTGACTTAGATCGTAAAGTAGATGCTGTTATCAACATCGAAGTTGCAGAAGAAGAACTTATGAATCGTTTAACTGGTAGAAGAATTTGTGAAGTATGTGGAACAACTTATCATTTAGTATTTAATCCACCAAAAGTTGAAGGTGTTTGTGATCTTGACGGTGGTAAATTATATCAACGTGAAGACGATAACCCTGAAACAGTAGCAAATCGTTTAAGTGTCAATGTTAAACAAACTAAACCACTTTTAGATTTCTATGAAAATCAAGGTGTCCTTAAAAACATCGATGGTTCTAGACAAATTGATAATGTTACTGAAGATGTTATTCAAATTCTTGAATCATTATAGTAATGACGCTTTCACCCCGAATTCGCCTAACTTTAGGTGATTCTTGAACGCGTGAATGCGTTCAATTTTAAGAATCAAGATAGTATTTAGGTTTTTGAAATACAATCGGAGTGATTACAAGAAGCGATAAGTATTTGAAGTGTTGTCGAATGCAAATCTTAAGTATTAAATCATCCCAATTTTATAAACCTGTGCTTATTCTATGTGATTTAATCACCTAAAGTATGTCTCTAATTTTGGACCAGGTTTTAAAACATGAAATACTTTTGTATTTCACTAGAATGAATAGAAAAAGGGGGAAATGATCATGGCTAAACAAGATGTAATCGAATTAGAAGGTACAGTATTAGATACTTTACCAAACGCTATGTTTAAAGTAGAATTAGAAAATGGACATGAAATTTTAGCACACGTTAGTGGTAAAATCCGTATGAACTATATTAGAATTCTACCTGGCGACAAAGTAACAGTTGAAATGTCTCCGTATGACCTAACACGCGGAAGAATCACTTATCGTTATAAATAATCGTCACTCCAAATACAAGGAGGTATACAAAGATGAAAGTAAGACCATCAGTAAAACCAATTTGCGAAAAATGTAAAGTTATTCGTCGTAAAGGTAAAGTAATGGTGATTTGTGAAAATCCAAAACACAAACAAAAACAAGGCTAATAAAAGAGAGGTGTAAATAAATGGCTCGTATTGCAGGTATTGACGTACCACGTGAGAAACGCGTAGTAATCTCGTTAACTTACGTATATGGTATCGGAAAAACAACAGCACAAAAAATTCTTAAAGAAGCAAACGTATCTGAAGACACACGTGTTCGTGATTTAACTGATGACGAATTAGGTCGTATCCGTGAAGTTGTAGATGGTTACAAAGTTGAAGGTGACCTTCGTCGTGAGAAAAACTTAAACATTAAACGTTTAATGGAAATCGCTTCATACCGTGGAATTCGCCACCGTCGTGGTTTACCAGTTCGTGGTCAAAACACTAAGAACAATGCGCGTACGCGTAAAGGACCAGTTAAAACAGTAGCGAACAAGAAAAAATAATAAGTAAAGGAGGCACATATAAATGGCACGTAAACAAGTTTCTCGTAAACGTAGAGTTAAAAAGAATATTGAAAGTGGTGTAGCTCACATCCGTTCAACATTCAACAATACAATCGTAACGATCACTGATGATTTCGGTAATGCATTATCATGGTCTTCAGCAGGTGCGTTAGGATTTAAAGGTTCTAAAAAATCAACACCTTTTGCAGCTCAAATGGCTTCAGAAACAGCTTCAAAAGCTGCTATGGAACACGGTTTGAAAACTGTAGAAGTAACAGTTAAAGGTCCTGGACCAGGTCGTGAATCAGCGATCCGTGCGTTACAATCAGCTGGATTAGAAATCACAGCAATCAAAGACGTAACACCAGTTCCACATAACGGATGTCGTCCACCAAAACGTCGTCGTGTATAATTTTTGTTAGTTCTAATGTTCAAGAGTCACTGGATAGAAATTAATAAAGTTTAATCGACGTTTATAAGGAGGATATATTTAAATGATTGAAATCGAAAAACCTAGAATTGAAACAATAGAAGTTAGTGATGATTCTACATTCGGTAAGTTCGTTGTTGAACCGCTAGAACGTGGTTATGGTACAACACTAGGCAACTCCTTACGTCGTATCCTATTATCTTCATTACCAGGTGCGGCAGTTAAAAATATCGAAATTGAAGGTGTACTTCACGAATTCTCAGCAGTTGAAAATGTAGTTGAGGATGTTACTACTATCATTATGAACATCAAGAAATTAGCTATAAAAATCTACTCTGAAGAAGACAAAACACTTGAAATCGATATTAAAGATGAAGGTGAAGTTACTGCGAAAGATATCATGCATGACAGTGATGTTGAAATTTTAAACCCAGATTTAAAAATTGCAACAGTTTCTAAAGGTGGACACCTTAAGATGCGCTTAATTGCTAATAAAGGTCGCGGATATGCTTTAGCTGAACAAAATAACACAAGTGATTTGCCAATTGGTGTCATTCCAATCGACTCACTTTATTCTCCAGTAAATCGTGTGAACTATACAGTTGAAAATACACGTGTAGGGCAAAGTAGTGATTATGATAAATTAACAATCGATGTGTGGACAGATGGTTCATTATCTCCTCAAGAAGCTGTTTCTTTAGGTGCTAAAATCATGACTGAACACTTAAACATTTTTGTTAATTTAACAGATGAAGCACAAAATGCTGAAATCATGATTGAAAAAGAAGAAGATCAAAAAGAAAAAGTACTTGAAATGTCTATCGAAGAATTAGACTTATCAGTACGTTCTTATAACTGTCTAAAACGTGCAGGAATTAATTCTGTACAAGAATTAGCAGACAAATCTGAGGCAGATATGATGAAAGTTCGAAACTTAGGTCGTAAGTCTCTTGAAGAAGTTAAATATAAATTAGAAGATCTTGGTCTTGGTTTAAGAAAAGAAGACTAATAAAGGAGGTTAATTCATGGGTTACAGAAAATTAGGTCGTACTTCTGATCAACGTAAAGCAATGTTACGTGACTTAGCTACTCAACTTATCGTTTCTGAACGTATCGAGACTACAGAAGCTCGTGCTAAAGAACTTCGTAAAGTTGTTGATAACTTAATTACTTTAGGTAAAAAAGGTGATCTAGCTTCACGTCGTAGAGCTGCTCAAACGATTCGTGACGTTAAAATCTTAGAAGATGACAAAACAATTACTGCATTACAAAAATTATTCAATGATGTTGCGCCACGCTATGAAGAGCGTCAAGGTGGATATACTCGTATCATGAAAGTTGGTCCACGTCGCGGTGACGGTGCTGAATCAGTAATTATTGAATTAGTATAATCTATTCTTTATTGGAGTGACGAAAGTCACTTCAATCATTTCTATATAAATACAATTTATTTCACACACACAAAGCAAATGAGTGCAATGATAATGTTTACCACACATAGATATTGTCTAGCTCAGAGTACTCCACCACATTTGAATGACTTATTGCGTGAACTCGTCTATGGTGGAGTGCGCGCTTTTTTATTTTAAATCCGTTTATACGGATTTTTTTTATTGCATTTTATTTTATAATAGGTAATATGTTTAAAGTAATTAATGCTTACAATTTCGTATGTATACTGTAAAATATATAGTAATTAACTTGTTGAAGGATGAATGTTATGGTGCAGGAAAATTTGATTAGGTTCTCGAACGTTACATTTAAATATGATGAAAATGAGCCAGCTGCACTTCGCGATGTTTCGTTTAATATACAAAAAGGCAAGTGGACATCCATTGTCGGACATAACGGTTCTGGAAAGTCTACAATTGCTAAATTAATGATGGGTATTAATCAAAATTATGAAGGTGAAATCATTGTTGATGGCATCTTACTGTCGAACGATACAATTGATGAAGTGAGAAGACATGTAGGTATTGTATTTCAAAATCCTGATAATCAATTTATTGGTTCAACTGTAGAGTATGATGTAGCATTCGGTATGGAAAATCAAAGTATAGACTATCACGTTATGCATGAAATAGTTGATGAGGTATTAACAGAAGTTGGCATGTCAGACATGAAAACATTCGAACCAAGTCATCTTTCAGGTGGACAGAAACAACGTGTCGCGATTGCAGGTATATTAGCGATGTCACCAGACATTATGATTTTAGATGAAGCGACAGCTATGCTTGATCCTGAAGGTAAAGAGAGTATTATGAACTTAATTAAATCTATTCAAAGTGAACACCACTTAACAGTTATCTCCATTACACATGATTTAGAAGAAGCTGTTAATGCTGATGAGATTATTGTGATGAATAAAGGTGAAGTTTATAAACAAGACATACCTGAAGAAATATTTAAGCAAGGTGCCTATTTAACTGAAATTGGCTTAGACTTACCTTTTGCTATGAGAATGAACTACTTGCTCAATCATAATTATGAATATACAACATTCGAACAGTTGGTGAATCGATTATGAAAATAACGTTTGATCACGTCACTTATGACTACAGTATAAAGACACCATATCAATATAGAGCTTTAAATCAAGTTTCTACAACATTCACAGAATCTAAATTTTATGCTATTGTTGGCCAAACAGGTTCTGGTAAATCAACATTAATTCAGCACTTAAATGCTATATTAAAGCCGACAGAGGGACAATTAACAATCGGTGATACAAACATTACGAAGAAGACGAAATCAAAGAAATTAGCGCCAGTGCGTAAAAAAGTAGGTATCGTCTTTCAATTTGCAGAACATCAATTATTTGAAGATACAGTTGAAAAAGATATTATTTTTGGACCGCTCAATTACGGTATGAATAAAGAAGCAGCTATTCAAAAAGCAGAATCTCTAATGGATTTGTTAAACATGGATCGTAGCTTATTAAAGAAATCGCCATTTGAGCTCTCAGGCGGTCAGAAACGACGTATAGCCATTGCAGGTGTATTAGCTATGGAACCTGAAATACTTGTCCTTGACGAGCCTACAGTAGGCTTAGATCCGAAAGGGCAACATGATATGATGGAACTCTTCAATGACATCCATGAAAATCTCGGTATTACGGTTATCTTAATTTCACACCAAATGGATATCGTACTTAAATATGCGGATGAAGTTAAAGTCATTAAAGCTGGTGAAATCGTTGCAGAAGATAAGCCAGTTAATATTTTTACAAATGAAGAACTTCTGAATCAAACGCATCTTGAACCACCTAATATTATTAAACTTCAACAAGCAGTTGAAGCTAAATATAATATGAAGTTTGATCAAATCGCGACAAGTGAAGAGATGTTTAAAGATATGTATGAAAAGCAGGTGAAGCCTCATGACTGATAAGTTAATAATCGGGCGATACATACCTGGTAATACAATAATCCATCGATTAGATTCACGCATGAAAATGCTGTATGTATTTATATTTATGATATTAATATTCTTTTGTAATTCATGGGCATCTTATGGCTTTATGGTGTTAACAGTGTTAATCATTATGTATTTAGCACAAATAAGATTCTGGTTCTTAATTAAAGGACTAACACCTGTTATGCTGCTGTTTATTTTTACGTTCATCATGCATTTAATTGTGACTAAAGGCGGACCAGTCATTATTGATTTAAAACTATTCACAATTGAACAAAATGGTGTTGTACAAGGTGCATTTATTGTTTTAAGACTTGCACTTTTAGTGATGATTTCAACAATCATGACGTTAACAACAAGTCCGATAAGCTTAACAGATGCAATAGAATCAATGTTGAGACCATTAAAAAAGGTTAAGTTCCCAGTACATGAACTCGCAATGATGATGTCCATATCCCTTAGATTTATCCCAACATTAATGGATGAATTAGATAGAATCATAAAAGCACAAACATCAAGAGGATCTGACGTAACAGCAGGTAGTATATTTAACAGATTAAAAGCTATTATTCCACTACTCATACCAATGTTCATATCGGCGTTTAAACGAGCAGATGATTTAGCAGTTGCTATGGAAGCTAGAGGTTATAATGCTTCAAATCAACGAACAACCTATCGAAAATTAAAATGGAAACTAAGAGATAGTATTGGACTCGCAACAATTATTGTTGTAGCGATAGCATTATATTTATTAAGGAATTGAGGTGCAGACTTTGAGAATGTTAGTGAAAATTTCATATCACGGTGGACAGTTTATGGGATTTCAAATTCAACATCATGAACGAACTGTGCAATATGAATTTGAGAGAATTCTAAAAAGAATGCATCAAACATTTGTAAGAATACATCCTTCAAGCAGAACTGATAAAGGCGTGCATGCAATAGAGCAGTATTTTCATTTTGATACACCATTAAATATTAAACCAGATAAATGGGAATATGCTTTTAATTCAGTATTGCCTAAAGATATACACGTACAAAGTGTAGAACAAATTGATGAAGATTTTCACTGTAGATATGATTGTGTCGGTAAGAAATATCGTTATAAAGTTTATATCGATCCAGAAAGACATGTATTTGAACATGACACAAAAGTACAACAAAAGAAACCCGTTGATATTGATTTGATGAATCAAGCTGCACAACATTTTATAGGTACACATGACTTTACAAGTTTCTGTTCACAAAAGACTGAAGTGCAAAATAAAGAACGTACCATTTATCAAAGTGAAGTCGTTGAAACAGATGACGGATTTGAATTTATCGTTACAGGATCAGGCTTTCTATATAATATGGTAAGAGTCATGGTCGCTTATTTAATACTCGTCGGTGAAGGGAAGAGAAGCGGTGATGATATTCATCAGCTTCTAGAAGAAAAAGATCGAAACAAAGTACCACATACAGCACCAGCACATGGGCTATATTTAGAAAAAATTTACTTAGATAAAGCAGAACTTATCAAAGAGTTCGGAAATGATATCAAAATATATAATAAAAAGTCTTCAGAAAATGTTTAAAACCAATTGACAAAAAGACAAATAAATTATATTATAGACAACGGTATTGTTTTATATCACCACCACGATAAGCCCCGGAATCTTATTGTGTTTTAAGATATAGAAGCAGGAATCAGACTAAGGAAATAAGATGTATATATGAAGCTTTGGTACAGGTTAATATATACATCTTAACCCAGAACTTTTTTAAAATTTAGGAGGACACTATAATGCGTCAAACATTTATGGCTAATGAAGCAAACATCGATCGCAAATGGTACGTTGTTGATGCTGAAGGACAAACGTTAGGTCGTTTATCATCAGAAATCGCATCAATCTTACGCGGTAAACATAAAGTAACTTACACACCACACGTTGATACAGGAGATAACGTTATCATCATTAACGCTGAAAAAATCTACTTATCAGGTAATAAAGAACAAGATAAAATTTACTACCGTCACTCAAATCACCCAGGTGGATTAAAATCAGTATCTGCTGGTGAATTAAAAGAGAAAAACCCAGTTCGTTTATTAGAAACATCTATCAAAGGTATGTTACCTAAGAGCAAACTTGGTGAAAAACAAGGTAAAAAATTATTCGTATATGCTGGTGCAGAGCATCCACATGCTGCACAACAACCTGAAAACTACGAGTTACGTGGTTAATTAAGAGGAGGATACTACATTGGCACAAGTTGAATATAAAGGCACAGGTCGTCGTAAACATTCAGTAGCACGTGTACGTTTAGTACCTGGTGAAGGTAACGTAACAATTAACAAACGTGACGTACGTGACTACTTACCATTTGAATCATTAATTTTAGATTTAAACCAACCATTTGATGTAACTGAAACAAAAGGTAACTACGATGTTTTAGTAAACGTTCAAGGTGGAGGTTTCACTGGACAAGCACAAGCTATCCGTCACGGAATTGCACGTGCATTGTTAGAAGCAGATCCAGAATACCGTGGATCATTAAAACGCGCTGGATTACTTACACGTGACCCACGTATGAAAGAACGTAAGAAACCTGGTCTTAAAGGTGCTCGTCGTTCACCACAATTCTCAAAACGTTAATATCCCAAAGTTGTTGCGAACTTGTTCGCTTACAAATTTGGTACGCAAATTGCATACGCAATTTGTGTTCAACAGAATATACGTTTCAACACTTCTCGAACAACTTCGAGGAGTGTTTTTTTATTTTATGGACTAGTTGTATTGAGTTTGTCATACTGATAGAAGTTATAATGGTTTCAAGTAAGTTTATTCTTAATAAAAGTTAAATTAAGGAGATATTATGAATGTAATGAGAGGTCAGTATAAACGTATTTCTGCAGGATCAAGACATGTGCTTATTCGTGAGAAGGATAATAAAGTAATAGCTAAAGGTAATAATAAAAATGGGCAATGTAATGTTGATTTATGGAGTAATATTAAACTACTTAGTGCTGGGAATGTACATAAAGCAAGAAATACTGGTAATACACATTCAGTAGGATTAATGCACAGTGGTTCAGTTATTGGAAGCGGGAATAATCAGCATGGACAAATTGACGTACATGATTGGCAAAATGTAATAGATATAGATTGTGGTTGGATGCATACAGTAGGTGTATTGAAAAATGGCAGCGTGCAAGCAATCGGGAGAAATACTGAAGGTCAATGTAATGTATCATCTTGGAATAATATCATTCAAGTTTCTGCTGGAGATTGGCATACATTAGGTTTATCTATAAATGGTTCAGTTGTTGGTGCTGGCAATAACACAAGAGGACAGATTAACGTTTCAGACTGGAACCATATAAAACAAATTTCAGCAGGATATCTACATTCATTAGGATTAAAACAAGATGGAACAGTTGTAGCAACAGGAGATAATAAATATGCTACTTGTGATATAGAAGATTGGAAGAATATCGTGTATCTTTCAGCAGGTAGTTATCATTCTGTAGGATTAACTCAATCAGGAAACGTAGTAGCAACCGGGAAGAATGATAATGGGCAATGTGATACAACTGAATGGGAAAATATCATTTGTGTAAGTGCAGGATCAGACTATACTATTGGTATGAATAAAGATGAAGAAATTTTAATAGCTGGAAATGATGAATGGATTAGCGTGTAATATAAATTGTATAACTTTAAAACACTTCTCGAACAACTTCGAGGAGTGTTTTTTTGTAAGTGGAAATTTAAATAACTAAAATGTGATGTAAATCATATTAGGAAAAACATTTTCTCTTTATAATATATTAATAATTTTTTTAAGGAGAAAGCCGATGATTAAAATATTATTACAAAGTAAGAAATTTATTTTAGTAACGGTATTAATGACTATCGTCACATCATTATTAACAGTTGCTATTCCTATACTCCTTACACAAGTATTCTATTCAAATTATAAGTTAAATACTAATGCACTCTATTTAGTCATTATATTCATGTTTATAACTTATATGTTACAAATATTTATGGTAATTATTAGAGAAAATTTTGCCTTAAGTTTCAATAAAAACTATGCTACTGATTTGTATAAAAAAGTATATGATATGAAATATGATGAAATTTTAAAAAAAGAACCAACATATCTTATTGATCGTGTTGGTCAGGTGGTTATCAGTTTATATTTTTTTGTAACAAAATCGTTAATTGGTACATTAAGCAATATCATCATATTAATAACGTGCTTAATAATAGTTTTTTATATCAATATTTATATAGCGATAACACTGCTTTTATTGATTCCATTAAACTATTTTGGCTATAAAATGATTAATACAAAACTTCAAGAAAAAAGTTTGCAAATGCAAAAAGAGACTTCTACAGGATATAAGGAAATTATCGCTGTTTATAAAAATATAGATATGATGAAACAAGAAAGCTATGATAGAATTGAAAATTTGATTTCTCCATCAATTGAAAGAATATACAAATCGATGGCTGAGGTTAATAAATTTGGTCAGAGTACTAGTTTAGTAATAGAGTTAATTAATACTTTTGTCCAAAATTTAACGTTTTTCATATTAGCATATCTAATCATAATTGGAGAAACAAAAGTAGAAGATTTAGTCATTATCAGTGTGATACTACCTATTTATTTCATATCATTGCAAGCTTTTACCAATGTAAATCTTGAATTACGAGATCTACTTGCTTCTAAAGAATTTTTGGATACAGAAGTTCAAAATAATCAAGAAGCCACAAGTGATTTAAAACTAGATACTATAAAATCAATAGCATTTAATAATCCTACAATAACAATAAATGAAAGAGAATTTAGATATCATTTTAGTGAAGAGTTTTATCATGGTGATATCGTTTTTCTTGAAGGGCATTCTGGTTCAGGAAAAAGTACGTTAATGAAGTCATTGCTAAACTTTAGAGAGAGTTCAGGAATTCGAATTAATAATATAAATGTATGTGATATTGAAAAAAATAGTTTGAGAGAAAAAATTCTTTATATTTCTCAAGATATGTCTATTCTTCCAATGGAATTAAAGCACAACATACTCTATGGTAAGAAAGATGACAATATAAATTGGGATACATTAAAAGAAAACATCATTCTAAAAAGTATTTTAAAAGATAAAGACATTGATGATACTGTCTATGAAGGTGGAACTAATTTTTCAGGTGGAGAAAAACAAAGATTGATGCTATCAAGAGTATTGCATGAAAAGGTAGACTGCATTATATTAGATGAAGCAACTAGTAACATTGATAAAGCATTAGAAAATGAGATCTTTAAATTTATAACAGAACGATATTCAGACAAAATTATTTTTATCATTTCCCACGATTTAGAAAACAAGAAGTATTGTAATAAAGTTATCGAATTGAATAATAATATTAATACCTAAATCTTCAACACTTCTCGAACAACTTTGAGGAGTGTTTTTTGTGATGATAAAGGTATCTGAAAGAAAATTTTTTATCTTAAAAGTTGTTGTAGTTTAAATCATCTGAACCAGTATAACAATATATATAATGAATGTATTTCTATCTGTAATATTTATACAGAAAATAGATTTTCAAAATTTAATGGGAATTACTTTAAATTATTAATTATTATAACTCATAAAAAAATAAAGAAAATTAACTGAATATTCTATATAATAATGATATATTATATAGAAAGTGAGAGGTGATTAATATGGTTATAGGATCAGTGAAAAAAATAGAAATTAACCCTCCCTTGGGTATTAATTTTATTGGTTATCATCGTGATAAACCTATTTTAGAAATTTTACATAATATATATGCTATTGTGCATTATATTAAAGATAGTAAAAAAGAGATGTTGTTTATATGTATAGATAATGTGGGCTTATTAAAAGAATTTAGCGATGAGATAAGGAATAGAATTTCTGAAGCTCATGATATTGAATTTAATAATATTATATTGAATTTCAGTCATACTCATTCTGGTCCAGCAACAGCAGATGGGAAACAAATTACCATTAAATATAATCAAGAGTTAATAAATAAATTATTAAAAGTTTCATTAGACTGCATAAAAAATGCTGAACCTATTGAGATTTCGTGGAACCTTGATCAAATAGAAATTTCTGATAACCGAAGAGAAATAATAAATGGTTTAGCCACTATGGGAGTAAGAAAGAATACATCAGTGGATAATAGAATCGGATATTTAAGTATTAGAAGCAAAGATAGTAAAGAAAATTTAGGATTATTGATATTTATGTCATCACATCCTAATATTTTGAAAAGTAATAGTTATGTCCTTTCCAATGATTATATAAGTGTCATAAGAAAAAGATTAGAAAGTAAACATGCTAATGTTTCTGTGGTACAGCTAGGTACAGGAAATTTAAATCCTAAATGGCGTGGTAATCGAAAAGATTTAAGTATTGTTGCTAAAAAAATAGAAGAGTCATTTAGTAGTCAAACACTTATTTATGAAGACGTAGAATCATTTAGAATCTTTAATAAAAAGTATGATATTGAGCTTATGAAGGCTCAAACGTTTATTCAAATAAAAGAACAAGCAAAATATGCATCTAATATCTGGAATTTAAATACAACAAAATGGGAATCTGAAATGCTGAAAAGAATTAATGAACCAATGTTCTTAGAATTTGAAATTAGTGGTTTCAAATTAAATGAGGGTATATTTATAGGTATTCCTTTTGAACCATTCTATGAAATGTCGCTAGAAGTCAAAGAATTGTTAGAAAATGATTTTAATTTTTTCGGTGGATATACTAATGGTTATTATGGTTATTTACCATATAAAACAGAATATCAGTATAGAGGTTACGAAGTAGATATTAATCCTGTTGTATATGGTCCACTAACAGGAATGTGGATGCCTGTATCAATTGAAGAGTCAAATAACGTGATTGTTAATACAATTAAATTAATAAAAGAAACTAATTTGATTTGAAATGTTATATGAATTAGAACAATTATGGATATCGAGTAGTAAATTAAATTTTTTTGTGGTGAAAGTAATTGTGAAGTCAGTTTTAATTTTTAATTCAGTAATTGAGATACTTTATATCTATAACAATAATTAACGAATATTTGTATAAAGTAAATCACTGTCATAAAAAGTGTTATTAACATAGTTAAAATGAAAAATAATATAAAGTAGTTTGTATATAAACCAATATGAAAGGGAGTAAGTAAATGGTCGGAAATAAATGGTATAAGTGTGATCTTCACATACACTCAACGGCAAGCAAATGTTTTCATGATAAATCAGTCACTGCAGAGCAATGGGTTGCAAAGTGTAAAGAAAAAGGACTGGATTGTGTTGCTTTGACTGATCACAATACGGGTGCTAATATCGATGAATATAAAGAAGTAGCCGAAAAAAATAATATTATATTGTTTCCTGGTGTTGAGTTAACCTGTGGAGAAAGTAAGACGCATTTATTAGTCTTATTTGATCGTAATTCTGGAACTACAGAGGTAGAAGATTTTATATTGAAAATGGAGATTGAAAGGGATAAGATGGCGTCATCAGATGCAAATTCACCAAAAACTGTTTTAGAGGTGATAAACTATGCTGAAAGACATGGATTAGTCGTTATTCCAGCCCATATTGATGAATATAACGGTCTATCAGGTTTAAGTTATGCTGTACGACAAGATGTCTTTAAAGCACCTAATATTTCATCTGTTCAAGTCGTACAAAAAGAATTCTTAGATATTTTGCAAGATAATCTTTCAGGTGAAGATGCAAAGAGAAAAATTGCTAGTGTTGGACAACGATATGGAAACGTTGGAGAGGATACTCTTGCAGAATGGTTAAAACCTGTACGAGAAGCAATAAATAATAATATTAATTTTTTGACGTTCTCAGATAACCCTCATGAAGAAGGGAATCCGAAGCATGGTTTGTGGGGAATAGGCCAAAGATATACATATATAAAAATGAAAGAAAATCCTGACTTATATTCGCTTAGAGATGCATTGATGCTTGGTAAAAGTAGAACTCAATCAGATTTTATTAATTCTAATAAAAATGATAGGAAGGTATCAATCAAAACACTTAGTTTTTCAGGCACTACTTTAAGTAGTAAGGAAGTTAAAGTAGATTTTAGTAATAATTTAACAACGATAATAGGTGGAAGAGGCACGGGAAAATCATGTATAACACGACTGTTATTTTATGTATTAGGTAAAGAAGATAAACTTAGAGATTATTCAGAAATATACGCTGACTATTCATAATTTTCTAAAATAGCAGATAATGAGTCAGGTGTATTTACTGAAAATACAAAAGTTGTTTTAGAAGTTTCTTATGAAGGATCAATGTATAAAATTATTAGAACACCTATATCACATCAGGTATTTTCAGTGGATTTTGAAAAAAATGAAGAACTTACTGACTTTAAACGTTTGGAAATGCTTTCGGAAAACATTAGCCTTTATATGCAAAAACATATTTATGAGATTTCGAAAAATCAAAAAAGCATTCTTGAATTGGTGGATACATTTAATTTTACAGAAATAGCTGAAATAAACGAGGAAATTAATAGTTTTAAAAGTGATATTCTGAAAATTAATATGGACAATGTTAAGCTTAAAGAAGAAGTAGATAAAAAACAAATTTTACAATTAGGAATTGAGGATTTAAAAAATAAAATATTAAAGTTAGGAACTGGACATAACAAGAAAGTGTTTGAAAAAAACAATCAAGAAACACAAAATAATAAAACTATAGATGACGATTTGACTCAATTTCGTAAAATTCCTGCACAATTGCAGAGTTTGATAGATCAAGTTTTTATACCCGCAAAAAAACTATCAGTTTCTTCTGAAATTGATGGATTTAGAAGTAATTTGTTAGATAAGATAAAATATGAAATTGATGGAATATCTGAACATATTCTAGAAATAACGAAAAATATCGATGAATATCAAAAAGAAATAAATAATTCAAATTGGCATAAAGAGTTTAAAAAAATTGATGAAGAGTTTAAGCAGATGAAAGATGAATTAGAACCGGGTGAACTCGAATCGATGGAAAACCTAGGTTTACTTCACGAGGAACTAAAAGTGAAAGAAAAACAATTAGAAAAAGTTATTGAAAAAGAAGATAAATTCAAGCAGAATAATAGAAAAATAGAAGAATTAAGCAAGCAAGTAGACTTAAGCCTTAAAAGATTAACTCAGGAAAGACGTAGGTTTTGTAAAGAGATATTCAAAGATATTGATGGAATAACCGCACAAATACAACCTAATAGAGATTTTTCATCTTATGTTGAGGAATTGAGAGTAATATTAGGCAAAGAAGATAGCTTTGGATCTGAATTTGATAGTCTTCTTCAAAAGTTAAAGGGGTCTGATTATTCTTACAAAGATGTCTATAAAGATATTAAAAAAATCAGATTAGGAGAAGAGAGTACTATTTTTACAAATAAAAAATTGATTAATTATTTTAATAAGTTATCAAACACTCAATTATCTGAAGTTCAGGTTTTAACTCCAAATGATTTGATAACTATAACAATTGAAATAAACAAAAAAAAGATTAGTCTATCTAATGCGTCAGCAGGACAAAAGACATCAGCAATTTTATCAATGATACTTGCACATGGAGATTCAGTACTAGTACTTGATCAACCAGAAGATGATTTAGATAGTCAATTGATTAATAATTTAATAGTTAAGAGTATATTAAAACGTAAAGAAAATCGTCAAATAATAATTGTTACCCATAATGCTAATATTCCAGTAAATGGAGATTCAGAATGGTTAATTTGTATGGGTGATTTGAAAGAAGTTATGCCAGATCTTTATGGTTCGGTAGATGAGCCTACAGTTAAAAATCGAATCTGTAAAGTTATGGAAGGTGGAGAAGATGCATTTAATCACCGTGCAGTCAGATATGGTTTTAAACAGAATATGAAATAATATATGATGAAAAAATAACGTAGTGAAAGTTGCAAAAAGAATTTCTAATTTTTGTATAGTTATTACATATGAGGTGAAGAACATAACATTATAATAAAAATTAAATTCAAAGTATGACTAGTCTATTTTATAGTGTTAATTGGTGTTAACTTTGTCTAAATCAATGAGTTCCTATTATCGGATTAGCATCTTAATATTTTGTAATCATTGATATAAAAGAATTAATTTGTATTGTGTATTTTTCGTTTCAGCACATACAATTCTCAAAACGGTAATATATTTAGAATATATCATCGTTGCAACACTTCTCGAACAACTTCGAGGAGTGTTTTTTATATGTGGAAATATATGTGGTGGTATAATATATTTAATATAAATAGAGAACTTAATGCATTTAATGATAACTAAAGGGGGGGAACGTGATGAGTACAGAATTGGCAGTAAATAATAAAGTTCTATCTCGATACATTCATAATTCTAATACACCTATTGACGCTATAGCTAAACGCATTAAAAGTATAAATCTCATTCTCGATGGTAAGAAAAATCCTACTTTTAATCAGTTATCCACTATTTCAAAAATGATAAATGTACCAGTTGGCTTATTAATTTTAGATGATTATATTGAACCATATGAAGAAAAATTAGATTTTAGGACAATTAATTCATCTGATATTGAAGAGATGAGTAGTGAACTTAAAGATACGATTAAAGAAATGAGAGTTAAGCAAGATTTCTTGAAAGATGAAGTAGAAAATCATTTAGATTTTATAAACAAATTTAGTATCAATGATAATTATCAACATGTAGCTGAAGAGATTAGAAAATATTTAAATATAAATATTAATTACTTTGAAAATATCGATGATAATCCATTTACTTATTTCCGTAATAAAATAAGTCAGATTGGTGTTTTTATTTTCTTGAATGGTAAATATAAAGACAATACTCATAGAAATTTGAATATTAATGAATTCAGAGGATTTGTTTTAGCTGATCAAAAAGCACCTATTATTTTTATTAATCAAAAAGATTCTAAAAAAGGACAACTCTTCACACTTGTTCATGAACTTGTCCATTTATTTATAGGCTATGATGAAATATATAATATTAAAGAAATTAATCATAGTAAATTTGATAAAGTAGAAGCCTTTGTAAATAAAGTTACAGCTGAAATATTAGTACCAAGTAAAATATTTGAGACTATAGGTAATAAGCCGATAGATGAATTATTAAAAATATTTCCGGTTAGTGAATATGTCCTTATAAGAAGACAATACGATTTTAACTTTATTACGCATAATGAATATAAAGAACAGGTTAAAGTATTAGAAGAAAACTATCAAGAAATCAAAAATATTGATAGAAATAAAGGTGGAAACTACAGAAATAACTTGAACTTTAGGATGGATAAAAACTTTTTTAATTATGTTGAAAATGCAGTTAAGTCAGATAAAATTTCGTATACTGATGCTTTTAAAATATTAGGAGTAGGATATAAAGGTTATAAAATATTAGAGAACTAACTCTAAATAATGCATTACACTTCTCGAACAACTTCGAGGAGTGTTTTTTTAGGTAATGGTATAATATATTCCATAACCTTACAGACTAAAAGGGGATTTTTCGATGTATAAACATATTTTATTTGATTTGGACAATACTTTATTAGATTTTAATGCTGGTGAAAGGGAAGCGATTAGAGCGGTTTTTGAATCTGAGGGTATTGTGTTTAATGAATTGAATTTTAAGCAGTATCAGGATATTAATAAGCGTTTATGGTTAGAACTTGAGCAGGGCAAGGTTTCTAAGGATGAAGTGTTAACGACTCGCTTTAAGGAGTTTTTTGAGTCATTTGATTTAAATGTTGATGCGCGTGCTAAAGAGGCTATTTTTAGAAAGACGTTGAATGATAATCATGAGCTGGTTGATGGTGCGAAAGATATATTAAGTTATTTGAAAGAAGCGGGTTATCATCTTTATAGTGCTTCTAATGGTGTTTATGAAACTCAGATGAAACGCATGCATGATGCAGGTATTTTTGATTATTTTGATGATCATTTTATTTCAGAGAAAATTAGATTTGAAAAGCCTCATAAACAATTTTTTGATCATTGTTTAAATGTTATTAAAGATGATGATACGTCACATTATTTAATGATAGGAGATACGTTAACATCTGATATTGTTGGTGCAAATGAATATGGTATTGATTCATGTTACTTTGACCATCAAAATCTTGGTAACGGGGATATTGCGACGTATGTTATAAATCATTTAGAAGCGTTAAAGGATATATTGAAATAAGCTGAGACGTATTGTCTCAGCTTTTATAATGCTTATATTTAGTTCTCTTCGTTGATATACATTCTATAATAGAATCCTTGTTTGTCTATTAGTGTGTCGTGATTACCAGATTCTATAATGCCTTCTTTTGTTAGGACGTATATGTTATCTGCATTTCGAATTGTTGATAATCGATGGGCGATAACGATAGTTGTGCGATTGAGTGTCAGTTGTTCCAATGATTGTTGAACGACTTTCTCACTTAAATTATCTAAAGCACTTGTGGCTTCATCTAAGATGACAACTTCTGGGTTTTTTAGAAACATTCTTGCGATACTAAGTCTTTGCTTTTGTCCGCCAGAAAGTTTAGCACCTTTTTCACCAATTTGTGTGTGATAACCATTTGGCAGTTGTTGAATAAATTCATGTGCATTGGCTAATTTAGATGCATGAATGATTTCATCCATTGAAGCTTCAGGATTACCATATTTAATATTCTCGTAAACGGTACTTGAGAATATATAGACATCTTGTTGAACGATACCTATTTTTTGTCTAAGTTCTTCAAGAGGGATCGTTCTAATATCTTGATGATTAATCGTTATGGATCCTGATGTGACATCGTAAAATCTTGGTAGCAGATTGGCGATGGTTGATTTACCTGAACCTGATGGGCCAACTATCGCAATATATGCACCGGGTTCGATTGTTAAATTTAAATTATGGATAATATATTCTTGGTCATATTGAAAGTAAACATGATCAAATTGAATAGCACCATTTGAATGTTGTGTTTGTTGTTGGTGAGTATTCTCTGAAGTTATATCCGGTTTAAGTTGCATTAATTTAAAGAAGCGGTTAAAACCTGAAATACCTTCATTATATTGAACAGACAGCTTAACAAGTACTTCTATAGGTGTTGCGATATTACCTACATAAAGTACAAATGCTAACAAATCCCCAATAGAAATTTCTTTTTTCATAATTAGTAATGCACCGAGTACAATGATGATGACAGGCATTGCTTGAATGATGGACCCTATAATCTCATTATATAGAGCTTCATATTTATGAACTTTCTTTTTGATTTCAATTGCTTTTTTATTAAGTGATTTATACTGATTACTTTCAAATGATTCATTCGTAAAAGATTTTGTAACTTTAATTCCTGATATCGTATTTTCTAAAAATCCATGAATTTCAGCATTGGTAGCTTTATCTTGTTCATAGATAGAAGAGAGCTTTTTGATGTAGTACCAATAAACCACAATCATAATAGGAATAAATAGCATCATCACAATTGTTAATTCTACATTGATATACAAGAGAATAATGACAGCACCTATAAAACGAATAATGTACATTAAGATATCTTCAGGACCGTGATGATATAACTCTGATAAGTTCTCAAGATCACCCGTTAATCTCGACATCAAACCACCTGTACTATTTCGGTCGAAAAAGTGATGAGGTTGGCTTTGAATATGTTCATATAACTCTTCGCTCATATCTTTCTCCATCTTTGCACCCATAACATGACCATAATAATCTATAAAAATATGGCACAAAAATTGAATCAATATGAGCAATACCATAGCAGCACCTAGTAAGTAAATTTCTTTAACATGCGCTACAGAGAAATGTTGAATTAAATTCTCTGTGATATAACGAATAATCAATGGTATTACAAGCGTTATAACCGTAACAAGTAATGAACAAATTAAAGTTAAACCGAAAATTCGTTTATAAGGTCTGTAGTATGATATGAATTTTTTAAATTTCACAATAATAGCTCCTTAAGTTTTATTGGTGTCGTTTACCAATAAACTTAATACATTTCACTTAAAGGTAAACGACCTCAGTGGCAGTAGTTAAAAGGATACGATTATTATTTTTTCTCATGGTAATCTTCCTCTCTAGTGTAAAATTACAGTAAAGACTGTTACTGAGAGTATAAGTTAAAATCCAATAAAACACAACGTGGATGAGAATTACTTGATATAACTCTTTTTTTATCGAAAAACAATAATTTTTATTGATAAACAATAAAAAAGGTGTTAAACTTTTATTGAAAAACGATAAAAGGGAGAGGTTTCGATGAGTAATATTAGTAATACTGAAAAACGTAGTTATTTGATTACATTAATAGCGATGATCATACATGCTTTGTTAGTGGTTGTTAATCTTGTGGTTTTCTTTAGAAAAGTACCTTTGAGTACTGCATTTGATATAAAGAGTGGCGTATTATACTACATGATATGTTTTATTATTCAAGCACTGTTGTTAATTGCTTTCTTTATATTTGTGTTGAGCTTTATAAAGAACATCAACAAAAAGGATTTCTTTAATTCAGGAAATTATAATAAAATATTCTTTTCTTCAATCATTATTATGGTATATGGTACATTAAACTCAATGAAGAGTTTAATTGGTGTTGACGTCACATATAAAGAATTATTAAGTACTACTCCTTATACAACGGTATTATTGCTGAGTATCTCTTTAATGATGTTAAACTTCTTAACAATTTATAATGAATCTGAATCAATGAAAGAAGAACATGATTTGACTGTTTAAGGGTGACAAGATGATAAAAATTAAATTAGATGAAATATTAAAAGAGAGGCATGTTTCTCTGACTGAACTTGCTCAAGAGGTAGATATTACGATCGCAAATTTATCTATTTTAAAGACTGGAAAAGCTAAAGCTGTTAGATTTAGTACACTAGAAGCAATATGTGAATACTTGGATTGTCAGCCTGGTGACATCATGGTTTATGAAAAGGATACAGAGTGAAATTAAACTTTGTTATTTTTGCACTTGAATCATATATAGCGTATTCTAAATGTAATAAATGAATGAAGGTGATATGTATGATTGAAAAGTTACATCAAGTCATGTTATATGTTGATGATCAAGAAAAGGCTGTTGAATTTTGGAAAGATGTAATGAACTTTGTTGTGAAGTCTGAAGACGAGTTGCCTGAAGGTTTCAAATCTGTAGAGATTGCACCTAGTGAAGATGCTGAAACGTCATTTGTATTATTCGATAAAGCTTTTATTGAAAAGTACAGTCCTGAAGTGAGTTTAGAAACACCTTCTTTAATGTTTAAAGCTTCGAATTTTGATGAATTATATAAGTCGTTAAAAGAACAAGGATTAACTGGTCATGATATTATAGAAATGCCTGAGGGTAGAGTATTTAATTTTCATGATAAACAAGGTAATTATTTTGCAATTACTGAGTAAAAACGGAGGGAATTGAAATGATAGAAACGCAGTTCCGAATTTCTTATAGTATGTTATCTGATGTTGTCAAAGATATAGATGAGAAACAAGCGGATTTTCAACTGGAGTTAGCGAACAATAATATTAAATGGCAACTTGGTCACGTAATTGTGGCAAATGAATCATTTGTCTTTGGTACAAGTGAAGAAGGTAATATACTCGGTGAAAAATTAGGTAAATCATTCTCACCAGGTACTTCACCACAAGATTTTACAGGTGTAGAACCAACTTTCCAAGAATTAAAAGGCATATTAAATCAACAACTAGAAAGAATATTAAATGCACTTGATGAACAAATGGACAAATCAAGAAAAGCACCGATAGCGAATATGGATACTTTTGCAGAAACAATTTCATTTGGCATATTGCATACGAATTATCATACTGGTCAAATTAAGTTGATGAAATCAATGTTAGATAAATTAGATCAAGGCGTATAAAAATATAGAGAGAAAAGAAACGATTATGTTTCTTTTCTCTCTTTTTCATTAGAACAGTCAAAGCATAATAATGTTTTGTCTTCTTGCACGACACCTTCTATAAAGCCACTATTACAATAAATATCTGTTTGGCATTTGGCACATTTACCTACGAATTCTTTTTCCATAGAATCACACCTTAAAATTCATTTTATGTACTTAAAAGTGATATGATAATTATGTATATACTAACATATTTTTATGGAGTGATAGAAATGGCTTTAGAGATGAAACCAAATTGCGAAAAATGCGGATATGAATTTCATAAGAAAAGTAATGCTTTTATATGTGTTCAAGAAACAACATACTGTAGAGAATGCGCTGAAAATTTATATTATGTATGTCCAGAATGTAATGGTGAACTAGTCGTTCGTCCGAAAGCAAAAGCTGATACTAAAACTGTAATGGGAGACCGTTAAGGATAAATGAGGTGATGGATTGAATATTCGAAGATTACAACTCAATGAGATAGAGAAAGTTGTTGCTGTATTTGATGACTATCGTGTTCATTTTGGACAACAATCAGATATAAAGATGACGTATGAATTTATATATAGAAATGTTTCTCGTGAAGATGCTGTTATATTTATAGCTGAAGCGAATGAGCAAGTGATAGGATTTGTACAGCTATACAAGATGTTGTCATCAATGAAAATGTCAAACCTACTTATTATTAATGATTTATTTTTAACAGCAGATGCGAGAGGTCAACGAATTGGTGAGCAATTAATGAACCAAGCATTTACTTATGGGAAAGAAAATGGATATGAGACAATATATTTAGAAACCGAAAAATCAAATAAAGCTGGTAATCGTTTATATCAAAAATTAGGCATGCAAATCGATGATGAACATAACTATTATCATAAACATTTATAAACAAGAGGTGACTTTTAGATGAAAGCAATTGGGTTTAGTAACAGTTTTGATTTGAGAGTATCAAATGAATTTGAAGAAAGAGATATACCAGTTCCAGAAGCTAAAGGCAGAAATATTTTAGTGAATGTGAAGGCTGCGAGTATAAATCCTATAGATACGAAATCAAGAAATACATCTGATGGGGAATTTAAAATATTAGGGTATGATGCAGTAGGTGTTGTAGAAGCGGTCGGAGAAGAAGTAGAATTATTCCACGTAGGTGATGAAGTATATTATTCTGGCACAAATACGAAACAAGGATCGAATGCAGAGTATCAATTAGTTGATGAACGACTTGTTAGCATTAAACCAGAACACTTATCTTACGTTGAATCAGCAGCTTTACCTTTAACAGCACTAACGTCATTTGAAGCATTATTAGAAGGACTAAATATTTCATCTAACCCTGAAGATAATAAAGATAAGAAGTTACTTATTATAAATGGTGCTGGTGGTGTAGGTTCTGTAGCTACTCAAATTGCGAAACATTTGGGGCTAACAGTTATCACGACAGCATCACGTAAAGAAACAAGAAGATGGTCAGAGAAAATGGGTGCTGACATCGTGCTCAATCATAAACACCATTTACCAGATGAATTAAGAGCACATAAAATTAATCAAGTAGATTATATTTTTAATACACATAGTAGCGATGCATACTTTAATGTAATGGCAGAAATGATTAAGCCAAGAGGAAAAATCGTAGCACTTGTTAATTTTATGGATAAAGTAGATTTAAATTTATTAAAAGATAAAAGTGTGACATTCTCATTTGAATTTATGTTCACTAGACCAAAATATGAAACAGACGACATGATCGCACATCACGAATATTTAAGAAAGTTAACATATTTATTAGATAGAGGTACGATTAAAACGACAGTAAATAAGACACTAAAAGGATTAAGCGTAGAAACAATTACAGAAGCACATCGTTTAATAGAAGAAGGAAAAAGTATTGGTAAAATAGTAATAGAATATTAAGTGTACTAATAGAGATTTCGTTACGAACACTTCTGGTCAAACTTGTTTATAACGGGTGCGTTAATTACAAAAGTCAGCCGAAATGTAACTAATGGCACCGCCACTACTTAAAATAAACTACAAAAAAGCACAACCTCACACGAGGTTGTGCTTTTCTACATCTTAATAGTCGTTTTCGTTTGCGATACGTCTTAAGTGTGGATATTTAGAACGTATTACATATACAAGTAATGTTAGTGCTGCGAATACAATTGCGATAAGTCCTATTATAAGCATTGATTGTCCATAAGTTACGTCGCTTGTGAAGTTAAAGATATTTTCTCTTAATGCTTTAATTACATAACTCATTGGAGAGAATGGGTGTAAGTCTTGGAAGAACTTACCTGATAATTCTATTGGGAATGTACCTTCACTTGATCCTAATTGTAAGATTAATAGTATAATCGCTAAGAATTTACCGATATTACCTAATACAACTGTTAGGAATGTCACAATCATATATGCTGCAATACTCCATAAGATAAGTGTTAAAGTGAAGTGTCCTGGATTGGCGATATCAATTTCAAATCCGTATAAACATAGTACCGCTAATGCTAATGCTGACCCTAAAGCTTGCATCATGAATATTGCAAACTTACTTAACCACCATTTGAATCCTGTAGAATCACCAATTCGTTTATCAATAGGGTAAACTGCTGAGAATGCAACTGCACCTACATATAAACTTAATGATAAGATATATGGCGCAAAGCTTTGACCATAGTTATTAACTTCTGTTAAATCATCTTCGTTTGATACGACTGGATTATTGATTGCTTTAACATTTTTATCTTCAAAGTATTTATCATCTGATTGTTTAATAGCTTTATCAATATTTGCTTTTAATTTATCGTTATTAGCTTGTAAATCACTTAAACCTTGAGATACTTTCATACTGCCTTGTAAAAGTTGTTGTCCTTCTGCACCAGCCATTGGAGCAAGTTGTTCTAATCCAGATTCAACTTGTTTATTACCATCAATGAGTTGAGATTCTGCATCTGACATTTGTCCAAGTGCTTTAGAAGTATCTTTATAACCATCTGTTAATTTATTCATACCTTTAAATGATTCTGAAATATATTTCTCACGAACAGATTCACTTAAATTATCTTCAACAGCTGTAATAGCTTTAGATGCGATTTGTGAACCAGTGTAACTATAACCAGGGTTCGTTTTAACATTTAAGTCGATTTTTTTAGGATTTTTATCTAACATAGAACCTGCATTTTTAGTCGTTTCAGCTGGTATTGAAATGACAGCATAAGATTCACCATGTTCTAAATGTTTGTCTGCAGTTTCTTGAGAAACAAATTCCCATTTAAATTTATCATTGTCTTTTAATTTATCTACTACGTCTTTACCGATGTCTGCCTTTTCACCATTGATTTTTCCACCATTATCGCTATTTACTACAGATATCTTTAATGAATCCGTCTTTCCGTATGGATCCCATAAAGAACCTACAAATACTGAACTATAAATAAGTGGAATAAGCATAATTGCTATTAGTGATACGAGTAGAAACTTATGTGTCCATAAATTTTTTATATCATCAAACATGATTAACATTGTCCTTTCCTGTTATAAGTTTATTAGCTTTCTCTAATTGTTTAACAAACGTTATAATTTCTTCGTCTGAAAAGTGAGAAGACAGTTTACGATTAAATGTTTCGTAAATAACATCTTCAGTACGCTTTACAAGTTCTAAACCTTTATCTGTTAGCAAAACAGATTTCTCTCTTTTATCTTCGCCTTGCTGAATAGCAATGAGGTCTAGATGCTTCAATTTATTAATTCTGTTTGATATAGCAGTCTTAAAGACACCTTGTTTAGAGGCAATAAAACTGTATGTGCATCTAGGAAAATCTTTAATAATTTTTAAAGTTTGATATTGTTCTTTAGAAACAACTTCATCTAACCCAGAATTATTTAAAATCTTTGCAACTTCACTGTGTATATTAATGATGGATTCTTGGAATAGGTTAAAAGCTTTTTTTAATTCTTCTTCCATGATTAGTACACCTCCTGTACTTAATACAAAGAGTATAGTACACCCTATGTACTATAATTGCAAGAGGTTTAACTCAAAAAAGATACAATCGTTTGCGTGTAAAGGCTTTCTTTTAAAAATAAATGGTTTATATTGTCGTGAATTATTAATGCAATCGTTTGCATAAAATTGTTGACTTTTTAACTTTTTACACATATGATAAATCTATATTAAATTTTGAAAGCGATTACAATTATGGAGGGTTTATCTATGGCTGAAATGAAATTAGAGAATATAAAGAAGACATACGACAAAGGTAATACTGTAGTACATGATTTTAACTTACATATTAAAGATAAAGAGTTTATTGTTTTCGTTGGTCCATCAGGGTGTGGAAAGTCAACAACTTTGAGAATGATCGCAGGATTAGAAGACATTACATCAGGAAATTTTTTTATTGATGATCGAAGAATGAATGATGTCGCACCGAAAGATAGAGATATCGCAATGGTCTTTCAAAATTATGCTTTATACCCACATATGACAGTCTATGACAATATGGCATTTGGACTTAAACTACGAAAAATGAATAAAAAAGAAATAGATAAAAGGGTTCAATACGCAGCTGAAATTCTTGGATTGAAGGAATATTTACCAAGAAAACCTAAAGCTTTATCAGGTGGTCAAAGACAAAGGGTTGCATTAGGTCGAGCAATTGTAAGGGATGCGAAAGTATTCTTAATGGACGAACCTTTATCTAATTTAGACGCGAAATTAAGAGTTCAAATGAGAACAGAAATATTAAAGTTGCATGAACGATTACAAACTACAACGATTTATGTCACACATGACCAAACAGAAGCTTTAACGATGGCAACACGTATTGTGGTCTTAAAAGATGGCGATATTATGCAAATAGGTACACCACGTGAAGTATATGATGCACCAGAAAATGAATTTGTTGCACAATTTATTGGATCACCAGCAATGAATATTTTTGACGCAAAAGTTAATAAAGACGAATTAGTGATTGGCAATCAAGTGATTAAATTAAATGAAAGTAAAGCACGCATGCTTAATCATAATGGCTATGATGGCAAGACGATACGATTCGGTATTCGACCAGAAGATATTCATGATGAACCTGTATTTATTAATGCTAATAAAGATGTAACTTTCAAGACTAAAGTACTTGTTAGTGAATTATTAGGTTCTGAAATTATGATTCATGGATTATTTAACGATGAAGAAATTTGTGCCAAGTTAGATGCTAGAACAGTCATTCATCCAAATGATGAAATTGAGCTCGCTTTAGATTTAAATAAATGTCACTTCTTTGATAAAGAAACTGGAGAGAAAATTAAAAATTAATTGATTGAGTGAATTAACAATTAATGAAAGAAGGGGATTAGATGAAACATTTACTAAAAATTTGCTCAATATTACTCGTGACATTATTGCTTGCAAGTTGTGGTCCTAATCGAACACAAGAAGATATTGATAAAGCACTGAATGATGATGAAAAAACAGCCAAACCTAAGTCACTTACGATGTGGGTAGATGGCGATAGACAAATGGCTTTTTATAAGAAAGTAACAGAAGTTTATACAAAAAAGACAGGTATTAAAGTCATTCTTAAAAATACAGCTCAAGATGACCAAGTAGATAACTTATCGCTTGATGGTCCTTCAGGTAATGGACCTGACTTATTCTTCCAACCGCATGACCGTGCAGGAGATGCTTATTTACAAGGATTAGCGGCAGAAATTGATTTTACAGATGAAGAATTAAAAGGTTATTCCAAAGAAGCATTACAAGCTTTAAATTATGAAGGTAAACAGTTAGCATTACCCGTTATCGTAGAATCAACGGCTGTTGTCTATAACAAGAAACTCGTTAAAACACCACCAAAGACGATGGATGATGTTGAAAAAATCGCAAAAGATGTAACGGACAAAGATAAAAAGCAATATGGATTTATGTTTGATGCAAAAAACTTCTACTTTAATTATCCATTTTTATTCTCACAAGGCGGATACATATTTAAAGAAGAAAAAGATGGATTTAATACAAATGATGTTGCTGTAAATGATCCATCTGTCGTGAAAAATGGAGAGAGATTACAATCTTGGTATGACAAAGGTTATATTACGAAGTCAGCTAATCAAGATGTTATTGTAGGACTGTTTAAAGAAGGTAAAGTAGGCATGTTTGTAACAGGTCCTTGGCAAACGAATGAGTTTAAAGAAGCACTTGGCGATGATTTCGGAACTGCAACTTTCCCAACTGATAATGGTAAAGAAATGAAACCATTCTTAGGGGTAAGAGGTTGGTTTATATCCGAATATAGCGAAGAGAAGTACTGGGCTAAAAACTTAATGCTGTATTTAACAAATAAAGATAATATGCAGAAATATACAGATGAAATGCAAGAAATTACAGGTCGTACAGACGTTTCTTCTAAAAATGAATTATTAAAGCCATATGAAGAACAAGCTCAAAATGCCATTCCAATGCCAAATATTCCAGAGATGAGTCAAGTATGGGATCCGATGGGAAATGCAGCGACATTTATGTCCAACGGTAAAGACCCTAAAGAAGCGCTTGATGAAGCGAAAAACGGTATTAATGAACAAGTAGAAATTATGAATGCATCTAAAAAATAAAAGAAGGTGTGAAAATGAGAAATCCAAAATTAGCTGCCATACTATCGATTATTCCAGGTATTGGCCAATTCTATAATAAAAGATATATAAAAGGTAGTATATTTATCGTATTTTTTATTAGTTTCATTTCAGTATTTTATCAATTTATGAATATTGGGTTCTGGGGATTATTCACTTTAGGTACAGTGCCTAAATTAGATGATTCAAGGGTTCTATTAGCACAAGGTATCATATCGTTATTATTAATTGCATTTGCGATCACTTTATATGTCGTGAATATTATAGATGCTTATCGTAATGCAGATCAATATAATAAAGGATTTGAAATTAAAGATCGTAAAGGTCGAATGACGGCGACATGGGATAAGACTTTCCCATATTTATTAATATCACCGGGTATCTTTTTATTAATCTTTGTTGTCGTATTTCCACTTTTATTCATGTGTTTTTTAGCTTTTACAAATTACAATTTATATAATGCACCACCTAGACATTTATTAGAATGGGTAGGATTTGATAACTTTAAGTCATTAGTTACAGTACCTATTTGGAAGACAACATTCTTTAACGTATTAACTTGGACGATTGTTTGGACTTTAGTAGCGACTACTTTACAAATCGCGTTAGCGTTATTACTCGCTATTATTGTTAATCATCCACTTATTAGATTTAAAAAGCTTATTAGAACAGTATTAATCTTACCTTGGGCAGTTCCATCGTTCGTGACAATATTAATCTTTGCGGCCATTTTTAATGATGATTTTGGTTCGATTAATAATGATATCCTACAACCATTATTCGGCATTGCACCAGCTTGGTTAAATGATCCATTCTGGGCAAAGGTTGCTTTAATCTTAATTCAAGTTTGGCTTGGATTCCCATTCGTATTTGCTTTATTCACTGGTGTTCTACAAAGTATTTCATCAGATTGGTATGAAGCGGCAGATATGGACGGCGCATCAAGTTGGCAAAAATTTAGAAATATTACGTTTCCACATATTTTATTTGCGACTGCACCATTATTAATTATGCAATACGCAGGAAACTTTAATAACTTTAATTTAATTTACTTATTTAATAAAGGTGGTCCACCTGTTTCTGGTCAGAATGCAGGTAGTACAGATATCTTAATTTCATGGGTTTATCGATTAACATTTGATATGCAAAATTATAATATGGCTGCAACGATTTCATTAATTATCGGTGTGTTTATTGCCATTATTGCATTCTTACAATTTAGAAAGACAAGTACTTTTAAAGATGAGGGGGATATTTAATGAATAAGAAGAATAAAAATATATTAAGAGCGATTATCATGTATGGCATTTTGATTATTATGTTTATTATCATTATTTATCCATTACTGTGGACTTTAGGGTTATCACTTAACTCAGGTTCCAATCTTTATGGTTCTTCTATGATACCGAAAGATGCATCTTTGAAAAATTATATTTATTTACTAACTGATCCATCAAGTGACTACCTTACTTGGTATAAGAATACTTTAATCGTGGCGACGGCTAATGCATTATTTTCAGTGATCTTTGTTGGTTTAACGTCATACGCATTTTCTAGATATCGTTTTGTCGGTAGAAAATATGGACTGATTGCATTTTTAATTTTACAAATGTTCCCGGTATTGATGGCAATGGTAGCAATTTATATCTTATTAAATACAATAGGCTTATTAGATTCACTATTCGGTCTTACGTTAATTTATATAGGTGGTTCCATTCCGATGAATGCTTTCTTAGTAAAAGGATATTTCGATACAATTCCTAAAGAATTAGATGAATCTGCTAAAATAGATGGTGCAGGACATATGAGAATATTTTTCACAATTATGTTACCGTTAGCTAAACCGATTCTAGCAGTTGTTGCATTATTTAATTTTATGGGACCATTTATGGACTTTATTTTGCCAAGAATTTTATTAAGAAGTCCTGAAAAATACACACTAGCAGTCGGATTATTTAATTTTATAAATGATAAATTCGGAAACAACTTTACAGTATTTGCTGCTGGGGCAATGATGATTGCAATTCCAATTTCTATCGTATTCTTATTATTACAAAGATACTTAGTGACTGGATTAACGGCAGGTGCTACAAAAGGATAATAAAGGAGTGATCTCGTGGTTACAATAAAAGATGTTGCGAAAGAAGCAAATGTTGCACCATCAACAGTATCAAGAGTGATTAGTGGACATAAAAGTATAAGTGAAAAGACATCAAAGAAAGTAAAAGCTGTGATGAAGCAATTGGGCTATCAACCTAATATTGCCGCGAGAACACTTGTAACACAAAAATCTAAAACGATTGGTTTAATTTTAAAATCAGCTTCTAAAGAAATGACGCAAAACCCATTCTTTACAGATGTTCTGATGGGGATATCAATAGCCTGTAAACAAAGAGAATATTCAACGATTATGACAACTTCTGTTGAACAAGCTGACTTATTAGTTGAAGTAGAAAATCTCATTAAATCTAAATCGATAGATGGCTTTATTATGCTTTATTCAAAAGAGAATGATCCGGTTACACAACTACTCAAAAAATATCAATTTCCGTTTGTTGTTGTAGGTAAACAACTAGGCGAAAGAGAAATTATTCATATCGACAATGATAATGTCGAAGCAAGTCAAATGATTACAGAATTTATGATTGATAAAGGGCATGAGCATTTAGCTTTTATAGCTGAACCAGATTCATATGCTGTTGCATTAGACAGGGTAGAAGGCTTTAAGAAAGCTTGCGATAAACATGGTATTAACCAATATGACATTTACCATGCAAATCCTAACAGAGATGAAATATTAGCAATCATTAAAGAAATGAAAGAAAGTGCGACTTTTCCTACAGCGATTATTACGTCAGATAGCATGATCAATATTAATTTATTAAGTGCATTATATGAACTTAATATAAGAGTGCCAGATGAAGTGATGACAGCAACTTTTAATGATTCATTTATTAATACTTTTGCTTCACCACCTCAAACGGTCGTAAATATTTATCCTGAACATTTAGGTGAGGAAGCGGGTATAGCTTTAATTAAACTGATTGAGAATCCTAATATTTTAAGAAAAAATACGATTATTCCAACAGATATAATAGAGAGAAAATCAACGATAAAATAAGAGGTGACTGAATGATGGAGGAACGAATTTGGTGGAAAGAAGCGGTATGTTATCAAGTTTATCCTAGAAGTTTTAATGATTCTAACAATGATGGTATTGGTGACATAAATGGTATTAGAGAAAAGTTAGATTATTTGAAAGGTCTAGGTATAGATGTGATTTGGGTTTCACCAATATTTAAATCACCTAATGATGATAATGGCTATGATATTAGTGATTATCAAGATATTATGGATGAGTTTGGTACGATGGAAGACTTCGAATTACTTTTAAAAGAGACGCACGATAAAGGTATGAAACTCATATTGGATTTAGTCATCAATCATACATCAGATGAACATCCATGGTTTATCGAGTCTAAATCGAGTAAAGACAATCCTAAAAGAGATTGGTACATATGGCAAGAAGGAAAAGACGGCAAAGAACCTAATAACTGGGGAAGTATATTCAACGGTTCAGCTTGGGAAAAAACTGAAGAAACTGATGAATACTACTTGCATATTTTCAGTAAAAAACAACCAGATTTAAATTGGGAGAATGAAGCGGTTCGCTCTGAATTATATAAAATGATTAACTGGTGGTTTGATAAAGGCATCGATGGTTTCCGCGTAGATGCGATTACACATATTCAAAAATCATTTGAAGATGGCGACATACCAGTCGAACCAGGTGATGAGCAGTATAAAGCAGCATTTGAACGTTATACGAATAGACCAGGTATATTAAATCATTTACGTGAATTGAGAGATGAAACATTCAATAAATATGACATTATGACAGTAGGAGAAGCAAATGGTGTCAGTACTGATGATGCGAATGATTGGGTAGGCTTTGATAATGGTATATTTAATATGATTTTTCAGTTCGAACATTTAGGATTATGGAATACAGAAGATAGTGGATTTGATGTTATTCAATATAAAAATATCATGTCTAAATGGCAAGACCAACTTGAAGGAGTTGGCTGGAATGCGCTATTTATCGAAAATCATGATCAACCAAGGCTCGTTTCAACTTGGGGAGATGATGAGCAGTATTGGTATGAAAGTGCAACAAGTCATGCGACAAATTATTTCTTACAAAAAGGGACACCGTTTATTTATCAAGGACAAGAAATAGGGATGACGAACTATCCGTTTGAATCATTAGAAGATTTTAATGATGTTTCAGTTAAAAATGAAATTAAATTGAAAGAACAAAATGGCGAAGATACATCATCTTTATTAAATAATTTGAGTAAAGTAAATAGAGACAATTCTCGTACAATGATGCAGTGGGATAATCGTGCGTATGCAGGATTTTCAACAACAGAACCATGGTTCCACGTAAATCCAAATTACAAAACGATCAACGTAGCAGATCAGTTAGAAGATGAACATTCTGTATTAAATTATTATAAGCGTTTGATTCAATTGAAAAAAGATTACGACGTGTTTAATTACGGTAAATACGAACTAGTCGATAAAGATCATAAACAAATTTATAGTTATAAACGCATATTAGATAACGAAGAAGTCATTATTATGAGTAACTTAACAGGCGAAAAAGCTACTATCACATATCCACTTAATTTAGAAAAAAGTAAGTTATTATTACACAACTATACAACGATAGAAGATACAAACATATTAGAACCATTTGAAACAAGAGTATATCGAATAGAAGAATAAGAGTGGGGATCCGAGACAACAGGCTTTGTCTCGGATTTTTTATTTATGTGTGGGAATGTAACGACCATAATTCAGAATAGTGGTAATAAGAAGGCGCTAACGACCATAATTCGGAAAAGTGGTAATAAGAATGCTGTAACTACCATAATTCGGAAAAGTGGTAATAAGAACGTCCCCTCGTTAGGGACATTTCTCAGAATTCTGTCCGCATGCGCCACATACAAGCTCATTCCCAAATTATCATTTCTTATTAACTCATATTGTTAACGCTTACCTATCTAAACGTTTTATAATGGAATAGAAAACATAGAATTCAACGGGAGGTCATTATATGAAGAAATTAATGAATGAAAAAACAAACTTTGTAGCGGATATGCTTAAGGGAATCGAAGTGATGGATAACTCAGTTGAAATTATTAGCGACAATGTTGTCGTTCGTAAAAATGTTAAAAAGAGTGGTGTTGCTTTAGTTTCTGGTGGTGGGTCTGGTCATGAACCTGCGCATGCTGGTTATGTTGCTGAAGGTATGTTAGATGCAGCTGTATGTGGTGAAGTCTTCACTTCTCCTACACCAGATAAGATTCTCGAAGCGATTAAACATGTCGCGACTGATGAAGGTGTCTTATTAATCATTAAGAACTATGCCGGAGATGTTATGAACTTTGAAATGGCACAAGAGATGGCAGAAATGGAAGGTATTTCTTGCCAATCCGTTATCGTACGTGATGATATTTCTATTGAAAATGAACAAGATAGAAGAGGTGTAGCGGGTACAGTTCTTGTACATAAGTATGCCGGCTATCTATCTGATAATGGATATAACTTAGCAGCTATTAAAGAAAAAGTAGAATCATTTATTGAAAATATTAGAACGATTGGAATGGCCATTTATCCTTGTTTAGTACCAACAACTGGTCAATACGGATTTGATTTAGATGATAATAAAATGGAGATTGGTATTGGTATTCATGGTGAACGTGGTATTTATCAAGAAAATATTGAAACAATCGATAAAATCATTAACCGTTTAATGCATGAACTTGAAAAGGAAGTTTCTGATAAATCATTAATTGTTATGATTAATGGTATGGGTGCGACACCTGATTCAGAGCTTGCAATCATCGCACATTATTTTAATGAATATGCAGAACAAAATAAATTAGATGTTAAAAAATACTTTGTTGGAAATTATATGACTGCATTAGATATGCAAGGATTTTCTATTACATTAGTGCCTTATCAACAAGAAGTTGAAGAAGCATTTAACGCACCGACAGAAAGTAAATATTTTAAATAGGAGGCATTTTAAATGAACGCAGAAACATTGTTAAACAAACTTAAAGATTTAAGTCATACATTTGAACAAGAAGAACAAAATTTAACACAATTAGACAGAGCAATTGGTGATGGCGACCATGGTGTTAATATGTTACGCGGATTTAAAGCAGTAGACGAAAAAGTTACAGGAGATACAGTAAGTGATGTATTGAAATCTACAGGCATGACTTTAATGAGTTCAGTAGGTGGTGCATCAGGTCCATTGTATGGATTTAGCTTTGTTAAAATGGCAGGTCTAGATTATGACGAAATCACTTCTGATAATTTATTAGAATATATCAATACTTTTAAAGATGCTGTTGCTGCTAGAGGTAAAGTAACAGGTGGCGAAAAAACAATGTATGATGTGTTGTTAAAAGCCTCAGATCATTTATCAAATGGAGAGTCATTATCTGAAGATGTGTTACAACAGTTCGCTGAAGATACGAAAGATTTAGAAGCAACTAAAGGTAGAGCAGCCTATTTCAAAAAAGATTCTATAGGACATATAGATCCTGGTGCTCAAAGTATGGTATACGTATTAAAAGCTTTAAGTGAGGATGTGTAAACATGGCGACAATAGGTATTATTAGTCATAGTAACGATATCGCACAAGGTGTAAAAGCATTATTGGAGCAAATGTCTCCAAGTGTTACAGTTATCGCAAATGGCGGTACAAATGAAGGTGGAATCGGTACAAGTATTGATACGGTTAATGAAGTAATTGATGCGTTAACTGAAGATGCATTGTTATTTTATGATATTGGTTCATCTGAAATGAATTTAGAAATGGCGTTAGACTTATATGATGGTGAACATAAATTGTACAAAGTAGACGGTCCCATTGTAGAAGGTGCATTTTTAGCGAGTGTATCTTTATCAACAGGTGCAACATTAGAAGAAGCAATGGAAAGTATTAAAAGAGAATTTCATCAATAATTTAAATTCTTTAAGATGAAATATATTTTAAATGATATAATTGCTCTACTAATGATTTTAACAAGGTGGAGAAAGAAGAATGAAGATATCGAACAAGAAATTATACGAAAAAGTTGCAGATGTCATCATATTAGATATTAATGAAGGTCGTTTGAAAATAGGAGACCGCTTACCATCTATAAAGGCTTTATCTGAAAGTTTTGGGGTAGGACAAGCAACGATAAGAGAAGCATTGAATGCGTTAAGAGCAATGGGATATGTAGAAATTAAACACGGGCAAGGGACTTTCATCGTTGAAAGAGAAGAAGTTTATTTTAATATCGAAGCAATTAATGGAGACGTTAAAGATATTGAAAATCTACTAGAAGTCCGTAAAATTGTTGAAGTCGGTGTATCAAGACTTGCAGCTGAAAAAAGAACGGATGATGACTTGCATGCTATTGAATCTGCATTAAAAGATATGAAACAAGCCATTCAAGACAATGAATTAGGAGAAGCTTCTGATTTGAAATTTCATTTAGCTGTAGTAGAAGCGGCTAAAAATGATATGCTTAAACAATTATTGTTAAATGTATCTGAAATTATGAGACATACAATGAAAGAAACAAGAAGAATTTATTTATATACGAAAAGTAAATCAATAGAGAAGTTATATAACGAGCACAAAGAAATTTTTGAAGCTATTAAATCTCAAAATGCAGAACTTGCGCAACATAAGATGGCATTTCATTTAGAAGAAGTGGAAAAAGTTGTACTCAGTAATATTAAAAAAACAGAACAATAATACTTGATAATCATAACTGCTATTAACCTCTAACAGAGACATGATAGCAGTTTTTTATTTTATGCAAAATTAAAAGCGATAAGCTTCAGGAGGCTTATCGCTTTAGGGTATGTAACCCCATCCGTTCCATTTCATAATCATATATAAAGACTTCTTACAGTTAATAATAAATTGCATGATGTCTATTCGAAAATGAAGTACATTTATTACAACTTATCATCTGTATACTTAGTATAAGGTCAACGGTGCACTTTATCAATGTTAATTCTTAAAAAAAGATGCCAAATTTACACTTAAATGTGATTTAAAATTTTATATAAAGACTTGTTATCAAAACATTTGTAAAATTATCAGAACCTTCAAAAAATAAACACAGTTTGATATACTGTTTTTAATTTACTTATGGGAGGATAATATATGAATCAAACAAAAGAAAAAGTTTCAATCATTAATAGATTTCTAAATTTAATAGAAAGAGCAGGAAATAGACTGCCCGATCCGAGTATACTATTTTTCTTCTTATGTGCAGCGTTAATATTTCTGTCTTGGTTTATTTCATTATTTCACATAAAAGTGGAAAGTCCTGCAACTGGGAAGACTGTAGAAGTTACAAATTTAATTTCTAGAGAAGGTTTTGGAAAAATTATTAGTGAATCTATCACGAATTTTTCAGAGTTTCCTGCGTTAGGCTTAGTCCTTGCTGTTATGTTAGGTATAGGTGTT
Source organism: Mammaliicoccus sp. O-M54 (assembly GCF_022386035.1). Classification (NCBI taxonomy): domain Bacteria; kingdom Bacillati; phylum Bacillota; class Bacilli; order Caryophanales; family Staphylococcaceae; genus Mammaliicoccus; species Mammaliicoccus sp. O-M54. The sequence goes on from NZ_JAJNJE010000004.1 coordinate 213,961, forward strand.
GCTGAGAAGACGGGTTATTTTGATAAGTTAATGATCCAAGTTGTTCAAAAAGCACCTAGAAAAATTATTGTTCCCATTATTATATTTGTAGGTATTATCGGTAATGCTGCAGGAGATGCAGCACCAGTTGTGTTACCGCCATTAACAGCGTTAGTCTTTATAAAGTTAGGTTATCATCCGATTGCTGGACTTGCGATGGCTTATGCCTCAGCACTAGGTGCATTTGCTGCGAACGTTACGTTAGGTATGAGTGATGCGTTAGTATATGCGTTTACGAAACCAGCAGCTGAAATCATTGATAAAGACATCAGTTTAAATGTAGCAATGAACTGGTATTTTATTGCAGCATCAACAATCATCTTATTACCAGCAATTTATTATGTCAGTATGAAAGTCGTTATTCCACGTTTAGGTACATACAAACCTGATGAAGGTTCTGAGGATCAAAGTGATGATAATGAAATTAGTGCAAAAGAAAGTAAAGCATTGAAGTTTGCGAATATTAGTTTCTTTATTGTTGTAGCGTTATTACTTGCTTTAGCAATTCCTGAAAATGGATGGTTAAGAAATCCAAAGACAGGTAGTTTAATTGATAAAGCACCATTGATGGATGGTGTAGGTATCATTATATTAGTTATCTTTTTCGTGCCTGGTTTTGTATATGGTATTCTTTCAGGGAAAATCTCAAATACAAAAGATTTAGGAAAAATGTTATCAGATTCCATGTCCACAATGGGTAGCTTTATCGTTATTGTATTCTTTGCAGCTCAACTTTTAGCATATTTAGAATGGAGTAATCTAGGTATTGTCATTTCTGTAAAAGGTGCAGAATTATTGCAAGGTCAAAATGGGGTCATCTTAATTATTGGATTTATCATTCTAAGTAGTCTGATCAATTTATTAATCGGAAGTGCTTCAGCTAAATGGGCAATATTAGCACCAATCTTTATACCAATGTTTATGTTATTGGGCTATCATCCAGCATTTACACAAATGGTTTATCGTATCGGAGACTCTATTACAAATCCGATTACACCAATGATGCCATACTTACCATTATTACTTTCATATGCTCAAAAGTATGATAAAAATATGAAACTAGGTACATTGATTTCAAGTTTAATGCCATATTCAATTGTGTTAGGAATCGTTTGGCCGTTATTCATGATTATTTGGTTCTTACTGGGCTTTCCATTAGGACCAGGTGGAGATATTCATTTGAATAAATAGTATTATACATTTTAATAATTATAAAATTATTAATAGTTATAAATTCAATCTATCTGTGTTATGAGTATTCCACAATATAGTGTCGTTATGGTACAATCACCATTGGTACATTAAAACGATTATAAAAATAAGCGGTATACAATATATAACAACAATTAGAAAAGGATGATTGAATGTCTCCATTAATTTTAAAGCCTGTATTCAAAGAACGTATATGGGGTGGTAGAAATTTAGAAAATATGGGATATAACCTGCCTGAAGGACGAATCGGTGAATGTTGGGGGATATCTGCACATGTAAATGGGCCAAACGAAATCGCAAATGGTCCATATAAAGGACAAACTTTAGATGAAGTTTGGTTAAATCACCCAGAACTTTTCGGTAATCCTACAGAAGAAAAGTTCCCATTATTAACTAAGATTCTTGATGCAAATGAACAACTATCTGTACAAGTACATCCTGATGATACATATGCACATGAACATGAAAACGGTGAATTTGGTAAGACAGAATGTTGGTATATTATAGATGCTAAAGAAGATGCAGAAATTATATATGGTACATATGCAAATACAAAACAACAATTAGAAGAATTTATTCAGAACGAAGATTGGGATCATTTATTTAAACGCGTAAAAGTAGAAAAAGGCGACTTCTTCTATGTACCTAGTGGAACAGTTCACGCAATAGGTAGCGGTATTATGATTCTAGAAACACAACAAAATTCTGATACAACTTATAGAATTTATGATTATGACAGAATTGATAAAGACGGCAAGAAAAGAGAACTTCATTTAGATAAGAGTATCGACGTTATAACTGTTGGTGCACAAAGTCCAAATGTACCACCTAAAAAGATTGATGATGAAGACCAAAAAGGCACATTATTAATCGAAAGCGAATTCTTTACAGTTGCTAAATGGGAAATTAGTGGGACGTTTAATTTTAGAAAACCTAGAGACTATTGCTTAGTAAGTGTGATAGCTGGAAGCGGAGAAATCATTACAGATGGTAATGTATTTGAAGTAGAAAAAGGCGATCATTTAATCATGACAGCAGATGATTTAGATAATCACATAAATGGTGAATTAGAAGTCATCATTAGTTATGTGTAGATTGGAGTCTATCAAATGAAAAAATTTCTATATTTATCATTAGTATGTGCAGTTATTGCAGGATTAGGTTTATTTTTCGGAATGCCTAAGTATCCAACGCCAGTCATTCCATTTATCATTGCGTTAATTGGTTTAATACTTGCAATCTCTACATTAAAAGACAAAGACATATCAGCAGGACTCAAAATAGGCGGCATATTAGTCAATCTTATGCCATGCTTAGCAGGGTTATCGTTGATCGTATAAAGCATAATAAATCAACAGTAGAAATTCTGTAAAAGAATTTCTACTGTTTTTATGTATGATAGGGTAATATCGCACGAAGACTCGGAGATATCGTGCGCTAGGGTACAAAATCAGGGTGTAACGCACGAAGACTCGGAGATATCGTGCGCTAGGGTACAAAATCAGGGTGTAACGCACGAAGACTCGGAGATATCGTGCGCTAAGGTACAAAATAAGGGTGTAACGCACGAAGACTCGGAGATATCGTGCGCTAAGGTACAAAATCAGGGTGTCTCGCACGAACACTCACACATATTACCTTCCTACCCACGTCCAAATTATCTTGCGCTATTTATAATATGCGATTTATTATATTTGTTCATTTTCTAATTAATCTTTAAAAGTAATATACTATTATAGGATTAATGAAAATGAAATAAAACTGTAATATAAACGGTAAAGATTACGGTGTATAATTAATAAGAATTCATAAATAAACTGTAAGAAGATGGAGGTAAGTTATTTTGAAGAAAAAGACAATAGCGGCATTTGTTGGTGCTTCGGTTGCAGTTGCAGTATCTTCTCATCAAGCGGAAGCAGCAACTTATAAAGTTAAAAGTGGAGATTCTTTATGGCTGATTGCTGATAAGCATAATACGACGATTGCGAAAATTAAAAGCTTAAATAAATTAAGTTCAAATCTTATTTTCCCTAATCAAGTATTACAAGTTCCTGGTACTTCAAATTCATCAAGTACATCGAACACGAGCTCAAGAGCTACTTCAACTTCATCAACGACATATTACACAGTAAAATCGGGAGATACATTAGGGGTTATTGCTGGTAAATATGGTACGACGTATCAAAAAATTATGTCATTGAATGGGTTAAGTAACACGATTATTTATCCGGGACAAAAATTAAAAGTTAATGGAACAGCAAGTTCTAGTAGTAACACGGGTAGCTCTAGTAACAGTGGAGCGTCTAATGCTTCAGGTAGCACTTCTACTTATACAGTTAAGTCAGGAGATTCACTATCAGCGATTGCAGCTAGATATGGAACGACATACCAAAAAATTATGTCATTAAATGGTTTATCAAACTTTATCATTTATCCGGGACAAAAATTAAAAGTAAGTGGAACAGCATCAAGTTCAGGTTCTACTTCTAATTCAAATAACAACAGTGGTTACACATCACCGACATTCAATCATCAAAATTTATACGACTGGGGTCAATGTACATGGCATGTATTTAACCGTCGTAAAGCTATAGGTAAACCAATTAGTACTTATTGGTGGAATGCAAACAATTGGGCAAGTGCTGCTGCTAAAGATGGTTATGTTGTAAATCGTACACCTTCAGTAGGATCAATCCTTCAATCATCAGCTGGCTATTATGGTCATGTATCATTTGTTGAAAGAATTAATTCAAACGGAAGCCTTCAAGTATCAGAAATGAACTTTAGTTCATCACCAGGTGTACTAACATACAGAACGATACCAGCTTCTCAAGTTTCAAGTTATAATTATATACATTAATCATTGAAGAGTCTTGGACATTATGATGTGTCCTCGGCTCTTTTTTTATAATTGTAAACATAGACATGAGTGTGAATGTCTTATACAATGTTAATATTAATGTGTTGTTAAAAAAGTAAATTTTAAGCGTAATTTTTATATGAAAATAAAATTAAGATATCAAAGTAAACATCATTATGAAAATCGATCATTATAGATATTAAGGAGTATACATATGTCTGAAGAAAGAAACTACTTTTGGTTAAATTGTGGATATAATAGGTGGCGTCATACGGAACCATTAGAAGGCCAAACTGCAGTGTTTGAATCAGGTGCAAGCTTTAATCCAACGCAAGGTTATCATGCATTTAAGACAGCTAAACCAGGAGATAAAGTCATTTATTATCAAGTGCAAAATCAAGTCGGCTTACTTGGATTCGGTGAAATCTTACAAGTTCAAACGGGTGGCAATCAAAAAGTAAGTATCCAATTTAAGTTTGAGCAATCTTTAACAATGTTATCAATTGAATATTTAAAGAGAAGTGAACAATTAGAATCTAGAATTAAACAAATGACAGAACAATTGTTTAATCGCATTACGAAAGAAGAATTCGATTTAATTATAGGGTTAGGACAAGGCGCTATAAAAATTCCTAGGTATTTTTTACTTACAGAAGAAATTCAATTTGAACCAGATCAAACGTATACAATATTTACACATACTGTAAATGGTATAAAGAGAAATGGTTATACGTACTATACTCAGTTGGAAATAGGAGACCAAATAATATTTTTAAGTAGAAATGCTAATCAGTCCATTATCGGAACTGGGGAAGTGTCAGATAGTATACATAAATTGCCACCACAACCAGGTAGAACAGATTCTACATGTATTGAAGTTAAATATCATGAAGATATTAACCCTGTGAATATTGGCGAATTAAATAGACATCAAACGTTAAAGAAATTATATTTCTTACAAGATAGTTCGAAACAATCTATTGCTAATTTAACAAAAGCACAATATGATGCGATGTTAGATATGAGTAACGGGACGTACAAAGAAAGTTCTAGTAATCAATATGAGATGTCTGTTCAACGTGATCAGGAAAATGAACCTAAAAAAGATAAACCTATTATTTTAATGCTCTGTGACAATAAAGAAGACGGTTTGAAAAAAGCGAAACATTATGTTGAACGTGAACTTGCGAAAGGTATATATACAGTAGGTCATCCTGATTTCTCAGAAGAAATGTTATACGGTCGATATTTACCAAATGAAAGTGGCGCTTTATATTATAGAGAAGGTTTCATTACAGGACATATTACGAACTCAGAAAGAGAATGGCTTGTGATTGACCAGTTTGAAAGAATAGATCCAGAAATCTTTCAATTATTCTTAAATGTGCTTGATGGTCATGAAATGACATTACCAAGATATAATCATGAAGGTAAGATGGTGAAGTGGAGTTTAGAAAAAGACTCATTCTATCGTCATAATCCTAAATGGCGCATGATTGGTTTATGTTACGGCTCGATTGAAGACATAAAAGAACAATATTCACATCAATTCTTAAAACATTGTAGAGTATTACATGTAGGATAAAATAGACGGAATAAAATCTTAACACTTAAGATTTTATTCCGTTTTTATTTTTTTAAAGGTTTATAAATTGCTGAATATTCTGTAATATAGAATTATGCTTGGTTAATATTTCACAAATAAAATTGCAAAGGGGTCATTTTATGGAGAAAATCGTAGCATTCTCAGATTGGTTATGGGGGTATCCAATCGTCACACTTTTATTAGTATCAAGTTTATTTTTAACATTGTATTTAGGATTAATACAATTTAGACATTTTGGTTATATGATGAAACAAACTTTTGGAAGTATTAATAAAGAACCTAAAGGTGAAGGTACAATTACGCCGAGGCAAGCGTTAACGTCAGCTTTATCATCAACAGTAGGTGCGGCAAACATTGTCGGTGTACCTACAGCCATTATGATGGGTGGACCTGGTGCAGTATTTTGGATGTTAGTAATCGCATTTCTAGGAATGGCATTAAAATATTCCGAAAACGTACTAGGTATATATTATCGTGAGAAAAACGATAAAGGAGAATTTGTTGGTGGACCTACATATTATATGAAAAAAGGTTTCAAAAATAAAAAAGTCGGATTAGTATTTTCATTTGTATTTGCATTTGCTTTAATGCTTGAACTTATCCCAAGTATTATGGTACAAGGGAATTCAGCTGCAAGTACTGTTCAAGATACATTCGATATTCATATGGGTATAACAGGAATCGTGTTAGCTGTTATTGCTGCTTTAGTTGTATTTGGTGGTATTCAGCGTATTGCAACATTTACCGAAATGATCGTACCGGTTATGGTCGGTTTATATTGTATTATGGGATTCTTGATTATCATACTGAATATTCAACATGTGCCTAGTGTAATTGCGTTAGTTGTTGAGAAAGCATTTAATCCAGATGCAGCATTAGGTGGTAGTTTCGGTGCTGCTTTAGCCACAACAGTACGTTGGGGATTTGCACGTGGTATTTATTCAAACGAAGCGGGTCTTGGTACGTCACCAATTGCGCATGCTGCTGCAAAGACTGACCATCCTGTAAGACAGGCATTCTGGAGTGTTAGTGAAATCGTTGTAGATACATTAATCATCTGTAGTACGACAGCGTTTGTCGTTTTAGTATCAGATGTATGGAAAGATAATGATGCTAAAGAACAATCCGCTGCACTGACAGCTCGTGCCTTTAATAATGCATTTGGAACATTTGGAAGTTGGATTGTATCTATTTCAATGGTCTTCTTCGTATTCTCAACAATCATCGTAGTTATATACTATGGATCAAGAATGGCAGAATATTTATTTGGCTTAACAGCAGGCTTTATTATGAAGGTTGTTTATGTACTCTCAATCGCGCTTGGTGCATTCGGTGCAGGTACACAACTTTGGAATTTATTAGATATCGCGCTTGCATGTATATTGATTCCGAATATTATCGCAGTCGTGATGTTAGCACCTAAAGTTAAAAGTTTAACTACAGAATTCTTTACAGGAAAAGAATTCTACTTAAAAGATAAAGCTAAAAAGTAAATATCTACAATTAATTGAATACAAGAAAAAGATTATAACGATTACAGTTATAATCTTTTTTTATTTGTAAAATAATAGTACTTCTATATACTTTGTGAGTTAGTGATTTCAGTTTGATAATTAACCACGAGAAAAATACATAAATTGTCAAATATATATTTAAATTCCATATTGATGTTATTTAATTTTGTGTTAAAATTATTTTAAGAAAATCAAATTCACGGGAAACAGGAGGTAAAACTATGAAGACTCAATCTTATTCAGAAGCAATTTCAACATGTTCAGAATTTTTCGATCAGCAAAATAAAATTGATAATATCTTTTTAGTTATTGAACAAAAGTATGGTCTAAAGAAGCATGAATTTTTCTTTTTAATGAAATTAAACGAAGTGGAAGAAGTGCATCTTAAAGATGCTATTGAAAAAGGCTATATTAAACAAAATAAATCAGCGAGAGCGATTAAACGTTTATTTGAGAAAAGATACATATTAAAAAATCGCTTAAAATCAGACGAACGAGCAGTAATTTTACGTTTTAACAATGAGTTCAAAGAAGAATTCAATGAAATTATGCAAGAAGTCATATATATGTTAAATGAATAATTATATAATTTATAAGTATGAGCCTGGTACAAAATATTTGTCCAGGCTTTGTCATTATGGGATTGTAATATGTTGCATAAACTATTAAAATTATAAATGTAAGCGCTTTATTTTTAGGAGGTTATCTATGGAGAATAATAGTACATCTAAGAAAGAAATTAGTTTCTTTTGGGCCGTTGTGCCATTTTTATTTATGATTATCAGTATGTTATTTACGGTAGTCGTTTTAGAGCAAGCTCCGCACATACCGTTAATGATAGGAACAGCAATTGCTGCAATTGTAGCTTACTATCATGGGTATAGTTGGCAAGACATCGAAGAAATGATGTATAAAGGTATTAGACTAGCCTTACCAGCAATCGTCATTATCATTTTAGTTGGTTTAATCATTGGTGCTTGGATAGGTGGAGGCGTAGTAGCCACAATGATTTACTATGGATTGAAATTAATAACGCCGTCATTATTTTTAGTAACCATCGCAGTTATTTGTGCAATCGTAGCATTAGCTATTGGTAGTAGTTGGTCAACAATGGCAACAGTTGGTGTAGCTGGTATGGGAATTGGATTAAGTATGGATATACCAGCAGGCATGATAGCAGGTGCTATTATATCTGGATCATACTTTGGTGATAAGATGAGCCCATTATCAGATACGACAAACTTAGCAGCAGGTCTAACAGGTACAGATTTATTTGATCATATTAAACACATGTTCTATACGACAGTACCTGCCGTTATTATTTCATTAATTGTATTTTTTATTTTAGGACAACAATTTTCAGCTGGTAATATGGACCAAGCAAAAATTGATGCCATCAATAATGAAATGCTAGACAAATTTACAATTTCACCGTGGTTGTTGCTCGTACCTGTAATAGTTATTATATTAGTTGCATTTAAAGTACCTGCAATACCAGCATTAGTTGTCGGTATTGTTTTAGGATTTTTATCGCAAATATTTATTCAAGGTGGAAGTCTACATGACAGTGTGAAGACATTACAAACTGGATTTGTATTAGAATCTAAAAATGATTTAGTCAAAGAATTGTTCAATAGAGGTGGATTAGAATCCATGTTCTATACAATTTCAATGACTATCGTTGCGATGACATTTGGAGGCATTCTTGAATATTCAGGCATGCTAAAATCAATCATTACAAAAATCTTAAAAATCGCAAAAGGTACTGGTGGTTTAATAGCATCTGTTATTATTTCATGTATAGGTACGAACGCTTCATGTTCAGAACAATACATATCGATTGTAGTACCTTCAAGAATGTACATTAATACATTTTTAGAAAGAAGACTACATCCGAAAAACTTATCACGTGCACTTGAAGACGGTGGTACAGTAACATCCGTATTCTTCTTGTGGAATACATGTGGGGTATTTATTGCCCAAACATTGAATGTGAACGTATTAGATTATGGCATTTATGCAGTATTCAACTATACGGTACCAATCATATCTGTCATCTTTGGATATGTAGGATTTAAAATTATCAAAATTAACGAAGAAGAATATAAAGCATTTAAAAAGCAAGCTGTTTAATAATAGAAATGATGAAGTGCTAGGACAGAAAAGTCCTAGCACTTTTTGTTAGGGACATTATTCAGAATTGTGTCCGTAAGAGCCACCGTTAGGGACATTATTCGAAATTGTGTCTCTAAGAGCCCATGTTAGGGACATTATTCGAAATTGTGTCCGTAAGAGCCACCGTTAGGGACATTATTCGAAATTGTGTCCGTAAGAGCCACCGTTAGGGACATTATTCAGAATTGTGTCTCTAAGAACTTCCATTAGGGACATTATTCGAAATTGTGTCCATAAAACTTTTATTTATCATACTGTCGTGTTACGTTTAAGAAAATGATGATTGGAGTGATTGTTATCGCTATTGTTTATTATGATGGGGATTGTGGATACTGTAATCGTGCTGTGATGTGGTTAATTCATCATAAGATTTCACATCGTTTTCAATTTGCTCAACTGGAATCTTCATATGGTGATCATTTATTTGAAGCGCGACCTGATTTGCAAAATATAGATAGTATTATTGTTGTAGATGGCGACAAAGTATGGATTAAATCAAACGCGATTATTCATTTATTAGGCCAAATAAAAGGCTATCAATTTTTAGGATGGACTTTGAAATGGATACCGAAATTTGTACGAGATGTTAGCTATGATGCATTTGCCAAAATCAGACATAAAGTGATTTTGAAAAATGCTTGTCGATTACCGACACCTGAAGAAAGAAAATATTTTTTAAATTAATATTGCATAAATAAAGATTGCGTGATATCCTTTTGTGTAAACGGTTACACAAAAGGAAGTTGAAGTATGGCAACAATTAAACAAGTTGCGCAACATGCAGGAGTATCTGTTGCTACTGTATCTAGAGCGCTTAATAAAAGTGGTTATGTTAAGAAGGAAACACAAGATAAAATTGATAAAGCAATTCAAGAATTAAATTATCGACCTAATGAAACAGCAAGAACTTTATATAAACGACAATCTAGAATGATAGGACTATTGTTACCAGATATGAGTAACCCTTTTTTTACAGTAGTTGCTAGAGGTGTTGAAGATGAAGCGATGGCGATGGGCTATCATATCATTATTGGAAATGGTGATGGTAATGATGAGAAGGAACTTGCGTATTTAAATACATTTAACGTACATAATTGTAGTGGTATTATTGCTTCACAATTATCGAGTAAGGAAACTTTTGATTCATTTAAATCTTATAATATGCCTTTTGTTCTATTAGACCGTGTGTACGAAGATCATGAATTTGTTGAAACAAATCATTACAAAGGTGGACAACTTCAAGCTCAGGCAGTGATTAACGGTAAAGCACAATCTGTTCTTATTTTAGAACAAGATTTAAATTACAAATCATTTAGAGAGCGATTCAATGGTGCGAAGTTAATGTTAGATGAAGCGGGTATCACGTATGTTTCAGCTAATGAATTATCTTTAACAGAAGATGATTTGCTTAACTTAATTAAAGAACACGACATTGATAGCATTATTTGTAGTAATGATGTTGGCGCATTTAACGTCATGAGTATTCTTTATAATCATCAATACAAAGTGCCCGATGATATACAAGTGGTTGGTTATGATGATATACCGTTATCACGTACATATTCACCAAGTTTAACAACGATTCATCAACCTGCTTATTTAATTGGTCAAAAAGCATGCCAACAATTAATTAAACAGTTGGAAGGTAAACAAAGAGAACATCATCAAATATTAGATGTTACTTTAGTGGAAAGACAATCAACAAGGAGAGATTAATATGAAGAAAATAACAGTTATCGGAAGTATGTCTATAGATTTAGTTGTATCAGCGTCTAAAAGACCAGGTAAAGGAGAAACAATTCTTGGGGACGATTTCTTTACAACACCTGGTGGGAAAGGTGCAAACCAAGCAGTCGCAGCTGCAAGATTAGGGGATAACGTACATATGATTGGTAGAGTTGGTGATGATGATTTTGGTAAAGAAATATACGAAAATCTTCAAAAAAATCACGTTATTGTGGATGGTGTGGAACCCGTTACACAAATGCCATCAGGAACAGCACATATAACATTATCTGAACAAGATAATAGTATTATTGTCGTACCTTCAGCTAACAATGAAGTGACACCAGACTATGTTAAAAAACATCTAGAAGCATTGTCAGAAGGCGATATCGTTTTATTACAACAAGAAATTCCAAGTGAAACAGTTGAATTTGCGGTTAAATATTGTTCAGAACATGGTTTGATTTCAATTCTGAATCCTGCACCGTATAGAGAAGTAAGCAACACTGTTATCGAAAAAGTTGATTACTTAACACCTAACGAAACAGAAAGTGATGAGATGTTTAAAGGTGAATTAGATGAAGCGTTAGCTGCTTATCCAATGAAATTGATTGTAACTTTAGGAGATAAAGGTGCAGCTTATCATAATGGTAAAGAAAAAGTTCAAGTACCAGGTTATAAACGTGAAGTGAAAGATACGACTGGTGCTGGCGATACATTTAATGGTGCATTTGCAGTAGCGCTTCAAAAAGAATACAGCTTAGATCAAGCATTAGCATTTGCTAATTTAGCAGCAAGTCATTCAGTAACTGGATTAGGTGCACAAGGCGGAATGCCAACATTACAAGATATTGAAGGAGAATGGCATGTATAAGACAGGGATATTAAACAGTGAAATTTCTAAAGTATTAAGCGATCTTGGTCATACTGATTGTATTGTGATAGCAGATTGTGGTTTACCAGTACCGAAAGGCGTGCGAAAAATTGATTTAGCACTGACTTTTGGTGTACCAAGTTTTGAAAGCGTTTACGCTATTTTGTTAGAACATATGTCTGTACAGAAAATGATTTTTGCAGAAGAAATGAAGACGGATAATTCAACACTTTATGAAAAGATTCAAGAAACAGATGTTGAAAGAGAATTTGTATCACACGAAGCATTTAAAAAATTAACACAAGATACTGTCGCAATTATAAGAACAGGGGAAGCAACACCATATGCAAACGTCATATTAGAAAGTGATGTTTTATTTTAAGGAGGGATTTCATGCTAGAAATGTCTGGTGTACATAAAGCGTTTGGCCAAAATAAAGTGTTAACAGGCGTAGATTTTAAATTAAAAGAAGCTTCAGTTCATGCACTTATGGGAGAAAATGGTGCAGGGAAATCAACTTTAATGAAGATTCTTGTTGGTATTCATGAAAAAGATGCAGGTCAAATTAATTATCACAATCAAGAAGTTGTCTTTAAAGATGCCCAAATGTCAGAAGAAGCAGGTATTACGTTTATACATCAAGAGCTTAATATTTGGCCAGAGTTAACAGTGCTTGAAAATTTATTTATCGGGAAAGAAATGCGCAATAAATTTGGCATATTAAATGAGAAGAAAATGAAGCAAGAAGCATTAAAAGTCTTTGAAAAATTAAACTTTAATATCTCATTGAAGAAAGTTGCAGGAAAATGTTCAATCGGTGAACAACAAATGATAGAAATTGCAAAAGCTTTAATGACCAATGCAAAAATTATCATCATGGATGAGCCAACTGCAGCACTTACAGATAAAGAAATCACACAGTTATTTAAACTTATTAAAAATCTTCAAAATCAAGGCGTTTCATTCGTTTATATTTCACATAGAATGGCTGAGATATTTGAGATTTCTGATGAAATTACCGTTATGAGAGATGGTAAAACTGTATTATACAAGCCTACAAGCGAAACCAATTACGATGAAATTGTTAAATCAATGGTAGGTAGAGACTTAACAGAGCAGTTCCCAGAAAGAACCGTTGAACCAGGTGAAACATTGATGCATGTTAAATCCCTAAATAATGATGAACAAGGCATCAAAGATATTTCATTCTCATTAAGAAAAGGTGAAATATTAGGATTTAGTGGCTTAATGGGTGCTGGTAGAACTGAGATTATGAGAAGTCTGTTCGGAATTGATAAAGGTCATAAAGATATAGACATTAATGGTAAATCCGTATTGATTAAGTCACCGGAAGATGCAATGAAACATGGTTTAGGCTTAATTACTGAAAATAGAAAAGATGAAGGACTGATTCTCGATTTCTCAATCGAACATAATATGGTTCTACCATCTCTTGAAAGCTTTTCAAATAAAGGATTTATTAAAGAACAAGCGACGCATGTGTTTGCAGATCAAATGAGCAAAAGGCTCAATATTAAGACGCCACGAAAAGCGCTAGTATCATCACTTTCAGGTGGTAACCAACAAAAAGTAGTATTAGCAAAATGGATTGGTACAGGTGCTCAAATATTGATTTTAGATGAACCGACAAGAGGGATAGACGTTGGTGCTAAGCGAGAAATTTATCAGCTGATGAATGAGCTAACTGAACGTGGTGTATCGATTATTATGATTTCTTCAGAGTTACCTGAAGTTATCGGTATGAGTGATCGCGTTATTGTAGTTCAAGAAGGCAATATTAAAGGTGAAGTTGAAGGCGAAAATATAACAGAAGAAAATATTATGACATTAGCTACAGGAGGGGAATTACATGCAACAACTAACAGCTAAGACTTCATTAGTCGAAAAAATTATTCCATTTATAGGACTTATATTATTAATCGTCGTGATTAGTATTATGAACTCAGCATTTCTAGATTTATCGAATTTATTAAACTTATTAAGACAAGTTTCAATTAACGGGTTAATTGCTTTTGGTATGACATTTGTTATTTTAACTGGCGGAATAGACTTATCAGTCGGTTCGATACTCGCATTATCAAGTGCATTTACTGCAATCTTAATTACAAGTGGTTTAGATCCAATCGTAGCATTGATTGTCGGAGTACTTGGCGGCTTCTTATTAGGTGTATTTAATGGTGTATTAGTAACATTCGGGAGTATGGCACCATTCATCGCAACACTTGCAACGATGACAATATTTAGAGGTTTAACACTCGTTGTAACAGATGGTAACCCTATTACTAATTTAGGTGATAGTTATATGTTCCAACTATTTGGTAAAGGTTATTTCTTCGGAATTCCAGTACCAGCAGTCACAATGATTATTGTATTTATTATATTGGCGATTATTTTACAAAAAACAACATTTGGTAGACATACATATGCTATCGGTGGTAATGAAGTCGCTTCAAAAATTTCTGGTATTAAAGTAAACAGAGTGAAAATTTTAATTTATGGTATTTCTGGTTTAATGTCTGCATTAGCAGGTGCAATTTTAACATCACGTTTAAACTCAGCTCAACCTACAGCTGGTACTTCATATGAGTTAGATGCTATCGCTGCAGTTGTATTAGGCGGAACTTCTTTAACAGGCGGTAAAGGTAGAATTGTTGGAACGCTTATTGGTGTACTTATTATTGGTGTACTTAATAACGGTCTGAATTTATTAGGAGTATCATCATTCTACCAACAAGTCGTAAAAGGTATTGTTATTTTAATTGCTGTATTAATAGATAGAAAAAAATAATCAATTAGATTGAGGGGAAAACAAATGAAGAAATTATTAATACTATTAATGACAACTGTGTTATTTTTAGCGGCATGTTCACTTGAATCGCCTTTGAAAAAAGATAATGAAGGTAAAACAAATAAGAAAAAATCTGATATAACGATTGGTGTCAGTGTTTCAACATTAAATAACCCATTCTTCGTTTCAATTAAAGAAGGTATTGAAAAAGAAGCTGAAAAACAAGGTATGAAAGTAAAAGTAGTTGATGCAAGAGATGATTCAGCTAAACAAACAAATGATATAGAAGATTTAGTTCAACAACAAGTTGATTATTTAGTAGTCAATCCTACAGATTCTAGTGCAATTTCTAGTGCCGTTCAGTCAGCAAATAATGAAGGTATACCTGTTATTACATTAGATAGATCAGTTGATAAAGGTGATGTTGCAACATTTATCGCTTCAGATAACGTTGAAGGCGGTAAAATGGGCGGACAATTTATTTTAGATAAATTAAGTAAAAATGCTAAAGTTGCTGAATTAGAAGGTGTTCCAGGTGCAAGTGCAACAAGAGAAAGAGGAGAAGGCTTCCATAAAGTTGCCGACAAATCACTTGATGTCATTGCTAAACAAAGTGCTAAGTTTGATCGAGCAGAAGGATTAAACGTGACACAAAATATCTTACAAGCACATCCAGAAGTAGAAGCGATATTCTCACACAATGATGAAATGGCACTTGGTGCTATCGAAGCAATTGGTGATAAAGATGTAATCGTAGTTGGATTTGATGGTAATGAAGATGCAATGAAAGCAATTAAAAGTGGCAAATTAGATGCAACTGTCGCGCAACAACCTGATAAGATGGGTAAAGCTTCAGTAGACTCTATCAATAAATTGATGGACGGTAAGAAACTTGAGAAAGAAATTAAGATTCCACTTAAGCTTGAGAAAGCAGAATAAATGTTTATAAAACGATAAAGAAGGTATAAGTCTAATGTAGGCTTTACCTTCTTTTTTATGTAGATTTAAACTCTTATTTATAATTATTATAAATAAGTTGCTAAATATCGTTGACAGATTAGAATGATTATAATATAATAATTAATGTAATCAAGAAAAGATAACTACAGAGGAGTGTAAAATAAATGACAAATAATAAAGAAGTAATCGAAGCGTTAAATAAACAAGTAGCAGAGTGGACAGTATTATATACTAAATTACACAACTATCACTGGTATGTTAAAGGACCAAATTTCTTCTCACTACATGAGAAATTTGAAGAACTTTACAATGAAGCAAGTGTGTATGTTGACGATTTAGCTGAACGTATTTTAGCAATTGAAGGTAACCCAATCGCTACTTTAAGAGAAGCATTAGAATGGTCAGTTATTGAAGAAGCTGAGAAAAACTTAACTGCAAACCAAATGGTTGAACAATTATCTAAAGACTTCACAACTGTAATTGCTCAATTAGAAGAAGGTATTCAATTAGCAGAAAAAGTTAACGACGATATGACTGGTGACATGTTATTAGCAATGGTAACAAGTCTTGAAAAACACAACTGGATGTTAAAATCATTCTTAAAATAATATTGAATTACAAATACCTAATCCATGAACATATTGGATTAGGTATTTTTTAATTATAAATGTAAACGTATTCACTTGAAATGAAAATTAAAGTAAACAGTGCTATCATGAATATAATTTCATATTGAGGGGGGATAACATGGAAGAACTCTATCATGCTTTAAAGAAACATTTAGATAATGGGCGCGTTTCTAAAGAAGTAGCGGATCTTTCAAGTTATAGTTTTGATGCTTCTTTCGGTGAATATATGCCTGATATTATTTGTCAGCCAATGTCTACTGAAGAAGTGGTGCATATTGTAAAGTTAAGTAATCAATATGACGTACCGATTTATCCGAGAGGTAGTGGTACAAGTTTAAGTGGAGGACCACTTGCAGTTCATGGTGGTATTGTGTTGGATTTTTCAAGATGGGACAATGAAATAACAGTTTACGAAAATGATTTAATGATGGAAGTTTCACCAGGTGTTATCACTGAGAAAATTCATAAAGTTGCTGAATCCTATGGACTGATGTATCCACCTGATCCATCCAGTTCTCGTGTTTCAACAATTGGGGGAAACTTGGCTGAAAATGCAGGTGGACCAAGATGCTTAAAGTATGGTGTCACGAAAGACTATGTTGTTGGATTAGAAGTCGTAACGGCCAACGGAGATATAATTCACTGTGGTGGACGCACAGTAAAAAATGTAACAGGTTATGATATGACGAAATTAATCGTAGGGTCAGAAGGTACGCTCGGTATTATTACAAAAGCTACTTTACAATTGATTCCTAAGCCGATTGATACAAAGACGGCAATGTTGCAGTTTGATGATTTTATTACGTCAGGTGAAGCGGTATCCAAAATTTTAAGATCAGGTATATTACCTTCTAAAATCGAAATTATGGATAAATATTGTGTTGATGCTGTATTGTCGACACATCCAATTGAGAATGTGACAGCCGATGCTGAGTCGGTATTGTTGGTCGAATTAGATGGTCATCCTTTAGCACTTGAAGCAGAAATGAAAATAATTGAAGAAACATGTGCTGCGTTACCTGGATGTAAAGTTATTATTGCTGAAGATGAAAAACAGGCATCTGAACTTTGGGAAGTGCGTAAACTTGTGTCACCAGCTATCGTGAAATTTGGACCGACAAAGATAAGTGAAGATACAAGTGTGCCGGTTAGTCAAATTCCAGCTTTCTTTGAAGAAATCGAAAGAATCCGACAAACTTATCAATTAAATTTAGTTGTGTTTGGGCATGCTGGAGATGGCAATTTACATCCTAATATTATTACGGATAAACGTAAGCCAGAAGAAATGAAACGAGCTGAAGAAGCAGTTGCTGAAATTTTTAAAGCTTCACTGAAATTAGGCGGTACATTAAGTGGTGAACATGGTATTGGATTGTTTAAAAAGCCATTTATGTATAACGAATTTGATGAAGCAGGCATGAAATTTATGAAAGATGTAAAACAAGCATTGGACCCTAATAATCGTCTGAATCCAGGTAAAATCTTTCCGGACGAGCATGAAAGGTTTGTGTTAGTCCATGACGAATAATCTAATCGAAAAATTAGCTTATGATCCAACTTTTGATTGTGTTCAATGTGGCTTTTGTTTACCGTCTTGCCCTACATATTTAACGATGAAAGAAGAAAAACATTCTCCTCGAGGTAGAATCAATCTCGTTAAATATGCAGTTGAAGGTAAAGCTGAACTTAAAGATTTAGAAGAAGCAATTGATTTATGTTTAGGCTGTAGACAATGTGAAACAGTTTGTCCAACGAATGTTCAGTATGGAGACATTTATGAATCGGCAGTCGAAGTATTACGAGAAAAGCGAAATAAAAAATTAGACACTCAAATTATGTCTGTATTTTTAGAACGTCAATATATGATAGATGCGATGTATAAAGGCTTGAAGCTCTATCATACGTCATTTGTTTCAGGGATTTTAAGTAAGACAAATGCATTGAAATTACTACCTGAAAGATTAAGCAATATGGCGATGATTTTGCCACCAGTTCAAAAAGATAAACGACCTTATCAAACGCCTTTTAGAACGAAAAAAACAACAATTGGCTTTTTCAGAGGTTGTATGATGGATTCATTTTTCTCACATATAAACGATCTTGCGATAAAAATTTTAGAAGCGCATAATATTCAAGTTGTAGAAATTAAACAACAAACATGTTGTGGCGCACTTCAACATCACGCTGGAGAAATGGATAAAGCAAGAAAATTAGCCAAATTAAATATTGAAGCGTTAGAAAAATACGATGTAGACTATTATGTCAATGCTATTGGCGGTTGTGGCGCTTCGTTAATAGAATATGATCATTTATTGAGAAATGAAGCGGAGTGGAAAGCTAGAGCAGAACAGTTTGTTGATAAAGTGAGAGATATTTCAGTTATATTAGAAGATATTGACTTGAACTTAGAACACCCGATTAATATTCAAGCCACTTATCAGCCATCATGTCATTTGCAAAACGTACAACATGTATTCAATGAACCTGAAAAAGTAATCAACCAAATAAAGGGACTAACATATAAAGTATTACCCGAAAAAGACATCTGTTGCGGTTCAGCAGGAATATATAATATTGTGAATTATGATGCATCGATGGAAATCTTAAATCGAAAAATGAGTCACGTAAAAGAAATAGAGCCACAATTAATCATCACGTCAAATCCAGGATGTCACTTGCAAATGTTGCTAGGTGTTAAAAATGAAGGATTAGAAGATAAAATACAAGTCAAACATATTGTGGAAGTCGTTGCAGAAGCGTGTGGTATAGAATAATGAGGAAGTTGAGATGAAGAGAGATAATCGGCGAGAGATGAGCGTGTTAGGGACAGAATTCTGAGAAATGTCCGTAAGAGGGTTCGTTAGGGACAGAATTCTGAGAAATGTCCGTAAGAGGTGCTGTTAGGGACAGAATTCCGAGAAATGTCCGTAAGAGGTGTTGTTAAGGACAGAATTCCGAGAAATGTCCATAAGAGGGTTCGTTAGGGACAGAATTCCGAGAAATGTCCATAAGAGGGTTCGTTAGGGACAGAATTCCGAGAAATGTCCGTAAGAGGTGCTGTTAGGGACAGAATTCTGAGAAATGTCCGTAAGAGAGCGCCCATCTAAGTACCAGAATTCGAAATAATGGAAGTTACAGCGTTCTAACTACCAGAATTCGAAATAATGGAAGTTACAGCGTTCTAACTACCAGAATTCGGAATAATGGAAGTTACAGCATTCTAACTACCACAATTCAGAATAATGAAAGTTAGCACCTTCTAATTACCAGAATTCAGAATAATGGAAGTTACAGCATTCTAACTACCAGAATTCGGAATAATGGAAGTTAGCGGACTCTAACTACCAGAATTCAGAATAATGGAAGTTAGCGGATTCTAATTACCACAATTCAGAATAATGGAAGTTATAGCATTCTAACTACCAGAATTCAGAATAATGGAAGTTATAGCGTTCTAATTACCACAATTCGGAATAATGGAAGTGAGCGACATCTAATTATCTAAATCCTGAAACCTAACGCAATCTATATTACTCCTTTACTTTCACAAATGAAAAGAGCTGAGACGGTATTCATCGTCTCAGCTCTCTTTTTATAATTATTCTGCGATTTCTAATGCAATTTCCATCATTTGTGTAAATGAATTTTGTCTTTCTTCTGCTGTTGTTGCTTCATCTCTTAATAAGTGGTCACTTACTGTGAAGATACCTAATGCTTTTTTACCAGCTGCTGCGGCATTTACATATAATCCTGCTGATTCCATTTCAACGCCTAAGATACCTAATCTAGCCCATTTACTTGTTACTTCTGAGTCTGCATTATAGAAAATATCACTTGAGAAGATATTACCTACATGTGACGTTGCGCCGATTTCGTCAGCTTTGTTTTTAGCGCTTGCTACTAAACCGAAGTCTGCGATTGGTGCGAAGTAACCTGGTACGTTGAATTGATCAACATAACGAGAGTTCGTAGATGCACCTTGAGCGATAATAATATCGTATAAGTTGATATCTTCTTGCATAGCACCACATGATCCGATACGAATAATTGTGTCTACGTCAAAGAAATTATAAAGTTCATAAGAATAAATACCGATTGAAGCGATACCCATACCTGAACCCATAACAGATACTTCTTTACCTTTATAAGTTCCTGTGTAACCTAACATATTTCTAACATCGTTGAATTGTTCTACATTTTCTAAAAAGTTTTCAGCGATAAATTTAGCACGTAATGGATCCCCCGGCATTAGTACTGTTTTTGCGATTTTTACACCATTTGGTTGAATATGTGGTGTTCCTTGAGTCATAACTATCTTCTCCTTTAAATAAAATAAAAGTTTTTTCATCTTAAAGATAACATTTGTTTAAATTTTTTGCGAATTTTTGTACGATAAGAGTGAAAGAAAGTGGTGAATAGGGATGGATTTACAAAAGAACAAGGATAGTATCAAGATTGCAAAGCTTTATTATCAAGAAGGTTTGAGCCAAGAAGCGATTGCGAAAAAGTTAAATATTTCAAGACCAACGATATCAAGATTATTGAATCATGCTAAAAATCAAGGCTTTGTGACAATTAAAATTGATGATCCTTACCAAGACGCAGAAAGTTTAGCTTCACTTATAAAAGCGAAATACAATTTAAAAGATTGTGTTGTTGAACATGCATCTTATAACGATTATTCAAATATTCAAACGGCAATTGGTAAAAAGACTGCTGAATATTTAAATAAAATTGTGAAAAGCGGGGATAATATTGGTATAAGTTGGGGTAAAACGATGTATCAAGTTTCTCAATATCTAGAACAAAGTCATTTTAATGATATTGGTATTATCCAGTTGAAGGGCGGCATTAGTTTTTCAGATGTTGATACGAGAAGTCATCAAATTCTAGAAAGATTTGCTCAAGCTTATAATGCGACGCCGAGAGATTTACCGTTACCCGTTATTTTTGATGTAAAAGAAGTTAAAGATATGGTTGAAAAAGACCGACATATTAAATCAATACTCGATCAAGGTAGACAAGTTGATGTTGCGATTTTTACTGTAGGAACAGTAAGAGATTCTGCCCTATTATTTAAACTTGGATTTTTGAGTGAAGAAGAAAAAGACAGACTTAAAAAATCAGCAGTCGGAGATATTTGTTCAAGATTTTATAATACCAAAGGTGAAGTAGCAGACGAAGCTATTAATAATCGTACAATAGGTATTGAACTTGATGCATTGAAAGGCATAGAACATTCAGTATTAGTTGCTGGAGGTGAGCATAAAGTCGCTTCTATTCGAGGTGCACTTGAAGGTAAATTGAGTAATATTTTAATTACAGATCAATACACTGCACAGGCATTACTAGATTAGTGAACAATAATTCAGTTATCGTTTTACAAATGTTCAACAACGTTATATAATAGAGTTAATCAAAAAATATTAGGAGGATTCAACATGTCATTAGCTAAATATATCGATCACACAGCATTAAAACCAGATACGACTTTGGAACAAATTGACGCTTTATTAAGTGAAGCGAAAGAATATGGATTCAAATCAGTATGTGTCAATCCTACACACGTTGCACATGCCAAGAAAGCTTTAGAAGGGTCAGATGTACTTGTATGTACAGTAATCGGATTCCCTCTTGGAGCAAACACAAGTGAAGTTAAAGCATTTGAAACAGAAGATGCAATTAAAAAAGGTGCTCAAGAAGTAGATATGGTTATCAACATTGGCGCATTAAAAGACGGCAGAGATGAAGATGTTAAAAAAGATATCGAAAGTGTTGTTTCAGCAGCTAACGGTGTAACAACTAAAGTTATCATTGAAACTTCATTATTAACAGATGCTGAAAAAGTGAGAGCATGTGAACTTGCTGTTGCAGCAGGTGCTGATTTTGTTAAAACTTCAACAGGATTTTCAACTGGTGGTGCAACTGCAGAAGATATTAAATTAATGCGTGAAACAGTTGGTCCTGATTTAGGCGTAAAAGCTTCTGGCGGTATCCGTTCATACGAAGATGTAAAAACAATGATAGATAATGGTGCAACACGTATCGGTGCTTCAGCAGGCGTTAAAATTTTAAAAGGTGAAGCGTCAGATTCAGATTACTAAAAATTAATGGTACTTGAAATAGTACCTTTAATTTTTCAAATTAAGGTAAGCGTATTCATACAAAAAATTGGAGGGTATTAACGATGAGAATGGTTGATGTAATTGCAAAGAAACGTGACGGGAAAGAATTAACAAAAGAAGAAATTGAATTTTTTGTTAAAGGATATACTGCAGGCGATATTACGGATTACCAAGCGTCTAGTTTAGCAATGGCTATATATTTTCAAGATATGACAGATGAAGAACGTGCAAACTTAACAATGGCTATGGTTGAATCAGGCGATCAAATTGATTTATCTGAAATTGAAGGCATTAAAGTTGATAAGCACTCTACAGGTGGTGTAGGTGATACAACAACACTTGTACTTGCACCTTTAGTTGCAGCATTAGACGTACCAGTCGCAAAAATGAGTGGACGTGGTTTAGGTCATACAGGTGGTACAATTGATAAACTTGAAGCGGTTGAAGGTTTCCATGTTGAAATCAGTGAACAAGAATTTATCGATTTAGTGAATAAAGATAAAGTAGCCGTAATCGGTCAAACAGGTAACTTAACACCTGCAGATAAAAAGCTATATGGCTTACGAGATGTTACAGGTACTGTCAATTCAATTCCATTAATTGCATCTTCAATTATGAGTAAGAAAATTGCAGCAGGTGCTGATGCGATTGTCTTAGATGTTAAGACTGGTGCAGGTGCATTTATGAAGACGATTGAAGATTCTGAGTTACTTGCGCATGCAATGGTTAAAATCGGGAATAATGTAGGTAGAAATACAATGGCAATCATTTCTGATATGAGCCAACCTTTAGGAAGAGCAATTGGTAACGGCTTAGAAGTGAAAGAAGCGATTGAAACATTAAAAGGCGAAGGTCCAGAAGATTTAACGGAACTTGTATTAACTTTAGGTTCTCAAATGGTTGTATTAGCTAAGAAAGCTGAAACTTTAGATGAAGCGAGAGAAAAACTTTTAGAAGTGATTCAAAATGGTAAAGCATTAGAAAAATTCAAAGTATTCCTTGAAAATCAAGGTGGAGACGGCTCTGTAGTAGATGACGTTACGAAATTACCACAAGCTCAATATACTTTCGAAGTTAAAGCTGAAACTTCAGGTTATGTATCACACATCGTTGCAGATGAAATTGGTGTTGCTTCAATGCTTTTAGGTGCAGGTAGAGCAACAAAGGATGATATAATTGACTTGGCAGTTGGTTTAGTATTAAATAAAAAAGTTGGCGATAAAGTTGAAGCGGGTGAATCGTTAGTAACGATTTATGCAAATCAAGAAGATGTTAAAGATGTAGAAGCTAAAATTTTAGAAAACATCACAATTTCTGACGAACAAGTTAAACCAACATTAATTCATAAAGTGATTACAGATTAGGAGTGTGTCAAATGACAAACCGATTTAAACGTATTCATTTAATCGTAATGGATTCAGTAGGTATTGGTGAAGCACCAGATGCTAAAGCATTCGGTGATGAAGGTTCTCATACATTAAAACATACACTTGAAGGTTTTAATGAAACATTACCAAACCTAGAAAAGTTAGGCTTAGGTAATATTGCAGACTTACCAGTAGTTCAAAAAGTATCAAATCCAGAAGCATTCTATACTAAATTAAGTGAAGCTTCAGTTGGTAAAGATACAATGACTGGACATTGGGAAATAATGGGTCTAAATATTGATAAACCTTTTAAAGTATATCCAGAAGGTTTTCCAGAAGAATTGGTAAAAGAAATTGAATCAATCACTGGTAGAAAAGTTGTTGCAAATAAACCAGCATCAGGTACTGCAATTATCGATGAATATGGTAAACATCAAATGGAAACTGGAGATTTAATTGTATACACATCTGCAGATCCAGTGCTACAAATTGCAGCACATGAAGATATCATTCCTTTAGAAGAATTATATGATATTTGTGAGAAAGTAAGAGAGCTTACGAAAGATCCTAAATATCTAATAGGAAGAATTATTGCACGTCCATACGTTGGCGAGCCAGGTAACTTCACAAGAACATCAAACAGACATGACTATGCATTGAAACCATTTGGTAAAACAGTTATGAATACTTTAAAAGATGCGGATTACGATGTCATTGCAATCGGTAAAATTAATGACATTTACGATGGCGAAGGTGTTACGAAAGCTATTAGAACGAAAGACAACATGGACGGTATGGATCAATTAATCGATGTTGTGAAAAGTGATTTCACTGGAATCAGCTTCTTAAACTTGGTTGATTTTGATGCATTGTATGGTCATAGAAGAGATAAAGAAGGTTACGCACAAGCTATTAAAGACTTTGATAACCGATTAGAAGACTTACAAGCAGTATTAAATGAAGATGACTTAGTTATTATTACAGCAGACCACGGTAACGATCCTACTGCTCCAGGTACAGATCATACACGTGAATATGTACCATTATTAATGTATAGTCCAAGCATTAAAGAATATCATGAACTATCAGGTGATGATACATTTAGTTCAATTGGTGCAACAATTGCAGATAACTTTAATGTGACGTTACCTGAATTTGGTAAAAGCTATTTAAATGAGATGGGGATTAAGTAATGAATATAGTTAGACGATTATTTGGAATAGGATTTTCATTTGCAGGTGTGATGCATTTCGTGAGATCAGAAGGTTTTGAAGCAATCGTTCCAAACTATTTACCATTTAAAAAAGCGATTGTTTGGATAACAGGTGTGATGGAAATCGTATTTGGTATCATGTTAATGATCAAAAAGCCAAGTAGTTTAATAAAAAAATTAATCGAATGGTTCTTAGTAGCTGTATTTCCAGCAAATGTTTATATGGCGCAAAAGAACATCCCATTAAACGGTAAACAATTACCAAAATGGGCGTTGTGGGGTAGATTACCACTACAATATGTGATGATTAAATTAGTAAGAAAAATGTAATTTTTATATAGAGAGAGTTTGGGACATCGTATCCCAAACTCTTTTTTTATTGGGGGTGAGCGTGATGGAGGGAATAGATGAATATTATGTTGGGGGAGTTGGGTGTTAGGTGTCGTTATTAGCAAGTTTGGCTGAAGGTGCAAATACTGGGTGCGTTATTAGCAAGTTTGGTAAGAAGTGCAAATAGTGGGTGCGTTATTAGCAAGTTTGATAAGAAGTGCAAATAGTGGGTGCGTTATTAGCAGTTTTGGAGAGAAGTGCAAATAAGGAGCTCCTTGTTTACAGTTCAGCCGAGATTTGTAATTAAGGCGGCCC
Organism: Mammaliicoccus sp. O-M54; assembly: GCF_022386035.1. Classification (NCBI taxonomy): domain Bacteria; kingdom Bacillati; phylum Bacillota; class Bacilli; order Caryophanales; family Staphylococcaceae; genus Mammaliicoccus; species Mammaliicoccus sp. O-M54. The sequence continues at coordinate 239,714 of NZ_JAJNJE010000004.1, forward strand.
ATAGTAACACTTCGGGCGAGTTTTGTAACTAAGGCGGCCCATAGTAACACTTCAGGCGAGTTTTGTAACTAACACCCCCGTTATGAACAAGTTTGGCGAGAAGTGTTCACAACGCCCAGCGCCATTCCAACATAAAAAAGCCCAGGACATGAATCCTGGGCTTTCCTCATTAATCTTCTTTAAAGATATTTTTCCAATTCTCGCGTTCTGCTAAAAATTCAGTTGCTAATTGTTGTGCGCCTTCTAGTGAATGGCTTGCTGCCCAACCGCATTGTACTTCGTTACATGCTGGGACTTCTGTTGCTTGTTCTACGTCTTTAAGTGTTGCTTCTAATATAGCAAGTACGTCATCATAATCGTCATGATTGATGAATGAAGCATAAAATCCTGTTTGACATCCCATTGGACTTACGTCTACCACTTTGTCTGTATGGTTTCTAATGTTCTCAGCCATTAAATGTTCTAAGGAATGTAATGCAGGCATTTCCATATGTTCTTTGTTAGGTTGTTTAAATCGAATATCATATTTATGAATAACATCACCATTAAGTCCTTCTTTGATTCCCGCAAGTCTCACAAATGGTGCGTCTACTATCGTATGATCTAAATTAAAACTTTCTACATTCATTTTTGTCATGAAGATTCCTCCTTTGATTTCGGCATCATTATATCAAGTTAATTTTGAAAAAACAATCAATTCAGATTTCTTTTACTTTCTTTCTATGTTACTTTATAAGATAATATTAATAAATTATTCTGAAATTAGGTGATGAGATGGAGCGTTTACGTGTAGTCCCTTACGACAGTATATGGCAACACCTTTTTCTTGAAGAGAAAAAATATTTACAGTCGTTATTGAAAGAACATAGTATCAGCATTGAACATATAGGATCAACGGCTATTCCTGGATTATCTGCGAAGCCGATTATAGATATATTAATAGTTGTCAAAGATAGTAAATCGATTGATGAATTTACACATGAATTATCAGCTTTAGGATATGAGTCTAAAGGAGAACGTGGTGTTATCGGTAATCGATATTTCAAAAAATATGATCATTACGGTGCAGTTTCTCACCATTTACATATTTATGATGAAGGTAGCCCACATATTTTAAGATTATTGTCCTTTAGAGATTATTTAAGAGCTTTTAATGGTGAAAGAGAAAGATATAGTCGTCTAAAGCATGACTTAGTCATTGAATTTCCTGATGACAGTGAACAATACTATAAAGGAAAAGACAGCATGATTAAAGAATTCGAGAAAAAAGCAGAAAAATGGTACTTAAATTCCAATGATATTGCAACAAATCATTGACATATCCGAGTAAGACAGTTAGAATTAAATTCAAATTTCATACGAATTATCAAGAGAGACTGAGGGAAGGGCCCGATGAAGTCCAGCAACCTCCCATAATGGAAAGGTGCCAATTCCTACAGTTTGTTACTGGAAGATAAAAGAACGATTGGCGCACTCCTTACAAAGTAGTGCGCTTTTATATTGGAAAGGTGAATCATTAATGAGTAACTTATCACAAAATATTATTAATTATATAGAACAAAATAGACATTTATATTTATCAATGAGTCATCAAATTCATGAGCGTCCTGAGTTAGGAAATGAAGAAGTATTTGCATCACGATTATTAAGCGATCAATTAAAGAGTCATCATTTTAAGATAGAGAAGAATATTGCGAAACATCCGACAGGTTTCATTGCAACGTATGACTCTGGAAAAGAAGGACCAACTATTGCATATTTAGCAGAATATGATGCATTACCTGGTCTTGGTCATGCGTGTGGTCATAATATTATTGGGACATCAAGTGTGTTAGCAGGTATCAGTTTGTCTAAGGTGATTGATCAAGTCGGAGGAAAAGTTGTCGTATTAGGTTGTCCTGCTGAAGAAGGAGGTATTAATGGTAGTGCAAAAGCAACTTATGTGAAAGCTGGCATTATCGATAATATTGATATTGCGCTAATGGTCCATCCTGGCCATGAGACGTACGTGACAGTGCCTTCATTAGCTGTAGATGTATTTGATGTTAAATTCTATGGACGAAGCGCTCATGCCTCTGAAAATGCTTTTGAAGCGGTTAATGCGTTAGATGCTATGTTATCTTTCTTTAATGGCGTGAGCATGTTAAGACAACAAATTAAAAAGACAGATAAAGTACACGGCGTTATATTAAATGGAGGTGAAGCAGCGAATATTATTCCTGACTTTACGCATGCACGTTTTTATACGCGTGCCACTTCTCGAAAAGAACTAGATATTCTTACTGATAAAGTGAGAAAAATAGCTGAAGGGGCAGCTATACAAACAGGCGGTACTTATGAATTAAGACCAATCCAAAATGGTGTAAATGAATTCGTGATTAATAAACCACTAGACGAATTATTTAGAAAGCACGCTGAACAAGTTGGGGAAGAAGTCATTGATGACGATTTTGGTTTTGGTTCTACAGATACGGGGAATGTAAGTCATATCGTACCGACTATACATCCACACATTAAAATTGGACCCTCTAATTTAGTCGGTCATACGAAAGAATTTTGCCAAGCTGCTGCAAGTACAAAGGGTGATAAGGCATTAATTAACGGTGCGAAAATATTGGCATCAATGGGATTAGAACTTATAGAGAATGTATCCCTTAGAAATGAAATCATTGAGCATCATCAAACATTAAGGGAGAACTTGTTATGAACAAAGAATATAGGAAACCACTCAATTTAACGTTAAGAGATTTATATGAAGAAGGTATTGTATATAATGCAAGACCTTCTTATGAAGATAATCCTTGGTTAAAAGCTGAAGAAGCACAATCTAATTTTTTAACAGCAAGAGAAATGATTATTAGTAACATGCCCATGATCGTTCATGAAGCATGTTTAACAGATAATGTTAAAAGAATTTTAAAATTAGTAAATGTGGATATTCCGAGCAATATATATACTTTTAAAGATAGAACGCAATATGAACATTTACTACAACAGTTAACAGCTGACAATCAAAAAATATTCTTCCAATACATACATGGTCAGCATTTATGTAAAGACGAAGAATATGCCGTTTATAAACCTAAATTTATAGATTTAAACAATAAATCTAAAATTGAACAATGGACGGGTGGTAAATATTTACCGAAACGTGAAATTGTGAAAGCAGAAGAATTTGAACAAGCTATTCAAAACTGGGATTTACCATTGGTCATTAAACCGGGAGACGAGTTACCTACAGCAGGTGGGTATGGTGTAATGATTTGTTATAATGAAGCGGATTTAAAGAAAGCAACAAATCGAATTAAAGAAGCATCAGATACAAAACACATTATCATCGAACAATTCATTGAAGAAATTGATAATTATTGCGTTCAATACGTATATAGTGAAAAGACGGGTATACAATATATAGGTGCTGTAAAACAGCTAACTGATGAATATGGCTTCTACAATGGTAATGTGAATTCAAAGCATGTACCACAAAGTGTTATAGATGCAGGATATGAAATTATGAAAAATGGTGTTGACCATGGTTATAAAGGTGTATCAGGGTTTGATCTTCTCGTAGATAAAAACCATGACGTATATGCAATTGATTTAAACTTTAGACAAAATGGTTCAACAAGTATGTTATTACTTAAAGATCGACTGCATGAAGGTTTTCATAAATTTCTAAGTTATCATTCAAAAGGGGATAACACGCATTTCATCAATACAATAGAACAATTCATCAAAAATGGCCACCTCTATCCACTTGCATATTATGATGGTGACTATTTTGGAAAAGACAACGTAAAATCAAGATTTGTTGGAATTTGGCATGCAGAAACTGAAGAAAAGGCATTAGAACAAGAGCAACTTTTTCTAGATGCATTAAGTAGTCTAAATAAATAAAAAATTTTTTACAATTTAACTTCTTTTATATTGACTTATACCTAATACGTATAATATATTTTATTGGGATTAAATATAAAGAAAAGGGTGGTAGAATGGCTATCCAGGATATGTCTAAATTTAAACAAATATTAACAAAAGAAAGATTTTATGTTGTGCTGAATGACCGTAAAATCTTAAGAGACGGCGATACTGATTTTCGTCTGATTTGGTCAACGAAAGAAAGTGCAGAATCATATTTGAAATCGTATGAAATTACTAAATACGATAAAATTATGGAGTTAGATTTAGATAGATTTGTTACATACGAAATGGATGATATCCTTGATGAAGGCGATCAATTCATTGTGGACAAATCAGCAGAAGATAACGGAATAAAAGTAGAAGCAATTCCATTCATAGAAGAAATCATGAGTGAACTAGATGATATCCGAATAGATGAATTTGCAGAAGACATTTGTAACGAAAACTATGTTTACGGGTTAACAGTAAAAGGACAAAAACAATTCATTATCGTATCAGAAGAAGATGCAAGTCTACCAAACATGATGACAGTATGGAGTACACGCAAATTAGCAGAAAAAGTACACCGTGATGACTTCGAAGAATACGATATTATTGAAGTAGAAACAGAAGTCTTCGAAGAATGGTTAGAAGACTTGAAACAAGAAGACATCGCATTAGGAATTAACTTAAAATCAGGCATGATCGGTACAGTAACAGATCCAAAAGCCATTTTAAACGCAATGCCTTGTTAAATAATTAAATAAAAGTAATAAAAATAGACGCTCGCTAAAAAGCAAGCGTCTTTTTTTGTCTTTCGAATTAATTGCAATTAATTAATAATATAATATTATTCGATTGTTGTAAAAACGCTTTCGAGGTATTATAATACTTTTAACATCATGATGGAAAAAATTAGGAGTATTGTACTTTTTAAAGTAGGTGATAACAATTTTAAATTATATGAAACTACGTATAATGAGGGTGCAATTATATATAGTATTTACCATACTAATAATAATTGCATTGTTACATTTATACGATGCTTATCAAACTTATGGTATTAATAAGTTGTTAGAAAATACACCGTATACACAATCTCTATTATTTGATGGGTTTAGTGCATTTCCAACAGTATATTTATTGATTATGCCATTAACAATATCTATTGGTGTAAGTGATATTTTTATTCAAGATCGTAAACAGTATTTAACATACCATTCCTATATGAATCATACGAATAAGTCTGTAAATATGAAAGTGATTTTATACTCAAGTATTGTTGCCTTTCTACTTGTTATAATTCCGTTGTTAATCAATTTTATTGGTGAATTTCTAATACTACCTAATATTTTGCCTGAAAGAATTACTAACAAACCAATAGGAATTCATAGTTCAAGTACATTTAGTGTTCCTTTGTATTATTCTATGCCTACTCTATACATTTTAATGTATATTATTTGGGCTGGTATTTGGGGCGTAGTCATGAATATATTTGCGATAACACTTTCTTTGTATACCAATAGAAGAATTTTAGCAATAATTGGTCCATTTATTTTGCAGATATTACTGATTATATTATCAAGTTTGACTTTTAAAGCTTATGTAGAGCCACCAATGTATTTTATAACAGGAAGGATGGACTTTGTATATTTTGAAGCTTTTCCGATAGTGTTGACTTTTATTTTATATGTAGGTTTATCAATCTATTTCTATATAAGAGGTATGCGCAAATATGAACTTGATTAGATATAGAGTTGCTTCATTGATCAATATAAAGTTTCTATTATGGAATATTGTGTTCTTTGTGTTAATTACTTTATATCAAAAGGGGAATGTTGACTTTTTTGCTTCAGATGAATTTCAATTTACAAATTTATTATTAAGTAAGTTTACGCTTACTTATGTTGTATTACCTATTTTAACTACTATAACCATTGTATTTTATCGTGATGAGTTTGTTCATAAAGTATTTATTGAATTTAGAAAGTATTTAAATATAGAGGTACTATTATATGTTCTATTTATCTCAATACTTGTTAGCATTGAAATGTTGTTAGCTAGTATGTTAGCAATGAATTTCCAAGTTCGATTTAATATGATATTTCTTGTAACAGCTTGTTTGTTAATAGTAGGTAATTTTACGATATCATTAACAGCACTTACATTATATATAAGATTTTTCAATCGTGCTATTTCATTAGTGTTAGTAAATTTAATGGTATTTATAGATTTTGTACTAATGCAAGGTGGAAACAGGAATTGGTTGATTATTGATTCAAAGAGATTATTTTCACTTTCTTGGTCGTGGATAATGTATCAATTGGTTCTCATAATATTTCTTTATTTAGTTGTAGAGTGGATTATTAGTAAGAAGGAAATAATGCGATGAATATTTTAAAATTTATAGGTGGAATCATTCAAAGTTTATGGAAAATATTCATTATTATAAATGGTATATTTATTTTGGTTTTATTGTTATTTAAGCCATATATAAGAATTGGTTTATGGGAATTTATTTTTCGAGGTAACAATGACGTTGAATTGAGTATGCATTTATATAGTATACCTGGGTTATATATATTGATTATGATACTTGCTATTATCTTCATTTATCGATTTATACACGTTATTTATCAATATTATATTGTAGAGTGGCAAATGCAATTAAATATTGCTGGAAAATGGATGGTTCTTCTTACAGTCCCGTTTATTTTAAGTATCATTTATATTATAAGTATATGGTTGCTCATTTCTCTTATCGAAGGCGAATTTACTATTAATGCTATACATTTATCATATTTAATAGTGAGTGTTTATTTCTTAATGATTGTATTTATTTGGACTTACATTGCTTATAAATTTTATATAAGCTTTATGATATCGTTATTGTGGGTAATTGCCACAACAAGGTTTGATTTGGATATTAATATATTAAATGCATCTTTGTTTTCGAGAATACAAGGTGTATCTTACACAAATTTATTGTGTTGTGTACTATCTATTGTTGTGGTGAATATGTTGTTGTTTATTGAATTAGGACGTGATCATCACATTAAATTCCAAAGAGGTGATGATGAAGAATGATTAAATTAGTAAATGTTTCAAAAGAACATCAGCGTAATTTATTGCTGAATAATATTAATTTAGAAATCGAACGTGGGAAAGTTTATGGATTTAAAGGACGTAATGGATCTGGTAAGACGATGCTTTTAAGAGCAATTTTAGGATTAATTAAAGTTGAAGGACAAGTCATTATTAATAATAAACCACTTAAATTTGGAGCAAAATATCCACTTAAAGTTGGCGTGTTTATTGAAAAACCAAGTATCATAACTGAATTTACAGCTTTAAAAAATCTTAAGTTAGTTGCTGCATTAAAAGGTATAACAGATATCAATGTAATGACTAAATATTTAGTAGAACTTGGATTAGATTATAAAGATAAAAGAAAAGTTAGAAAATATTCACTAGGCATGAAACAAAAAGTAGGTATCGCTCAAACGCTAATGGGAGAACCAGAGTTAATTGTTTTAGATGAACCTACCAATGCTTTGGATAGAAAGAGTATTGAGAAACTTGTTCAAATTCTTGAGAGATTAAAACAGCAAGGATGTACAATACTGATTGCTTCGCATCAATTTGAAGACATAGAAAGTGTTGTAGATGAGGTTGTTCATATAGAAGCGGGTGAATTAGAATGAAAAATAAAGTAATTCTATTATCTTCTTGTATTGTATTTGTGGTTCTCGTTATATTAGGATTCAATCAGTATCATAAAGTAAACGCAGAATTTCAAGATTATGAATTCAAGGAAGAGAAAATTAAACTCAATCAACCGCATAATATAACTTTTGGAACGATGCAATTTAGTAATTTGAGTTATAAAGTTAAAGATAAAGAAATATTTCTAAGCGCTGATATCAAAATAGTTAAAAAGAATGACTATCCAGATAAATATTATAATAATATTGATGCAAGTTTATTTTTACGTGTTAATGATGAAATCTTGCAACAGTCAGGTGACTTTAAAACGAAAAAAGGTAAAAGACTTATGCCGGATCGACCTTACTTTGATAAGCATAATATTTATGAGGGTCAGGTTACATTTAGATATACACCAATAGATCCTGATGGAGAAAATGATTTAGAACTTGCGTACCTCGACCGCAATGGTCATAAGTTGAAGAAATTATATTTACCGATTCGTGTTGACGGTGGGAAGATTGTTTGATACATTATTAGTAACTACTAAGGTAGTTACTACATCCCAACGTAGTAAAATCATTTATCCCAAATAATAACCCTTAAGAGAAAAAGGTTTTTCTCTTAAGGGTTATTTCGTCTTCTATTTCTTCTTCAAATTTACTAATATATTTATTAACTAAGACGTCATGCCAAATGTAGTCTTTCATCATTTTTATTTGTGTGTGGTCATAACTGATATAAGCGCGCATATTTGATTCTGCTGTTTGCCCGTAAATCATGTGTTCATCGTCAACGATTACGACAAATGGTTTAAGTGCTAATGAACTTTTGACGTAGTTTGTATAACGATGATTGATGAGATCATAGCCGGGTTGGTCGACTTGGAATGTGATCCCTTGAATATGAATATCTTCTGAGACATGATTTGTTAAGATGTCATATAAGTCTGGCCATATTGAAACGGTGATTTGTCTTTTAGCTTGTTTAATAGCAGATGTTACGGCATCGATGATTGTTGATTCATTTGTTAAGACTTCTATTTGAATAGGTGCATTGTCTGTTACGATATTTAATTTATTGATTTCTTGTTCGAGTTGAAGGAGTTCTTCGTTTTGCTTTTTTTCAAATAGTTGAATGGTTTGTTTTGGTGATAGGGCATAGTAGTATTTCTTTTGGTCTTGTAAATTGAAATAAGCGAGTCCTTGTTCATCAAGCTTATTGAGTGCTTCATAAATTTTTGAACGTGGTACGCTTGATATTTCACTAAGTTTATAAGCTGTTATGCCTGGATTTTGAACAAGGGCGATATAAGCTTTAGAGCCATATTCACTTAATCCAAAGCGTTTTAAAATGTCTATCATTTGATTCATAGTGTCACCTTCTAGTTTGATGTTACGTTAACCCCGAATAACGGAAGTATATCATATGCTTGATATTCAGAAACTGTTGCACCTTTTAAGTCATTAGGTTGTACAACAAGTTGTTCGATTGTATTGGATGATAAATCAATGTCTTTTAGTGATGTTTCAACAACTTCAAGAGATTCTAATGCACATCTTTCAATTGCGACAGATTTTTGAGTACAGAATGAAAGGTATGTTTCTGACATTTGATTATCGTTAAATAAAACGTGATCTAAGTTACAATTTTGAAATTGACTCATTTTTAACTGACAATTAGAAAATTGTACATGCTTGAGTTTAACATCTGTAAAGTTAGCACCAATCATACGACAATCTTTGAAGTGCACTCTATTAAGAGAAGCTTCACTGAATATACAGTTTGAAAGGTCGCATCCTTTAAATATAATATCTAATCCGTGAATTTTAGTGAAATCAACAGATTCAAATGTACATTGATTGAAATACATTGTATCGATTTGACTCGTTTCTTCATCTAATTGAATCAATGCTTTATCAAAGTACAGGTCATACGAAGATTGATAGAGTGTTACGTCTTTTACTTCTTCATATTCAAAATCATTGTGTAGTTTAGGTTCTATAATTTTCATATTAATACTCCTTAATGTTTAACAATATATTGAACCGAGCGCCCCTGAAAATTCACCGTTTTCAATGAAGTATGGTTTTAGACCTCTTAAAATCGTGTAATCAACGACGATATTTTTGAGTAGTTCATTTTTAACAAATGAAGATCCAATAAACACAACATTTTCTGTATTGTATTGTCTTGCGGCATGAATGGATACGGTTGTGACTGTTTCTCCTACAATACCCATTACAGCTGCTAATCGATCAGCATTTGGAAATGCATCGTTCATATGTTGTAATACATGTCCAAAGTTAGCAGCAGTTAATTCTCCAGAAATAGGGGTGTTATCACCTTTATAAATATGTTTAACTTTTAAATCTATTTTATCGCGATCTCCATTTAAAGCTGTTTGAACAAGTTCGTCATAATCACTAATTTGAGTCAGTAAATAACTTAAACCTTGTATCATACCGCCACCAGCTCCTGTACCGCCTGCACGTTCTTGATGATCAGTAGTTGCGTAATGAATAGAAGTACCTGTACCGACATTCGAGAATATATATGTTTCAAGGTCTATATTGTTTTCTTTTAAAAATATTTGAATCCCTTTATAAGTCGCATCAAATTCAATACTACGTTTCGCTTGATGTTTAATGCATGAGTCTAAGTATTGTGCTTTACCACCTGTAATCGATACTTCAACATCATCTAATTGATTTAACCAATCTGCAACTTGATCAATGTCAGTTGCTAACCATTTTTGATACGTTCTTTCATTATTTAATTCAGTTACGACTTTAATTAAAGTACCACCTGCATCAATACCAATTTTCACACGAACACCTCATCTAGAAAAGTAAATAATTATCGTTATTATACTATAAAAAATTGTATATGATAAATTAATGATTTTTAGAAATATATTGTAAAAATTGTATAATTACATGATAAGATGATAACAAGTATAAATGAGGGAGGTTATATTTTGATTAGCATATACGAAATAAAACCGAAATTTCAACAACTATTAATGCCTATCGTTGACTGGATGAGAAAAATCGGTATGACCCCAAATCAAGTTACAATATTAGCACTACTGCTCTCTATCGTAACGGGAATTATTATAAGTATATTTCATGAAAACAAATGGATTTATATTTTAATGCCTATCGTGATGTTTGTGAGAATGGCTTTAAATGCAATTGATGGTGTAATGGCAAAAAAATATCAAATGAAATCTCATTTAGGGTTATTGTTGAATGAATTAGGGGATGTTATAAGTGATTTATTTCTATTTATACCATTCGTGTTTATTGCTGAAGATTATGGAATAGGTATTTTGTTGTTTATCAGTTTATCAATCATAAGTGAAATGGCTGGTGTAACTGTTCAAGTGATAGGTAGTTCAAGAAGATATGATGGTCCGATGGGTAAAAGTGACCGAGCATTTATTATAGGTTTTATTAGTTTCTTGATTTTTGTTCATTTAAATATCATACCTTATTTACATTTTGTGTTCTATGTTTGTTCAATACTCATGTTAATCAATATATATAATCGAATAACAAATGGGTTAAAGGAGGTTAAATCATGAACTTGGGGAAGATATCTTCAGAAATGCTGATTGTTATGATTGGGGTATTTATCGTACTCGTATTATCCAGTTTGATTAGTATTTATTTAACGAAACGATATCCTGAAAAAGACTTCACTGAAATTAGATTGAGAATTAAATCATGGTGGAGTATGTGTATTATCTTTACAATTGCCTTAGTCATTCACTCTACTGTGTCATTGATTTTTCTTGGCTTACTTTGTTTTTTAGCTTTGAAAGAGTATTTTTCTTTAATACCTACGAATCGTAGTCATAGAGCTGTATTATTCTGGGCGTACTTATCTATACCAATTCAATTTACATTTATCTATTTTGGATTTTATGGCATGTTTATTATTTTTATTCCGGTATATATGTTCTTATTTATACCGATACAAGCAATATTGATAGGTGAAACAAAAGGATTTTTACAATCAATGGGATCTGTACAATGGGGCATGATGCTGATGGTGTTTAGTTTAAGTCATTTAGCATACTTAATTGTCTTACCTGGCGAAAAAAGTTCAGTACCCGGTGCGAGCCTTGTTTTATTTTTAGTAATATTAACGCAAGCAAATGATGTCTTTCAATTTCTGTTTGGTAAAGCATTTGGTAAACATAAAATTGTACCTAAAGTAAGTCCGAACAAGACTTGGGAAGGTTTTGTTGGGGGGATTATTTCAACGACAATCCTATCGTTATGTTTAGCACCATTACTTACGCCATTCACATTATTAGGCATGATTGTAGCAGGTTTATATATTAGTATTATGGGATTTGTGGGAGATGTGAATATTTCAGCTTTAAAAAGAGATTTAAATATTAAAGATACTTCTCAAACAATACCTGGTCATGGCGGTATTTTGGATAGAGTAGATTCTTTAACGTACACAGCGCCACTCTTCTTCCACTTTGTAAGGTTCTTTTACTTTTAAGGGGTGAACCGATATGTTAAGACTCATTATATTTACATGTATCATTAAGCCAATTATTTTAATTGTTTTAGGATTAAATATACGTAGACGAGAATGGTTACCTAAAAAAGGTCCTATCGTGATTATTGCCAATCATAATTCACATTTAGATACACTTGTACTACTTTCATTGTTTCAAGGAGAAGGATTTAAGAAAGCACGACCTGTAGCTGCAGGTGATTATTTTCTGAAAAACAAACTATTAAAATGGTTTTCTATGAATATTATGAGAATCATACCAATAGAGCGAAAAATGACGCGAGATATTAAAGGATTATTTGAACCAATTGTAGATGCTTTAGATGAGGGCAGTATTATCATCTTGTATCCGGAGGGAAGTAGAGGAGAACCTGAAAAGTTATCAAAATATAAATCCGGGATTTATTATTTAATGAGAGAACGTCCAAACATTCCGATACAACCTTTGTTTCTACATGGTTTAGGCAAATCATTACCGAAAGGCTCAAAACTATTTGTACCATTCTTTGTTGATATTTTTGTAGGACGTCCATTTTTATTTAATGAGAATAGAAAAGTATTTATGGATGAGCTTAATGAACGAATGAATGAACTCAGAAATGAAGGTGATTTTAAAGAATGGTAATCATATTTATATGGGCTTTTCTTGAAGCAATTGTATTCTTTATTATCCCTGATGTTGTTCTAACTTATTATGCAATCAAACAAAAAAGTAAATTTAAATTATTATGTGCAAATTTGATTGCAATTATAGGTGCAGTTCTAGGTGGTATCATCGTTTACATTATTTCAATTCAACATTTGAACTTTGTTGAATTGATCATGATTAAGATTCCTGGTATTCATCCTTATATGATAGAACATGTGATACATTCATTAGAAGATAAAGGAGTGCTCGGATTAATAGAAGCACCTTTGTTTGGGGTTCCGTATAAACTTTATGCAATGATGAGCTACCACGAAGGTATATCATTTATTGTATTTATACTCGTAAGTTTCATTGCAAGACTCTTAAGATTTATATTAACGAGCTACCTAGCATATGTACTCAGTCATATTGTGTTTAAAAACGTTAATCGATATATCAAAATATTACTATGGTTAATCGTATGGATCATTGTCTATTGGATATATTTTTCGATACATGCGTTTTAATTTATGAAAATATGACAATCAAAGAAGACACCATTCATTGTTTCATTCAATGAATGGTGCTTTTTTAATTATTTTTCTTCTTCTTCACGTTCTTCTAATGACTTGGAGAAATCTGTGTCATCATCTATATAAGTCATTTTGAAATGTTTAGATGGTTCTCTACGTAATGCTTTCATAATAGAGAACATCATCAAGAATAGTATAAATGCGAATGGTAGACCGGCTACGACTGAAGCGGTTTGTAAACTTTCTAAACCACCTGCTAATGTCATGGCAACTGAAATGGCACCAATTAATGTTCCCCAAACTAATTTATACTTGAATGGCGGTACGATTGAACCTTTATCAGACATACTTGATAAGATAAAAGTAGTTGAATCCGCACTTGTAACAAGGAACAAGAAGATTAATATTATTGCTAGAATACTTGTTGCTTCGTAAAATGGGAAGTTTGATAATAGGGAGAATAGTGCAACTGTATAATCTCCTTTAACATCTTCCGCAATAGAAGCACCTTTATTAATAACTAAATACATGGCCGTTCCACCGAAAGTGGCAATCCAACTAAATGAAATAAGTGGTGGAATAATTAACACGCCAATTACAAATTCTCTTATCGTTCTACCTCTTGATACTCTGGCTACAAATCCTCCGATAAATGGAGACCAAGCAATAACCCATGCCCAATAGAACACAGTCCATTGTTGAATCCAAGAATTGTCGCCTTCATAAGGATTTAATCTTAAACTATATTGTACAAAGTTTGTAATATAGTCACCTATAGCAACTGTAAATGTTTCAAATATAAATTGTGTCGGTCCTAAAATAAGTATAAATATAAGTAAAGCAAAACAAATAAATATGTTAGCATTACTTAGCCATTTAACACCTTTATTAAGACCTGATGCTGCTGATCCAAGAAATAGTAAAGTCATAATAACGGTGATGATAATTTTAGTCCAATTATTATTAGGAATATCAAAAACATGATGAAGTCCGCCACCAATTTGCATTATTCCTAGACCAATTGATGTTGCAATACCCATGACAGTTGCGACTATCGCTAAGATATCGATAACATTTCTGTATGGTTTCTTATACGTTTCACCAAATACAGGTTCCATTGCTGTAGATATTAAACCGTCTCTTCTTTTTCTAAATTGGAAGTAAGCTACGATAAGCCCTGCCATTGCAAAGATAGACCATTGTGAAATGCCCCAATGGAAGAATGTATATCCCATAGCAAGTCGAGCTGATTCTAATGTAGAGCCATCTACTTCATTTGGAAGTGGTGATTTTAAGTAATGTGTCATTGGTTCAGCTACGCCCCAGAATACAATCCCGACACCGAGACCAGCAGAGAATAACATGCCGACCCATGATATAAATGAGAATTCTGGTTCTTCGTCGTCTCTACCGAGTTTAAATCGACCAAACCTCGTTATAGCTAATCCGATTAAAAAGATATCTAAAACGAATACGATGATTAAGAATAACCATCCTGTACTGTTCGATATAAATGTATATAATATATTAGCGTATTTACCAAAACCTTTTGGAAAAATTCCAGCAGTTAAAGTTACTAATAATATAATAGACATAGATACCCAAAATACTAATGTTGTCTTATTATTTTGCCTGTCTGTATTTTCTTTTGACTGTTTCATTAATATCCCCCTTTAAATTATGCAGTCTTAATTCTATTACCCTCATCCAAATCAAACTAACATGTGTACGATAATTACGTTTTATAAGGTTCTTAATTGCGAAATGAATGTAAAATTCGTTATTATATATATAAACAAACGGGGGGATATCAATCATGAAAGCTAAATCATTCGGTGAAATCGTCATTAAACCATTTGAAGAACATATGAGAACGGCACTATATGATTTTGAATTAAACGAACGACAACAAATTTATTCTTCATTGCCTAAAGAAGTGTTGGATGGTGCTATCGAAGATCCTGATAGAAGACCTAATGTTGTCGTAAACGATCAAGACGACATAGTTGGTTTCTTTGTATTGCATAAGTATTATCAACATGAAGGTTACGACACACCGCATAATGTTGTATATATACGTTCATTATCAATTAATGAAAAGTATCAAGGAAATGGGTATGGCACAACTATAATGATGAATTTACCTGAGTACGTTCAACATGTGTTCCCTGATTTTGATCATTTATATTTAGTAGTAGATGCTGAAAATGAGGCAGCATGGAATTTATATGAAAGAGCTGGCTTTATGCATACAGCTACAAAAGAAGAAGGTCCATTAGGTAAAGAACGTTTATATTATTTAGATTTAGATTCAAAATATGTATCTTCATTGAAGCTTGTACTAAATGAAGATGATTTAGATAATGAATTTGTCGATATACATTTAATGAAAGATAATCAAAAAGTAGGTATCATCGTATTAGAAGATAAAGATCATTATTTTGATATTCGTAGTATTGAAGTTGAAGAAGACGAAAGAAAAGAAGGTATCGCTGAGAGTGCTTTAAGACAGTTAAGTACTTTTGTTAGAAGAAGGTTTGAAGATAAGAAAGAAATACACATCACTTTATTCGGTTCTAACAATAAATTGAAACCTTTATGTGAGAAAGCACGATTTGTAGAAATACAAAAATCTGAGGACTATATTAAACTCATGAAATATATTAAGTATTAACTAACATTTGCTAAAAATCATCTTGTCAATTATAATCGTAAACTGTTATGATTATAAATATTAATGTGCGACAATAGTTCGATTGTTGAAAGGAAGAGTAAAGCATGAAATTAAAAGATTTCACAAAAGAAATGGTAGATGAGCATTCATTTATCGAAATGGCTTATATTTTATTAACAGAGAACGGTAAAGAAACAAACTTATATGATATGATAGACGAATTCAAAAGCTTAGGTAATTATAATGATTCAGAAATTGAGAACCGTATTTTACAATTTTATACGGACTTAAATACTGATGGACGCTTCTTAAGTGTGGGTGAGAATATTTGGGGACTTCGTGACTGGTATTCAGTTGACGATATCGAAGAAAAAATCGCACCAACAATTCAAAAATTCAACGTTCTAGATGAAGACGATGAAGCTGATTCAGAAATTTCATTATTAGGGGAAGAAGATAAATCTAAAGATCTTGATATTACAATTGATCAAGATGATGAAGAAGGTTTAAATGATCCTGAAGACCCTGAAGATGAAGACGTAGAAGATGAATTAGATGAAGCTGGTCTTGTTGTAGACGAAGAAGACGAAGATGAGGAAGACGAAGAAGACGAATTTTAATTGACTTTTCTTTAAAAGATGGTAATATTTTATTTGGGCTCCTTTAAATAGGACAATCGTATAAATATAGCGCTCCCTCCTTGCATTTTAAATAATGTAAGTGGGAGCGTTTTTTATTTTTTAAAAAATAAATGGAGGTACAAACATGACAAAGTTCATTTTCGTAACAGGTGGCGTAGTATCGTCTCTTGGTAAAGGTATTACAGCAGCATCACTAGGGAGATTACTTAAAAATAGAGGATTAAATGTAACGATTCAAAAGTTCGACCCATACTTAAATGTTGATCCAGGTACAATGAGTCCATATCAACACGGTGAAGTTTTTGTAACTGAAGATGGTGCAGAAACAGACTTAGACTTAGGACATTATGAAAGATTTATTGATATTAACCTTAATAAATATTCAAATGTAACGGCAGGTAAAGTTTATTCTCACGTACTTAAAAAAGAAAGACGTGGAGATTTCTTAGGTGGTACTGTCCAAGTTATCCCACATATTACAAATGAAATTAAATCAAGATTATTAATGGCTGGCGAAAGTACAAATGCTGATGTTGTGATTACTGAAATTGGTGGTACAACTGGTGATATTGAATCTTTACCATTTATAGAAGCAATAAGACAAATCAAGAGTGATCTTGGTCGTGAAAACGTTATGTACATCCATTGTACGTTACTTCCATACATTAAAGCTGCTGGTGAAATGAAGACTAAACCAACACAACATAGCGTTAAAGAATTAAGAGGTTTAGGTATTCAACCAGATTTAATTGTGGTTCGTACTGAATATGAAATGACTCAAGATTTAAGAGATAAAATTGCATTATTCTGTGACATTAACAAACGTGCAGTCATTGAATGTAGAGATGCTGATACGTTATATCAAATTCCATTAGCATTAAAAGAACAACATATGGATGATATCGTCATTGAAAGATTAGATTTAGAAGCTGCACCAGAAGCGGAATTAACAGAGTGGAACCAATTATTAGACACTGTACGTAATTTAGAAGGTTCAGTGAAAATTGGTTTAGTAGGTAAATATGTTAGTTTACAAGATGCATACTTATCAGTTGCAGAAGCATTAAAACATGCTGGTTATGATTTTAAATCAGATGTTGAAATTAAATGGATTGACTCTGAAAAATTAAACGAAACAAACTATCAAAAAGAACTTGCAGATGTAGATGGTATTTTAGTACCTGGCGGATTCGGAGATAGAGGTGTAGAAGGTAAAATATTAGCCATTCAATATGCACGTGAAAACAACGTACCATACTTAGGTATTTGTTTAGGTATGCAATTAGCAACAGTTGAATTCGCTAGAAACGTAGTTGGATTAAACGATGCACATTCAGCAGAATTAGATCCAAACACACCATACCCAATTATCGATTTATTACCAGAACAAAAAGACATCGAAGATTTAGGCGGAACATTAAGATTAGGTGTTTACCCATGTAAAATTGAAGAAGGTACAATTGCACATAAAGTCTATGGTGAATTAGAAGTAGACGAAAGACACCGTCACCGTTATGAATTTAATAACGAATATCGCGAAAGATTAGAAGAAAAAGGTATGAAATTCTCAGGAACAAGCCCAGATGGTAGATTAGTAGAAATCGTAGAATTAGAAAATCACCCATGGTTTGTAGCATGTCAATTCCATCCAGAATTCTTATCTAGACCAACACGTCCACAAAAATTATTCAGAGGATTTGTAGAAGCAAGTATTCAAAATAAATAATATATAAAGCGCCCTTTATCCTAATACTTTTTCAAGTATTTAAGATAGAGGGCGCTTTTTTGTATAAATATGTGTGTGTGGGATATTAAGTGCTGCGTTGTGAACACTTCTGGCCAAACTTGTTCGTAACAGGTGCGTTAATTACAAAACTCATAAGAATTGTAACTAAAAGCTCCATCATCCACCAACTCGTAAAATTGAGACCCGTTATCTTCTATTACTAGATTTCTTCATTTAAATCTTGTGTAATCTCGTGCATTTCAGCAAACATGATATAATATATATAATTTAAAGCCATAAGATGTGGGGTAATAATTTTACTGTAATCAGCGGTTGGAACGATTGCTCTTGGTGTTGATAAGTCAATATAATGCATGAGTGATTCATGTGTCTTATTGTCTTTATCTTTGTTGGCTATTACGACAAAATCTATATCGTGGTCGTTTAATTTTGTAATCCATTCGTTGAGTTCTTCAGTAAAGGAAGTACCGGCTAATAATACGCGGTCAGTAGAATCGATCTTTTCGATTTCATCTAAAGTATTGAGTGTTTCTGCATGTGGTAAGCTTTCGTTACCATCAGTCATAAATGTTTGGAAATGATTGATTTCATCGAAAGTTTTGATGCGTATTTTGCCTTCACCGTTTGCTGCTTGCATAAGCAGTTGTGATGCGATTTCAATTTCTTCAATTTGGGCATCTATTTTACTAGATATGCCGTTTAATTGTGTATTAAAAATTTTAAGCAATTTGTATTCTCCTTATTAACGTCATTAAATTTATTTTATAGAAAAAGTGGGGTATCTTCAATGGATGTACTTATTATAGATGATGAAAAGAATATTAGACAATTATTAAAAGAAATTATGGAATTAAATCAATTCAATGTAGATACTGCTAAAAATGGAGCGGAGGGTATTGAATTATTTCATAAAAATACTTATAAATTGATTTTTATAGATAAAAGAATGCCTGGAATTTCTGGTGAAGAAGTATTTGCCGAAATTAGAAAATCTGATAAAAATATTCCAGTTTATATCATTTCAGCATTTCAATCATCTACCGAGTTAGAAGTTTTAAAAAAAGGAAATATTACAGGTGTGCTAATGAAGCCGTTTACAATTGAAGAAGTTATGAAAATTGTAAGAAAACATTTAGGATAGGGCTTTCAAAAGGTGCATATATTCACAAAGTTTGATATAATAATCTTGTAAATAATTCGTGCCTTGCACATTAGGAGGAAACTCAATGCCTTTAGTTTCAATGAAAGAAATGTTAATTAAAGCAAAAGAAAATGGTTATGCTGTTGGTCAATACAACATCAATAACTTAGAATTTACACAAGCTATTCTTCAAGCTTCACAAGAAGAAAATGCACCTGTTATCCTTGGTGTATCTGAAGGAGCTGGACGTTATATCGGTGGTTTCAAAACTGTCGTTAAAATCGTTGAAGGTTTAATTGAAGATTACAACATTACAATTCCAGTTGCTATTCACCTTGACCACGGTTCAAGTTTCGAAAAATGTAAAGAAGCTATCGATGCTGGATTCACTTCAGTAATGATCGATGCATCTCATCACCCATTCGAAGAAAACATCGAAATTACTTCTAAAGTAGTTGAATATGCTCATGCTAACGGTGTTTCTGTTGAAGCTGAATTAGGAACTGTTGGTGGACAAGAAGATGACGTAGTTGCAGAAGGCGTTATCTATGCTGATCCTAAAGAATGTCAAGAATTAGTTGAAAGAACTGGTATTGATACTTTAGCACCTGCATTAGGTTCAGTACACGGACCTTACAAAGGTGAACCAAACTTAGGTTTCAAAGAAATGGAAGAAATCGGTGCTTCAACTGGTTTACCATTAGTATTACACGGTGGTACTGGTATCCCAACTCACGATATCAAAAAAGCTATCACTTTCGGTACAGCTAAAATCAACGTTAACACTGAAAACCAAATCGCATCTGCTAAAGCAGTTCGTGAAGTGTTAAACAACGACAGCGAAGTTTACGATCCACGTAAATACTTAGGACCTGCTCGTGAAGCAATTAAAGCAACAGTTAAAGGTAAAATCCAAGAATTTGGTACTTCTAACCAAGCTTAATTTTAATTAAATTCAAACTACTACAAGCATCGTGCTTGTAGTAGTTTTTTCTGTTTTTAAAGATAAATTGAATATTTATTCAATACGTTTATTCAATTTATTTTAATGTCAAAAATTTAAAATTTGATACTTCTTTCGTAGTAAATTATGTCATTTCTATTTACTTTTTATGTTTTTGCGTTTATCTTATTGAATAGTATATAATGGAAATAATTATCTATTCATGTTGAGAGAGTATGCATTCTCTAAGACGATGAAGTAAAGGAGTAAACATATGTCTCAAGAAGTTATAAAAATAAATGGTGGCAAAAAATTAAATGGTAAAGTCCAAATAAGTGGTGCTAAAAATAGTGCAGTTGCACTTATTCCAGCAAGTTTAATGGCGAATGATGTTGTGACATTAGATGGACTACCAGATATTTCAGATGTCAAAACTTTAATGAGCCTACTTGGTGATTTAAATATTAAAACAGAATTAAATGGTGATCAGCTTGTCGTTGATTCAAGCGATGCGGTGAATCTACCTTTACCTAACAATAAAGTACAATCTTTAAGAGCATCTTATTATATGATGGGTGCTATGCTCGGACGTTTTAAAAAATGTGTGATTGGTTTACCTGGTGGCTGTCCTTTAGGCCCTAGACCAATTGACCAACATATTAAAGGTTTTGAAGCACTAGGTGCAAAAGTAACAAACGAACAAGGTGCGATGTATTTAATTGCTGAAGAGTTAGTTGGCGCTAAAATATTTATGGATGTTGTGAGTGTTGGTGCAACGATCAATATTATGTTGGCAGCTTCTTTAGCAAAAGGTAAAACAGTAATAGAAAACGCAGCGAAAGAACCTGAAATTGTTGATGTAGCGACATTATTAAATAATATGGGCGCTAAAATTAGAGGTGCAGGTACAGATACATTGAAAATTGAAGGTGTAGAATCCTTGCACGGTACGAAACATACAATTATTCCTGATAGAATAGAAGCAGGTACATACATGTGTGCAGCAGCAGCCATGGGTGAAGAAGTGTACATCGAAAATATCATTCCTTTACATTTAGAACCATTAATCGCTAAATTAAGAGAAATGGGTACTGAAATCGATTTAGGTGAAGATTCAGTTGTTATTAAAGGTAAAGATGAATATAAACCTGTTGATATACAAACTGCAGTTTATCCTGGTTTTGCAACAGATTTACAACAACCATTTACACCTTTATTATTAAAAGCAAATGGTCAAAGTAAAATAACAGAAACGATTTATCCTGCAAGATTTAAACACGTTGATGAATTGATCAGAATGGGTGCAAATGTGAATTTAGAAAATGGCACAGCTATTTATTATCCATCTCAATTGACAGGTGCAAGTGTAGCAGCAAGTGATTTAAGAGCAGGTGCATCTTTATTAATTGCTGGATTAATGTCTGAAGGCGTTACAACGGTTTATAATGTGAAGCATATTCATAGAGGATACAGCGGTATTGTTGAAAAATTAAAAGCACTAGGTGCTGATATTTGGACTGAAACCGTATAATAAGTATAAATTATATACTTTGTATATAAAGTGTAGTATAATGGCAATATAGAAGTTAAAGAGGTGAGTAACATGGAAGTATGTCCTTATTTGGAAGAAACTTTTAAAGTAATAGGACGCAGTTGGAATGGTTTAATACTTAATTATTTATCACGTTGTGATGAACGTTCGGCTCACTTTTCTGATATGAAAAGAGACTTAAGACGTATTACACCTAGAGCATTATCTCTTAAATTAACTGAATTAAGTGATTGGGGATTAGTTGAGAAGAAAGTTGTTACAACAACGCCTCTATCAGTTGAATATCATTTAACAACTAAAGGATACGAATTAGCACAAGCGCTTGTACCATTAGAAGAGTGGGCACAAAAAAATGTGGAATTGCAAGAGAATCATTCCTAAATGAATTGAATATTATAAAGTACCCGTCAATGCGATGAAACTCATTTCGTTGGCGGGTATTTTATTTGTTTGAAATTTAAAATATTCAATTCTCAAACAGATTATTTTAATTATGACTATCATCCATACTATAATAACCAATGTAACAAATATAAAGGAGTAGATAATTCATGAGACAAGATATCAAGCAATATATAAATGGCGAATGGGTTGAAAGTCATAGTGGACAAACATTAGATGTTATTAACCCTGCTACAGAAGAAGTAATGGGTAAAATTGCTGCAGGTAACAAACAAGATGTTGATGACGCTGTAGCTGCCGCTAAAAAAGTGTACGTGAAATTTAGAAATACTTCTTTAGAAGAAAGAAAAGCTTTATTAGAACGAATTGCAGATGAATATGAAAATAGAAAAGAAGATTTAATAGATGTTATGACGGATGAGCTTGGCTCACCAATTGAAAAATCAGAATCTGTTCATTATCAAATGGGCTTAAATCATTTTAGAGAAGCAAGTAAAGCGATCGATTCAATTCAATTTGAAGAACGTCGTGGTGATGATTTAGTTATTAAAGAAGCTATCGGTGTTTCTGGATTAGTAACACCATGGAACTTCCCAACTAACCAAACGTCATTAAAATTAGCTGGTGCATTTGCTGCAGGTTCACCTGTAGTCTTAAAACCATCTGAAGAAACACCATTTGCAGCGATTATTTTAGCTGAAATATTTGAAAAAGCTGGCGTGCCTAAAGGTGTGTTCAACTTAGTAAATGGTGATGGCCAAAGTGTTGGTGATCCATTAAGTTCACATCCTGATGTACGTATGATGTCATTTACGGGTTCAGGTCCAACTGGTAGAAAAATTATGGAAAACTCAGCTAAAGACTTCAAAAAAGTATCATTAGAGCTAGGTGGTAAATCACCATTAGTAGTCTTAGATGACGTTGATATCGAAGAAGCTGCTAAAGGTGCAGTTGCTAAATTCGTACAAAATACTGGTCAAGTTTGTACAGCAGGTACACGTACATTAGTACCAGAAAGTATTAAAGATGAATTTATCGCAGCAGCTAAAAAAGCAATTGAAAATGTTAAAGTTGGTAATCCTAGAGAAGCTGGCCAAGATGCTGGTCCAGTTGTATCTAAAAAACAATTTGATACAGTTCAAAGCTATATTCAAAAAGGTATTGATGAAGGTGCAACATTATTACATGGTGGTGTTGGTAAACCAGACGGTCTTGAAAAAGGTTACTTCGTTAAACCAACATTATTTACTGATGTAACTAATGATATGACAATTGCTCAAGAAGAAATCTTTGGTCCAGTAGGTACAATTATTACTTATAAAGACTTAGATGAAGCAATTGAAATTGCTAATGATACAATTTATGGTTTAGCAGCATATGTATATGGTAAAGATTTAGAACGTGTAAGAGAAGTTGCTAAAGCATTAGAAGCAGGTACTGTAGAAATTAATGACGCAGGTAGAAAACCTAATTTACCATTTGGTGGTTATAAACAATCAGGTATTGGTAGAGAATGGGGCGACTATGGAATTGAAGAATTCTTAGAAATTAAAGCAATTCCTGGTTATTTTAAAGAATAGTAAAATTACAAAATACAATATATTTTTAAGACTGAAACATTTCGATGTTTCAGTCTTTTTATATGATAGTTATAATTGAATAAAAAAGTGAAATATTTTAACATAATTTATATATAACTTATTTTGTCATCTTCATAAAAAAATGCTATAGTTTAAAGGCAGATTATAAATCTGATAAAAATGAATGAGATTTTTAAGAAATGGGTGTCATAAATATGGCTGAAAGAGTTAGAACAAGTCCTCAGTATGAATCGTTTCACGAATTATACAAGAACTATACAACTAAAGAATTAACATCAAAGGCAAAAGAACTAAGAATAACAAATTATAGTAAATTAAATAAAAAAGAACTTGTCTTAGCAATTATGGAAGCTCAAATGGAAAAAGACGGCAACTATTATATGGAAGGTATCTTAGATGATATTCAACCTGATGGTTATGGCTTTTTACGTACTGTTAACTATTCTAAAGGTGAAAAAGATATTTATATATCTGCTAGCCAAATTAGACGCTTTGAAATTAAAAAAGGTGATAAAGTAACTGGTAAAGTTAGAAAACCTAAAGAAAATGAAAAGTATTACGGATTGTTACAAGTTGACTTTGTAAATGATCAAAATGCAGAAGAAGTTAAAAAAAGACCACACTTTCAAGCGTTAACTCCTCTATACCCACAACAACGTATCCAATTAGAAACTACAAGTAAAAATTATTCAACTAGAATCATGGATTTAATTACGCCAATAGGTCTAGGACAGCGTGGAATGATTGTAGCACCACCTAAAGCTGGTAAGACATCATTACTTAAAGAAATTGCAAATGCTATTGCAATTAACCAACCAAAAGCGAAATTATTTGTATTATTAATTGGGGAACGTCCAGAAGAAGTAACGGATATTGAACGTTCTGTTGAACAAGCTGAAGTCGTTAACTCAACATTTGATGAGCCGCCAGAACATCATGTTAAAGTGGCTGAATTACTACTTGAAAGAGCTAAACGTCTTGTTGAAATCGGTGAAGATGTCATCATCTTAATGGATTCATTAACAAGATTAGCTAGAGCATATAACTTAGTTGTACCACCAAGTGGTAGAACATTATCAGGTGGTTTAGATCCAGCGTCACTTCATAGACCTAAACATTTCTTCGGAGCTGCTAGAAATATTGAAGCGGGTGGAAGTTTAACAATATTAGCGACTGCATTAGTTGAAACAGGTTCTCGTATGGACGATATGATTTATGAAGAATTTAAAGGTACAGGTAACATGGAACTTCATTTAGATCGTAAATTGTCTGAGAAGAGAGTATTCCCTGCAATTGATATTAGAAGAAGTTCAACACGTAAAGAAGAATTGCTATTAGATAAAGAAGAACTTGAAATGATTTGGCAACTACGTAATTTATTTACTGATTCAAATGATTTCTCTGAAAGATTTATTAGAAAGTTAAAACGCACGGATTCTAATGAAGAATTCTTTGAAGTCTTAAGAAAATCTATGGTCGATAGTGCGAAGACTGGTAAACCAATTATATAAATTTAAGGTTGCATTTTAATTCTTCAACATATATAATATGTAAGTATTGAGTGAATAAGTCACAAATAAACTCTGTTCCAGATGGTTCAGGGCAAAGGAGCTGAAAAAAATGAAACAAGGAATTCATCCAGAGTATAATAAAGTTATCTTTTTAGATACAACTACAGACTTCAAATTCTTAAGTGGTTCAACACGTACTTCAAATGAAACTATGGAATGGGAAGATGGAAACGAATACCCAGTTATCCGTTTAGATATCTCTTCAGATTCACATCCATTCTATACAGGACGTCAAAAATTCGCATCTGCGGATGGTCGTGTGGAACGCTTCAACAAAAAATTTGGTTTCAAATCAAACAACTAATTATGAAGCGAATCAAGCATCCTTTTATAAAGGGTGCTTTTTTTTGTAAAAATTAATAAATAAGTAAAAATAATATGATATAATTAAGCGATTATGTTGAAAAAGGTGGATAAGTAATATGTACGAAAATTACCATTCCGGATGGATAGAATGTATTTGCGGAAGTATGTTTAGTGGTAAGTCAGAAGAGCTTATTAGACGTCTGAGAAGAGGTTTATATGCGAAACAAAATGTAAAAGTATTTAAGCCATCTATTGATAATCGATATAGTGAAGAAGCTGTAGTATCTCATAATGGAAATCAGCTTGATGCAATCAGCATAGAACATTCTAGTCAAATATTAAAATATGATTTACAAGGCATCGATATTATTGGAATAGATGAAGTCCAATTTTTTGATAATGAAATCGTAAGCGTAGCACAAAAGTTAGCAGAAGAAGGCTATCGTGTTGTTGTAGCTGGGTTAGATATGGACTTTAAAGGTGTGCCATTTGAACCAATGCCTGAAATGATGGCAGTTGCAGAAATTGTAACAAAATTACAAGCGGTATGTGCAGTATGTGGATCTCCATCAAGTCGAACACAAAGACTTATAAATGGTGAACCAGCACATATTGATGACCCGATTATATTAGTTGGGGCAGACGAAAGTTATGAACCAAGATGTAGAGATCATCATATAATTAGAACTGAAATAAGGAGTGATATAAATGTTTGATCAATTAGAAATTGTTGAAAATAGATATGAACAATTAAATGAATTACTTAGTGATCCAGATGTCGTTTCGGATACAGACAAGCTAAGAAAATATTCAAAAGAACAATCTGACTTACAAAAGACAGTTGATGTATATAGAACTTATAAATCTGTTAAAGGTGACATTGAAGATGCTAAATTAATGTTAAACGAAACAACAGATAAAGAAGAACAAGACATGTTGAAAGAAGAAATTAACAGTCTTACTAAACAAGTACCTGAATTAGAATCTGAATTAAAATTCCTACTTATTCCTAAAGACCCTAACGATGATAAGAACGTTATTATGGAAATTCGTGGTGCAGCGGGTGGAGATGAAGCGGCTATTTTCGCAGGTGATTTATTCAGAATGTATTCAAGATTTGCTGAAGCACATGGCTACAAAATTGACGTCGTTGAAGAGAATATTAGTGACCATGGTGGCTACAAAGAAGTCAGCTTTTCAATTCAAGGAAACGGTGCATTCAGTAAACTTAAATATGAAAATGGTGCACACCGTGTACAACGTGTACCAGAAACTGAATCAGGCGGACGTATTCATACTTCTACAGCAACAGTTGCAGTATTACCTGAAGCTGAAGATGTTGAAATTGATATTAGAACTGAAGATTTAAAAATTGAAACTTACCGTTCTAGTGGTTCTGGTGGTCAGCACGTCAATACGACAGACTCAGCTGTACGTATCACGCATTTACCAACTGGTATTGTTGCAACATCATCTGAAAAATCTCAAATTAAGAACCGTGAAAAAGCATTTAAAGTATTGAAAGCCAGAGTTTACGATATGATGGTTCAAGAAGAAAATGCTAAATACGCTGAAAAAAGAAAGTCAGCTGTTGGTACAGGAGATCGTTCAGAAAGAATTAGAACGTATAACTATCCTCAAAACAGAGTAACTGACCATCGTATTGGATTAACTTTACAAAAGTTAGATCAAATTATGGAAGGTAAAGTTGACGAAATTATCGATGCATTAACGTTACATGAACAAACGGAAAAATTGGAAGAATTAAATAATGGCCAATTATAATTTTCAACAGTTACTAAATGAAACTTATGATGGATTATCAGCACGAGGGTTTGAAACCTCTCGTGCTGATTGGTTATTAGAGGATATTTCAGGCATGTCTAGAACACAAATTGCCATGAATTTAAATCAAAATGTACCTGCTAATATTTTGGAAGCTTATTTAAAAAGTAGAGAACGTATGTATGAAGGTGAGCCTGTACAATATATTGCAGGTTTCGCAGAATTTTATGGTAGAAAGTTTAAAGTAAATCAACACGTATTAATACCGAGACCCGAAACAGAAGAACTTGTCTATCAAACATTACAAATGATTCAGAACGAGCAAGTAGTCGTATGTGATATAGGAACGGGTACAGGAGCTATCGCAATTACACTGAAAAAAGAGCGACCTGATTTATCAGTTATCGCGACTGATATTAGTGCAGGAGCATTATCAATTGCCGAAACAAATGCATCAATACTTGAAGCACCGATAGAATTTCTACAAGGTAAATCTTTAGAACCACTAATTAAAGAAAATATTAAAGTGGATGTACTCGTCTCCAATCCACCGTACATTTCATATGAAGAACAAAAAGAAATGTCTGATACTGTCTTAAATTATGAACCACATTTAGCTTTATTTGCAGAAGATGATGGCTTAGCTATCTATAAAGATATTATTCTAAATTTAGAACACGTTATGTCGGATAATGGACTCGTGATTTTTGAAATTGGCCATTTACAAGGTGAACTATTGAAAGACTTTATTGAAACCCATGTGAATGTTGAACATGTAAAAATCATTCAAGATATAAATCAAAACAATCGTATGATACAATTTAATTGGAATAATCAATAGAAGTTATGCACATTTAACGGGAGTTATCCACGTTGTGTGGATAACTTTTGTTTTAATACAATAAATGCTTTAAAGAAGGGAAGAAATGCATTGGAAACAAATGTTTGGGATGTGCGTAAGTATGTTCATAACTTACAAAGTTATCCACAAATCGATGAGATTATTGCAGGATATCATCAAAATAAATTGATTGCTTTACCAACTGAAACGGTATATGGATTAGGTGCTAATGCAAAAGATGAAGAAGCGGTTAAAGAAATTTATGTAGCAAAAGGTAGACCGTCTGATAATCCACTTATCGTACATATACATGATAAATCTCAATTAAATGACTTCACCCAAAATATATCTCAAGAAACTGAAATTTTAATGGATGCTTTTTGGCCAGGACCAATTTCATTTATTGTGCCTTACAAGTCAGGATTTTTAAGTGATCGTGTTACGGGTGGATTACAATCTGTTGCTGTACGCATGCCAAGTCATCATGTTGGTAGAGCAGTTCTACAATTAACGGATTTACCAATTGCGGCTCCAAGTGCAAACATTAGTGGACGTCCTTCGCCAACTAAATTTGAACATGTTAAACATGACTTGGATGGAAGAATATATGGCATCATTCAAGCAGAAGATATTGATGAAGGTATAGAAAGTACTGTAATAGATTGTACAAGTTATCCATTTAAAATTGCACGACCTGGTTCTATAACAATAGAGATGATTAATAAAGTTCTGCCAAACAGTGTCATTAACGAAAAGTTAGATTTGGAAAAACCAATTGCACCAGGTATGAAATATAAACATTATGCACCTTCGCAACCTGTAACATTAATAGAAGGTGGTATTACAAAACAAATGAGTTTGTCAGATAATACTTCTAAAAAGATAGCAGTAATAGGTCCTAAAAGTATTGAGCCATTAATCTCAGAACAAATGACTTTTATACCGCTTGGTAGAGATATTGCAGATATAAAAGGTGCACATCACGATTTGTATGATGCTTTGCGAATAGCAGATCAACTGACAAACATTGATGAAATTTATATAAGTGGCTACGAAAGAAATGACGATACAATCGCATTAATGAATAGAATTGATAAAGCAAGTGGTCACAATATTAAAGGAGAAGATGAATTGTGAAAATAGTTTTTGTATGTACAGGCAACACTTGTAGAAGTCCATTGGCTGAAGCGATAGCCAAAGATATTAAACCTGAATATAATATTCAATCTAGAGGCATTTCAGCTTTTGATGGGACACCAATATCTCCGCAATCAATGGAAATCATCTTTAAAAATGATTTGCCAATACCTGATACAGCTAAACAATTTTCTGAGCAAGATTTAGATGCTGACATTATCTTAACTATGACTGAATCTCATAAAATGATTTTAGAATCGCAATTTACACATCAGAACATTCATTCAATAAAACAATACGTAAGAGGCGAAAAGGGAGATGTCTCAGATCCCTTCGGACAATCTCAAATCATTTATCAAAATACTTACGAAGAACTTCGAGCACTAATTGAAGATTTATTACAAAGTAATTAAGAATTCAAATAATTTGCAGAATTGCTATAACACACATAGAAAATAAGTTATAATATTATAGTATAAACAAATTGGGAGGTGGGAAGATGAAAGTAGCTATTGCAGCAGACCATGGTGGCTATGAATACAAAGAAGCAATCAAACAATTACTTGATGAAATGAACATTGAATATAAAGATTTTGGTACACATGAAGGTGAGTCAGTAGATTATCCAGATTATGCAAGACCAGTATCTGAAAGTGTTGCAGATGGAACGTTTGATAAAGGAATTTTGATTTGTGGAACTGGAATTGGTATGTCTATCGCTTCAAATAAAGTAAAGGGGATTCGTTGTGCACTTGTGCATGATGTTTTTACTGCTGAAGTGACGAGACAACATAACGATTCTAATGTATTAGCAATGGGCCAACGTGTTATAGGTGAAGGTTTAGCACTTCTCATCGTCAAGACTTGGTTGACAAGTGAATTCGAAGGCGGTAGGCACCAAAGACGTATAGACAAGATTGAAGGCGGTTGTTCATGAAAGAAGATTTAAAACAATTGTTGAATGAGCTGAAGTCTATCGATTTTTTTAAAAATCAAGAACTATGCATCATTGGGTGTTCAACTTCAGAAGTTAAAGGTTCAAAGATAGGTTCAGATGGTTCGATTGATGTTGCTAAGGTTATATATGAAAGTCTTGATTTTATACATAAAGAGACAGGTGTTCACTTTGCGTTTCAAGGTTGCGAACATATTAACCGAGCTATAACAATCGAGCGAGAAATATTTGATCCTTATACAATGACTGAAGTTTCTGTTGTACCACAAGCCAATGCTGGAGGTAGTTTGTCAACTTATGCATACCAACACATGAAAGACCCAATAGTTGTTGAACACATTCAATGCGATAAAGGTATTGATATTGGTCAGACACTAATTGGTATGCATTTAAAGCACGTCGCAGTACCTGTATCAATTGAAACTAAGCGCATTGGAGAAGCTATTGTTACAATAGCTAAGAGCCGTCATAAATTAATAGGCGGCGAAAGAGCAAAGTATTAAATTCTTAAAAGTGAGGGATTGTACATGTCATTAATTAAAAAGCAAGACGAAGAACTTTTCAAAGCAATGGAAAAAGAGTTTGATAGACAAAATAATAATATCGAACTTATAGCATCAGAGAACTTTGTTTCTGAAACAGTAATGGAAGCACAAGGTTCTGTATTAACTAACAAATATGCAGAAGGTTACCCAGGTCGTCGTTATTATGGTGGCTGTGAATACGTTGATATCGTTGAAGATTTAGCGCGTGATAGAGCTAAACAACTTTTCGGTGGAGAACACGTAAATGTACAACCTCATTCAGGATCACAAGCAAATATGGCTGTATATTTTGTAGCTTTAGAACCGGGTGATACTGTACTTGGAATGAACTTAAGTCATGGTGGACATTTAACTCATGGAGCAAAAGTTAACTTCAGTGGTAAGTTATACAACTTTGTAGAGTATGGTGTTTCTGAAGAAAATGAACAAATTGACTATGAAGAAATCTTGAGAGTTGCAAAAGAAGCACAACCTAAATTAATCGTAGCAGGTGCTTCAGCTTATCCAAGACAAATTGATTTTAAGAAATTCAAAGAAATAGCAGATGAAGTTGGCGCTAAATTAATGGTTGATATGGCACATATCGCTGGTTTAGTTGCAGCAGGTTTACATCAAAACCCTGTTGATTATGCTGACTTTGTAACAACGACAACACACAAAACATTAAGAGGACCAAGAGGCGGTATGATTTTCTGTAAAGAAGAATATGCTAAAGAAATTGATAAAACAATTTTCCCTGGTATTCAAGGTGGTCCATTAATGCATGTTATCGCTGGTAAGGCAGTTTCATTTGGTGAAGCATTACAACCAGAATTTAAGGAATATCAAAAACAAGTAATTAAGAATGCTCAAAAATTAGCAGCAACTCTAGAAGACGAAGGTTTAAGAATTGTATCAGGCGGTACTGATAATCATCTTATCTGTGTAGATGTTAAAGGTTCTCTTGGCATTACTGGTAAATTAGCTGAGAATGCTTTAGATGAAGTTGGTATTACATGTAACAAGAACACAATTCCATTTGATCAAGAAAAACCTTTCGTAACAAGTGGTATTCGTTTAGGTACACCAGCAGTAACATCTCGCGGATTTGATGAGGAAGCAGTTGAAGAAGTAGGTAGAATAATAGCACTTGTGCTTAAAAATCCAGAAGATGAACAAACATTAAAAGAAGCACATGAACGCGTATTATCACTAACTTCTAAGTTTCCACTTTACAACAAATAAATATTTATTGGAGGCTAGACTTATGGGTAAAGTACACGTTTTTGATCATCCATTAATTCAGCATAAGTTGAGTTATATTCGTGATCGTAAAACTGGCACTAAAGAGTTTAGAGAGCTTGTCGATGAAGTCGGTATGCTTATGGCGTATGAAGTTACGAGAGATTTTGAAACACAAGATGTTGAAATCGAAACACCCGTAACTAAAATGAACGCTCAAAGATTATCTGGTAAGAAATTAGCACTTATTCCTATTTTACGTGCTGGCCTTGGAATGACAGATGGTATTATGAAACTCGTTCCAGCTGCTAGAGTAGGACATGTAGGGTTATATCGTGATCCAGAAACTTTAGAAGCGGTAGAATATTTTGTGAAATTACCACAAGATATTGAAGAAAGAGAAATTATTGTAGTAGATCCTATGCTTGCTACAGGTGCATCAGCAATCGAAGCGATTCAATCATTGAAGAATCGTGGAGCAAATAAAATACGTTTTATGGGCTTAATTGCTGCACCTGAAGGGGTTAAAGCATTACAAGAAGCACATGAAGACGTAGATATTTATATTGCTGCATTAGACGAAAAATTAGATGACCATGCATACATTACACCTGGTTTAGGTGATGCAGGTGATCGATTATTTGGCACTAAATAGATAATAGGAGGATTTTATTACAATGAAGAAAATTATGACGATATTTGGTACGCGACCTGAAGCTATTAAAATGGCACCTTTAGTTTTAGAATTAAAAAATGATCCGGAGTTACAACCAATTGTTGTTGTAACAGCGCAACATAGAGAAATGCTAGATTCAGTTCTAGAAACATTTGATATTACACCAGATTATGATTTAAATATTATGAAACAAGGGCAAACACTTTCAGAAGTAACATCAAGAGTATTAGGTGGACTTGAAAGTGTTATTCAAGAAGCTAAGCCAGATATGATATTGGTACATGGAGATACAACTACTACTTTTGCAGGCAGTTTAGCAGCATTCTACAATGAAGTTGCAATCGGCCATGTAGAAGCAGGGTTAAGAACTTGGAATAAATATTCTCCATTCCCAGAAGAAATGAATCGACAAATGACGGGGGGCCTTGCTGATTTACACTTCTCACCAACTGATCAGTCTAAACATAATTTACTTCAGGAAAATAAAAAAGACGAATCTATTGTTGTGACAGGTAATACAGCTATAGATGCGTTATCAACTACTGTAACTGACGATTATGAAAGTGAAATTATTAAACGTCACGAAGGTAAACGCATCGTGCTATTAACTGCGCATAGACGTGAAAACATTGGTAAACCGATGGAGAACATTTTTAAAGCTGTTAGACAAATTGTTGAAGAGCATGAAGATGTTGTTGTCGTTTATCCAATGCACAAAAATCCTAAGGTTAGAGAAATTGCTAACCAAATATTGAGTGATCATGATCGTATAGAATTGATTGAACCTTTAGAAGTAATAGATTTCCATAACTTTGCAGCTAATTCTCACTTGATCTTAACAGATTCAGGTGGTGTTCAAGAAGAAGCACCTTCATTAGGTAAACCAGTACTTGTCTTAAGAGATACGACTGAGAGACCTGAAGGCGTTGAAGCTGGAACATTAAAACTTGTAGGTGTAGAAGAAGAGAACATCTATAACGAAACTAAAGCGTTATTAAATGATCAATCATTATATGAAAAAATGAGTATCGCTCAAAACCCTTATGGGGATGGTCTCGCTTCTAAGAGAATATGTGAAAATATTAAATATTATTTTGATATTTTGAAAGAAGCACCGGAACCATTTAGAACAAAATAATTAAAGTGGTGGTTTGTGTCAATTCTGTGACAAAAAAATGACAAAAATTTGTTTTCTATTTTTGTCATAGCATTGACACTATAAGTCCACTATATTATCATGAAAATTGTGTGATGAAACGGTTTTCAAAGATATGCCACTTATCTAAGGAGTTTCAGCTGAATGTTTGATATAAAGGGCTTTTTTAAGTCTTATTTACAGTATTTTATTTTCTTTATTATTATTCTAGTTGTAGTGTATTTCTTCTTGAAACATGAGTTCGTTTTAGGACTTATTATTGGAACAATAGCATCAGCTGTTAACTTGTTTTCATGGGAAGTTTACCTCAATCGAGCTAAAAATGCTGAATCATTACAATTATCAACAGGAAACTGGGTCAGATATCTTGTGACAATCGTTGCTTGCTGTTTTTGGCTTAAATATCCACTAATCGTTGATATTATCGGGATTTTATTTGGTTTGATGATAGCATATGTATTAATTATGTTTAAATCACTGAAAAGTCTCGATTAAATAATTAAAATTGTGAAAAGAGGTGAAGATATGGAACACGAATCACCTATGTGGTCCATCAATTTGGGAGGATTTGATTTAGTTTTCAATCTTTCAAGTATGTTAATGTTGTTAGTTTCTGCAGTTATCGTCTTTGTAATAGCTGTGGTCTGTACTAGGAATCTAAAAATTAGACCTACTGGTAAACAGAACTTTATTGAATGGGTATTTGACTTTGTAAAAGGTATTATCCAAAGCAATATGGCATGGAAAGACGGAGGAAGATTTCACTTCTTGGCGGTTACACTTATATTCTTCATATTTGTATCAAATATGTTAGGATTACCGTTCTCAATTGTTGTAGGACATACACTATGGTGGAAATCACCTACAGCAGATCCAACAGTAACATTAACGTTAGCAACATTGATGGTTCTTTTAACACATTACTATGGTGTTAAAATGCGTGGTACTGGCGCGTACTTGAAATCATTTGTACAACCAGTAGCATTTATGGTGCCATTCAAAATTGTTGAAGAATTTGCTTCAACATTAACGCTTGGTCTACGTTTATACGGTAATATATTCGCAGGTGAAGTATTACTTGGTTTATTAGCAACATTAGCAGCTGGAGGCGTTTTAGGCGCGTTCGGAGCAGTTTTACCAGCGATAGTATGGCAAGGATTCTCAATATTTATTGGTTCAATTCAGGCTTACATATTCGTAATGTTATCAATGGTTTATATGTCCCATAAAGTGGCAGACGATCATTAATATATAATTTAAAAAAACAATTAATATTTTTATTTCTAGGAGGAAAATTATAATGAGTTTAGGTGTATTAGCAGCAGCAATCGCGATTGGTTTAGCAGCATTAGGAGCAGGTATCGGTAACGGTCTTATCGTATCAAGAACAGTAGAAGGTGTTGCACGTCAACCAGAAGCACGTGGTCCATTAATGACAATCATGTTTATCGGTGTTGGTTTAGTTGAAGCCCTTCCTATCATTGCAGTAGTAGTAGCATTCATGGTAATGAATCGATAAGCTAAAATATTTTTAGAACAGGCGGAGTCTATCTAAAAAGGATTTCGCCATTCATTTATGAGATGTTATTCATCTTTAATTGCAGTGAAAGGAGTGTAGTTGGCAGTGGATCAAAACGTATTAGTTTTAGGAGCAGCAGGTGGCGGTGTCGAATGGGGAACAGTCTTATTTACATTGATCACATTTATTATCCTGCTTGCCTTATTAAAAAAGTTTGCTTGGGGACCATTAAAATCAATTATGGATGAGCGTGAGAACGCTATTAATAAAGATATTTATGATGCTCATGAAGCAAAAGTAAACGCTAAGAAATTAGAAGAAGAAAATAGAAATCTATTAAGAAAAACTCAAGAAGAAGTACAAACAATTCTTGATGATGCTAAACATCAAGCTAAAGTACAACAAGAGCAAATTATTAATGATGCAAATGTTAAAGCAAATGGCTTAGTACAATCAGCTCAAGCAGAAATTCAACAAGAGAAACAAAGAGCTATTGCAGATATTAATAATAGAGTTTCAGAACTTTCTGTATTAATTGCTTCTAAAGTAATCAATAAAGAAATCTCTGAACAAGATCAAAAAGACCTTGTTGAAAAATACATTAAAGAGGCAGGGGATAAATAATGGCGAATATTAGTCAGAAATATGCCCAAGCCTTATATGATGTAGCTGAAGCGCAAGATTTAACAGACAGCGTCTTAGATGAACTTACTCAAGTAGCAGAAAGTGTTAAAGAACAAATTAGTGATTTAAAAGCAATTGATAACAATCCTAAATTAGCAAAAAACGACAGACAACAATTTGTTGACAATGTATTTAAAGGTGCTTCTAAACCTTTGTTAAACACATTATACCTACTTGCTAATAACAGTAAATTGTCACTAATTCCAGAAATTCATAAAGATTTTAGCAAAATATACAATCAGGTACATAGCCAAGATTTAATGAAAGTTGAATCTGTGTATCCTTTATCTAATGAAGAATTAGACGAAATTGGTAAAGCATTTATTAAAAGAACAGGTTTGAAAAAACTTATTTTAGAAAATCAAGTTAATGATTCTTTAATTGGTGGTATTCGTGTTTCCATAGGTACAAAAGTATACGATGGTTCCATTCAGAATGACTTAAATCAATTAGCAAAATCATTTCAACAAATGAAATAATATTAAGGAGTGACATAGATGGCCATTAAAGCTGAAGAAATCAGTGCTTTATTACGCTCTCAAATTGAAAACTATGAGTCAGAAATGTCAGTTACCGATGTTGGTACAGTTATCCAAGTCGGCGATGGTATTGCATTAGCTCATGGTTTAAATGACGTTATGGCTGGCGAACTATTAGAGTTCCATACTGGCGTTTTAGGGTTAGCACAAAACTTAGAAGAAAATAATGTAGGTATCGTAATTTTAGGACCTGCAGAAGGTATTAAAGAAGGCGACGAAGTTAAAAGAACTGGTCGTATTATGGAAGTACCTGTAGGGGAAGAATTAATTGGTCGTGTTGTAAATCCATTAGGTCAACCATTGGATGGACAAGGTCCAATCAATACATCTAAGACTCGCCCTGTAGAATCACCTGCAACAGGTGTTATGGATCGTAAATCAGTTGATGAACCATTACAAACTGGTATTAAAGCGATTGACGCATTAGTACCTATTGGACGTGGACAACGTGAGTTAATCATCGGTGACCGTCAAACTGGTAAAACAACAGTTGCGATTGATACAATTCTTAACCAAAAAGACGAAGATATGATTTGTATCTACGTTGCGATTGGTCAAAAAGAATCTACAGTTCGTACAGCGGTAGAAACTTTACGTAGACATGGTGCTTTAGATTATACAATCGTTGTATCTGCATCAGCAGCTCAACCAGCGCCATTATTATACATTGCACCTTATGCTGGTGTAAGTATGGCAGAAGAATTCATGTTTAACGGTAAACATGTATTAATCGTTTATGATGATTTAACAAAACAAGCAGCAGCTTACCGTGAGTTATCATTATTACTTCGTCGTCCGCCAGGTCGTGAAGCTTACCCAGGTGACGTATTCTACTTACACAGTCGTTTATTAGAACGTGCTGCTAAATTAAATGATGACTTAGGTGGCGGTTCTATTACTGCTTTACCATTTGTTGAAACTCAAGCAGGGGACATCTCAGCATACGTTCCAACAAACGTTATCTCAATTACTGACGGACAAATATTCTTACAATCAGACTTATTCTTCTCTGGTGTAAGACCTGCGATCAACGCTGGTTTATCTGTATCACGTGTTGGTGGTTCAGCTCAAATTAAAGCGATGAAAAAAGTAGCAGGTACATTACGTCTAGATTTAGCATCATACCGTGAGTTAGAATCATTCGCTCAATTTGGTTCAGATTTAGACCAAGCTACGAAAGCTAAATTAGAACGTGGTAAACGTACAGTAGAAGTACTTAAACAAGATCAAAACAAACCATTGACTGTAGATCGTCAAGTTGTTATTTTATATGCTTTAACTAAAGGTCATTTAGATGATATCCCAGTTGAAGATATTACACGATTCGAAGATGAATTCTTAAATTGGATTGATGCAAATGCAAGCGATCTATTTAAAGAAATTCGTGAAACAAAACAATTACCATCTGATGATAAATTTGTTTCAGCAATCGATGCATTCAAAAAAGTATTTAATAAATCTCATGTAGAGTAATATTAAGCTTTAAATAAAAGGTGGTGAAATTGTGGCTTCACTAAGAGAAATCAAAGGTAGAATTACTTCTACTCAAAAGACTAGTCAAATTACAAAAGCAATGAATATGGTTTCAAACTCTAAATTGCGTAAAGCAGAAGAGAATACGAAAGCATTTCAACCATATATGGATAAGATTCAAGATGCTGTAACAGCTATTGCTTCTAAGAGTACAGATGTTAATCATCCAATGCTTAAAACAAGACCTGTAAAACGTTCTGGTTACTTAGTTGTTACTTGTGATAAAGGACTTGCAGGACCATATAGTGCTAACATTTTGAAAAATGTCGTTAACGATATTAAAGAAAAACATAACAACAATAGTGACGAATACGGCATTATTGTTGTCGGACGAGTAGGCCGAGACTTCTTCAAAGCTAGAGGATATAACATCATTGAAGAGTATGTAGGTTTACCTGACCAACCAACATTTAAAAATGTACAAGCCTTAACTGAGAAAGCTGTAGACTTGTTTAATGAAGAATTTTATGATGAGTTAACAATTTACTACAGTCATTTCGTGAGTGTGCTTGAACAACAAGTTAAATCTAAAAAAATCTTACCATTATCTGATGAAGATACTGGAAAAGGTTCTAGTATGATGGCTGGTTATGAATTTGAACCAGATAAAGAAACGATTTTAAAAGTTATCTTACCGCAATACGCAATTAGTTTAATTTATGGTGCATTATTAGATGGTAAAGCTAGTGAACATGCATCAAGAATGACAGCTATGAAGAATGCAACAGATAACGCTTCAGAATTAATTGATGAATTATCATTACAATATAACAGAGCTCGTCAAGCTGCAATTACTCAACAAATTACTGAGATTGTAGGCGGAGCAGCTGCACTCGAATAATGATTAGGAGGAATTTACATGGGATTAGGCCGAGTAACGCAAATTACAGGGCCAGTTATTGATGTACGCTTCCCACATGGTGAATTGCCAGAACTTAATAATGCTTTAACACTTAAAGTTGAACGTCCAGACGGATCAAGCTTTGACTTAGCATTAGAAGTTGCATTACACCTTGGTGATGATGTTGTACGTTCTATAGCAATGGCATCAACTGATGGTGTTAAACGTGGACAAGAAGTTACTGATACAGGAAGACCTATTTCAGTACCAGTTGGTGATGCTACATTAGGTCGTGTTTTCAATGTATTAGGCGAAAAAATTGATTTAGGTGAAGAAATTGATGAAAGCGTACGTCGCGATCCAATTCATCGTTTAGCACCTAAATTCGAAGATTTATCTACAAAAGTAGAAATTCTTGAAACTGGTATTAAAGTAGTAGACTTATTAGCACCTTATATCAAAGGTGGTAAAATCGGTCTATTCGGTGGTGCCGGAGTAGGTAAAACAGTACTTATTCAAGAATTAATCAATAACATCGCGCAAGAACATGGTGGTATTTCTGTATTCGCAGGTGTAGGTGAACGTACACGTGAAGGAAATGACTTATACTATGAAATGAGCGATTCAGGTGTTATTAAGAAAACAGCGATGGTATTCGGTCAAATGAACGAGCCACCTGGTGCACGTGCTAGAGTTGCACTTTCTGGTTTAACAATGGCAGAATACTTCCGTGATGAGCAAGGACAAGACGTATTATTGTTCATCGATAACATCTTCCGTTTTACACAAGCAGGTTCAGAGGTATCAGCATTATTAGGCCGTATGCCATCTGCCGTTGGTTACCAACCAACACTTGCTACTGAAATGGGACAATTACAAGAACGTATTACATCTACTAATAAAGGATCAGTTACATCTATCCAAGCAGTATTCGTACCTGCCGATGACTACACTGACCCAGCGCCAGCAACAGCTTTCGCTCACTTAGATGCTACTACTAACTTGGAACGAAAATTAACGGAAATGGGTATCTATCCAGCCGTTGACCCATTAGCTTCAACATCACGTGCTTTAACTCCAGAAATTGTTGGAGATGAACATTATGATGTTGCGCGTCGTGTACAACAAACGTTACAAAAATATAGAGAGTTACAAGATATCATTGCCATACTTGGTATGGATGAATTATCAGATGAAGATAAGAAAACAGTTGAACGTGCTCGTCGTATTCAATTCTTCTTATCTCAAAACTTCCATGTAGCTGAACAATTTACTGGTCAAAAAGGTTCATACGTACCAGTTAGTCAAACTGTACAAGATTTCAAAGCTATTCTAGAAGGACAATATGACCATATCCCAGAAGATGCTTTCCGTTTAGTCGGTGGTATTGAAGCAGTTCTTGAAAATGCTAAAAACATGGGTGTAGAGGTCTAATAATAATTAGGAGGAATGGAAAATGAATACATTTACCTTAGATGTTGTCACTCCTAATGGATCTGTTTACTCAGCAAAAGAAGTAGAACTTGTTGTTTTACATACTGAAACTGGTGAAATGGGTGTAATGGCTGGACATATTCCAACTGTTGCAGCTTTGAAAACAGGATACGTTAAAGTAAACAAAGCAAGTGGTACGGAGTATTTAGCTGTTTCCGAAGGATTTGTTGAAGTAAGAACTAATAAAGTTACAGTTCTAGTTCAAGCGGCTGAAACTGCCGATGAAATAGATAAAGACCGTGCGATTAATTCTAAAGAACGTGCTGAAGAACGATTGAAAATGAATCGTGATGAAGTAGACTTTAGACGTGCTGAACGTGCACTTCATCGTGCAATTAATCGAATTGAAGTGGCTAAATTTAGATAAAATATAAGGCTGAGACAGGTGATGTCTCAGCCTTATATTTTTAGAAGGAGTTGTTAATATGGAATATTATGGTCAATTAGGTATTATCGGACTTTTACTACATGTCATCTGTGTATGTTTAGCATTCTGGGCACTCCAAGGCGTACGATTAGAACAAATTTTTAAGAAAAATCATGTTGCTCAAGCTCAAACATTTATTATCATCTTATCTATCATATTAGGTACGGCTGTAAGTCGTTTTATTTTAGATATACTCCAATATTCGCTACAATTAAGATTGCTATTCTAATAATAAGAAAAAATTACATAAATATATGAAAAAAGAACAAAAAAGTAGTATAATATTTTGGTGATGTTTATGAATCAAGAAAAATGTGTATTAAATAAATATATACATTTGTAAAATAAATAAAAGTGAAGTTTTTTGGAGGATAATTATATGGATAAAATCGTCGTGAAAGGCGGAGCAAGTCTTAATGGCACAGTTGTAGTCGAAGGGGCAAAAAACGCAGTATTACCAATATTAACAGCTACACTTTTACCAAGTGTTGGTCAAAGTGTATTAACGAATGTACCTAAATTAAGTGATGTAGATACAATTAACACAGTACTTACGCATTTAAATGCAGATATAGAATATGATGCAGATCATAACACTGTAAAAATAGATGCATCAAATACATTAAAAATCGAAGCACCATATGAATACGTAAGTAAGATGAGAGCAAGTATTTTAGTTATGGGTCCTTTATTAGCAAGAGAAGGTCATGCTAGAGTCGCTTTACCTGGTGGTTGTGCAATTGGTTCAAGACCTATTGAACAACATTTAAAAGGATTCGAAGCTTTAGGTGCAGAAATTGAACTACATAACGGATTTATTGAAGCAACAACACCTAATGGCTTAAAAGGTGCTAAAATTTATTTAGATTTCCCAAGTGTAGGTGCTACTCAAAATATTATGATGGCAGCAGTACTTGCAGAAGGAAAAACTGAAATTCAAAACGTAGCAAGAGAACCAGAAATTGTAGATTTAGCTAACTATTTAAATGAAATGGGTGCACAAGTACACGGTGCTGGCACGGATACAATTAGAATCACAGGTGTTAGTCAATTACACGGTGCAGAACATGCTATTATTCCAGATAGAATTGAAGCTGGTACATTTATGATTGCAGCAGCGATTAC
The DNA here is from genome assembly GCF_022386035.1 of Mammaliicoccus sp. O-M54. Classification (NCBI taxonomy): domain Bacteria; kingdom Bacillati; phylum Bacillota; class Bacilli; order Caryophanales; family Staphylococcaceae; genus Mammaliicoccus; species Mammaliicoccus sp. O-M54. The sequence continues at coordinate 282,078 of NZ_JAJNJE010000004.1, forward strand.
TAGAGGGAATGTCAATGTTATTGGTGCAATTAGAGAACATATGACTAGCTTAGTGTCTAAATTAGAAGAAGCTGGTGTTCAAATTACTGATATCGAAGATGGATTAAATGTTCAAGTACCTGGTGAAATTAAAGCAATTGATGTTAAAACAATGCCACATCCAGGATTCCCTACAGATATGCAATCTCAAATTATGGCTTTATTATTAACAGCTAATGGTACTAGTAAAGTAACTGAAACAGTATTTGAAAACAGATTTATGCATGTAGAAGAATTCAAACGTATGAATGCAGATATTTTCATTAACGGTAGAAGTGCAATGATTACAGGTAATAGTAAATTACAAGGTGCAGATGTAAAAGCTACAGATTTAAGAGCTGGTGCATCATTGATTCTTGCTGGATTAGTGTCTGACGGATATACAAACGTTACAGAACTTAAACATTTAGATAGAGGTTATGTTGATTTTCATGGTAAACTTAAAGCATTAGGTGCAGATGTTGAACGCATCAATGATAATGGCAAGTTAAACGATAAAGCGAGGGTTTAGTATGGCTGAAACACAATCATCAAGATCTGACGATAAAAAAAGAAAGTCAACTTATCAATCTATTAAAGAGAAACTTCAAAGAAATAGAGTAGAAACAATTCAAGGAGTGGAAGTAGAGCATCGTGTCATTCCATTATGGATTAAATTACTTATATTATTAGTATTAATGATTTTATTATTTATTGTTGGAACTATGATTGGATACGGTATACTTCATAATCCATTTGGGGTGTTTAATCCCGAAACTTGGCAACACATCTTTGATTTAACTGGAAGGAGCTCATAATGGAAACTATTTATGACTTTAACGAAATTAAAAAAATTATACCTCACCGCTATCCATTTTTATTATTAGATAGAATAGTAGAATTAGAAGACGGTAAACGTTGTGTAGGTATTAAACAAGTAGCAGGTAACGAACCATTTTTCCAAGGACATTTTCCTGATTATGCAGTAATGCCAGGCGTATTAATCGTAGAAGCATTAGCACAAACAGGTGCAGTTGCAATGCTACGCTTAGAAGAAAACCAAGGAAAACTAGCAATGTTTGCAGGAATTGATAAATGTCGATTCAAAAAACAAGTTACACCAGGTGACACTTTAAGACTTGAAGTAGAAATAAACAAAATAAAAGGTCCAATAGGAAAAGGAACAGCAAAAGCAACAGTAGATGGAGAAGTTGCATGTAGTTGTGAAATTAGCTTTGCTATTGTAGATCAATAAATAGAAAAGAGAAAACAGGCGACTGTTTTCTCTTTTTTTCTGCTTATAAATGGGATTTGATTTTGTTAGGGACAGAATTCCGAGAAATGTCTCTAAGAGAGCGCCCACCTAACTACCAGAATTCGAAATAATGGAAGTTAGCGGATTCTAATTACCAGAATTCGAAATAATGGAAGTTAGCGGATTCTAATTACCAGAATTCAGAATAGTGGTAGTTACAGAGTTCTAATTACCAGAATTCGGAATAGTGGTAGTTACAGCGTTCTAATTACCAGAATTCGGAATAGTGGTAGTTACAACGTTCTAATTACCAGAATTCGAAATAATGGAAGTTAGCGGATTCTAACTACCAGAATTCAGAAAAATGGAAGTTAGCGAGCTCTAACTACCACAATTCGAAATAATGGTAGTTACAGGATTCTAACTACCACAATTCAGAATAATGGAAGATACAGTATTCTAACTACCAGAATTCAGAATAATGGAAGTTACAACATTCTAACTACCACAATTCAGTATAATGATAGTTACACATCCAAATACACACCTAACAAAAAATCTAGGACCACAAACTGTCCTAGATTTTTCTTTATATATTGCTTTTTTCGTCTTTTAATTTTGGTTTAGATTGCATCAATCTATTAAATGATGTTTTAAGCTCATCTCCTGATAAGCCTTCATCTATGAGTTGCTCTAATAATCGTTCTGCATATACTTGTCGTAATGTATAGATATGACATTCAAATACGACGGATATTTTATCTTCTAGTTGTTCTATGTATTTGATGGTTGCATCAAATAATGCTGGGTCGTTTGAAGGTCTTGTTATAACGACACGTGTATCTAGTAAGGTTTGGTTATCGTGATATTCTTTCATTTGTTCATAATGAATATCTGAAATTAAGATCTCTAGTAGCCATCCTGTACCACTATTTTCTTTATTTATAATGATACCATCTAATAATTCATATTCTGTAATCTGTTCATCGTCTACAATTTGAAAGCGTACGGCTTTAAATGTTTTCATAAACATCCCCCTTATCGTTAAATCTACGAATGTTTAACTTTGTTATCTATTATAAAGCACTTTTGCATGAAATAACAATAATCATAAAATAAAGTGAAGAATAAGTGTTTATTTTATGATTTATCGGACTTTGACTGAAAAAATTGACTCATTATATTATAAGTATAAGGAGGTGAGAATATGTTAAATAAATCTGTATTAGTTGGACGTTTAACTAAGGACCCTGCATATTATAAGAAAGGCGAAATTATCATTTCTACATTTTGTTTAGCTGTTGAACGCGGATATAAGACTAAAGATGGCACGATTGCTGTTGATTTTATTGTATGTAAAGCATTTGGTAAACTTGCACATAATATTCATGAATATACTAAGAAGGGACAGCTTGTTGCATTAACTGGGCAAATTCAATCAAGAGCATATGTTAAAGATGATAAGAAACACTATATAACAGAAATTATATGTGAAACGATTAAATTCTTAAATATGCCTGCATCAAGTAAATCAACGATCCCTCAAACAAAAGAGGAAATGAGTGAATTAATTAGTGAAAGTGCTGAAAGTTATGCTAGTGACCTTTCATCTAAAGTAGCAAAAGAAAAATTACGAGCTGAAGCATTAGCTAAAGAAAATGGTGAAAATAACTTAGATGATAAGTTATATAGCGAATATCATAATGTCGTTGACGTTATTAAAGAAACTGAACAACAAACTCCTGATGCTGATGCATCAAAAGTAACAACCTCGTAGCATTAAACTTCAATAAAAACTGTTTATAGAAATACTTCCGAAAATAAATATTCTTGATTCTAAATTCCGAAACTTGCTGTCTTGCTGTAGGGCAGCAAGTATACATAATTACAAGTAATTGTTTAAAAAATTACATGAATATGACAAATTGTCTGATAATTAATTTTGTTCAATCTTTATAAATGCCTTTGTTAAGGTGTTTTAATGATTAATATTCAGAATATTGTCTGAAAATTAACGTAATCTAACTGTAATATTAGCTGTAATTTTTTCATATAGCTGTAACCTATGACATAAAAATAAGTGGTATAGTTTAAACAGTAAAAATCATATAAAAAGTGAAAACCTTACAGGAGGAAACATTCAATCATGAAAAAATTATTAGCAGTTTCAACTGCGGCAGTTGCAGTTACTACAGGGGTAACAGCTACAGCCGATGCAGCAACACATACAGTAAAATCTGGTGATACTTTAGGTAGTATTTCACAACAATATGGTACTTCAGTAAGTGCTATTAAAGCAGAAAATGGTTTAAAATCTAACTTAATCTTCCCTAACCAAGTAATCAAGGTTAACGAGAAAAGTTCAGAATCAACTACAGAATACACTGTAGTAGCAGGAGATACTTTAGGTAAAATCGCAGCTAAATACGATGTAACTGTATCTCAATTAAAAGCATGGAACAACTTATCTTCAGATCTAATCATTGTTGGACAAACTTTATCATTACAAGCTCCAGCTCAATCAGCTGAGCCAGCTAAAGCGCCTGTAGCACAACAAGCGCCAGTTCAACAAACTCAAGAACAAGTTGCAGCTCCAGCTCAACAACAAAGCTACCAAGCGCCTGTTCAATCATACCAAGCGCCAGCACAACAAACTTACCAAGCACCAGCACAACAAACATATAAAGCACCAGCTCAACAATCATACCAAGCGCCAGCTCAAAAAGTTAGAACTACTCAAACTTCAACAGCTAGCACTGGTGGATCTACTAAAGCTCAATTCTTAGCTGCTGGTGGTTCAGAAGCTATGTGGAATGCAATTGTATTACCAGAATCAAGTGGTAATCCAAATGCAGTTAACCCAGCTGGATACCGTGGTCTTGGTCAAACTAAAGAAGCATGGGGACAAGGTTCAGTAGCTACACAAACTAAAGGTATGTTAAACTACGCTAAAAACCGTTACGGTTCAGAATCAGCTGCTATTGCTTTCCGTCAAGCTAAAGGATGGTGGTAAGCCATACACTTTAATCTAAAGTGGCTATAAATTAATTTATCCAATCGCCTAGGAAATATCCTAGGCGATTTTTTAATTTGACCACAATACGTCTATTTGATAATCTTAAATAAACTGAATATATGAGTGACTGCTAGGGGCGCCATTCGGCTGAGATGAATTAATTCAGTCCCTTAACACCTGATTTGGATAATGCCAACGTAGGAAAGTGGTCGATGAACGTTTTTACAACTATTAATTGACCTCTTTCTTATGAAAGAGGTCATTTTTTATGAAGTTATCAATAATAGAATTATAAATATAAATTTGAGGTGGATTACAATGAAAAAACCGAATATAGCATTAACGATTGCTGGAACGGACCCAAGTGGTGGAGCAGGTATTATGGCAGATTTGAAATCATTTCATGCATCAGGCGTTTATGGAATGGCAGTTGCTACTAGTATCGTTTCACAAAACAGTCTAGGTGTACAAGATGTTTACCATTTACCTGTTGAAGTTATTGAAAGCCAATTAAAAAGTGTCTTTGATGACGAAGTACCACATGCTATCAAAACAGGTATGATTGCATCAGAAGAAATGATGCAAACGATTAAACCATTTATTGAACAATCTGGTAAACCGTATGTTATTGACCCAGTCATGGTTGCTAAAAGTGGTGATGCGCTAATGGATGATGAAGGGAAAGGGAAACTTAAAGAAATATTATTACCCTTAGCTACAGTCGTTACACCTAATATTCCAGAAGCAGAAGATATTACTGGATTTAAGATTCAAACTGAAGAAGAAATTAAAAAAGCTGGTGCATTTTTCTTAAATGAAATTGGATCTAAAGGTGTCGTTATAAAAGGTGGCCATCTGGAAGGTGATGCAATCGACTATTTATTTACTGAAAATGGCGTGAAAAGTTGGAAAAGTGAAAGATTCAATACGAAGCATACACATGGAACAGGTTGTACATTTAGTGCAGTAATAACAGCAGAATTAGCTAAAGGTCATACAATTGAAGAAGCGGTAGAAGTAGCTAAAAGATTTATTACGTTAGCTATTCAATATACACCTGAAATAGGCAAAGGTAGAGGTCCAGTAAACCACTTTGCATACCAAAAGATAGAGGGATTAGATTATGAGTAAATTAACAAATATTAGAGAAAATAGTCCATTAATCGTATGTTATACAAATGATGTCGTTAAAAACTTTACAGCAAATGGTTTAATTTCATTAGGCGCAAGTCCAGCAATGAGTGAAGAACCTGAAGAAGCAGAAGAATTTTCAAAAGCAGCAGGCGCTTTTCTTCTTAACATAGGTACGATTACGACTGATAAAGCATATGATATGAAGCAATATGCTGAAATTATGCATAGAAATGGTGTTCCAGTAGTTCTAGATCCAGTTGCTGTTGGTGCATCACAATTAAGAAAGACTTTTTGTACGACATTATTAAATGATGAAGTAGTTGATGTTATAAGAGGCAATGCATCAGAAATATTAGCGCTTATAGAAGAAGATACAATTATGAAAGGTACAGATAGTGATGATACGCTTGATGCTGTTAAAATTGCAAAAAAAGCACATCAACAATTAAAGCTACCGATTATCATAACTGGTAAAGTCGATGTCATTGCATGTCATAATAAAATCATCGAATTGCACAATGGTAGTGAGATGTTAACGAAAGTAACTGGCGGAGGTTGTTTATTAGGTGGGGTAATTGCTGCATTCTTATCTCATGAAAATACCATCACAATAGACTTATTAGAAGAAGCGTTATCAACATATAATATTGCAAGTGAGTTGGCATATCAACAACCTGGTGCACATTTACCAGGTACATTCCAAATTTCGTTTATAGATCAACTGAATGTTATAACAGAAGACATTGTTAAAGAGAAAAAGATTGTGAAAGAAGTGAACTAAATGTTTGATCCAAAAACGTTAAAAGTATATTTTATAGCAGGCAGTCAAGATATTGCTGACGGTAATCTTATAAGAGTTGTTGAAGAAGCTTTAAAGGCAGGCATCACGATGTTTCAGTTTCGTGAAAAAGGTGAGACGAGTAAAAAAGGGGCAGAAAAAGAAGCCCTTGCGCAATCATTATTTGAGCTTTGCAAGCAATATCAAGTTCCATTTATCGTCAATGATGATGTAGATTTAGCAATTAAATTAAATGCTGATGGTATTCATGTTGGACAAGATGACCGAAATGTATCTGAGTTTAAAGATAAGTTTAAAGATAAAATCATTGGCTTAAGTGTTGCAAATAAAAGTGAATATGATCAATCTGATATATCTGACGTGGATTATATTGGAACCGGACCTATACATTCTACAAATTCTAAAGCTGATGCAGGAGAAGAAGGTGGGTATCAACAGATTGAAAATATGAGAAAAATCAATCAAGATATTCCTATCGTTGCAATCGGCGGCATTACTGAAGTTGATGTACAACCACTTATTAAAGCTGGCGCAAATGGTGTAAGTGTTATCTCTGCTATAGCGAAAAGTCAAAATATTGAACAAACTGTGAAGGGCTTTCATAAACAGTATAAAAATATTTGATAAAATTAATATATTGATTTATGTTGTCGCTATTCTATGATAGAATGAGTTTTATGTGAGTATATCAATAGAGGTGGAAAAATGAAGAAAAAAGCTTTATGGCCATTATTATTTGGTGTAATGGTTGTGCTAGCTGGTTGTGATTATTCTAAACCTGAGAATAGGGATGGATTCTTTTATAATACATTCGTAAAACCGATGGATAGTGTTATTCATTGGCTTGGTACAAATTTGAATCACGATTATGGTCTAGCTATTATCGTTATAACATTAATTGTTCGTTTTGCGTTATTCCCATTTATGATGAAGACGTATAAGAATCAAAAGTTAATGCGTGAAAAAATGAAACTTGCTAAACCTGAAATGGAAGCAATTCAAGAAAAAGTTAAACGTGCTCGTACTCAAGAAGAAAAAATGGCAGCCAATCAAGAAATGATGGCATTATACAAAAAACATGGTATTAATCCAATGAACATGGGTTGTTTACCAATCGTTATACAAATGCCAATCGTCATGGGATTATTCTATGTATTAAAATATCCTACTGAAGGCGGAATTACAGAATATCCGAATTTCTTATGGTTTAATTTAACTGAACCTGATTTAATTATTACGATCATTGCAGGTATCATTTATGCATTACAAGCATTTGTTTCTATGAAGTATGCGAATGTTCCAGATGAACAGAAAAATATGATGAGAATGATGATGTTTATTTCTCCAATTATGATTATTTGGATGTCATACATTTCAGCATCTGCATTAGGTTTATATTGGGCAGTCGGTGGTGCATTCTTAGTTGTTCAAACATGGTTAGGTAATGTCTTCTATAACAACAAAGTTGAAGAAGAAATGAAACCAATCATTGAAGCACATGAAAGAAATCAACAAGAAGCTAACAAAGAGAAGAAACCAGCTAAACTCGTATCTAATAAAAAGAAAAAGAAATAAAACCAAAAAACAAACTAATCATTGTGATTAGTTTGTTTTTTTAATTACATCCCATTCTTGATAAAATTGTTCTAAAAAGTTTTCCATAAATAGATGACGTTCTTCAGCGATTTGTTTGCCTCGTTTAGTATTCATTAAATCTTTTAATAATAATAATTTTTCGTAAAAATGATTGATTGCCGTATTCGGTTCATCATGATATTGACCTTCTTGTAGGTCATTTAAATTACGCGGTTGTTGAGAGGAGATATGCATAGGTTCTTTAAAATGACCGGCATATTGAAATGTTCTGGCTATTCCTATCGCGCCAATTGCGTCAATACGGTCTGCGTCTTGAACGATCTTTCCTGCTAAGCTTGTAAGTTTACCTTCATTTTTACCACCGTTATAACTAACATACTTTAGAATATGGGTAATCTCTGTTTGAATCGCTTCACTTAACTCCATGTCATTCATCCATTGATAAAGTTGTTGCCACGCTGTATCGGCATCTTTAAATAATTTCTTATCAACAGCATCGTGTAGTAAACTTGCTAATTCAACTACGAATAAATCCACGTCCTCAAACTGTGCAATATCTAGAGCATGATGTCTTACTCTTAGAATATGCTCAAAGTCATGACCAGTCGTATCATTTTGGTGTAACGTACTAACAAATGATTCTGCTTCTTTAATAATTTGTTCTTTATTCATATCTTTCTCCTTAAAAAAACAGGTAGAAAAGTTTGAACAATCATCTCTTCTACCTGTTTAGAATTTATAGTAAAGGTGATAGTAATCGTGCTATACCTTCTTTTAATTTAATCCACGTGCTTCTATTTTCATATCTTTCAACTGTTAATAATGATGAATGCGTCATATCATTCTCATAAGCTAATCGTGAATTCTTTGCGATTTCTTCGTCGTAAATAAAGGCATTAACTTCGAAGTTTAATACAAAGCTTCTATTATCCATGTTTGCTGTACCAATACTTACAACTTCATCATCTATGGCTACCATCTTCGTGTGTATAAAGCCTTTTTCGTATATATGAACTTTAACGCCTGCTTTAATTAATTCACCGACATTGGCAAATGTTGCCCAATAAACAAATGGGTGATCGGGCTTATTAGGAATCATTACATTAACATCTACACCTGAAAGGGCAGCTATTTTTATCGCATCTAAAAATGATAAATCTGGAATGAAATATGGTGTTTGAATGTAAATATGCTTTTTAGCTTCTGATATCATTTTTAAATAACCATATTTGATTTGTTCCCATTCTTCATCGGGACCACTTGATGCAATTTGAATACCAACTTTTCCGCCAGACTCAACATCAGGGAAGTATTTGGATTCATAGCGCATCTTGTCACGTGTAGATTGAGAGTTCCAGTCCAACATAAACCTAAGCTGTAATGCATTGACTGAGTCACCTTCTAATCTTAAATGCGTATCTCGCCAATAACCAAATTTTTTATCTAAACCTAAATATTCATCTCCGACATTAAAGCCGCCTACGTAACCAACTTTTCCATCAATCACAACAATCTTTCTATGATTACGGTTGTTCATTCTAAAATTAATGAGTGGGAGTTTGGAAGGGAAGAAACTTGCTACTTCTCCACCTTGAGCTCTAAATTTCTTAAATGAAGATAAATTTAATTTACGTGAACCCATGTCGTCATATAACATTTTAACTTCTAAACCTTCTTGAAGTTTCTTTTCAAGTTCAAATAAGATCTTTTTACCTAAGTTATCCTTCTTAAAGATATAATATTGAATATGAATATATGACTCAGCTTTTCTAATATCTTCAATAAGTGCATCGAATTTATCATGTCCATCTGTAAACATTTCAACTTTGTTATCAGTTGTTAAGAAGGCTGAGTTATTGTAAAGCAACATATGAATCAGATGCTTATAATTAGAAATTTCAGGCTTATCAATTTCGAAATTATTTTCATCAATTGCTTTGATTTGTTCATTTATGATGTGCTCAAGACCTATTTTATCTTGTTCATCTAAGTTGAAAATACTCTTTCTTTGAATTTGTCTCCCAAATAGTAGGTAAAGTATAAATCCTAATATCGGAACAAATAAAAGCACTAGCAACCAAGCCCAAATCGCACCAGCTTCTCTTGGTTCTAAGAAAATGATAATAAATCCAAACACAACATTCAGAATAAATGCTGTAATAAGTAGCACTGATACTATGATGGAAAAATCAAATGAAAAATATGAAAAGTAGTTCATACCAATGCCTCCGTTTCTTTATCTTAAACTAGTATAATACATTTAAATTAAAATTGAAAAGGTTGTATTTGACCGTTCTAAAACATATGCATATAATGATTATGAAATGGCATCAATTAAAATATCATTTAAATATATAGGAGTGTTATAAATGAAAGAACAAATCATTAATGTTGAAGGTATGTCTTGTGGACATTGCAAACAAGCAGTTGAGGAATCAGTAGGTCAATTAATCGGTGTTAAAGAAGTTGTCGCTAGTCCGGATGATAATCAAGTACGTGTCGTATACGAAGATCCTGCAAGTATCGATAATATTGAAAATGCTATTTTCGATGCTGGATATGAAGTTGTTTAAGTTATCATTCATATAATTATTATAAAAAAATAACAAATTAAACAAAAAAATAACAATATAGGCCGAATGAACTATAGTCAAACTACTTAATTTAGAGTAGAATGAACTTAAGGTAATTAAATTGAATAAGAGGTGGTACCCATGAATCAACCTAAGTCAAAGGTAAAGAATGTGGTCAAACTTTTATCATCATTAGGCGTAAACATAACAGAAACTAAGTCACGAATAGAAATAATGCGTAGTTTGCCGAATGTCGCAACTAACAAGTTGAAATAAATTGGTAAACTAAAAAACCGCGTCCTCAAATTGAGGATGCGGTTTTTTATATGTCGGCTTTTTGGTCTGATTCAGTAAATTTCTCTTTTTCGTGGTAATAGATAGATAGTAATATACCAACACCTGCCATTAATGACCATAACGCTGATCCACCATAACTTATAAATGGTAATGGGATACCTGTGATAGGTAGTAATTGAATGGTCATACCGATATTTTGTACAACGTGGAATAGTACGAATGATAAGTATCCGATTATAAATACAACATTAAAAGGATGACGTGTCGTTGTTGCCATTCTAATTAAGTGTATGAATAACGCTAAGAAAATAATCAGTACAGCCATCGTTCCAATAAATCCAAATTCTTCACCAATGATTGAAAAAATAAAGTCAGTATGATTCTCAGGAATATAAACTTCACCGTTATTTAAACCTTTACCAAATATTTGACCAGAACCAATGGCTTTTAAGGATTCTGTTAAATGGTATCCGTCACCTGAGCTGTATGCATACGGATCTAGCCAAGAATTAATACGTCCTAATTGATACGTCTTAATACCTGAAACTTTCTCAATCACACTTGGTTTAAAAATCATTAATAAAATGATACTTGAACCAATTCCAAATAGGGCGATAAATGCTGGTGCGAGTATTCTCCATGTTACGCCTGAAACAACAACGATACCAAGAATGATCGCAATTAATACAAGTGTTGTTCCTAAATCATTTTGCAAAAGTATTAATAACATTGGTACTAAAGAAGTTAATCCAATTTTTAGTAATAAATTAAAGTCTCTTGATAATGATTTGTTGTAAGTAAATCTATTATGTTGATAGATAACGTTAGCTAGCGCAATAATTAAAATGATTTTCATAAACTCAGATGGTTGAATACTGATAGGTCCTAGTCTGTACCAACTTTTAGCACCATTAATAATAGGTGTAAAGCTAGATTCAGGCAGGATTAATAGTCCAACTAATGATAAGTTTCCAATTATGTATATAACCCAAACATATTTTCTAAGTGTCTTTGGAGATATGAACATTAAGGCAATGGCTAAAATAAAACCAAGCACATAGTATAAGACTTGTTTAAGTAAAAAGTTTGTTTCATATTGTCCGCCAGACATTGCAGAATTGATTATTAAACAACTCGTTCCAAATAAGATAAGAATAATCGTAATTAATCGCCAATCTATTCTTTCTAGAAACGATTTATTTAATGTACGAGTAGAAGTTTCCATTAAAAGACTCCTTTAATTAACACTAAATTTCATAATTTTCATTATAACTTGATTGTACATAAAGTGATACATTTTTGCTATTCAGAAAAGCGTTATTTTTAAAATAGTCATGTTGATACGTGCAACAATAGCTAAAAACATGATAAAATATAGGCTAATAATCTACTTGGAGGCTTATATATGTCTAAAAAAAATATTTGCATTATATATGGTGGGAAAAGTGCAGAGCACGATGTATCAATTTTAACGGCTCAAAATGTGATCAATGCAGTTGATCTATCTAAATACATAATTGATATCATTTATATTACAAATGATGGGGATTGGATTAAAAGCGACCAATCTATCGATGGAAAAGTCGAAGATATTGAACAATTAAAATTATCAAGTGAATCATTAACACCAATATCTAAATTATTAGAAGCGAGTAATGATGGCAACGCATATAGCGCAGTATTTCCATTATTACACGGTCCAAACGGTGAAGACGGTACAATTCAAGGTTTATTTGAAGTATTGGATATTCCTTATGTTGGTAATGGTGTGCTTGCAGCATCAAGTTCAATGGATAAATTAGTGATGAAACATTTATTCGCTCACAGAGGATTACCTCAATTACCATATGTAAGTTTCTTAAAAAGTGAATACGAGAAATATGAACATAATATAGTGGAGCTTATTCAAAATAAACTTGAATATCCTGTATTCGTTAAACCAGCAAATTTAGGTTCAAGTGTTGGTATTAGTAAATGTACGAATAAAGAAGAATTAATTTCTGGTATTGAAGAAGCATTTCAATTTGACCGTAAACTTGTGATCGAACAAGGTGTTGATGCTAGAGAAATTGAAGTAGCCGTATTAGGTAATGATTACCCAGAAACAACTTTACCTGGTGAAGTTATTAAAGATGTACAATTTTATGATTATAAATCTAAATATAAAGATGGCAAAGTTAAACTTCAAATACCTGCTGATGTAGATGAAGAAACAGCAACAACTTTAAGAAATATGGCTATTGAAGCTTTTAAAGCAACAGATTGTTCTGGATTGGTAAGAGCAGACTTCTTCTTAACAGAAGATAATACAATTTATATTAATGAAACAAATGCAATGCCAGGATTTACACAATACAGCATGTATCCATTATTATGGGAGAACATGAACTTAAGCTATACAGAGCTTATAACTAAGTTAATTGAACTTGCTATTGAACGATACGATAACAAGAAGAATATCAAATATAAAATTGACTGAGGGTAAATAGAATGAATATTAATTTACGTAAAATTAAAGAATGGGTTGATTGTGACATTCAAGACGAATATCTTGATGTCGTTGTTCAAGGTACATGCATAGACTCAAGAAAAATTGCTAAATCAAATTTGTTTATACCATTTAAAGGTGAAAATGTAGATGGTCATAAATTTGTACGTCAAACACTTGACGATGGTGCAGGTGCATCATTTTGGCAAAAAGACGTACCAAATCCGCCAGAAGGACCTATTATTTTTGTTGATGACACTTTAGCAGCATTACAAAGTTTAGCTAAAGCATATTTGAAATATGTAAATCCTAAAGTTGTCGCAATTACAGGTTCAAATGGTAAAACAACAACTAAAGATATGGTTGAATGTGTGTTGAATAAATCATTTAAAGTTAAGAAGACACAAGGAAATTATAATAATGAGATTGGTTGTCCATTGACGATACTAGACTTAGATGAAGATACTGAAGTATCCATTCTAGAAATGGGTATGAGTGGATTTGGTGAAATTAGTGAATTAACACATTTAGCTGAACCTGATGTTGCCATTATCACGAACATTGGTGAGTCTCATATGCAAGATTTAGGTTCTAGAGAAGGTATTGCAAAAGCCAAATTTGAAATTACAGAAGGTCTTAAAGATAAAGGACTATTCATATACGATGGTGATGAGCCATTACTTAAACCTTTCGTATCTGAAATGAAACATGACAAACTATCTGTAGGGGTAGCGAATGATAATGATGTGATTATTAAAACGAATCAATCATCAAGTCATGGCATCAATTTTCAATTGAATAATAGTCATTTCATTTATCATTTAAATATATTAGGAGAACACAATGTTAAAAATGCCACATATGCAATTCAAGTGGCTAAACATTTAGGTGTAACGGAAGATGTTATTCAAAGTTCTCTAGATGATCTTGTATTAACGGATATGCGCATGCAAAGAATTGAAACTGAACAATATGGTTTACTCATTAATGATGCCTATAATGCAAGTCCAACAAGTATGAAAGCAGCAATTGATACACTGCATAATATGGAACAAACGGATAAGACACTTATTCTTGCGGATGTATTAGAATTAGGCGAAATGAGTCAAGAGATGCATGAGCAAGTTGGCTATTATTTAGAACATAAAGCTATACAAACGTTAATCACATATGGTGAAGAAGCGGCTCATATATCAAATATTGCGAAAGCATATATACCTGAAACTTATCACTTTGAGCATAAAGAGGAAATCACAGACTATTTAAAAAATCAATTAAATGAAGACTCTATCACTTTGTTTAAAGGTTCTAGAGGTATGTCACTCGAAACGATTATTAACGCGCTTACATGAAAGTAGGTATCCTGTTTTTACATGGTTATACAGGTGGTCGTTATGAGTTATTACCATTAATTGAATATTTGAGTAGTCGCTATGATTTTATACTTGAAGCGCCGGAATACCCAGGACATGGCTTAAATTTATTGATTAAAGATACAAATGAAGATATGTGGTTTGAGCGAGCGAAACAATCATATGAAATATTAAGAAAGAAAGCAGATAAGGTCATTGTTATTGGATTTTCAATGGGTGGCATTATTGCAGGTTTATTAGCTAAAATTAAACAACCCGATCAATTAGTGTTAATTGCACCAGCTTTTGAAAATATCAATATACAATACTTGGTTAAGTCTCCATATGCATTTATCAATAATATGAGATATGCAGATTTGAAGATTCTTGATTTTATGGTGAGACGTACAATCAAAATAAACTATAAATCATTTGTGGCATTTAAAAAATTACAGCAAAGTGCGCTATATGTTCCAGAACAAATAGTGGCGAAAACGTTAATTATACATGGCACAATAGATGGTCTCGTTCCAATAGAGAAATCGAGAAACTTAGTGAAGAGAATAAAGCATGCACGTCTAGTTGAAATTGATAAAGGACCACATGAAATATGTTTATCAAAAGTAAATTATAAAGTTTTTTATGAAGTTGAAAAATTTATATTTAAAAATAAATAAAGAAGTGAAACTGTACTAAATCCCTTTTTAGTGCAGTTTTATTATGTTTTTGTTTATGAAAATTAAATGTAAACGACGATTTAATCGCATTGCGCTATTGGTAAAAGGGTGGTAGTATATAGAAGTTGAATAAAAAAGACGAGATGAATTAACTATATAAAAGGAGAATTATTTTGCAAAAATTTAAAGAATTAGGTATTTCTGAAGCTACCTTAAATGCTTTGGACAAAATGGGATTTACTGAACCAACACCAATACAAATCGAAAGTATTCCACATACATTACAAGGTACGGACGTGCTAGGACAAGCACAAACTGGAACAGGAAAAACTGGTGCATTTGGTATTCCATTAATTGATAAAGTAGCAGATAAACAAGGTGTACAAGCATTGATTCTTGCACCAACACGTGAATTAGCAAACCAAGTGGCAGAGCAATTACGTAGTTTTAGTAAAGGACAAAACGTAAGTGTCGTAACTGTATTCGGTGGTATGCCAATAGACAGACAAATCAAATCACTTAAAAAAGGTCCACAAATTGTAGTAGGTACACCAGGACGTGTGATTGACCACTTAAATAGAAGAACATTAAAAACAGAATCAATTTCTACATTGATTTTAGATGAAGCAGATGAAATGATGAACATGGGCTTTATAGATGATATGAGATTTATAATGTCTAAACTTCCATCTGAAAATCGTCAAACATTACTATTCTCAGCAACAATGCCAAAAGCTATTCAAGAATTAGTTCAAAAATTCATGAAGAGTCCAAAAATTGTTAAAACAATGTCTAACGAATTGTCAGATCCACAAATTGATGAATTCTACACAATCGTTAAAGAATTAGAAAAATTCGAGACATTTACGAATTTATTAGATGTTCAAAATCCTGAATTAGCAATTGTATTCGGTCGTACGAAACGTCGTGTTGACGAATTAACAAGTGCTTTAATCACTAAAGGATACCGCGCTGAAGGTTTACACGGTGACATTACACAAGCTAAACGTTTAGAAGTATTGAAAAAATTCAAAAATGATCAAATCGATATTTTAGTAGCTACAGATGTTGCAGCTCGTGGATTAGATATTTCTGGCGTAAGTCACGTTTATAACTTTGATATCCCTCAAGATACTGAAAGTTATACACACCGTATTGGTCGTACAGGTAGAGCGGGTAAACAAGGTGTTGCCGTTACATTTGTAAATCCAATCGAAATGGATTATATCCGTCAAATCGAAAAAGCTAATAAACGTCAAATGAGCGCTTTACGTCCACCAACACCAGGTGAGGTTATGAAAGCTAAAGAATCAGATGTTAAAGATAAAGTTAAAGGTTGGGTAGAAAGTCCAATCGAAGGCCGTATTGAAAAAATTGCTGAATCATTAATTAAAGAATACGGTGACCAAAAATTAGTTGCTGCATTATTACAAGAGTTAATTACTTCTAACAACGATGCAGAAATTCAATTAACATTTGAAAAACCATTATCTAAAAAGTCTAATCATAGAGGCAAACAAGGTAACCGTGGTGGTAACTCACGTGGTAAATCTAGAACTAGATTTGATGGTAAAAACAACAAACGTCGCGGTAATGATAAAAACAATCAATTTGACCGTAACAAAGGTAAAAACAATAAACCAAACAAACAACGTTCTAAAAAACAATTCTCAGGTAGAACATTTGCTGAGCATTCAAAATAAAAACTAAACAAGAAGTGTGTGTAATCTCTAAGGTTACGCACACTTTTTTTATGATATAATACACGTAAATTGAACGATAGAGGAGATTATATGTATAAACCAATACTCGAACACAAAATGCCAAAACAGTCTATAAAATATGAGTATGTAAATCATATTATAAATGTCATAGTTATCTTAGTTTTGTACAGTGTATTTGTAGTTTTATGGCATAAATATGATTGGTGGACATTTCTCATTTATATTGTGACACCGATTGGACTGTTGATCATTGCGATAGGATTTATAAGTCCGATCATAAGACTTAAAAGAACATCGTTTGAAATTGGAGAACGGTATATTGAAGTACAAAGCGGGCTTTATTATCAAAAGCGATTTGTACAACCTTATGACAGAATTCAATATGTAACGATAAAGCACGGACCAATTTCAAGATTATTTAATATTTACTTTGTCGTTGTTATAACAGCAGGTAATTTAGAAGTGTTACCAATGGTCAACCGAGAGATAGCTGACCAAACGAGAATAAATATCATGACTAAGGTTAAAGAGGTGACTGATGATGTTTGATCCTCAAAAATTACATCCAATATCTTATGTTAGTGGCTTTTTAGCCAGTTTAAAAGAAAATGTATTTCCATTAATAATAGCTGTGTTTATTGTTATAACACGCGGACTTGATAATTTTTGGGACCTTACATTTCCAATTGTTCTATTAATTTTTTCATTTATAAGTAGTATTTTTAAAGCAATTAAGATTTACAATACACGTTATTGGATTGAGAATGATCAATTGATTATGACTTGGGGTGTCTTTTCAAAAAATCGGAAAGAGTTAAATATTGAAAGGATTCAGTCTGTTGATACTTCTCAAAATATTGTACATCAGTTGTTAGGTGGCGTGAGTTTAAGTATTAAAACACCGAGTGATGGTATTGAATTAGATACAATTACGAAGTCTCAAAGTGATAGTCTTTCAAAATATTTAAAGGAAAGAAAATATGCTATTAAAAATAAAGAGCAAAGTGAAAATGAGTTAAACGACGAACATGGAACGTCGTCTGATTCTGATCAACATGATGTTATTAATGAAAAAGAAGAAGTTGTGTTCTTTAGATTATCAACTAAAGATTTATTGAAGATGAGTTTTACAAGTGGTGGTATTTTGATTGTATTTGCGGCACTTGGCTCATTACTTGGATTTTTCACACAAATAATCGATATCGAGGATTACATCAGTCCACTGATTAATCAAGTTGTTAATTTAACATTTGTTATCATATCAATTACACTTTTATTTATTATATTGAGTTATGTCATTGGATCTCTCATTGTATTTATTAAAAATTATAAATATCAATTAACATTTGATGGGGAACTTTTAACGGTTAAATATGGTTTGTTAACTGTTCAAAAGCGTACCGTTCCAATTAGAAGAATACAAGCATTAAAAGAAGAAGAATCTATATTCAGAAGAGTGATCGGATACACTAAAATATCAGCGATTATTACTTCAGATGGACATTTTGAAAATGGAGAAGATACTGATGTAGGAACTGTTACAATCTTGCCATTTATGAAGAAGAAAGAAGCATATCAATTACTTGAAGATATTATTCCGCAATTTCAGTTTCATTCCGTTAAAAAAGGCTTACCTAAACAAGGTATTCGTAGAAGAGTGTTCATCCCGACAATTATTTTATTGTTAATTGTTATACCTATCCAAATATATTTATGGTCTTATACTTGGATAATCGGATTAGTAATATTCTTGGTTATGCTATTTTATGCAAGTATCATTACGTTGAAATCTGGATATAAAATTTATGACGACTCAATTGTCATACTGAATGCAACACCGTTTGAATATACAACAATTTGGGCGAATAGAAATAAGATTTTAACTTTTGAATTACATGAAAATCCAATTATTAAACGTAAAGATATTGCACATTTCACAATTCAAATAGCATATGGAAATGGTATGTTGTCTAAAGGCTTAAGATTTATTAATAAACAAGATACGTTAAATATTTATAAATGGTATAAAGATAAAGGAGGTCACGTAGATGCTTCCTAGATATAGAATGGATAAAAAGGGAATGGTCGTTGAACGTATTGGATCGATCATTACAATTTCAATACTCATCATCATATTAATCATCATGACAGTAATTTTTAATTTATGGTGGACGACAGCTTCAAAATGGTTTCTGCTTATTCCAGTAGTGCTCATCTTGGTAATAGCTATATATGGTTTAATCATCGAGCCTTATTACATGTATAGAAATTTCAGGTATGAAATAAATGATGATGAAATAAACATTAAATCAGGTATTTTTATGATTAGAGAAACAACGATACCTATGGGTAGAATTCAAAATGTTGATCTATATGAAGGATTCATAATGAGAAAGTTTAACCTGGCTAATATTACGTTGTCCACAGCTGGAGGAAATCGAACGATTCAATATTTAAATAAAGATAAGGCAAATCGTATTAAACACGCGATACAAAATAGAATTGAAAAATGATTTTAATCAGTGAAAATGAAGGTGTTAACGATGATTCAAGGTGTCGGCATAGATTTAGTCGAAATAGAACGTATACAAGATTGGTATACGAAACGACCAGAAATGGTTAATAAAATTTTAACAAAAGATGAAATAAATATTTTTAGCAAAATTAAATTAGAATCAAGAAAAGTCGAATTCATCGCTGGTAGATTTGCTGTGAAGGAAGCATTTAGTAAAGCGATGGGTACAGGTATTGGTAAAAAATACGGCTTTCATTCGATTAATTGTTTACCAGATGAAAATGGAAAACCAGAAATCATTTGTGAAGGGTACCGTGTTCATCCGTCCATTACACACACAAAACATTATGCAGAAGCCATTGTGATTATAGAAAATATTAAGCAAGATTGATTTCTATATGATAAAATACAAATATTATAAGAGGAGGTGCCTTGCTGTTGTCCGAAAAATATTATAGGCCAACTTATATCAACGTCGATTTAAAGGCAATACTAGAAAATTATCAAGCAGTAGGAAGACTTCATCCAAATAAGAAGATTATGGCAGTCGTTAAGGCAAATGGTTACGGCTTAGGAAGTGTGCCAATTGCAACATATTTAATGAATGAAGGTGTAGACTTCTTTGCAGTTGCGACATTAGATGAAGCAATTGAATTAAGGATGCATGGTATTAAAGCTAAAATATTAGTACTCGGCGTTATTAATACTAAAGATATTAATAAAGCTGTTCAACATAGAGTTGCATTAACCGTTCCATCAGAACAATGGTTAGATGATGCAATAGAATCAATAGATGATGATTCTGATAAACCTTTATGGATGCACGTAAAAATAGATACAGGCATGGGTAGAATCGGATTGAAGGATATTGAAACTTACCAACATGTCGTTCATAAAATAGATCAGCATGAACGCCTTATATTTGAAGGTGTGTATACACACTTTGCTTCTGCAGACGAACCAAATGATTTTTCTAAAAAACAATATGAATTATTTGAAGAATTTGTAGAGTCTTCTCAAACACCTGAATATATACATGCTCAAAATTCAGCAGGTGCCTTAAGATATGATGCATCTATTTGTACAGCTGTTAGGTTTGGTATTTCATTATATGGATATTATCCATCAAAATATATTCAAGAAATTTCTAATTTAAAATTAAAGCCTTCTGCGCAATTAATAACAGAAGTCGTTCAAACAAAATATTTAGAACCAGGAGAAACAGTGAGTTATGGTGCAACATTTACTGCTGGTGAACGTATTAAAGTAGCCACATTGCCAATTGGTTATGCAGATGGTTACTTAAGAAAGATGCAAGATACACTTGTGAATGTAAATGGTGTGAATTGTCCCGTCATAGGTAGAGTATGTATGGATCAAACGATGATTAAAGTTCCAGATGATGTTCAAACAGGTGATAAAGTCATTCTCATGGATAATGATGTTGATTCGGAACAATCAGCAGAAAAAATTGCTGAAGCACAGGATACCATTAATTATGAAGTACTTTGTAACTTGAAAAAGAGATTACCACGTATCTATCATGATGGTGAAAATGTTGAAATTACGAACGAATTATTAAAATAGCATAGTCAAATAGAGTTACATTTGTTATGATATTAATAACTTAATCAACAAAATTTACATTTATTTTATCTGGAGGTATTTGTTATGACATCTTTAACGCAAAATCGTACACAAAGTTTAGAACAAACACTGAAAGAAGGCTATCGTTCAATGGCCGATTTAAATCTCTCCCTTGCATCTGAAGCATACTATTGTGAATGTGAAGCTTGTGATTCAAATGAATCGCATATAGCCTCTCAGCAAGGTGAATAAATGAGAAGAGGAGATGTATATCTCGCAGATCTTTCACCAGTTACAGGTTCTGAACAAGGGGGAACAAGACCAGTCGTTATTATCCAGAATGATACAGGTAATCGATACAGCCCGACTGTGATTGTTGCAGCAATTACTGGTAAGATAAATAAAGCCAAAATTCCCACTCATGTAGAAATTGAGGCAGCGAAATATAAATTAGACAGAGATTCCGTAATTTTGCTTGAACAAATCAGAACTATTGATAAAAAACGCTTAAAAGAAAAATTAACATATTTATCTGATGCAAAGATGAAAGAGGTTGATACTGCTATTGCAATCAGCCTCAATCTAACTTTGCAACAAAAATTTGATACATTAGGTAATACATAATGAAATTGTTTTAAAAGAATCAATATTACTTTAAAACGTCTTCCGCTTTAGGATTAACCTAAAGCTTTTTTAGTATATTTGAAACGAGGTGACTTCGTGTCAGAACAAAAGAAACAACAGTATCTTCAATTATTACTTGATTATGTTCAAACAAATGATGACGAAATTTTATCATCTTGCCAAACATTTTCAACTGAAGCCATTGAAGATAATGTTTCACCAGAGGAGATAGTACAATTACATGTAAATATTATGGAACAGGAACAAGAACTGACTAAAGAACAAATCATTCGTTCATTTGATGTTCTTTTAGAAGTCATGATAGGCTATGGCTTTACATACCGTGATTACAAGAAGTTATTAAATAAAATTAAAATTCATGATAAAGAAATGGAAGTTGCGTCTAGCTTGCAACAAACGATGCTAAAGCCTCAAATCCCTCAATTTGATAGTATTCAAATTGGGGCAATTTCTGTTCCAGCACAAAAAGTAAGTGGAGATTATTTTAATTTAATTGATCATAATGACGGAACTATGAGTTTTGCAGTAGCTGATGTTATCGGTAAAGGGATACCGGCAGCATTAGCGATGAGTATGATTAAATTTGGTATGGACTCATATGGCCATTCGCAATTGCCGAGTGACGGTTTGAAACGTTTGAATCGAGTTGTGGAAAAGAACGTTAATCAAAATATGTTTGTGACAATGTTCTATGGACTATATGAAGAAATTAATAACATGCTTTATTATAGTTCTGCAGGACATGAGCCTGGATACATATATAGAAGTCAGACTGGAGAATTTGAAGAAATGTCTGAACGAGGTATTGTGCTCGGTGTTAATAAACATACACGTTATAAACAAAGTGAAATAAAAATAGAATTACAAGATATGATTATCGTGTTTACTGACGGTGTAACAGAATTGCGCAATCAACAAAATGAATTTATCAAAACGACAGATTTATTAAGTATGATTGATGAGTACAAACAACTACATCCGCAAGACATTGTCCAAATCTTGTATGAAGAACTAGTCAAACTACAGAATCCAAATAAAAGAGATGATTTAACGATATTAATTGTTAAAAGAGTTAAATAGTTGTAAGTTAAAAATATTTAAGATGTGTTAAATAAGATTAAACATTTTAAAAACGGGTAAAAATAAATGATGAAAGTCTAATACATTTAGGGGTGTAACAAGGAATGAATCTTAACATTGAAACTACTGAACATGAAAACTACTATGAAATTAAAGTTGGCGGAGAATTGGATGTGTACACTGCGCCTCAACTTCAAGACGTATTACAACCGATTAGACAAAAAGGAACACATGATATACATGTTAATTTGGAGAACGTAAGTTATATGGATTCTACTGGTTTAGGTTTATTTGTTGGCACATTAAAATCACTCAATGAACATGATAAATCACTATATGTGCTTGGTGTATCTGATAGAATTGAGAGATTATTTGATATTACAGGACTTAAAGAATTAATGCATGTCAACAAAGGAACGGAGGTATAATGAGATGACATCTAACTATGATTATATAGAGATGAGATTCCCTGCAGCTCCAGAATATGTTGGACTTGTCAGATTAACATTATCTGGCGTGTTTAATAGAGCTGGTGCTTCATATGAAGATATTGAAGATTCAAAAATTGCAGTGTCAGAAGCGGTAACAAATGCAGTGAAACACGCATATAGTGATAAAGTTGAAGGTGAAATATTAATAGGTTACCTTGTATTTGAAGATAAAATAGAAATCATTGTATCAGATTCGGGTAAAAGCTTTAATTATGAAGAAGCTAAAAAAGTGCTTGGACCTTACCAAGAAAGTGATAATATCAATTTCTTGAGACAAGGTGGATTAGGACTATTTCTTATTGAGTCATTAATGGATGAAGTAAGTGTCCAAAAAGATGCTGGTGTTACAATAAGTATGACAAAGTATTTATCTAAAGAGCAGGTGCAAACACATGACGGAAGAGTCCAAAGTTTATAATGAAGTTTCTCCAGAAGACATTAATGCTTGGATAGCAGATTACCAAGAAAATGATAATAGTGAAGCTCAAGAAAAGCTAGTATTACATTATCAGAAATTAGTAGAATCTTTAGCATATAAATATTCTAAAGGCCAAGCACATCATGAAGATCTTGTTCAAGTTGGTATGGTTGGTTTATTAGGCGCTATAAAAAGATTCGATGTTTCATTTGAAAGAAAGTTTGAAGCATTTTTAGTTCCAACTGTAATTGGTGAGATAAAGAGATATTTAAGAGATAAAACTTGGAGTGTACATGTACCTAGACGAATTAAAGAAATTGGCCCTAAAATAAAAAAGGCAAATGAAGAATTGACTAATGAATTAGGAAGGTCACCTAAAATTATTGAAATTGCAAATAGACTAGAAGTAACAGAAGAAGATGTACTAGAAGCAATGGAAATGGGTCAAAGTTATAATGCCTTAAGTGTTGACCATTCTATCGAAGCGGATAAAGACGGATCTACCGTTACGTTGTTGGATATTATGGGAGAATCAGAAGAAGGTTATGATTTAACAGAAAAAAGAATGATATTAGAAAAAATTCTGCCTATTTTAACGGATAGAGAAAGAGAAATAATTCAATACACCTTTATTACGGGCTTAAGTCAAAAAGAGACCGGCGAAAAAATAGGTCTCAGTCAAATGCATGTTTCAAGACTTCAAAGAACAGCAATAAAGAAATTAAAAGAAGCTGCAATGAAATAAATAATATATTAGGAGAGACAGAAACATTTCAAATGTTTCTGTCTCTTTTTAAAATCAAAAATGGTTATATTCTATTTATGTTAAAATAGAATATAACCATTTTTAGGAGGCAATTATGAATCAAGAACTAATAGAAATCATAAAGAAAAATCATCCTTTTACAGAAAAACAAATTAAAACTGTACTAGAATTACTAGAAGATAAGAATACCGTGCCTTTTATAGCAAGATATAGAAAAGAATTAACTGGTGGACTTGATGAAGTTGAAATTAAACAAATTGAAAATGAATATACATATGCACTTAACTTGCATAATAGAAAAGAAGAAGTCATCAGATTAATTGATGAACAAGGTTTATTAACAGAAGACTTAAAAAATGATATTTTAAAACAAACTAAATTACAAAGAATAGAAGATTTATATCGACCATTTAAGAAAAAGAAAAAAACAAGAGCTACAGAAGCAAAACGTAAAGGTTTAGAACCTTTAGCTAAATGGATACTTGAAGGTACTTCTAATATTGATTTAGTTGAAGAAGCTTCAAAATATATTACTGAAGAAGTTACATCTCATGAAGATGCCATTAAAGGTGCACAAGATATTATAGCTGAAATGATTTCAGATGAGCCTAAATACCGTAAATACATTTTAAATAGTGTTGAAAGACAAGGTAAATTAGTGACTGAGAAGAAAAAGAAAGCTGAAGATGAGAAAAATATCTTTGAAATGTACTATACATATGAAGAACCGATTAAGAAAATAGTACCTCATAGAGTGCTAGCTATTAACCGTGGAGAATCAGAAGGTATATTGAAAGTAGGATTCGAAATAGATACAGCGTCATTAGAAAGTTATTTAACAACTCAATTTGTGAAAAAAGAACATAAACATATTGAAGTCATTAATGAAGCTATTCAAGATAGCTTGAAAAGATTAATCTTACCCTCTATTGAAAGAGAGATTAGAAGTGAATTAACACAAAAAGCTGAAGAACATGCAATTGAGATCTTCTCTGAGAATTTAAAAAACCTTTTATTGCAAGCACCATTAAAAGGTAAAAAAATACTAGGACTAGATCCAGCATACAGAACGGGTTGTAAGTTAGCAGTTATTAATGAATATGGTTCGTTTGTTGATAAAAATGTGATATATCCTCATCCTCTAGTATCTAAAACTGATCAAGCGGAAAAGATATTTGCAGATATGATCAAGAAACACAACATTGAATTAGTTGCGATTGGTAACGGAACAGCAAGTAGAGAATCAGAACAATTTGTAGCTGAAATGATTAAAAAGCACAACTTACCTTGCCAATTTGTGATCGTTAATGAGGCGGGGGCTTCTGTCTATTCAGCTTCAGATATAGCTAGAGAAGAATTTCCTGATTTTAAAGTTGAAGAGAGAAGTGCTGTATCTATAGGTAGACGTGTACAAGATCCATTAAGTGAACTTGTTAAAATAGATCCTAAATCAATCGGTGTTGGTCAATATCAACATGATGTAAATCAAAAAGCACTAAGTGAAACTTTAAAATTCGTCGTGGAAACTGCCGTTAACCAAGTTGGTGTTGATGTGAACACAGCATCTCCATCATTACTAAGCTATGTGTCTGGTCTTAGCAATACAGTTGCAAATAACATTATTAAATTTAGAGAAGAAAAAGGTGTTATTACACATCATTCAGAAATAGCTAAAGTTCCAAGATTAGGGAATAAAACATTTGAACAAAGTATCGGATTTTTAAGAATATTAGATGGAACTGAACCACTTGATAAAACAGCTATTCACCCGGAAAGTTATGAAGCGGCTTATGCGTTGATTCAATATGTTGGTTTACAAAAAGAAGATATTGGTTCTGATATATTAAAAGAAAAACTAAATAAATTAGATATACAAGATACAAGTGAAACCTTAAATATAGGTATACCGACACTTGAAGATATCATTGCTTCTTTAATAGCACCATTAAGAGATCCACGAGATGAATTCGAAACACCAATTTTAAAATCAGATGTTCTTTCTATGGAAGACTTAAAACCAAATATGGCTTTAAGTGGTACAGTACGAAATGTAGTAGACTTTGGTGCGTTTGTAGATATAGGTGTTAAACAAGATGGTCTTGTTCATATATCTAAATTATCTAAAGGATATGTTAAGCATCCTATGAATATTGTAAGTGTAGGAGATATAGTTGATGTTTGGGTATTAGATGTAAACCAAGAAAAACAAAAAGTGTCATTAACTATGATAGACCCTAATGGACAATAAGGCACTTCAAGAACTTGTGTCTAATATATCAACGGAATATTTTAATAAGCCTTTTAAACACAATGCAGTATTTAACAAAAGGTTAAGAACAACTGGTGGAAGGTATTTATTAAGTAGTCATGATATAGAAATTAATCCGAAACAATATGAACATTTTGGTGTTGAAGCTCTTATAGATATTATCAAACATGAACTTTGTCATTATCATTTACATTTAGAAGGTAAAGGATACCAGCATAAAGACAAAGCATTCAAAGATTTAAGTAACGAAGTAGGTGCACCGCGATTTTGTAAAGCTGTTCAAAGTTATGAAGAACGTGCTAACTATTTATATCAATGTGGGCAATGTAAAACAGAATTCAAAGGTATTAAACGTGTTAATACACGTAAATATAGATGTGGACGATGTGGTGGAAAGTTAAAAAATATAACATAAAGAATAATTGGGAAAGTACTACACTAAAAATATGCGAGTGTAGTACTTTTTATTTAAATTTTTAATAAAAAAGCATTGACGAAATAAAAGATCCGGCGTATTATAGTTAATGTTGCTTGAACGAAACGTAACAAATAATAAGACAAGTTATTCAATGTAAAATTACATTAAAAAGTTAAGTGTTTGTATTGACATTGTAAGCTTAATGTAATATACTTAATGACAGTCACTTAAATAACAAATTGATTGAGTACTGCAAACCATGCGCGGTCGTGGCGGAATGGCAGACGCGCTAGGTTGAGGGCCTAGTGGGAGAAATCCCGTGGAGGTTCAAGTCCTCTCGGCCGCACCATTCATCAATTTTAATATAGCTAAGCGGGTGTAGTTTAGTGGTAAAACCTCAGCCTTCCAAGCTGATGTTGTCGGTTCGATTCCGATCACCCGCTCCAAATTATTTTATAATGAACATTGAAAACTGAATGACAATATGTCAACGTTAATTCCAATAATTGAGTACTGAAAGTACTTCAGAGTGATTGGCTTAACCAATC